>VXOR01000063.1 GCA_009840005.1 Gemmatimonadota bacterium
CCCCGGCCCCAAGCCTTGGCCCCCGACACCCACCGCGAGTGGTAGCCCGTCGGCTAGGCCAAAAGTCGGCAGGTGGCAGGTGCCACAGGCCGTGTCCTTCTCGCCGCTGAGGATGGGGTCAAAGAACAGCAAGCGGCCTAGCTCGACGCGGGCGGGATTGTAGGTGTTGTTCTCGGGATAGGGCACTGGCGGCACTGGCTGAAGGCCGAAGCGCTGCCGCAGGTCGTCTTCCTGTCCCGGTGCGCTGACGGCACTGGCGAGCAAGGTTAGCGCGGCAGCACTGACTAGATATCTCAGTTTATTCATAGTCCCCCCCTTTGGGCCAGAATAGCGGAGTACTCTTTATCGCGCCCCACGTCTTGCGGTGCAGCACCGTACCCGTGCCTAGAGCAGCGCTGGCGGCGCAGCGAAACCCCACGTCCGGGCCTTTGAAATCAGGTGCATCCCGCGCTCGGTACGAGGGCCGCACATGGCTGGCGTCAACCGCGTACGAGCCGCCGCGCACGGCCTTGACCACGCCTTCATCCGGCCCCTGGGGATTGATGTCTGGGCCAACGGTGTAGTAACTCGGATGGTACCAGTCGTTGGTCCACTCGAAGACATTGCCCACCATGTCGTGGGCTCCAAAGGGACTAGATCCGTCGCGCGTTTGGTAGCCATTCCGATTGGAACCGTCGAAAAAACCGACTGGGTTAGTGCTGAGGATGGCCCCGAAGCCGCGCTCAAACGGATCGTTGCTCTGGAAGTAATTGGCGCGAAAGGCATCGAGGCCGTCGCCCCAGGGATACTTGCGGCCGTCGTCGCAGCGCGCGGCGCGCTCCCATTCGGCTTCTGTGGGCAATCGCTTGCCAGCCCACTGACAGAAGCCCTCGGCGTCGTACCAAGTCACCAGCGTAATGGGATGGTTTTGCCGCGCAGCCGTATTCTGCAGTGTCCACTCTGGGAGCAGTGCGCCCGTGTCGCGCTGGTATTCTCCCCATTGCGCCACCGTGACCTCGTATTTGTCGATCAGGTACGCGTCGAGGTAAATCTCGCGCACGGGCTGCTCGTCAAAGGCTTCGCCTTCCATACCCCGGGGGAAAAACCCGGCCGGCACTAGGACCATGGTGGTGGCCCAATCCGTGGGTAGCGAGACGGTCCGCTCGACTTTCTCGTGCTGGGCGCAGACCGGCAGGGCGATCAGCACGCAGAGGGCAATTCGACCAATCATATTGGCACATTCTCCAGCAAGGAGTTGATTCGGGCTATCAGAAAGTAAGATACAAATAGAGCAGAAATTCCGCTCCAGCCTGCGGGCAGCCTATTTGCCTTGCTCTGCGCCGCAGGTATTTTTAACATAGAAATTTAAGTAAGTGATTGGGACATTCCCTCTCTGCGATACATGCGCTAAGGAAGGCATTTATGGATTTTCGCATGGCCCTCGCCGCCGTCTTGGTCTTGGGCAGTGGCTATTCGCTAGCAGCCGATCAGATACGCTACGACTCAGCGCGCGACTGGCGGCAATGGGAGGATCTGCCTTTGGGCGCGGTGGAATTGACGCCGTCGGGCTTGATTCGGCCAACCCGGATTGAAAAGGGGACCGACGCCGTGCGCGATTCGGACGAATTCGGCGGCGGCATCCGCGACGCGGGTTCCAACCTCAACACCGCTCGTTTGGCCATTGACGGCAACCCAGCAACCGGCTGGGCACCCGATCCGGAAACCGACCCGGACGAGTGGTTCATCGAGATTGACTTGGGTCGCGCAGTCTCGGCTAAAAGCGTCACTTTGGTATTCGACGCGGAGGCTCCGCCCTTTGAACTTTTCGACCTCCTGCTCTCGACCGGCGAGCCGGAAACCGACTTTATCGCCGCACCTATTGAAGGTTCCTTGGTCTATCGCGTCAAAGGGCGCATCAAGGAAAACAGCCGCCATCGGGTGACGTACCAAATAGAGCAAATCGACGAAGAGCCGATCCAATTCATCCGCTTCGAGCCGCTGCTCATAGTGCCCGATGCGCGTCTTGCCGAAGTCGAGGTAGAGACCATCGGCGACAACATCGCCCTCGGGCTGTTGGAGCGCGGCGGGACCATTGATGTCAATATCAATCTCGCCAAGAATGACCAGCAGCCTTTAGGTAAGGCGAAAGCGCTCTTTGACGGCGACTTGTATGAACGCTGGCGTGCTGGCAGGGCATCTAGGGCTCCAGTCGACATCCTCGCCCATATCGTTCTCGACTTGGGTGCGGTCTATTGGGTCGATCAAACTCGAATTATCGGCGGCGTAGTCGTGCGCTCCGGCTTTGGTGGTGGCATTACCACTAGACACTACGTATCGCGCCGGCGCTGGGACTTTCGCTTCTACGAGTTTATGACCTCGGATGGCTCGCTTTCGCCCGACGGTACCCGCCTGTGGACCAAGCACTTTTCCGGTGCCTCACATGGATATAGGGGTCTAGTTGATCACCACTTCGACCTACAGCCGACGCGCTTTGTCCGCATCTTGTGGAAGTACTGGGACACCAGTTGCTATTCCTTGCAGCGGCTCGGCGAGGTGGGCGGTGCCAGCACGATCCCGGGCTGCGCAGCTGGTGGGACCACCGACGAGATTCAGATTTTCGGCGAGGGCTTCCCGTCGGAGGTTGATTTCCGCTCACCCCTGATCGACTTGGGGGCCGGCAAGAACCTCAATTCCGTGGAGTGGGGCGGAGACGAGCCGCCCGGTACGCGCATAGAAATTCGCACTCGTACCGGCAACGAGATTTTGGAAACCTATAGCTACTATGACAAAAACGGCAAGGAAGTCACCGAGCGAAAATACAACAAACTCATCCCCAGTTTCAAAGGCCCAATCGACACCACCCTCACCGCGGGCGGCGATTGGAGTGCGTGGAGCCGCATTTACAGCTTTTCGGGCGAGGCTTTTCTCTCGCCCTCGCCGCGCCGCTACCTCGAAATCGACGTGCGCATGACCTCGGATTCGCCGACTGTGGGAGCTTCTCTCGACCACTTAGCCGTTAACTTTACCCAACCGCTCGCCGGCCGCGTACTCGGCGAAATTTCTCCTCAGCAGACCCTACCGGGAGTACTGACGGAGTTTACCTACTACTTGCGGCCCGAAAACGCCAGCGGATTCGACCGCCTCGCCGTCGAGTCGGACACACCGGTGCAATTTACCAGCGTCGCGCACAACGGCACCGCACTCGACGTTCAGATCGACACCACCGCAAGCGGTTTCCTCGTCCATCTGCCCAACCGCATCCGCACTGACCAACTCATTGAGCTGAAGTTTGCATCCTCGGTATTCCGGCAATCGACGCGCTTTGACGTCTTTTTGCAGGACAGCGGCCAAGACGAGAGCGTGCGGCAGCGCGTGGATCCAGGTGACGCCACCGACTTGGTCGAGAGCAGCACCAACATCGTCAGCTTACCGATTTCTCAGGAGTTGCTCGCTAATATGTCCTTTTCGTCCAAGGCGATTACCCCTAACGACGATGGGGTCAACGACGAACTGACGTTGGAGATCGCGCTGGTCAATGTGCTAGCGCCACGTCCCCTGCGACTGCGCCTGTACGACCTTGCCGGCCGCCCGGTGTACGACCGCGGCGAAGACAGCCTCGCCGGCCATCGCAAGCTCATTTGGGACGGCCGCGACAGCCACGGAGATCGCGTGGCCCCAGGCCTGTACGTACTCGAAGTGCTCGTCGAGGGCGACGCTGGCGACGAGAAAACTCAAGCGCTTATTTCCGTAGCCTACTAGATTCGCGGGTATAAAAAATCTTGACAGATAATCACATATTTATTTGCTTACCTAACTATTATGGGAAAAAATTACCGAAAAATCGCCGAGGAAAGGAGGTACGAAGTACCAATTGATGCACTTTTAAGCAGCTTCGTAATCCCGCCCGCTGAAACCCTGTGGCGGGCCTATTCTCTTCCCTTTTCACATACAGAATCACTATTGAGGAGGATTCAACAATGCGCAAAGTCCTAGCTTTAACCCTAGGGGTGTTGCTCGTCGCTGGTGCTGCCTTCGCGCAGGAGCCGGCTGAAGTACCGCTCTTTTTTGCCGTGGGTATCCCCAGCAACGCCCTGCCCACTATCGATGGCGACAATTCCGACTGGGCTTGGGTTGATCGCAGCTTTGAGGTCACTATTGAAGACATGAACCCGCTGACCGGCGGTGCCGACGATGCCGATGACCTGTTCATCGACCTGATCATTGGCTGGAGCGATGCCAACAACCGCGTTCACGCCATGGTTCACGTCCACGACGATTTCCTGATCGTCGATAAGAACCCCACTTGCACTTTCCGCGATGATAACTGCGAAGTGCATTTCGATCCCGACAACCAAGGCGGCGGCCCGTACTCGGCACCCAACGACCAAGACTTGCAGCCGGCCTACCAGATGTGCCTGAGCTTTTCCGAGCAGTTCTCGCGCGTTCAGATGTATAACGGCGCACTGGGTAACTTCGAGCAGGACGCCCTGAACTTCTGGTGGACCCACACCGACTTCGTCGATGCCGGTCACGTCAATCAAGGCCAAGAGTACTACTACGAGTTCAGCGCCGAGTTGATGGACCCGATCTCGATCAGCGGCGGCCCGGACGCCAGCACGGTGTGGACGCTCGCAGCCGAGCAGACCATCGGCATGTCGATCTCGGTTGACGACGCCGACGAAGGTCTCAACGCCAACGGCAACGATCCGCTCACTGAGGAGTGCTGCGAGAACGGTTTCTTCTGGCAAGCTCAGTACAGCATGGCCGAGCAGTTTATGAACAGCGGCGGCATGCCCGATATCTTCCTGACGCCGATTGAAGCTGTAGACACGGCGGTTGAGGAAAGCTCTTGGGGCCAAATCAAGTCGCTGGTAGGCGAAGAGCTATAAACAGACTTTAGTAGCAGTCTTCGTCTTAAGTAAGTTCACAAGGGGAGGGGAATGGATTCCCCTCCCCTTGTTTTTGTCTATGGGAACGAGAGGCGACACGCGCTATGTTCAAGTGGCAATTTAGGCTGTTGATCTGCATTCTGTTGGGTGCTAGGACGGCTGGTGCCGTGGAAGTGTGGACCGCGGGAGGCTCTGGCTTTGCATGGAGCGATGTCGGCGAACTGACCGGACTCACCACCGACGCATCGGTTCTGCTCCCTGCCGTGGTGGACTCGACTACCAATGCCGTCGAAATTCTCACCCTGAAGCGGCGGGGGGGCAACATTTCCTCACCGCAGTCGCGCGAAGATTTGACCGGCCTGCTCACCGATGGCAACACTGAGACCTTCTGGCGCGTCACGCGCGAGCGACGTCCTGACGGCACCTCCATGCTCATTGACTTAGGCGCGATCTTGCCGATCAACCGCATCCGCTTTCAGGGCAACCCCGACATCTTCCTCCGCGCCTATGAGCTTTTTGTTCACGATGGCAACCCCGCGCAACTGAGAGAAGATCTGCCGATTGCCTTTATCAACCAAGTCGGCGCAAATCTCGAACAAAGCGAATCGGATATTGACGTTCGCATCCCTCTCCAATTCGTGCGCTTCCTCCGCCTAATTAGCCGCTCGGGCCAAGAATTTATCATCGAGGAAGTCGAGGTCTTTGGCGATGGCTTCGCGCCCACCGGCAGTTATATCTCCGAAGTCATCGACCTCGGCGAGGCGGCGAACTTTGGCCAAATTCGCCTCCAGACCCGCTCCGACCCTTTGACTAACGTGGTATTGCAGACGCGCACGGGCACGGTGCCCGATCCCAAAATTTACTATCGCAAAACCGAGGTCTTTGAGGGCGAGGATCGGCAGGAAGAACCCATCTTGCCAATAGGCTCACCCGGGGCGGCCGACGAGTATGACGATCTGACCTCGTCCGACAAGGGTGCGATCATCGACAATATCGACGAGTGGAGTCCTTGGTCGGCACCATACGAGGACTTCTTTGGCGATCTACTCTCGCCGGGCAACCGCCGCTACGTCCAGTTCCGCCTGTCGTTTTCGTCCGAGGATGCGCGCCAGTCGGCCTTTGTCGATTCGTTCTCCTTTGACTATTCGATCCCGACACTGGCCGAAGAACTGACGGCCGAAATCACTCCAGCGACGGTTACTCTCGGCGAGAGTAATACCTTCTCCTACTACATTCGCTCGACTTTCGGCGCAGCCAACGATGGGTTCGACCGCGTGGAAATCCGCACGCCTTTCAAGGCGACGGTCAACAGCGTCGAGCTAGACGGGGTCCCCGTATCCTTTACAGAGGAGGACGCACAGGACGAGAGCAAGCTGGCCATCCAACTAGCCGATGACCGAGTGACCGAATCGGGCCAGCTTTTGCGCATCCGCTTCGAGGCCATGGTGACCGTCTATGGCACCACTTTTTTCGCCAAGGTTTTCGATAGCCAGACTGGCGAACTCGGTCAAGACGTGGTGGCCGGAGACGCCACCCCCGAAGCCCAAGCCGATCGCCTCTCCATCCAAGGCGCGTTGCGCCAAGAACTCGTCCTCGAATTGCAGGCTGATCCGCCGATATTTAGCCCCAACGGCGATGGGGTCAACGACCAGTTACAGGTGTCCTACATCTTGCTGCGTGCGCTATCGCAAGTGCCCGCCGACCTAATTGTGTACGATCTCGCGGGCCGCCCAGTGCGGCACTTGCAAAAAAGCGGCGCACTCAACGGGCCACAGCACGTAACTTGGGACGGCTTGGATGAGAGCGGTACCATTGTGCCACCTGGACTCTACATCTTGCGGCTTTCCATTGATACGGATACTGGCTCTGAAGATCGGTCCCTACTAGTGGGGCTAGCGTACTGAGCGCACGGCCTATGTCCATCCCACTATAGCACACTAAGGGAGCATGGCTATGACAATCACTCGCGCCTTAGGTCTCGTTGTAGCATTGAGCAGTTTCGCCTTTGGCGAGCGCGTTTCGTTTGACACCCGCTCCGCTTGGCAACAATGGACGCACCCAGTCGATGCCGTGGAACTACAAGCGACCGGCCGCATCCAACCCGTGCCCGTGCGCAAAAACATCGACGCCGTGCGCAATGCCGAGCACTTTGGCGGCGGCGTCCGCAGCGTCGGTAGCAACGCCCGCGACGCTGGCCTCATCATGGATGGCAATCCGACGACTAGCTGGTCGCCCGACCCGGCCGACGGCATTGAAAACGCCTATATCGAGCTCGACTTGGGCCGCTTGGTGACCTCCTCCGAAATCGTCATCACTTTCGACCAGTCTGCGCCGCCCTTTGAGTTTTTCACCATCCTGCTGTCGAGCGGCGAAAAGTTCTTTACCAACGCGCTAGTGCCCGTAGAAGGCACCTTGGGCTATGGTCTTTCCAAGGCCATTGGCTTCAACGAGAGCCACGAGCTTGTCCTCGATCCCCGCCAGCGCACCTTGGGCTTAGACGCATCCGGCTCGGACGACATTGGCAGCGGCTTGGCTGATGGCCCCGTCGGCGAGTTCAAGGAATCCTCGGGCCTAATCCGCATCATTCGCATCGAACTGTCCAAGTTTGCCGAGGATGCTGGCTTGGCCGAGATTTCGGTTTCCACCATCGGCGACAACGTCTCCCTCGGAATTATTGAGCGCGGCGGTAACATCGAACTCATCACCGACTTGCAAGCCGTGCTCTCCGGCGGCGAGAACATGGTCGATGGCGATATTGTCACCAACTGGGGCATGCAGACTTACCACCAGACCCAGACCGGCTTCGACATCTTCAATCGCATCATCTTCGATTTAGGAGCCCATTACTGGATTGACCAGATTCGCATCATCGGCGAGCCAGCCGGTGCCCCATCGCGGCTGCGCAGCCGCTACGCCAACTTCTTTTGGTATCAGCTCCTCGCTTCCGACGGCTCGATCGCCCCGGACGGCACCCTGAATTTCCACGAGATCGCCTTTGTTGACGATAGCCCGCTGAACGAGACGACGATCCGCAACTTCGACCACCAATTCGACTTGCAGAAAATTCGCTACATCAAGCAGTATTTCCCCTCTTCCCGCCACGGCGGCCAGCGCACAGGCACTCATGGCTCCTACCGCCTCTTCGCTCTGATTAGCGAGTTTCAGATCTACGGCGAAGGCTTTCCCGCCGAGTTGCAACTAACCTCGCCGATCCTCGACCTCGGCCAAGCCAAGGCCCTGACCTCGGTCGAGTGGGACGCCGACGTGCCGCCTAACACGCGCATCGAGGTTCGCAGCCGCACCGGCAATGAAGTCGTCGAGAACATTCACTACTTCGACAAGAAGGGCAAAGAAATCACCGAGCGGAAGTGGAACAAGACACCCAAGAGTTTGCGCGGGCCGACCGAAACCACGATCTCCGTCGGCTCGGACTGGAGCGTCTGGAGCGATCCGTACGTGACTTCGGGCGCGCTCTTTAACTCGCCCTCACCACGCCGCTATGCCCAACTCGACCTGCGCCTGATTTCCGCCGACCCCAACGCGGCACCGTCGATCAATGCCCTGCATTTGAATATGGAAAATCCCATTGCGCTCGAAACCCGCGCCGAGGTATTTCCCAGCCAAGTTGAACCGGGTGTCAAAAAGGACTTTACATACTTTGTCCTGCCGATTTTTGGCGGGCGCTCGCAGGGCTTTGATCGCCTGACCATGACCGCGTCTGTGCCCGTTGACTTCACCAGTCTAACGTTGGGAGACGAGCCGGTAGAGGTCGCAGTCACTCCAATCGCCGAGGGGTTTGTCGTTGATCTACCGACCACGGTTCGTCGCTCGGAGCTGATTGAGCTTTCGTTCAGCAGCACCATTTACCAAAACCAGACGCGCTTCGACCTTTTCCTCGGCAACAGTAACCTCGATACTGAGGTGCGCCAGCTCGTTGACCAAGGAGACGCTAAAGCCGATGTGCCGAGCGAATCTGTCTCCGTGCAACTGCCGATCAACGATCTCCTGCTGGCCAACCTCGCCCTTTCGACGCCCGTATTGACGCCCAATGGCGATGGGGTCGGCGACGAGCTGGCCATTGAATTTGACGCGCTCAAGCTAGTGACGCCACGGCCGATCAGGGTCCACATCTACGACTTGGCTGGCCGCAAAGTGCGCGCCCTCGACAGCGGCGATGGGCTGGCTCGGCGCTACCGCTTCACTTGGGATGGCCGCGACGGCACCGGTGCGCTCGTGAGTCCAGGTACCTATCTAGTGCAAATCGAGATTGCCGGCGACTCCCAGACTGAGACGGTACAGCGGATCGTGCCGGTGGCCTACTGAGGGGACTGCTTTTGCCACCTTACAGCAAAAAGGAACAGCGATGACCCGTGCTGCACTCGCATTAGCCTGCCTAGCGATGGGATACAGCACTCCGGCCGCGGCCGCGGAACGGCTCAAAATAGGCGGCAATGGACTGGAGTGGGAAAGCAACTCGCTCATCTTTAACGCACTCGAAGTCACCGACGATGGGGGCCTCTCGCCGCTGGAGGCCGACCCCGAAGAAAACATCCTGCCGCGCATCAAGGAACTCGGCGGCAGCGCGACCACCTCAGTGACCACGGCGGCGGCGCGTTCCAATCAGATAATCAACGAACTCATCGACGGCTCCCACACCACGGGTTGGCGCGTGTACACCAACCCCAACGGCGCTGAACTCGAAGTCGATATGGGTGCCATCTTCGTCCTTCACCGCCTCTATTTTCGCCGCGGCGTCCTCAACGACGCCGAGCGCTCACTGCGCGGCTACGAGTTCTACGTCAACGATGGCGATTCGCTCAACTTCATCGGCGGCAACCCCGTGTACGCGCTCATAGCACAAGACCGCTCGCACGGCCTGCCCGAGTTGGATTTGAGTTTCCCTCCAACCAAGGTGCGCTTTTTTAGACTGCGCAGCACGGGCGAACGCGGCTTTCAGATGGGCGACCTCGAAGTGTTTGGCGTTGGCGTCACGCCCTTTGCCCAGTACATATCGCAAGTGATTGACCTCGGCGAGGCAGCCAACTTCGGGCCGGTCGATGTGTACAGCCGCATCGACGGTGCCGCGCAAGCTCAGTTCAGTACCAAAACCGGCTTCGTGGCCACGGACTCACTCTACTTCCGCCAGACGGGCATTCCCGGGGAATTGGAGGAAGTGGCCCTAGCGGATTTCGACCGCACGCTCGATCCGTCGTACGCCGGCGTCGTCCTCGAAAACGACCGCGACTGGAGTGCGTGGTCCCCACCCTACGCCGAGTTGCTCAAAACCTCGATCAATTCGCCAGACAACCGACGCTACCTCCAGTTCCAATTCAAGCTCCTGTCGAACAGCTTGCTCGACAAAGCCGTCATCGACTCGGTGGTCTTTAACTACACGGTGCCGTCCCTCGCCGATTCGGTCATCGCCGAAATCAACCCGGCCACGGCGACCCTCGGGCAGGAGAATGAATTTACCTATCACCTGCGTTCGGTCGTCTCAAGCGGCAACCGAGGCTTTGACACCGTGATCATCCACACTCCGTTTGCGGCCCACGCCACGGGCGTGCGCGTCGATGGCGTCGAGATTGACAACTTCACCACGAAGTCCGATTTGGGTCGCTTGCAGGTGAGCTTTCCCGACCAACGCATCACCCGCAGCGGCCAAGAAGTCGCCGTGCGCTTCGCCAGTTTGGTGACCGTTTCTGGCACGGAATTTCGCGGCGAGGTCGCCGACAGCCAATCCGACGCGTTTCCGCAGCGAGTCGCTTTCGGCGATGCGGCCGAGGAAGCCGCCGACAACACGCTCGTCGTCAGTGCCCGCATCGACGATGAGCTTTTTACCGGCGTTGTGTTCTCGTCTGCGGTAATCACGCCCAATGGCGATGGCATCAACGACCAGATTACCCTCGACTACATTCTGCTCAAGGCGACCCACGAGGTCGAAGTCGAGGTCGTCGTGTACGACTTGAGCGGCCGACCGGTGCATCGCCTCTACCAAGCCCGCGATCGCTCCGGCCCCAACCAAGTTAGTTGGGATGGCCGCGATGCCGGCGGCGTGGTGCCGCCGGGGATGTACTTGCTCCGCCTCAAAGCCGCTACCGACGCTGGCATCGCCACGCAAATGCGGAGCATTGCCGTAGTGTATTAACGGGCCGGGCCATCTCGGCCACCGATCTTTTCACCGCGCGGCTAGCCGCGCGCCAAGCACAAGTGAACGCCTAAGGGAGGGTTGTTATGCACAAAGTTATGTTCTGGGGGATTGCCCTGCTGGTCCTAGCCGTTGCCGCGTCTAGCGTCCAAGCGGCGACCCCGGGGCGCGAGCGCGGCGCCACCTCGCAAGTTAGGATCGAGGGCTTCGACCCACTGATCCCGACCCTGCGCAAGTGGTACGTGCCCCAAGACCTCTACTACATCTATCATTGGGGAGGCTACAAGTACACCAACTACTCCAAAGAACCATATCAGCGCTACGTCCGCACCTCGCTGGAGGGCACGGGCCAGTACGACATTTTCGGCAACTGGATCACCCGCGGCTGGCGCATCTACGAGTGGCGCCAGCAGCAGCCGCTGGCCTTCGGCAGCACGGTTTTCAAAGACGCTCGCTTCAGTTCTTGGTTCCAGAACCTTATCGTGGCCGCCGACTCCAAGGGCCAGTACTACTCCGCTCTGACTATCGGCGATCAAATCCGCACGACCCTGACCCCGCTGACCTTCAGCCGCTCGCGTTTCAATGGCGTCCAATGGGACTTTGCGTCCGACAAGTACGAGGCCACCGTGCTGCTGTCGCGCGTCAATGAACCGGTGCGGTTGGCACAGGGGGGGAACCGAGTGCAAGATACGGACTTCACCAACTTTATCGGCCTGCGCGGCACGGCCCAAGTCGGCGACTTCATGGGTCTAGGGGTCACGTACGTCAATACGAACTTCAGTTCGGCGAGCAGCAATTTCGCGGAAAACTCGCGCGCTGGCTTGCTGACCAGCAGTCAGAACTCGGGCAACGTCACTGAAATCGTCATCCGCATCTCTGACGATTCGCCCGGCGATGACTCCGGCGCTTTGTTCTTTTCGTCGCAGATGATCGTCGATGGCCAAGAGACCTCCGTCAATCCCACTATTGAAGGCGGCCGCCAGCGCGAGGGCTTCCTCGAAGCCCTTGAAGAAGCGCCGATCCTCCTCCGCTACCGCGTGCCCGACCCGCTAGTGGTGCAAAAGGTCAGCTTTGCCATGGTGCTCTCCAACGACTATCGAGTAGAGATAACCTCCAACTTGCAGACGAACATCAACGGCCAGCCCATCTTCTTGCCGGTCACTCGCTCCGAAGGCAATGTGCGCGACAATACCAACCAGCGCGTCGTCCGCTTTGACTACGGGCTCCCCTCGGCCAACCAAATCGCCAGCGTCGATTTGACCGTCGAAGATATATGGGGCCTAGAGGTGCGCGGCGAATTCGCGCGCAACACCCAGTTTCAGCGCTATCCCAACATCAACATCCAAAAGCTGAGCAACCTCAAAAAGAGCGATCGCACAGCCGACGCTTGGTTCGTCAACGCCACGCGCCGCACCGGCCGCTACTTTGGCTACGGCGAGGTATTCAGCATGGATTATGGGTACACCACGCGCGGGTACATCACCGACCAAAACGATGTCGTGGATTACGAAAACCAGCGGCAGAACTGGTTCGAGTACATCGACGACAACGACGATCAAGACCAGCTCGTCGATTGGCCGCGCTTTGGCGGTGGCGGCGGCGACAACGCCGTCTTCCCCGGCCTCGACGAAAACAACGATCTACTCTCGGACTTCAACGAAAACTCCAACCTCACCCCGGACTACGAAGAGCCGTTCTTGCGGCACTACATCGACCCGCCCGACTTCCTCTTCGGCGTCGATATGAACCACAATACCGTAGTAGATCGCTTTGAAAACGACGACGAGGCCGACTATCCCTACCGCAAGGGGCATCGCGGCTGGAACGCGTACGGGGGGGCCGAGGTTTACCCGGGAGTCAATATCACCGTAGGCCGCAATCGCGAGTGGCTGATCGCCGGCGAAGAGCGGTCAACAGCCGTGTACGCGTTGCTCAGCGCGGTGCGCGATATCTCCAGAACGGGCAAGTTCGAGTTCTTTCACATGCTCAAGTCCGTCGAAGACAACATCGCCGACAATCTGCTGCAATGGGTGCAGCGCCCTGGCTCTATTGGCGGCTTGCAACCTTTTGACGACCCTCTAATCACCGAAAACACCATCGTCAACCAGAGCTTCGTCGGCTACAAGTACACCCGCGGCAACCTGACCTTTGTCAACAAGTTCCGCCTCGATCACTTCAAGCAGCGCGACGAAGCAGCCGAACGCCTCCGCGACAGCGCGTTCTACGGCGTGATCAACAAGGCGGACTATCCGTTTTCCATTGGGCGCAACATCACCTTGATCCCGCGCTGGAAAAACATGTGGCGCAAGCGCACCCAACCGCGCACCGTCCAGCTTGAGATCAACGAATTAAGCGAAATTTTCTCTCTGTCCGCGGTGTTTCCGGTGCTGACCAAAAGCCGCGTCGAGGTCGGAGTGGAGGCCATAATTTTTCGCAATGCCGAGGCGATCCCAGATCCGCTACCACCCGAGTACATCGACGACTTCATCGGCAAAGTATTCACCGTACAGTACACCAATCGGGTGCAGTATCTAGGGTACAGCATCACATCCAACGTTGGCTTTCAGGTCAACGATATCAACTTCGTCAACCTCGCCGACCAAGACGTGAACAATACTATTGCCTTCATCGAGGTCTATGCTGGGCAAGAAGAGGAACGTTTGGGCGGGCGGCCAGCCGAAAGAAGGGGATGGAGCTTCTAAAGCCGCAGGTGGCTCTCCTAGCCTTGGGATTATGGGCCTGCGCCGACGCGCCGCCAGAAAGTGCGTCGGTGATCTTGGCCCGGGTGGGCGAGGCCGAGATTAGCGAGCGGGATTTTGCCGCTGCCCTAGAAAAGCTACCTGCTGGCAGCGAAGTCCAGCCCCTCGCAGACTGGCGTCGCCAATTTCAGGCTCTCATCGACAAGGAGCTCCTGCTGCTCGAAGCCCGCGCCCAAGGGCTAGATGAAGCGGTCGCCGGTGCAATGGCGGCTTGGGAGCGCAAGGAGCTAGTCGAGGGATTGCTCGTGCGCGAGATGGGCGAGCAGTTGGCCTATGCGGAAATCGAGCTGGCGGAATTCTTCGCCGAATCGGGCGCGGCCCGCGAAATTCGCCTGCGTCGCTTGCCAGTATCCAATCGGGCTGCAGCTATGGAGGCTCTTAGAAAGGCTCAAGAGGGGGTGGAGTTGGCCGGGGAGTGGAGCGAAAGCGGATGGCTCAACGCGCTCAACGCGGGCGATGCGCGCGTGGCCGCCCTGTTCCTACAGGAAGTGGGGACCGTTGAGTTGGTAGAAACCAACGGGCACTATTTGGTGATAACCATTGTTGCCGAACGCGAAGTCTCGTTAGCAGACTGCCGCTCGCTCGTGGAAGCGGCCCTAACTCGGCATAAGAAGCAACAGGCGAACTTGGCCTATCTAGAGAGATTGACCAGTCAGTACGCGGTGCAGTTAGACACGGCCGCGTTGCGGCAGATCGCCACAGGCGCGGCGCGACCAGAAGTGCGGTTAGTCAGCAGTAGCGCGGGCGACTGGAGCATAGCTGACTACCAGCAGGCTCTCGCTCGACTCGGCGCAGACGCCGGCTCGCAGCCAACCGATGTCAGTGCCCTCGGGTTCAAGGTGACGCGGGTCTTTGTCGCCGACCAGATTCTGCCGCAGGAGGCGCGCAAGCACGGCCTGGACGCCGAGTTGGAACCGCGCCGTGCCAAGGTGGGCGCAAAGAAGCTGATCCAAGCCCTGTGGGAGCGAGAAATTTACGCGCATATCCAGCTCGACCCCGCGCAGGTGCGCGCCTTTTACGAGGCCAACGCACAGCGCTACGCCCGTTCGGGCGCACTCGGGCGAGAACTGCAAGCGCAAGTCGCACGCGATTGGCGCGACGCCCAAGCCGCGCCCCTGTTCGACCGCTACATCGAGCAATTGCGCGAGAAATACGCCGCGGTCGTCGCGGTGGATGAAGGGCAATTTGGGGAGTTTGTCTCCCGACGCAGACAAGCTGCAAACCCAGTCGAGCTATAAGTCCGTCAGAGAGGAGTGTTCTATGTACGCTTACAAAAAAATTTCCATCCTCGCCGCGGTAGCCCTCTTGTTGGGCTGCGGCCACTACCTAATCCCCGGACGCTTCCAGCCCTTAGAGGCGGCCCAGCAGCAGACCGGCATTCAAGGGTCGAGCATGAAAATCCTCGACGACGGCACAGTAACCTTCGTGCAAAACCGCCTCGAAGTGTCCGTGCGGCCCATGACCGACGAGGAACTCAATCGCCAGTACCCGGCCCAATCGACCAACGCCAGCGGTCCGGCCGACGAGCTGCCATCCAATCCGTTCACCTATGGCAACTGGATTGATCCGCGCACCGGCAAGTCGCCGCAGCGCTTGTCCGTCTTCAGGATCACGGTCAAAAACTACGAATACCCCAAAGTCAAGTTCGACCCGCTGACAGTGACTGTGGAGTCTGCAAACGGGCGGCACTACTATCCTTGGGGTGGTTACGACGTGGAAGAGTACTTCCGGCGCTTCCCGATCGCGTACAACGGCTTGGGCAAATTGCGCTCCGACGAGCGCGGCGACATCTACACCGCAGCTAAGTACCCAGACGACGAGTTTTGCTTCTCCGGGCAAGAGGTCGAAGGCTATGTGGTCTTCTCCAAGATCCACGATGATGTCGCCGAAATCGCCTTCCACATTCCCGAGTTCGGGTTGCGCTACAACTTCCGCAACGAACCCATAGAGACCATCGATCTCAGCTTCCGCTTCAAGCGCGACATTAAGAAGGTCAAAAACATCGACAAGTTGGCGGCCAATTAACCGGGCCGATCAAGCTGTATAGCCTAGGGGCAGGCTCCTCGGCCTGCCTCTTTTTCTGTCTGGTGTCCGGCACACTTTCATCAATGCTGACCAAATCCCTCCTATTCGCCACCGCGGCCTTCTTTCTGCTATCGGTTACGGCCTTTGATCCAGCCACCATTTCGCGCTGGATTGAACGGGCCATTGGCTGGGAGCCACTGCGCGAAGCACCACCGACCGACGAAGCGCCCTCGCTGCGCGAAGCCGTCGCGCAAATAAACGCCGCCGACCTAGCGCACCACCTCCGCATCCTCACCGCAGACTCATCCCGCGTCACCGGCTATGCCGGAGCCACCAACGCAGCCCGCTATATCGAGGGAGAATTCCGCCGCCTCGGCCTCCAAGTCACTAGCGAATTTTTCCCCCTTTCCGTCCCCCTAGATCGCGGCGGCCGACTGCGCTTGGCCGGCTCGGACGAAGCCATCCCCATCTACGGGCTGTGGCCCAACCACGTGCGCTCGCCATCCCTGCCGCCGGGCGGCGTCTCTGGGCACCTCATAGACTTGGGGCGGGGCAGCTTAGCCGAGATGGATGGAAAACGACTAGCGGGTAGTGTCGCGCTGATGGGATTTGGCTCGGGCAACGCCCACGTCGAAGCGCGAGCCTTGGGCGCGCAAGCTATCTTGCTGTACGACGATGGCCGCGTCACGCGCAGCGAGGCCGCGGAAAAATTCCTCCAAGTGCCTGTGGACATCCCGCGCTTTTGGGTGGAAGCGGCAGACGCGGAAATCCTGCGGCAGCAAGCGCGCAGCGGCGACGCCCAAGTGCACCTCGAAGCGCGCATGGACTGGGAGCAGGTCCAAGTGCGCAATATATTCGCCGTCCTTCCCGGCCTGGCCGAGGACATGCCACGCGGTCAGCGCCGCGAAATTCAGCAGTGGGACGAGCAAATCATCGTCCTGCAAGCGCACTACGACGCGATCTCGGTCGTCCCCGCGCTGGCCCCAGGGGCTGAGAACGCAACCGGCATGGCCGCGCTGCTCGAAATCGCGCGCTTACTCGTCGCCGAAGGCACTCGTTACACCGTACTCTTTTTGGCCACTCCCGGGCACTTTCAGGGCTTGGCCGGCGTCAACGATTTCCTCTACCGCCACGCGCGCAAAAGCGAGCATTTCCGCGACCAGATCCCGCCGGCCGAGCGCATCGACTTCCGCCTCTTCGTCGGCCTCGATTTGGCCAGCCACAGCCCCCGGGTCGGCAGCTTCACCATGGGCACGTTCTACAACTCGGCTTGGCGCAACGACGACTATCAGAAGAACCTGATGGCGCACTACGCTTCGCGCTTTGCCCGCTATAACCGCGAGATTTTCGCCGACTCGACCCGCTACCAAGACGCCATTGCCCCGCAGAAGCGGGTGTGGAAAAACTTCATGCCCGTGCGGCTGGCCCTCGACAGCGAGGCCGCAGCCTTCGTGGGCAAGGAGGCGCTTTCTTTAGTCACGCCCAACCAGTTGCGCCAGCGCGTCGATACGCCCCTCGACCGGCTCGAATTCGTCGCGCTCGACAACCTCGCCGAACAGACCCGTACCATAGCCGGGCTGCTGCTCAAGGCTGCCTCCGACCCAGACTTTTTCAACGACACCAAGCTAACCTTGCGCGATTGGGGGCACAGCCTAGAGGGCAACATCTACTGGTTCGACCGCGACGTGAATTTTGCCGTGCCCAAGGCCCCAGTGCCCAACGCCCTCGTCACCTATCTCCAGCCCGGCCCCAACTCCGTGGCCGGCGTGCGCACCCTTATGGCCACGCACGGAGACGAGAGCGGCTACTTCAAGTTCGACATCGTGCGCAACCGCTTTGCCAACCGGATCCAAGCCTTTGAACTCGACGCATACGGGCGCATCGTCTCCGCGCCTGATCTCGGCGAGGAGGGCGACAAAACCTATCCAGGCACCCAGCCGTATGGCTGGTGGGAAAACCGCATGTTGCAGGTCCTGTTTCGCTGCCGCGCCCTGAGCTTCTTGGAAGTGGTTGATCCGCGCTATCTATCGGCCATGGACCGCGTCAACGTCCTCGGCACCAACGATGCTCCGCCGCGCTCTTTTTCCCTCAACTACATCGAAAACCAGAGCGCAGCGCAGGACCGGGTGGTGCAGGCTGGCGTGGTGTTTGCCGAGCCGGGCACCCGCGTCAAAATTCTCGCGGGCGAGGGAGCGTTTGGCGGCGAGAGCGCACTCGCCGGCGTGCGCTACATGCTCACCAATGCGGACTCCGCTCTGTTCGCCGACCTCGATCCAGCCCACGTCGATCTGGCGACCATTGAGCGGGCACAGGGCGAGGGCTTCCCAGTCGAACAAGGCCTCATTCCCTACCCGGCATTGCAGGCAGCCCGCGACATCTGGATCATCGACGAGGCGCGGATCAAACAAATGGTGCGCCACGGCATCGTCCTCGAACAGCTACAGGCCATGCACGAGCAAGCGCGGGAGGCTCTGCTCGAAGCCGGCGACAAACTCGCGGCCTTCGATTACACCGGCTACCAGCGCGCCGTGCGCCGCGCCCTCGGGCTGGAGGCCCGCATCTACCCGGAAATCAAGGCCACTGCCAACGACGCGGTCCGCGCGGTGATTTTCTACTTCGCGCTCCTGTTGCCCTTTGCCTTCTTCTGCGAGCGCTTCTTCTTTGGCTTCCCGGACGTGCGGCGGCAAATTGCTGGCTTTGTCGGCATCTTCGTCCTCGTATTTCTGATTCTGCGCTTCGTCCATCCGGCCTTCAAGCTGAGCACCTCGCCGTACATCATCTTCCTCGCGTTTGTCATCCTCGCCTTGGGCGTCCTCGTCGTCTTCATCGTCGTCACTCGCTTTAAGGCACTTCTGCAACGCCGCAAGGGCGCAGCCGCGGGCGTACACGAGACCGACGTGGGCCGGATCGCCGCGGGTTTTGCGGCCGTGCTGTTGGGCATCTCCAACTTGAGCAAGCGCCGCCTGCGCACCGCGCTGACAGCCGCGACCCTGACCTTTTTGACCTTTACCGTCAATTCCTTTACCTCGGTCAAGTCCAGCTTCGACTTCTATCGCCTGCCGCGCGATACCTCGCCTCTGTACGAGGGCGGCCTCATCCGCGACCGCGCTTGGCGCGGCCTACAGGATTCCATCTTGGAATACGTACAGAGCGCGTTCGGCGACCGCGCCTTGGTCGTGCCACGCGCCTGGTACTTGTCGCCGGTCGAATCCGAGCGGGCCTTTATCGACTTTACCGCCACCGCGACCGGCGCGGCCAGCTTCGCGCACGGCTTGGTGGGCCTACAGCCGACCGAAGCCGAGGTCACCGGCCTCGACGCGCACGTCTCGGCTGGCCGCTTCTTTGCGGCGGGCGACGACAAGGCCGTCATCTTGCCCGACAGCCTAGCCGCGCTCGTCGGCATTGGCCCCGAGGACGTAGGCACAGCTTCCATTGCACTCTACGGCGAGGAGTACCAAGTCATCGGCCTGTTCGACAGCGCGGCCCTGAAAGAAGTCGTCGATCTCGATGGCGAGCGCCTAACGCCTGTGGATACGGTCAAAGACGCTGGCCTCATCACCCGCGAGAGTACCGAAGATCCGCGTGCCTTAGCCGCCACCGCAGTCGAAACCTTTAACCACCTCGAAGTAATCAACACCCTCTTCTTGCCCTATCAGCGCGTCCGCGCCATGGATGGCCGCTTGCGCTCCATCGCCATTGCCGCGGACGCAGACGACCCGGAGTTCGTCCAGCGCGTGGAGTCGTTTATGTCGCGGGTGGCCCTGACCCTATTCGTCGGCCAAGGCGACCGCGTCGTGGCCTACAGTTCGATCGGCTCCACTGAAATAAGCGGGGCCGGCCAGCTTTTGGTCCCGATAATCATCGCCGCCTTGATCGTGCTCAATACCATGATGGGGGCCGTGTATGAGCGCGTGCGCGAAATCGGCATCTACAGCGTCGTCGGCTTGGCCCCCAGCCACATCGGCCTGCTGTTTTTGGCTGAATCCACGGTCTTTGCCACCTTTGGCGCGGTGGTCGGCTACGCCTTGGGCCAAATCGCCCATCTGTTCATGCTGCAATACGAGCTGCTCGCCGGCCTGACGCTCAACTACTCGTCGCTCTCTGCGGTGTGGGCTACGGTAGTAGTCATCGGCACGGTCTATTTATCGACCTTGTATCCAGCGCGCATGGCGGCCAACATGGCCGTCCCTGACGTGACGCGGCAATGGCAATTCCCCCCACCCGCTGGCGACCACTGGCGCTTTGACTTCCCCTTTACGGTCGGCGGGGCCGAGGTGCCGAGCATGTACGTGTATCTCAAGTCGGTCTTCGCCGCGTATGGCGAAGGCTCAATCGGCGACTTCATCGCCCGCGACGTCGAGCTATCCGTCACCACCGACGGGCCGGAGCCGTCCTACGCCATTGCCATGCGCACTTGGCTGGCACCCTACGACTTAGGGATCAGCCAGCAGGTGCGCTTGCAGGCGACTCCCACCGGCGAGCACCACATCTACAAGATCGAGACCCACATCGAGCGCCTCAGCGGCGACGTGGCCTCTTGGCAGCGCATGAATCGCAAGTTCCTCAACGTACTGCGCAAGCGATTCCTCGTCTGGCGCACCCTAGCGCCGGGGATCCGCCAAGGTTATCAGGCCGAGGTGGAAAAGGCGTTTGCCGGGGCTGGGCAGCAGGTGGTGTAGTGCCAAAGTCCGCGCACTAGGTCGCTTGACACAGCCCCGCCACAAAAATAGACTTAGCTTAACTTAGCTATCGGAGGAACTATAATGCTGAAGGTGAACATGCACGAGGCCAAATCGCAACTTTCGCGCCTAGGCAAATTGGCTTGGGAGGGGGAAGAAGTTGTGATCGCCAAGGCCGGCGAGCCGTATTTGCGGCTGGAACCGTATCGGGATCGCCTAGAGGAACGTCAGCTTGGTGGGCTAGAGGGAAAGATCTGGATGTCTCCAGACTTTGACGATCCTGATGAAGAACTCATGGACTTGATTGAGAACGCGAAAATTTTTCCAGATAAGCGCTAGCAATGTCGCGGCTACTATTGGATACCCACACCCTCTTGTGGTGCCTATCCGATGTTGAGCAACTGGCTGAAGATACCCGTGCCACAATCGCCGATCCGCACAACGACGTCTTCGTCAGTGCCATCACCGGGTGGGAAATCGCGGTCAAGCGGGCAAAGGGTCGCTTGGTCGCTCCAGACAATCTGTCGGTGTTGGTTGAGGAAAGGCGCTTCACCCACCTTCCGCTGACGTTCCATCACGCTGAGCAGGCCGGCAGCCTCCCGATGCACCACCGGGATCCATTTGATCGGTTCCTGATTGCCCAAGCTCAAACCGAAGGGCTGATTCTCGTGACCCGGGACGGCCACATTCGGCGATACGACGTGGCCACCATGGAGGTTTGAAGCCCCGGGCAGCCATGACCGCACGCGCCTTCCTCATCGGCTTGGGTCTCGTGGTCCTGATCAACATCGGGGCCCCGTACAGCATGTTCATCCTCAAGTCCTCACAGTGGGCGATCAGCTATCTGCCCTTGAGCGTGGTCTTTCTCTTCACCGGCTTGGTCTTTCTCAACGCCACGGCCAAGTCGCTGCTAAAAGTGCGCGGACTGGGCACCAGCGAACTCGGTCTCATTTTTATGATGTCACTAGTGGGGGCCTCAATCCCCACCTGGGGCACCTCCACGTACATGATCGCGGTCGTCGCCGCCCCCCAGTACTTTGCCTCGCCCGAGAATCAATGGCAGAGCAAGGTAGTGCAGTACATCGAAGAGTGGCTGGTGCCCAACGACGCGATTGCCCTCAAGTGGTTCTACAACGGCCTACCCGCGGGCGAATCCATTCCTTGGGGCGCTTGGATCGGGCCGCTTTTTTGGTGGACCAGTTTGGTGATGGCCATCTTCTTTTTATGCCAGTGCATGGTCGCAGCGCTGCGCAAACAGTGGGTCGAGTACGAGCGCCTGCCCTTCGCCCTGATGGAATTGCCCCAACAGCTCATCGCCCCACCCCAAGGCTCTAACTGGCCCAGCTTCGTGCGGCAAAAGGCGTTCTGGTTCGGCTTTGCCCTGCCCTTCTGCATGGTTATGTGGAACGTGGTCACGTACTTTACCCCGGCCTTTCCACCCATCCCGCGCGATCTGTCCGACCCTATCCGCATTGGCCGCGAATTTCCCGCCATCAACACCAACATCAACTGGGCCATCGTCGGCTTCACGTACTTCGTCAATCTCGATGTGTCGTTCAGCATGTGGTTTTTCACCGTGCTGACCATGCTGCAACAGGGCCTGTTCAACCGCTTTGGCTACACCATCGCCGGCCGCGACGTGTACACCCTCGGGCATCCCGGCATCGGCTGGCAGTCGTTCGGTGCCCTGATCGCCCTCGTCGTCGGCCTGCTGTGGATGGCGCGTGGACATCTCGGCGCAATCTGGCGCAAGGCCGTGCACAACGATGCGGACATCGACGACACCGACGAGCTAATGTCCTACCGGATGATCGTCTTTGGCGGCGGGCTAGCCCTGCTCTACATCGCCTTCTGGATGTGGCGGGCCGGCATGAATCCGCCCACGGTCGCGCTCTTCATCTTGGCCACCTTGGTCCTCTACGTCGGCATTACGCGCATTATCATGGAGGGCGGCTTGCTCTTCAGCCGCGCCCCGCTAGTCGGCCAGACCTTTGTCGGCTACGCGCTCGGACCGCACGCTACCGCGCAGAGCAACATCGCCATGGGGCTGTCCTACGGCTGGCACCACGAGCTCAAGGGTTTCTTCATGGTCGCCGCGGCCAACAGCGCCAAAGTGTCCGGCTACATTCGCGGCAACCTTCGGCTGAGCTCAGGTCGAAGCCGCCGCTATCTGAGCTTTTTCATCCTCCTCTCGGCTCTGGTGGCTCTCGTCGTCTCCATGGCCTTTGCACTCTACATGGGCTACTCTTTTGGTGCGTACAACTACGGCGGTTGGATCTTCGGCACGGGTTCGCAAGTGCCCTATGTGGAAAGCCTGCGCAAAATCGACCTCAAGGCCCCGGATTGGACGCGGTTGGGCCACCTCGTCAGCGGCGCGGGCGCGATGGGACTGCTGACCTTTATGCGCTATCGCTTCTCGTGGTGGCCCCTGCACCCGATCGGCATGCCGGTCGGCATCTGTTCCTATCCCATGACCATTATCGTCTTTTCGATCTTCGTCTCCTGGCTGGCCAAATGGGCCATCATGCGCTCGGGCGGCATCGGCCTCTACCACCGCGCCCAGCCCTTTTTCATCGGCCTCATCCTTGGATACTTCACTGCGATTGGCCTGTCCTTTTGCATCGATATGATCTGGTTCCCCGGGCAAGGGCACCCGCTGTACGGAAACTAGCGCATGGCTCAAGACGACAAAAAATCACCCGAGCTGATTCCCTCGGACCTCCAATTTGAACCGGGCTTCAACCTCAAGACTCTGTGGGCCGCGCTCTTCGTCGGCTTCATCATGCTGCCCGGAGCCATCTACTTGGGGTTGGTGACCGGCCAGAGCATGGCCGGCGGTGCCGAGTGGGTGACGCTCATCCTCTTCATCGAGATCGCCAAGCGCTCCTTTGCCCGCCTGCGCACCCAAGAGGTGATCATTCTCTACTGGGTGGCTGGCGGCCTAGTCATGATGGGCGGCAAGTTGGGCACGGGAGCCGAACTGTTCGGCGGGCCTTTTGGCGGGCTGATCTGGGACCAGTACTTGATCCAATCGCCCCAAGCCGACGGCTTGCATCAGCACATCCCCGATTGGGTGGTGCCGCCGCGCGGCTCGCCGGCCCTAGAGGGGCGCTCCTTTTTGCATCCCGCTTGGTTCAAGCCCATCGCCCTGCTGCTGACCGTCATTATAATGCAGAAGGTCAACAGCCTGTCCTTGG
Source organism: Gemmatimonadota bacterium (assembly GCA_009840005.1). The sequence continues at coordinate 23,674 of VXOR01000063.1, forward strand.
GCTACGTGCTCTTCCGCATCACCAACGACATCGAGCGCCTGCCGTACCCACTGGCCGCAGTGCAGGCCGGCGGCGCGACCGCCCTCGCCGAGAGTTCGGGGCCGAGCCAAGGCTGGCGCTGGGAGGTCTTTAGCGTCGGGGCCTTTATCGGCATTATCTGGGGACTATTCTACGTGGTCATCCCCACAATCTCGGGCATTTTCTTCACCGAAACCGTGACGATCCTGCCGATTCCGTTCATCGACCTGACCGTCTCCCTCAAGGAAATGCTACCGGCCAGCATCATGGGCATTGGCACGGACCTCGGGCACGTCATGGTCGGCTTTGTCCTGCCCTTTTGGATCGTGGTCGGCTCCTTTGCCGCGGCCTTTCTCGTCAACATCCTCGTCAACCCAGTGCTCTACGCATACGATGTGCTGCACACCTGGGAGCCGGGCATGTCGGCGATCCCAACGCAGATCGCCAATTCCTTCGACTTCTGGCTCAGCTTCTCCATTGGCGGCGCAGTCCTCGTGGCCGTGATGGGTTTTGCCATGGTGGGCAAGACCCTGTGGACTTTGCGCGGGGTTAAGCGCGAGGGCGACGACGGCGGGCTACCCAAAGGACGCGGCGACATCCCCATCCCCCTCGCCTTGGGCATCTGGGCAATCAGCACGCTCGGCTTTGTGGTCTTGGTGTGGTATTTGGTGCCGGAATTTCCCTGGTGGATCAGCGCGTTTTTCGGCTTTGTGTGGACGCCGATTTACTCGTACATCGGCGCGCGCATGATCGGCCTGACCGGCTCGCCACAAGGGGCGTCCTTCCCCTATCTACGCGAAGGCTCCTTTTACCTGTCGGGCTATCAGGGCGCGGCCGTGTGGTTCGCGCCAATCCCGCTCTTCCAGTGGGGCTACGAAGCCGCGGCCTTCAAGCAACTAGAACTGACCCGCACTCACTTCGGCAGCATTGTCAAGCTGGCCGGCGTGACTTTGCTAATCATGTTCGTCTGCTCGTTTATATTCTGGTCTTTCATCTGGAAACTCGGGCCGATTCCCTCATCGGCCTATCCCTACGTGCAGAAGTTTTGGCCCTTCCACGCCACCATGCAGGCGTTCTGGGCCAAGTCAACGCTTGCCGAGGGAGGCAACGAACTGATTAGGACCATCATTCGCTGGGAATACGTGCTCACGGGTGCGTTGGGCAGCGCGGGGATTTTGGGCGGGCTAGCGCTCTTGCGCTGGCCGGTCGCCTTGTTCTACGGATTCATCGGCGGCGTGGGCGCGTGGCCGCACTTTCTGCTGCCCAACTTCATCGGCGCTCTGCTGGGCCGCTATCACTTGCAGAAGCGCTTTGGCGAAGCGCACTGGCGAGCGTACGCGCCGATTCTCTTGGCGGGCTATTCGTGCGGAATGGGATTGGTCGGCATGTCTTCCATCGCGCTGGCGCTGATTTCGAAAGCGGTGTCGAGTATTGTGTTTTGAGGGTCGACGACGAGCTAGCTCGCGCTGCTAGAAATTTGCTGGTTGGATTCCCGCTTTGGCGGGAATGACTAGTGGGAGCGTATAGCTGGTACGTCGGCACACATGCCCGCCCAACTCGCCAATCTTAAGAAACTGTTAAGTTATTCAGGTACATTTACTTGAAACCGACAGGTATGAATAGAAAAAGCACCGGAGTTGCTCTATATTGCTGTAAAGCCCTAGAGTTATTGGACACTGTTTTGGTTTTCATCCGGCCTCCTCCTCGTATTGGGCGCGGCGTTTTTCGTGTCGTACTTGGGCTGGGGTTTTATAGTTGTGGCGTTGCAGGAGCCACTGCTGATTGTAGCGCTGCTTGAATTCAATCAGGGCGCGGCGCAGCTCTTCAACGGTGGCAAAGGTATGCACCCATAAAAGATTCTCCTTGAGCAGACCGATAAAGCGTTCGACGCATCCATTGCCTTGGGGCTGTCGCACGAAGGAGGGCGACGATTCGATGCCGAGAAAATCCAATTCTTTTTGGAAATCATCCGAAAGATAAACCGAGCCATGATCGTGCCGTCCGGTCAGCCCCGCCGCCTGCTTGGCCGCATAGCCGCCCATGTGTTGGCGGACGCCTTGCCGGATCGGTTCTAAGGCTTCGAAGCGATGGCCGTGCGCTGCCGCATGCAGCCCGATGCATTCAAAGGTGCAGTGATCGACACTGACGAAGACATAGGCGGGGCCTTCCTGCCGGGTCATCGTCGTCGTGGCATCGGTGCCCCACATCCGGTCGGGCTGCTCGGTGATAATCGTCCCGTCGTGCCCCCCCCGGTCGGGGGGAGGCTCCCGCCGCTGCGGGGCCTGCAACCCGTGTTGGCGCATCAGCCGCCGCACCCGCTCTTTGGATGTGCGGAGGCCTTGCAAGCGCAGGCGAGCCCCCACCTTGCGGTCGCCTTAGCCATGAAAAGGCGAAGCCGCCAGCACCCGGCGGATATGATCGACCAACACCGGATCCGAACATGGCCCCATCGGCCCCGGTTTCGTCGGACAGCCAACCGCCCGAGTCGCTGCCGTTTGGCGCTGGGCGTACAGGCTCGAACGGGGTACGCGCCACATCCGACAGACCCGTTGGAACCCATAGCGCTTGTGGGTGGCGATCAAGCAGGCTCCACTCATGGCTTCGACCGCCTCGCTGGTAAAGACCGCCCACGCTCTAGGTGCTCAATTTTGTGCTCCAGCAAATCGTTGGCCATGGTCAATTCACCCACTTTGGCCTGCAACTTTTCAATTCTAAGCCCGTATCTACTGACCGATCTCCCACCTCGTAGGCTATAATCAGCTTGGTTGTTGATGGAGACATCCACGACGCGGATGATAGCTCGCATCGACGAGCATTCCACCAGCATGTTGGGTACGGTAGGTGCTTGTTTAGAGGCAGTTGATTCATGAATCATAATATAACTAAAAACAATGACTTATATAATAAAATTTCACTTTGAAATAGGGGTTTTACAGGTTGACTTGGCAGGGCTGAACCTATACGTTCTAGCCGTCTGATTGAGGGAGGTCGCCACTCATGCGAAAAAAGAACAACCCGAATAAGGCGAAACGTGGAAAACGATATTGAGACGAGGCTTCTGAGGGTGCAGATACCCTCTCCTCGGCTTATTGTGCTGGTAGGGTTTTAGCATGAAATAGATCGTCGCACTTCCCAACCCTAATCTCATATTCAGGAGGATACGATATGGACATTCTTAGGCTAAGAAATGCGGTCTGGGACGAGTTGATGGATGCCGAACGGGTTGTCTCATACTTTAGTGCTCTTTCTAAAAGATATATCGCGATGTCTTACTCATTAAAAGGCTTTATCCTCTTGTTTGGCCTAGGGAATGTAGTCTCGCTTCTAGCCTTTATAACCTCATTCCCGCCATGGGCATGTGCCACTGCGGGTGCTTTGCTCGCTATTGTAGTAGTCCTCGATGCCATCTTAGGCTTTGAAAAGAAGATTGCAGCTATGAGTATTTGTATAGCTCAATTCAGTTCGTTTCGTAGCCAGTGGAAAAAGTTGTGGCGGGAGATCGAAAGTCAATATAACCTCCCAACTTCAGACGCTTTGGATGAAATGAACGAAAAGTACCTCGCGCTCGTAGCAGAAAGGCAGGCCCTTGAAAAGTGGTTCTCCACATACGATATACCTGAAAACAAGCGCATTAATGAAAAGGCCGCTCAAATGAGGGATATTATGAAAAAGGGGTACGAGCATGTTTGAAGAACCCCGAAGGAGTATTGTTCCCTCGCCACCCTCGCCGCCGCCTGGGCCACCGCCGCCGCCGCCGCCGTCGCCACAGCCATCACCCTCGCCGCCGCCTGGGCCACCGCCATCGCCATCACCCTCGCCGCCCTCGCCGCCGTCTGGGCCACCGCCATCGCCATCACCCTCGCCGCCCTCGCCGCCGTCTGGGCCGTCGCCGTCTGGGCCGTCGCCGTAGCCGTATAGTCCCCTTGGCAATTATCGTGCCAAGGGGGTCTTAATCGGGCCTGACGCCAAAGGGACCGCTATCGCATATAAGCGATTCCAACTGCCGGGGTAGTATTGTAAAATGCCCCCTTTTTTGTACATTATACGTACGAAAAAGGGGGCATTTTTATTCATCATGTACAGATCGGCTGAACGCGCTCTGGCCCAATGGTTTGCCGCTCCACAGCGAAAACCGTTGGTCATCCGCGGCGCTCGCCAAGTGGGCAAATCCACCCTAGTGCGGCAATTCGCCCAGTCCCATCGCCTGCACCTCAACGAAATCAACCTCGAGCGCCATCCAGACTTGGAACCCATCTTCCAGACCTTGGACCTGACGCGCATCCGCCGGGAACTCGAAGGGCTGCTGGGCCAACCGCTGTTAGCACCAAGCAGCATACTCTTCCTCGACGAAATCCAAGCTACTCCTCACGCCCTGCCCGCCCTGCGCTATTTCTTCGAAGACCACCCCGAGCTGCCGGTTATCGCCGCTGGCTCCCTGCTCGAATTCGTCCTCTCGCAACACGCCTTTACCATGCCGGTAGGGCGCATTCAATACTTCCATCTAGGCCCGATGAGCTTTGAAGAATTTCTCGCCGAACTGGACCCGCCCCTCTTGGCCTATCTGCAAGACTACACCCCTGAGCAACCCCTGCCCCATACCGTCCACACCCGCTTGTCGGCTTATCAGCGGGAATACTTGCTGGTGGGCGGTATGCCCGAAGCCGTAGCCGCGTATAGCGCCACCCGCCACTTTGCCGACGTGACACCCGTGCATCAGTCCATTGTCGATACCTACCAAGACGATTTTGCCAAGTACGCCTCCGCCCGAGTCCGGCTGCGCTTGCAGCGCGTCTTCAACTACGTTCCCCGCGCCGTGGGTCGCAAAATCAAATACACCCAGATCGACCGCGAGGAGACCGCCCGCGAACTGCGGGTCGCCATTGACTTGCTGGCCAAGGCCCGAGTCATTTCACCCGTCTTCCACAGTGCCTGTTCCGGGGTGCCCCTCCACGCCGAGGTCGATTGGAAGACCTACAAACTCCTCTTTTTGGACATCGGCCTGATGAATCGTCTGTGCGGCCTAGACTGGCTGGCTCTGAAGGACTTGGACGACCGCCGACTGGTCAATGAAGGAGCCTTGGCTGAACAGTTCGTCGGGCAACACCTACTCTACTTGGCAGAGGGTCGGGAAACGCCCCGTCTGAACTATTGGCTGCGGGAAGGGAAAAGCGCCAACGCCGAAGTTGACTATGCGATTGCCCGGGGGGCCTGGATCGTGCCGGTCGAAGTCAAAGCCGGCACCAGCGGTACCCTGCGCTCGCTGCATCAGTTCGCCTTGGCCAAAGGGACGAGCCTCGCGGTGCGCTTCGACCTCAATCCGCCCACCGTCCAGCCCATCCGGCACCAAGTGAGCGGAACGCAGCAGAGCGTGGAAATGACCTTGCTCTCGCTGCCGCTTTACTTGGTGGGACAACTGGGCCGCTTGCTGGACCAGCTCAGGCAGGAGTGATAATATGATTCCTCCTCACCCCTCATCACGCACCTCAACCCCCACCTGCGCCACACTCGCCACAATCTGCGCCCACGTCTCGTCCTCTATAAAGATCCCCTCCACCTTCCGCTTCTCCGCCATCGCCCGCTCGCTGTCCCCGGGCATCAAGATCGCCTCGACGCCCGGTGCCGTAGCCGCAGATTTGACAAAATCGATGTACGTGTCGGCCTCGGCGAAATAGGCGTCTAATCCCACCAGCTTTTCTATGTCGAGCACCAACAGCAATGCCCCGTTGCGGAAGCGCCGATCTTGGCCGATGCAGCCAGCTCCGGCCAACGCACCGGCCAACAGATCAACCGCCACGTTGAGGCCGTAGCCCTTGTGCCCAAGGCTACCGCCCAAGGGCAAGATGGTGCCGGGCGGATCAGCGTACAGAGTGTTGGGATCGTTAGTCGGCTGGCCCTCGGCGTCGAGCAGCCAGCCGTCGGGCACCTCGGCCCCGCGATTGCGCTGCACCCGAACCTTGCCCTCGGCCACCGCCGACGTAGTCATGTCGAGGACGACCGGCGGACCGCTACGCGACGGGAATGCCATGGCGATTGGATTGGTGCCGTGCCGGGCTTCGCGCCCGCCCCACGGGGCCATGCGGCAGACCGGCGCGCCGTTGACAAACATCAGAGCAATAGCCGTATCCTCGGCAATGCGCTCCACGTAGCTGCCGAGGCGGCCAATGTGATTGGCTTGGCGGACGGAGATAGCGGCCATACCCGTGGCCTGTGCCTTCTCCAAACCCATATCCACGCCGAGACTCATCGCCACCTGCCCAAAGCCCCAATGTGCATCGAGCACGGCGAGCGTCGGAGCCTCGTGGACGATTTCGACGGTGGCGTCTGGCACAATGCCACCGGCTTCGACTTGGCCCAAGTACTGGGGGATGCGGATGACGCCGTGCGAGTCGTGGCCGACGAGATTGGCTTCGACGAGCAATTCAGCGACCACGCGCGCCTCGTCAGCGCGCATGCCAGCCGCGGCAAAAATGGAGGCGGTAGTCTCGGTCAAAGACGATGGAGAAAAGACCGGCATTACTCTTTTGCTCCGCTGGCGATCCACGCACGGATTATCTCCACCTGCTCGGCGGGCAACGGATTGCCCGGCGGCATTCGCTGGCTGATGATTTCGTCGTCGCCGCGCACCTTCAGCAGCAGGTACGACTTATTGGGATTGCCCGGGTCGACGAGCAGGAAACCGGACCTCTGCTCACTGGCGACGCCGACGATGCGAGCGGCAAAATCGCCCTCCAGCGACAAACCGGCCGCGGGATCCCCACCGCTGTGGCAACCCGAAAAGGCGCAACTAACCGCAAAGACCTCGCTGACCTGTGCCAAGGTAGCCTCGGTAAGTTGGCCTGCGCCGTCCGACCCGTCCGGTCCCACCGTCGAGTCATCGCCCCCGCAACTGGCCCACAACAAAACTGCGCTCAACAGCAGGGACAGACGCCTAAGTCGTAGCAACATATTCATACCCCTCGTAGTAGTTTGATATTCACGCCCAACGACGCGGTGAAACGCGGCGCAAGTATATAAACCGACCCTTGGGGGGTCAATCGCCCGCGAGGTGACATGCCCTCGCTAAAATGTTAGATTGGCAGGCTGTTCGGCTTTTTCATTACTGAAAACACCACAGGAGAACACATGCACCTGAGTTGGATCGACTACGCCATCGTCTTCGTCTATGTCGGCGGCACCATCGTCGCTGGGACGTTGGCGCGAGGTGCCATCAAGGGCATCTCCGACTTCCTCGTCGCTGGCCGCGGCCTCAAAACCCACATGGCCGTCGCCACTATGGTCTCAACCGGCCTCGGGCTAGTAACGGTCATGTACATGGCCGAGGAGGGCTTTAAATACGGCTTCGTGCCCTTCGTCTTTGGCCTCATGGCCCTAATCACCACCCTGATCATCGGCCGCACGGGCTTCATCGTCAGCCGTCTGCGCCATTTGCAGGTAATGACCGTGCCCGAGTTCTACGAACTCAAGTACACGCGCGGCGTGCGCCTACTCGGTGGCATCATCCTCACCCTCGCCGGCACCCTCAACATGGGACTGTTTCCCATCCTCGGCAGCAAGTTCGTCGTCGGTTTCACTGGCCTCGACAAGGAATACGTCAACTACGTCATGATCGGCATGTTGCTCATCGTCGTCTTCTACACGCTGATGGGCGGCATGGTCTCCGTAGTGCTGACCGACTTCGCCCAGTTCGTGCTGCTGTCACTGGGATTTTTCTTCGGCACGTACATCATTCTCAATCACCCGCAACTCGGCTGGGACAACCTCGTCCAAGCCGTGCAAGTCCACAAAGGCGACGTCGGCTTTGACCCCATAGCCAACCCTGGCTACGGTATCTCAATGATCTTATTTCTATTCTGCGTCGGCTTGGTCGGCGTGGTCTGGCAGCCCGAAATGATGCGGCCGCTGAGTGCCGAAAACCCCAAAGTAGCCCGCCGCGTGTTCTGGATCGCCGCGGGCACGGTCATGGGCCGGGCGATGGTGCCGATGTTTTGGGGCATCGCGGCACTGGCCTATTTTGGCAACCCCGAGCTCGACCCCCACTACGCCATGCCCGAGATGCTCGGCAAAATCCTGCCCATCGGCATCGCCGGTCTGCTCATGGCCGGGATGTTCGCGGCCTTCATGTCCACCCACGACAGCTACCTGCTGGCCTGGAGCGGCGTCATCGTCCGCGACGTGGTCTCGCCGATCAAGGCCATGCTCGCCAAGTCGGGCGGCGAGCGCGAAGCCGACGGCACTTGGGGCGGGCTGTCGAGCGAGCGCGAAATCTACTGGACCCGAGCCATCGTCGTCATCCTCGCCGCCTTCTTGGCCATGTTCGGCGCACTCTACCAGCTTCCCGAGACGGCCTTCCGCTTTATGTACGTCACCGGCACCATCTACTTCGCTGGCTGCGTCGGCACCGTGGCCTTGGGGCTGTACTGGAAAAAGGCCAATACCCCGGGCGCGTACTGCGCCCTGATACTGGGCGCGCTGGTACCGCTCAACTTCCTAATTATGAACGAAAACCAGCACTTGGTGCCCGAGTTTTTGTTGCCACTGGTCGAAAACTCCAACCTCGTCGGAATTACCAGCCTAGCCTTGGGCGGCCTTGCCATGCTGGTCGTCGCCTCGCTCACCCAGCGCTCGCACCCGCCGCGCCCCTTAGACTTTAGCAACATGGAGTAGCACAATGGACGTCGAAACTTGGAAAGCCTTATGGCAAATCGTCTTTATCGCCGCCAGTGTCCTCTTCTACGGCATTGTCATCGCCGTCGCCTACAAGGCCTTTGGCGACGTGGTTAGGATGATCCGCAACATGGCCGCCGGCCGCGGGGCCAGCGAAGCCGCTGACGCCGACCGCGCGTGACGCAGCGCGTTTTCTTAGGAGCCGCTTTAGCGTGCCTGTGGGTCGCGCTGTGCCGCGCCGAGGTGCAGTTTGTGGAGGTGGCAGCCGAGGCTGGGATCGCCTTTCGCCATCAGAACGGAGCCAAAGGACAAAAGTATCCAATGGAGACCATGGGCTCGGGCACGGCCTTTTTTGACTACGATGGCGACGGGTGGCTCGACCTGTACTTCGTCAACAGCGTCGGGCCGGGCGCGCTCTACCGCAACGCGAGCGCCGGTCAGTTCGTCAATGCAACCGACCAAGCTGGCGTAGCCAATTCGGGCTATGGGCTGGGCTGTGCCGCGGCCGACTACGATTCAGATGGCGATTTGGACTTGTACATCACGGCGTACGGCCCCAATATCCTCTACCGCAACGAGGGCACTAGCCGGTTTGCCGATGTAACCGACGCGGCTGGCGTGGCCGGGCCTGTCCTAGTCAATCCGGCGATGAGTACGGGCGCGGCTTTTGCCGACTACGATTTAGACGGCGACTTGGACTTCTTTGTGGCCAATTACGCCAAGTTCCGTCCCGAGATACACGAGCCCTGCCTCCGCTCCGGGATTGCAGTGTACTGTGGGCCGGAGGCTTTCGAGCCACAGCGCGACGTCTTTTATCGCAACGAAGGCGACGCCACCTTTGCCGATGTCACCGAGGAAGCCGGAATGCTACCGGATGCCGCCAAGGAATTAGGAGCCTTTTTCATCGACTACGACGCAGACGGTGATCTCGACCTGTACGCGGCCGGCGACCGCACCCCCAACTTGCTCTACCGCAACGACGGCGGCCGCTTTGCCGAGATCGGAGCTTTGGCCGGGGTCGCTTACAACGACGCCGGCAAGCCGCTGGCTGGCATGGGGGTTGACGTGGGCGACTACGACGGCGATGGCCGATTCGACTTCTTCGTCACCAACTACCAGTGGGAGACCAACAGCCTATACCGCAACCTCGGCAACGGGTTTTTCGCCGACGTGACCTTTCAGTCCGGGCTGGGGGTTCCCAGCTTGCAGTTCCTCGCCTGGGGCACCCTCTTCATCGACTACGACAACGACGGCAACCGCGATCTGTTTGTCGCCAACGGCCACCTCGACGACAACATCCACCTATTCGACGCGGTGACATACGCGCAGCAAAACCAACTCTTCCGCAATCAGGAGGGACGCTTTGCCGACGTGAGCAATCAGGCAGGACCGGGCTTGCTGTTGCAGCAAGTGAGCCGCGGTGCGGCTATGGGCGATTACGACAACGACGGCGATCTCGACATCTCAGTGGCCAACAACAATCAACCAGCCGCGCTCTTGCGCAACGATGGCGGCAATGTCCAGCACTATTTGAGCTTGCGGTTGGTCGGTAACTCCGTCGGAGCCGCGGTGCGCGTCACCGCCGGCGACTGGGTGCGGTGGGATGTGGTGCGTACCGGATCGAGCTATATGTGCCAAAGCGCGCTACGCCCCTTTTTCGGGTTGGGAGACCGCACCCGCGTCGATGAGGTGGAAATCCACTGGCCCAGCGGCGCTGTGCAGCACTTACAAGACATCGCCGCCGACCAGATCCTGATCGTGTACGAGCCTTGATCGCAGCGGCGTTGCACGAGTGCACTCTAGGTATTGTATTATACCCGTCGCAAAAAAAGGAGACCGCATCATGCAAGCCCTCTCCACCTTTGAGGATGCACATCACGAGCTGTTCTTGGATCAAGGCTACGTGAGACTGGGCAATGTCCTGTCCCCGGACGAATTGGCCGCCTTGCAGCAGCGCATCGACGACATCATGCTGGGCCGCGTCCGCTACGAGCACATGCGCTTGCAAGTCGTCGAAGAGGACGGCGAAGTGCGCCGCACCATGGGCAATGAGGTGCAGACCCTCGCTTACCGGCGCATCGACGACCTAGAGCAAGACCCCCTCTTCCTCGCCTATATCCAGAACCCCCTCTTTCACCAGATTGCCCGTCGCTACATCGGCGCGGAAGTCTCGGTCTTTCGCTCGATGTTTATGAACAAACCGCCCGAACTCCACCGCGGGTTGCCTTGGCATCAGGACGTGGGGGTCGGCTGGGGCATCGACACCAATCCCATCGTCACCGTCTGGACGGCGCTCGACGACGCGACCACAGCCACTGGCTGCATGCAGATCGTGCCGGGCAGCAACCAGCACGGCATCATCAACGAGCGGCACTTTCTCCCCGCCGAGCAAGAGCCCCAATACACGCCCCCAGAGGCGGTGATCGACTTGGAAGCCGAGGCCGGGGAGGCCATTCTACTGCACAATTTCCTGCTGCATCGTTCGGGGACTAATTCCACCACGTCGGCCCGCCGCGCTTTCAGCGTAACCTATATGGATTCCAAAACCCGCTCCCGGCACACCGGCCAAACCTTTCCCGTGGTCTTCGGCACGCAGGCGCTGGACCCGGCGACGGTAGATGGCAAACCAGCCGAATTGGTCGCCAGGTTTCACGGCTGATTCTCTCGCGCTAGCTAATGTCGACAACACCCGAGCAGACCGCGCCCAAGGAGGCAGACGCAGTACCGGCTTTTACGGCCAAATCCGTGCTAGTCGGATGCGCCGGGGCCTTCAGCGTGTCGGCCGGAGCCGCCTACGGCACTCTCTATTTACACGGTTCCTTTATGGCTCTGGGTACCAGTATGCCCGGGGCGGTGTTCCTCCTCTTCCTACTGACCCTTTTTATCAATCCCCTGCTCAAACTTATACACCCGAGTTGGGGACTCAATCGGCGTGAACTGCTAGTCGTCTATGTTATGATGGTGATGGCCTCGCCGATTCCAACCCTCTTCGTAGCCAAGTTCCTCAGTGCCATTAGCTATCCCTTCTACTACGCCACGGCCGAAAACGAATGGCGGGAACTGATCCATCCCTATATCCCCGACTGGCTGATGGTCCACGATCTGGAAACCGCACGCAAATTTTACGAGGGCAGTAGAAGGGACGAACCGATTCCTTGGGAAGTATGGCGTAGCGTCATCGGGGTGTGGACGCCCTTTATCTGCGCCCTCTTCCTGATGATGATTTCCTTCATGGCGATTCTGCGCAAACAGTGGATCGAGCACGAGCGGCTGATCTATCCGCTGATGCAGGTGCCACTGGCCATGACCGAGGAGGGCGAAGACGACCAAAAACTAAGCCCTTTTTTCAAAAATCCCGTCATGTGGGCTGGTTTTGCCATCCCCGCGCTGTGGGGTACGCTGCACGGGCTGTACAACTACTTTCCCGAAACCATCCCCATCGCCCAAAACGTCGATCCCGTCCGCATGGAGGTGCAGGTTTTCCGCCGCACGGCCGACCTGTACGTCGCGCTGCGCTTCAACATCATCGGCTTTTTCTACTTTCTCAAGACCGATATCGCCTTCAGCCTGTGGTTTTTCAACCTGCTCTCTTTTGCGGTGCGCGGCATTTTTGGCATTCTCGGCGTGGTCAGCAGCGAGACCGGAGGAGCCGGCCACGCAGTGCGCGATCCCTTTTTGGCCTACCAGTCGATGGGCGCGATCCTCGTGCTCTTTTTGGGCGGTATCTGGACGGCGCGCAAGCATCTAAAAGGCGTGTGGCGCAAGGCGTTCAAAGGCGACGATAGCATTGACGACAGCGACGAAATCCTCTCCTACCGCGCTGCCCTGATTGTGCTGACGATCTCTTGTCTGGTGATCGTAGGTTGGCTGTGGCTGGCCGGACTGCCGCTGATTTTCGGGCTGGCCATTCTCTTCTTGGGCGTCGTCATCATCTTTGGCTATTCGCGAGTAGTGGCCGAGGGCGGGCTTTCGGACGGCTCGCCGCCGGTAGTACCAGCGGGGATTTTGGTGTCTGCGGTGGGTTCGTCGTTCATCGGTGCCCAGGGTCTAGTCGTTCTGGCGACGACCTTCTTGTGGACCACCGGGCGCAATTTCGTCATGGTCTCCTGTGCCAACAGTCTGCGGCTGGGCGAGGAGTTGGGACGCAACCGCCGACCGCTCTTTTGGATCATCGTCCTAGCGCTGGTCGTGGCCGTAGCCGCGGCCGTGTGGATGGTGATGCTGCTCAGCCATAAGTACGGAGCGATCAACCTGTGGATCTGGAGCGGTGGCAACTACAATTATATGGAGAAAGTCATCCGCACGCCGACCGATTTCTACGGCTGGGGCTGGGTCAATATGGGGATTGGCGCGGCGATTATGAGCGGATTGATGGTCGCACGCTGGCTCTACGTGTGGTGGCCGCTGCATCCGCTGGGCTACGTAATCGGGCCGATCTGGATCATGGACCACTTGTGGTTCAATATGTTCATCGCTTGGGGAATCAAAGTCCTCGTACTCAAATACGGGGGCGTGCGGCTCTATCTGAAGACGCGGCCCTTTTTCATGGGAATGATTCTCGGCTATTTCACGCCCGGTGGTTTTTATCTGATCGTTGATCATTTTACCGGCATGACTTGGAACGTGATATTCTGGGGTTGATTTTAGTGTTTGACAGGCACCTGCTATTTTGCATTATATTCGCCGTAAGATTTCCTGCTTTCAGGAGATGGCCGGTATGAAATCCAAGCTCTGTTTGGCAGCGGCGTACATGGCTATAGTCCAAGTCTGCACGGCTGGAGCACAAGTGTCGCAATTCCACCTCGGCGGCACAGATGGCCTCGATTGGGAAGAGCAGACCCTGACCAATCTGATGGTCGATAACACCACGACCCCGGGCGCGATCCAACCGCTGGAACTCAAACCCGACGTCAATGTGGTGACCCAGCTACGCCACTGGACGCGCTATCGGCAGCCGATCGACATCAACTATCAAGAGGGGATGCCCCGCGTCTGGCGGGCAATCGGCGATGTCTCTCGGCCCGGGCACGTCTCTAACCCTATGGAATTCATCGACGGGGATCTCAACACTTTTTACGAAGGTCGCGATTTTCAGGGCAGTGGCGGACTAGGGGGTATCTGGGGCGAGTTTTACACGCTCGATATGGGCATGCAGATTCCCGCCGATCACTTCAAATTGGTGCCGCCGGAGGGCAACGACCCCTTCTTCCAAGAGCCGTACCGACCCAACTACAAATTCGAAGCCTACGAGCTGACGGCCAGCAACGACAAGGTCGCTGTCGAAAGCCAACTACCTCCGCAATTTCGCACGGGTGTCGCCGGCACGCAGGAAACGCAATACTACCTGCCGCTGGATAAACTGTTGGCCAAGGTGGACCAGAACTTCGACGCCGTTATCGAGATCGACTTTCCGCTCCAGTATCTGCGCTTTTTCCGCATGCGAGTGCTCCCAGATGCCCCGCCGAAATTCACGCGCTACGCGCTGGCCGAGCTAGAGGTCTATGGACGCGGTTTTGTCCCCCGGGCGCGCTGGCTATCGCAGGTGATCGACATGGGCGATATAGTCAATATAGGTGAGGTGAACTTCGGCTTGAGTACCTGGCGACGCGACGGGGATCAATTGGCCGAAGCTCCCGACGCCAAGGCCGGAGTCAACATTGAAATCAAGACTGGGCTAGACGACGGTCCCATCGCCTATCATTCGTACAACGACTTGGCCCAGCCCGTGGAAGTAGCAAAGGACGTCTATGCCAAGCTCAAGCCGCGCGTGTGGCCGTGGGATCCACCGGCCGTAGGTTGGCAGGGCGTCATCGCCGACGACATCAATAACTGGAGCTTCTGGTCGCCGCCGATCCGAGTTTCAGGACAGCGGCCCCGCGTGCCTAAGGGTCGCTATATTCAGCTACAAATCCAGTTAGAGACCGAAACCTTGTGGGAGTTCGCCCGCCTCGATTGGATCACCATCGAAACTTCCTCGCTTTTGGCCGACCGGATCGTAGGCGAGGTCGCTGCGGTTGACCACTTGCGCCCCGACGGCAAAGTACCGCAAGTACCCGCGGGCACACTGACCGAATTCATTCTCGACTTGCGCGCCGAGTTTTCCGACGCCGGTCAGCAGGGATTTGACGCGGTGCGGCTGGGCCTGCCTTCTACGGGCCGGGTGTTAGGGCTGAAAATGGGCGATCCGCTGGCGACTGTGGAGCCAGACAGCATCGTCGTCGAAGGGAGCGAATTGGCGGTTTATTTGCCGCAGATGATCGGGCCGGACACCAACGACGAGCTTCGCTTGCGCCTAGAAACGACCGTGTACGGTGCGTCTGACCAGTTGCGCGCCGAGGTCTTTGCGCGGCAGGGCGACTCGCTGCCCCAAAGCGTGGAAGGTGGCGACGCCAGCGACGAATTGGGCACCGACCAGTTGCGGGTATTGGTCAGTTCCGGTTCTCTCGAGTCCGTGCTGTCCGACGTCGAGATCACACCCCCAGTCTTCACTCCCCAAGGCGACGCCATCAACGACCAAGTGGCCATTGAATACACCTTATTCAGCGTGCTAGATGTGGTCGAAGTGGACGTCGAGTTGCTGACTTTGGCCGGCCAGCGGGTGCGGAGCCTATCGGGTGGAGTGCAGGGTGCCGGGCATCACTCGCTGCAATGGGACGGCCGCGACGAGGCCAATCAACTCGTAGCGCCAGGCGTGTATCTGGCGCGCATTGGGGCCAACACCGACCGAGGCCGGGTAGTGCGCTTCGGGGCAGTGGCCGTAGCCTACTAAGCATGGGATTCCAACCTATGGGCTTGCACACGACAATTGCTCGCTTGGCGACCCTGTGCATAGCTGCTGTGGTCCTCGCTCCACAACCATCAGTTGCGGAAGTCCGCCAGTGGGTGGTGGGCAGGGACGAAGGAGCCGCTTGGCGGGAACACGAGTTGCTCTCCACCGCGATGAGTTTCGACATGCCGGGCACTATCCAACTCGTGGCCTTTACCTCTAAGGACAATGTCATTCCGAGTCTGACTTGGGTCGATGGGTTCCCCAGTGGCTACGTAGAGGAACGCGCCCAAGCACTGATCTGGGACAACGTAGCAGTCGTACGCCCCCTGTTGGAGATCGTCGATGGCATCGACACGACCTCCACCCACCTCGCGTTTAAGCGCTTTGGCATCGCCCAAGACGGCACCAAGTTTTTCTTTGATTTGGGGACCCGCTTTCCCGCCAATCGAATTGCGTTTTTTCCGCGCTTAGAGGGCATCAGTTCAGAGGGACGGCCTTTCAGTGAAGACTACATCCGCGGCTACGTGCTCAAAGTTAACGACGGCGCGAGCTTCAACGAGCGGGATGAGCCGATCTACGCCCCCATCAAGCGCGTTGACTTTACTCGCGAGAACACGACGCAGATCGACTTTCCTCTGCAATTTGTCCGTTACATTGAACTAGAAGTCACCTCGGCCAACCCGTTTGAACTGGCCGAATTCCAACTCTTCGGTACGGGATTCGCGCCGGCCGGCTCTTATCGGTCAAAGATCATCGACCTCGGGGAGCCGGCTAATTTCAGCCGTATGGAATGGACGCTAGAAAAGCTGCGTCAAAGCGGAGATGAGCTAGTCGTCGAGCCAGCCGCCGATGCCAATTTGACGGTGGTGATGCGCACCGGCCTAGACGACAGCCCCCGGGTCTATTACGAGTACACCGACCTCTTTACCCGCGAGCGACAGGTCGTCACCGAAGACGAGTACAAGGCCCTCGACGAAAGTGTGCGCGGCCCGATTGACGACGACCAAGTCAACTGGAGCCTGTGGTCACCCCCCTTCACTGAGTCCGGCCAGCCCATCCAGCTACCCAGCCCAAGGCGCTACTTCCAGTTTGAGGTGCGAATCGAAAGCGGCGCAATCCTCGACGGCCTACGGCTCACATCGCTGAGCGTCGAACACACGATCCCGCCTGTGGCCCAAGTGTTGGTAGCCGAGATTTCTCAATTAGACATCCCCCGTCCCCCCGGTGATGTGCCCATTGTAACCGCCGGGGACTTTACGACGTTTGCCTATGATGTCGTAGCCCAAATCGAGGAAACAGACACCGGCTTTGACGCCCTGCGCATCCTCACGCCCCAATCGACGCCAGTGTTTCGGCAGTTCTTCACTGGAGAAGATGGGGTCGAGGTCACACCCGACAGCGTGCAAGCGAAACTAGGCAGTCTGACCATCTTCTTTTCCTCGCAGCGGCCGGAGATCGGCATTCACCGCATGCGCGCCGTATTCGACGCGCAGATTTTCATCCAAGGCACCTCGGTCGAAGCTGAGGTCTTTGACTCGCAGGCCGAGGACGGCGTACCGCAGCGGGTGCAACCCGGCGACGCCAACCCAGAAGTGCTGACCAATGCTCTGCGGATACTGACGACGGCCGCTTCGGCCAGCCGATTGGTGTCCTCCCTAGCGGTGAGCAGCCCGGTCTTTACCCCCAACGGAGACGGAATCAACGACCAAGTAGAACTGATCTACAGCCTGTTGCAGCTAGTAAAGCCGGTTGAAGTAACAGTCGAAATTTTCGATTTGGCCGGTCGCCCAGTACATACCGTCCTCGAAGCCGAAAGCACCAGTGGTGCCTATGCAGTGGCTTGGGACGGGCGCGACGATCAAGGGCAGGTAGTTCCGCCGGGACTGTACCTCGCCGTGATCCAAGTCCACACTGAACGCGAGACACTCGTGCGTTCTAGCAGCATGGGTGTGGCGTATTGAGAAAGGAGCAGTAGCTATGAACCGACTATGGCGTTGTTTGCTGACGCTGGTTTTGCCAGCGAGTTTTGCCCATTCTCAAGAGGTTTTTGAAATAAACACCAAGGCGCAGTGGGAGACGTGGATCTACCCAATCGGGGCTGTTGACTTGCGAGCGGATGGATCAATCCGGCCGGTCAAGTTCGAGCAGCCCTTCAACGCCGCACCGAGTTCCCCTCTGTTCACGCACGAGCTAAAGAAGGTCAAAGAGCAGCGCGGCGGGGTGTGGAAGACCGGGTCCAACGCGGCCGATGCCCACTTGATCATCGACGACGACACCACGACTTATTGGAAACCCAACCAAGACGACCCACTCGACACTTGGTGGCTCGAAATCGATTTGGGCAGGATGGTGGCCGTCAAGGAAGTTCGCCTGCACTTCCCCGACGAGGAAGGTGCGCGCCCGCTGCGGGCACTCCGAGTCTTTGGTTCCGACGGCAAGTTCCAATCAATCACCGACGACGTATTTCTTTTTAACCTCATCGGTGGCACGACCAAGCGCAACGAAGAGACCCTCTTGACGTATCCAGTGACCTTTGGCGAGGCGACCAAACGGGTGCTGAGCTTTGGCCAACCTGCCGAGGACGCCTCCACAGCCTTCGCGCCGACCCAATACATCCGCATCATAGCCGATGTCAAGAGCGAGGACGCGGCCCTCGCAGAGGTCGAGGTCATCGCGTTTGGACAGAACATCTCCCAAGGGACCGTGGCGCGAGGTGGGATCATCGACGATCAGGGCAAGGAGCGCGCACCCGCGATGATCGACGGCAATGTCAATACCTTCTGGGAGGAACTCAACTGGAGTGAGACCGGCCAGTTTATCGCCCAATGGCGCTGGGATTTGGGCGCTGTCTTTTGGATCAACCGCGTCATCTTCGTAGCGTTTCAGGAGACCACCACTTGGGGCCGGCCGCGCATTTTGCGCCACCGGCTGCTGGGGTCGGCCGGCGAGCTCAAGCCCTCGGGTGACGTCGACTTCGACGTCCTCTTCGATTTCCCTGCGCCAGGCGATTGGAACAATCCCGAGCCAATCACCTATCTCATGCATCCGTACCGGCCCCTGCGCTATCTCGAAATGATCTTCGGCGGCAGCAGCAGCGGTGCAATGGCCGAAGCCGTCGTCGTACCTACTGGCTATGTCGCTGAAGTGGAATTGCGCTCGGACTTCCTCAAGATAGACGACAGCCCCAAGGTTTTCCGCACCCTAGAATGGGATGCCGACTTACCCCCGGGAACGCAAATTTTGGCGCAGACGCGCTCGGGTAGCGGCCTCGACGAGGGCAATACGTATTACCACCGCAAAGGCCACGAAGTGACCGAGGACGAATACAACGCCTTGAAGAAACGGTGGAAGGGCGACATCGTGCCCTACATCCGACCCACCCAAGATTGGAGCGGCTGGAGCAATACCTACCTGTTTTCCGGCCAAGATTTTCTTTCGCCCAGCCCGAGGCGCTATGTGCAGTTCAGGGTGCTGCTCAAATCGGACAGCCCAGACGTGGCCCCCACCCTAAAGGGACTGCGGCTCAACTACACGGACTCATTCCTCAACGGGGCACTCGGCCAAGTCACCCCCAACGAGGCCCAAGTGGGCCAGCCGGAAAACTTTACGTACGTATTGCAGCCGGACTTCAAATCTGGAGACAAGGGCTTTAACCGCCTGCTGCTAAACACGCCATCGCAAGCGGCCGCCGAGAGCGTAGTTATCCGCGTCGCCAGTGCCGAAGTCGAGCCGGTCTCCCTAGAGCTGTTGCCCGACTCACTGGTAGTGGAACTGCCGCAAGTCGTCCGGCGGCAAGAGGTCGAAATTGACCTACAGGTCAACGTATTTGCCAATCCCTATCTCTTTTCTGCCTTCGTCGGCCACACCGACGAAATGGAGTTCTGGCAGCAGGTCGATCCGGCTGGGCGGGCGGCCACCACGGTATTTCTGCCCGAAGTACCCGCGTCCGAGAGCCTGCTCGACAAAGTCGCTATTTCGCCCAAGGTCCTCACGCCCAATGGCGACGGAATCGGCGACCACGCCGAGATTCGCTTTGCAGTATTAAAAACAGACGCCCCGATAGCGGTCGATATCTATGCGCTCGACGGGCGGGAGGTCGGCTCGTTGGCCGGCGGCCGCAGTAGCGACGGCTACCTCGTCTATACGTGGAATGGCACAAACGACGAGGGCCAGCGCGTGCCCCCAGGGATTTACGTGTGTCGAATCCAAATCGACGCCCAAGCCGCAGTCCAAAACTTGGCGCAAATTATCAACGTAGCTTACTAGCTAAATTGCAGCTGGCTCCTAGCCCATTCGGCAAAGCCTCTTGAGGGAGGGGTATCTCATGTATTTGTCTCGCATCCGATCGGTATTGTGTGCAGCACTTGCGTTGCTGGCGCTAGACTGGAGTAGCGCTCTAGCTCAGCTAACTACGGGCTATCGACCCATAGCCGAGCCAGGGATTTACGGAGTGCGAATCCATCCCGGTGCCCTAGCGCCCAACCGCCGCAAGTTCTACCTGCCGCAAAACCTCTTCTACGAATACGGCTGGCGGGGCTGGGAGTACAGCAACTACGCCCGCGACGAGTACGAGCGCTATGTCGATATACAGCTAGAGGGAAACCGCCACTACGATGCCTTCGGCAACTACATCGCCCGAGGCTGGACGATCTACGACTGGACCGAGAACAACCCCCTGCGCCAAGGCAGCGGCATCTTCAAAAGCCCGCGCTACAGCAGTTGGTTCGACCGCGTGGTGATCTCGTCTGCCCACAAAGGCCAGTTCCACACCGCACTGACAGTAGGCGACGCCATTCGCACCACCCTGACCCCACTGACTTTCTCCAAACCGACCTTTAACGGCATCCAGTGGGATTTCCTCTCCGACAAGTACGCATTCACGTTCCTCGGCTCGCGCATCAGTTCGCCGGCCAACCCGGCCGGAACCCAGTCTGAGGCCGCTGCCCTCGTGGAAAACTCCACCCGCCTACTCGGTGGCCGGGGTGTGGCTCAAGTAGGCGACTTTGCCAAGGTGGGGGCAACGTGGGTCAGCGCCCACAACGCGCGTAGCACCCTCGACATGGGGGACAATTCGCTCAAGGGCGTCTTGACCACGCCGCAGAACACGGGCAGCGTCGAGACCGTGACGATCCTCATCTCAGACGATTCGCCCGAGTCGAGCGACAACGGTGCGCTGCTATTTTTCGACCGCGTGCTGATCGACGGCGAGATTCACCCGGAAATTACCCCAATCGTTCGCGGCGGGATCCGCACCGGCGGCAGCTTAGAGGCCAGAGGTGTGGACAACATCGAACTGATCTACGACATCCGCAACAGCTTCCGGCCCACCGAAAAAGTGCCGACCTATCAGGAGGCGAGCAAAATCGAGTTCGAGTTGATTCTGGCCAACGACTACCGAGTGGCCGTCACGTCCAACGTGCAGACCGATCGCCTGGGCGACCCCGTCTTTTTGCCCGTGGCCCAAGCCGAAGGCGAAATATCCGACGGGTCGAACCAACAGTTTTTGCGCTTTGAATACGGGTTGCCCACTGGCAGCGACGTAATCGGGGTAGATTTCGAGATTCTGAGCCTCGGCGGCCTAGACTTGCGCGCCGAGTTCGTGCGCAATCGGCGCTTCCGGCGCTTCCCCAACCAAAACCTAGAGCAGCATACCCTCGCCGAAGACAAGGGAGAAGCCGGTTATATCACCGCGTCTTACACCTCCTATCCGTGGTTTGCCTACGGCGAGATGTTCACCATGGATCCCGATTACAGCACGACCGCGTTTATGGCCAACTCGCTGGGCGGCATCGATTACAGCAGCGAAATTTTCCACCTCTTCGAGTTCGTCGATGACAACGACGACCAAGACCGCTTTGCCGACTGGCAACGGGCTGGTCAATTCGGCACCGGGGTGGGTGCTTCGGGTGGCTCGGTGGGTGCCGACTTAGCGGTGTTCCCCGGACTAGACGAGAACAACGACTTCGTCTCTGACTTCAACCAGAACCGCAACTCGCGGCCCGACTACGACGAGCCTTTCTTGCGCTATGAGGTTGATCCTCCGGCCTTCCTCTTCGGCATGGATATGAACAACAACACCCTGATCGACCGCTTTGAAGACGACCGTCAGCCCGACTATCCCTACGACCGCGATCACCGTGGCTACAACGCCTACGGCGGCATGATGCTCAGCGAGGACGCGCAACTAACCCTTGGCCGCTTGAGCGAGCGTCAGCTAAGCTCGGCGCGCAAGAGCAAGGCCAACTACGGCTTGTTCACCGTGCGCTGGAATTTCCCGGGCCTGCGGGTCGCGCTCTTTGAACACGCGAAACTCGTGTCGGACAATATCCCGGAAGACCGCCTGCGCTGGATAGACCCGACGGGCCGGACGGACTTTACCGATCCACTCGACAACCAAGACACTTTCGTCAACAGCATCTACTTGCAGGCAAACTACAACCGCATCCGCAACTTCAGAGCGACCGCCAAGGTCAAACACGAGATTTTCAACCAGCGCGGTGAGCAGGCCGACAAGCGCGACCGTTCGTTTTTCGGGCTGATAACCAAAGCCGACTACACCATCCCCATTGGAGCAGACCTGACCATCTGGCCCAAGTGGAAGAGTACCTTCAGGCGCGAGACTCCCACCGATCCGTCGCAGGCCAATATCCGCGAGCTAGAGGAAACCCTGTTCTTGATTTCGCGCTATGCGATCCTCGAACAGACTTGGATCGCGCTCGGTCTAGAGTTCAGTTGGTTTGAAAACTTGCAAGACCGGCCGGCCGAGCTACAAGTCGGTTATGTCGAGGACTTTACCAGCCGCGTCTATTCGATTTTGTTCTCAAATACTTCGGCCTATTTGGGCTACCAACTGACCTTAAATGCGGGCCTTCAGCTAGAGGAACAAAACTTCGAGGCCGAGCAGCGCAACACCTCGCTTGGGTTCATTCGCGTTTTCGCCAGCACTGGGCAGGAGTAAGCGAAAACGGCGAAAATTGAACTTGCTAAGCATCTTCAAAAGACGTAATATAGGGCGTCTCAAAAGATGAATCGTCGACAGCTACACCACTAATCCCACGGAGGGAACGCATGAAAAAAATTCTTTTCCTTTTTGTCGTTTGCGCTGCAGCGTTCGCCTTAGTCAGTCCGGCTAACGCGCACGTCGGTGCTGAGTACTTCATCCCCGGCGTGCCCAATCCCAGCGCCATGACCATCGACGGCCTCGAAGATGATTGGGGCTGGCTGGACGAGGAGTTCATCCTCACGACCGAGGGCATGTTCACTGCCGGGGGCGAGACCATCGCCAAGGAAGACTACGACGTCAGCATTCTGATGGCTTGGAGCACGCCGCCGGACAACCGTTTCTACTTCTTCATCCGCGTTCAAGACGACACCCTGCGTCTGATCGAAGAAGACCAGAAGCGCTGGTGGAACGACGACTGCATCCAGATCACCTTCGATCCAGATCACTCGGGTGGCGACTTCCTAGGTGAAAACGTCGATCAGGTACTCAACGCTCAGCGCTATCACCTGCGCATCAAGCCGCTGCCGGGCCAGCCTGTGGCGTACAACAGCTTGCTCGAATACATCGACTTGCCGCCGATCGGCTGGAGTTCGGATATGTTTGAGGGACAGCCGACTGGCGACATCTTCGAGATCGCCTGGACCGTCAATCCACCGGATGCCGAGCATTTCTCGACCAACGTCTCTTACACCTTCGAGTTCCGCAATGCCTTTTGGGACATCCACGGTGTAACTCAAGACGAGGCGATTCGGCACATATTCGAAAATGACCAAGTGACCCACATCGGCGTGCGTCCGCTCGATGGCGACGGCGGTGCGACGGGTGCCAAGCACCAGCTTTATCCGCTGGGCGGCTCCACAGGTCAAGATCAGAAAGGCGACCAGATGCTCGACTACATCTTGCTGGAAGCCGACGAACCCGAGGAAGACACGGCGGTCGAAGCCACGAGTTGGGGTCGAGTCAAGAGCCATTTGGACAGCCAGCTCGACTAAGCAAAGGCTGTAAAGGCTGTATTGATCAGCCGTCTAGCAAAGCGAGGAGGGGCAGTCGCCCCTCCTCGTCTTGTATTAGTCAACAAAGAAGCGAGGATCGCCATGAAGACATTGGGTAGCTTGCTCCTATTGCTAATCGCGCTCGCCGGATGCGGCTTAAAGTTCGGGTATCGGCACTTTACCGGCCCAGTGATGCCCGTAGCAATCACGGATGACAACTACTTGGTCGGCGACGACCGCAGCATCACTTTCGTCAAAGATCGCCTAGAAGTAGCGATGTTGCCCATGTCGTCCGAGGCGCTGAACCGTCAATTCGTTGGCGTCTCAGAAGCTCCAGAGGGCTTTACCCTGCCCAACCCCTACGCCGTAGCGACCAATCCCTACACTTACGGCGATTGGACGCCGCCCGGCGAAGAGCAGGCCCCAACGCGGTTTACTGTATTTTTGGTCAAAGTCAAAAACTACGCCTATCCTAAGGTTCGCCTAAATCCAGCCAACATCGAATTGATCGCCCCTAACGGGCGTCGCTACGAGGCGCTCAGTCTCCTCGCCCTGACCGAGTATTATTGGCCCTACGCCCAAGCCTACGGTGGCAATGCGCGCAAGGGCTTTAAGGCGCGGCGCGATCTCTTACAGCGCACGCTGTTTACCGACGACATGATCTTCAGCGGCCAAGAGAAAGAAGGGTATTTGGTCTTTCCCCCGCTCGACCGCGACGTCGAGGAATTCACGCTATGGGTGCGCGAAATGGTGCTGAGATTCGACTTCCGCGACGCTCCTGTAGAGACCGTCGATATCCCCTATGATTTTCAGCGCGAAGTGTACTACGCCCGGACTCGACGTGCAGACAAAAGTTGAAATGGCGGCGCGGGCGATCGGTTGTTTGTCTCTGGTCATTATCGCTGCCTGTAGCTCCCCCCAAAGCGACAAAAACGTCGTAGCCCGCGTGGGCGAAGTCGCTATTAACTTCAAAAATTTACAGCACTTCAAAAGCGACATGCCCCCCCTCCTACTTTCCGAGCGGGAGGGCGTCGCTGCATTGGAAGAATATCTCCAAGCAATGATCGACATGGAGCTTCTGTTGCTAGAGGCGCGGAAGAGGCAGATCGATAGCGACCCAGATTTTATAGAGCAATGGGAACAGGCACGTCGAGAAAAGCTCTTCCAAGAATTCGTCAAGCTGGAAATCCAAGACAAAATCGACCTGCCGCAAGAAGAAATAAAGCGGCAATGGGGTGAGAGTAAGTGGAATCGGCTCCTAAAACTCGCCCGCATCCGCTCGAGTACTGCCGACGAGGCCGCCCAAATTCTGCGTACCCTAGAGAGTGGAACCCCGTTTGAGGAGCTGTCCGACCAACCCCTGACCCACCAGCAGCAAGGGAATCTCCAAGGGGCGTTGAACTCCTACGTTGGACGAAACAGTATCGAAGAGTTCGGGGTTTCTCTCGATGTGGCGGAGGTCCTCTTCGAGCTCGCCAAAGGCGAGATTAGCGAGCCGCTGAAGGTCGAAGCCGGCTACGACATCTATAAGGTATTGGACGAACGTCCCGCGCCAGCCAGCTATTACTTGATCTTTTCCCAAGGGGTGCTAATGGCCTCCTTCGGCGAACGTCGGCGGGTGCTCATTGCCGAGTTGATGCGGGAATACAACGTCGAACTGGATCCCCATAGTATCTCCGAGTTAGCCACCATCGTCGCCCAAGACAATGTAGAGGCTATTGACGCGGAGGGCATTGTGGGACGCTACGACGGCGGCCAGATAACGCTAGCTGACTTCCTAGCGCTCTACCCGAAAGTGCGTCGGGTCGCCTCAGTGGGCACTGACAGTAGCGGTATTGATGAGTTCGTTCGGCTCTATCTGGTGCCCGAGGTGCTCTTTCCCGTGGCAATCGAACGCCGCGGCTTAGCGCAGGAGCCAGCGATAGCCGACTGGCTACGGATCAAAAAACGCGCGATGCTCATCGAAGAGTTGCGCCGCCGCGACGTGGAAGAGCACGTCGATCTGAGCGAAGATGTGCTTCGACGCTACTACGAGGCCAACCTGCATCGTTTCATGGAAGATCGAGAAGTGACCGTGCGGGAGATCCTAGTTGCCACCCAAGAAGAGGCGGCGGCGCTAGCCGCACGCATTCGAGCGGGTGAAGACATGGCGACGTTAGCTACAAGTCACAGCATCCGCCAAGGCAACGACGAGGGCCGCTTCCACATCCACTCCTTCGAGCGGGTGGTTTTCGGCGAGTTGTTGACAGAGGCCCTAGCCGCAGAGGTTGGCGTGCTCACTGGTCCAGTGCCCATCACTGCGACTCCACACCGCCAAGGTGGCTTCTCGCTGTTTGAGGTGCTGGAAAAGACCCCCGAAAAGCCTAAGCCATACGACGCAGTGGTCAAACAAGTTCGCTACTGGTGGACCAAGGGGGAAGAAAATCGCCTCTACAACGAACTGATTGACCGCCTGCGGGAAAAACATGCCGCACAAATCTCCATCCACGAGGATCACTTGGCGGCCATGTATGACGCGGCTCAGCTATAGAGTACTGGTTTTTTTCGCGTGTGCATTGCTTTGCGCTTGCGACGGTGTCGACGACCACTTAGCAGCAGCCAAGCGTCTAGCGACAGAGGGCAAATACACCGATGCCGTCGCCGCGTGCAACCAAATACTCGCAGCCAATAGCCAGCACCTTGAAGCCCTCTTGCTCTTGGCCCGCCTCAACCTAATTCAAGGTCATCTAGCGCAGGCGGCGCAACTGGCCGAACAGTCCGTACAATTAGCCCCCGACCACGCCGATGCCTATCTCCTTTTGGGCGACATCTACATCCGGCAGCGGCGCAACGCCGATGCTGCAATCATCTATCAAGAGGGTCTGCACGCTACCGCCGAGCGGGGCGACTTCTATCGCAAACTCGCCATAGCCTACGCCGATGACGGACACTATAGCGAAGCCATAGAGGCCCTCCAACAAGCCCTCCAACACTCCGACGACGCGGCTATCCACTACAATTTGGGCGTGGTTTATGAGCGGCAGGCGCACTACGACGAGGCCAGCCGCGCATTTGCCCGCACCACTGAGATAGACACCACCTATGGCGACGCTTATTTCCGGCTGGGGCAAATCCAAGGCAAGCAAGGTCTATTCGAGGAAGCTGCGGCTAACTTCGCGCGCATGATCAGCCTAGACCCAAACTACGCCCCGCCCTATACTGGACTTGGCCAAGTCCGCATGCAGCAAGGTCGCTTAGACGAAGCCGAGCGCCTCTTTAAACAAGCCATTGCCCTTGATCCATTTGAAGGAGAAGCCTACCACCGACTCGGCACGCTCTTTTTGCGGCGAGGAGACCAAGACCGGGGCGAGAAGCTCTTGGCCATGTTCAAACGCCTCCAACCCGTCAGCGCCGATATCGAGCGTTTCCGCTATATCCTCAACCTCTACCCCGACGACGCCAACGCACACTACAACCTAGGCGTGCTCTACGGAGGGCTTGGTCGCTACGCCGAGGCCGGCGGCGAGTACGCTGCGGCATTGCGCATCAACGACCAAGACCTCAGTGCCCGCAACAACTTGGCCAATGTTCTCCTGCGGCAGGGACGCATCGACGAAGCGATCCACCACTACGAGATCGCGCTAGCGCTCAATCCGCGCTATGCCCAGGGCTTTAACAATCTGGGCTCGGCTTATCTGATGAACGGCGATCTGCAGCAAGCCGTCCAAGCTTTTGCCAAGGCACTCAAGCTAGCACCGGACAACGCCGATACTCGCTTCAATCTTGCCCGTCTTTACAAAAGCCAAGGGCTGGATGCACGGGCCGCCGCTGAGATGAAAATCTACAATCAGCTTGTACAGGCCACTCAGAAAAAAGAACCCAGTGAGTGAAGAACAGCTAAACCACCAAAACCGCTTGCTGCTCTACGGCACCGTAACCATCTCCGGGGCGGCAGTGATGATGCTAGAGCTGTTGGGCACGCGCATCATCGGCCCCTTTTACGGGGTCAGTCTCTATGTGTGGTCTTCGCTCATATCGGTCGCTTTGATCGCCTTGGCGCTGGGCTATTACCTCGGCGGCTTGGTCGCCGACAAACAGACGCGCTTTCGGCTTTCCTACGCCATCGCACTCGCCGGGCTGACGACGGCCGCGATTCCGCTTGTTAGCCGCCCGATCTTACTGTGGACCAACGATCTAGGGCTGCGCGCCGGGGCCTTTACCAGCGCCCTGTTGCTTTTTGCCTTGCCGCTGACCTGCCTCGGGATGGTGGGGCCGCAGGTGATTGAACTGGCGGCGCGGCGGCGAGCCGGCGTGGGCATGGCAGCCGGCTCGGTCTTTGCAGTCAGCACGGTCGGCAGCGTGGTGGGCACCTTGCTGCTGGGCTTTTTCCTACTGCCGGCCCTTGGCTCTCGGGTGATTCTCTACGCAGTCAGCGCGACTTTGATCCTGTTGGCACTCATCGTGGCCCTGTACGAGCGACGGTGGGGGCACGCGAGGCTAGGACCGGTCGCAGCCGCGGCGATCGCGGCCGGCGCAGGGCTATGGCTCCAGACCGACCCAGAGCCGACCGAATACGGGGATTATCGCCTAGTCCACCAAGCCGAAAGCCACTACGGCTGGGTGCGGGTCGTCGATGACCGCGCCCGCCGAGTGCGGTGGATGCTGTCGGATGCTTCGGTCATTAGTGCGCTGCGGCTCGACACGCGCGGGCCAGTGCTCAGCTATCAAAAAATCATCGCCGCCCTGCCCCACTTGCACCCGGAGGGGCGCAACGCGCTGCTGATCGGCCTCGGCGGGGGCTACATTGCCATGGCCTTTGCAGCCCAAGGCATTGACACCGACGCCCTAGAACTGGACCCAGAGGTAGCCAAGGCCGCGCAGCAACACTTTCTCTACGAGCCATCGGGCGCGCTGCTGGTCGGCGACGCCCGCTACGAAATCCGCCGCCTCAACCAGCAATACGACTTCATCGTCCACGACTGCTTTACCGGCGGGTCCGTGCCCAGCCACCTGCTGAGCGTCGAAATGCTCCGCGACCTCGATCGGCTCCTCAAAGACGATGGCCTCTTGGCTATAAACTTTGTCGGCTTTACCGAAGGACCAGAAGCCGACGCTGCTGCGGCCGTGTACCGGACGCTGGGCGAGATTTATCCACACCGGCTGGCCTTTGTCTCACTGCCGGGTGAAACCTTCAACGACTTTGTCTTCTTGGCTTCGCGGCAACCGATTCCCCTAGCGTCTGAGGCCGCGGCGTGGCTGGCGGCGCACGAATATTCCATGCCCGCCGGAGGAGACCTCATCACCGACGACTACAACCCACTCGAACGGCTACAAGTGGCCAAAGCCGAGCGCTATCGCGCCCTCTTGCTGGAGCGCATGGGACCGATGCTACTGGCCTTCTGACACAAGGAGCGTTGCCGTGCTAAAAATTCTCAAGGTTCCCGTAGAGCCATTGACCTCCTCGGCTTTTGCCCCTTTCGGACAAGTCATCTCCACCTTTGACGAGGCCAAACCCGAAGTCGTGGTAGGCGAGCTGGTCGAGCATGAGTACACCGTGCAGGCCGAGGTCAAAGACCCCACATCCGACCAACTCGACCTGTCCGAAGGCCGGCTGCGAGCGCACTTTGCCTTTCACGACGACGCCGGGCAGTCCTTCTATCCGAGTCGACACTGCCAGACCGTCTTTTTCGTGGCCCCGATTCAGCCGATGATCGAGCCGGAGGATTTGCACGCCTTTTACTCCGACGGCAGCACTGGCATCTGCATGCACCTAAAGGTGTGGCACACCATGCCCGTGTGCCTGCGCGGCGAGGAGGTGTACCTAACCGCGCGCGGCAACCAGAACTATCACGACCACTCGGTCGATGTTCACTTCGACCAAGACCGCGGCTTGGCCCTGCTGCCCGACATGAGCAGCGTCCCCAACTGGCAGGAGTAGCCAATGGACAAGGTGCGCTTGGCCCTCGTCGGCTGCGGCGGCATGGGCACCCGCCATCTGCACGGCCTCAAGCAACTAGCCGACTCCCCCTTCGACGCAGTCGAACTGAGCGCGGTCTGCGACATCAGCGCCGAAAACGCCGCGATGGCCGCCGCCGAAGCCAAGAAACTCCTCGGTGTCCGCCCCAAGGTCTGCACCAATATGGAGGCGATGGTCCAGCAAGTACCGGACTTGGAAGCCGTGGACGTGGTGACCGATCCTTCGGTACATCACACCGTCGTCTGCGAAGCCCTCGACTTGGGCTTGCACGTGCTAGTGGAAAAGCCGCTGGCCATCACCGTGCGAGCCTGCCAGCGGATCCTCGACGCAGCCGCGCGCAACGAGCGCATTGTCTCGGTAGCTGAAAATTTCCGCCGCGACCCCTCGGCCCGCATCGTGCGCCACCTACTCGACACCGGTGCCATTGGCACGCCCTATATGGGGATGTACCACTCGCTCGGCGCGGGCAATTCCATTTTTATCACCCCCTGGCGGCCCCGCCGGGAGCTGGGCGGCTTTATTCTCGATATGGCCGTGCATTTTACCCACATGATTCGCTACCAGTTGGGTGATTTTGCCGAAGTCTATGCTGATGCGCGGATGATAGAGCCGGAGCGGCAAAAATCGGCAGTCATGTCCATGGACTACGAGTTCTACAAAAAGCGCTTCGCGGCCATGCCCGAGCGCATCCCCGCCGCGGCCGAAGACACAACCCAAGCGATCTTCAAAATGGAGAGCGGCGCGACCCTAAACTGGATCGTCGGGATCGCCGGCCACGCGGGCGCACACCGCGAGCTAATCATGGGCACCGACGGCAGCATCGATGGCTTTGGCGTGCGCGGAGGGCGCATAACGCTGGCACGGCGCGACGCCGAGGCCCTGAGCCAAGAGCAAATCCTCGCCTCAGCGGCCGGAGAGGGACTGACATTCGACCCGCTAACTCGCTACCTCTTTCCGAGCGGCGTCTCGGCCGGCGACCCGCTCGTCGATCTGAAGCTAATCGCGTATGAGCTGCACGAAATGGCGGAGGCCGTACGCGGCCAGCGCACCGTCGAAGTGGATGGCCGCTGCGGCCTAAAGGACGTGGCCGCGCTCTACGCGGTCTTCGAGTCGTGGCGCACCAACGGCCCGGTGGCGCTCAGCGCAGTCGAATCCTGCCAATCATACGCCTATCAAGCGGAGATAGACGCCGCCTTGGGCATCGACTAACCACGCGAATAAAAGGAGATTGTCATGTGGAACCTCGTCAGAATCCCGGTCGAACCGCTCGTACCCAAGACGTTTGCCCCCTTCGGCCATGTGATTCGCACCTTTGAGGAGCGCAAGCCGGACAAGGTCAAAGGCGGTTATGCCACCAACGCGTATCCGGTCCTTGCCACGCCGGGCCCCGAGCCCAAAGATGGCCCCGGCTGGTACGCGCCCCATCCGCAACGCGTGCCCATCTCCGAGGGGCTAGAGCGCGCCCATTTTGCCTTTCACACAGACGCTGGCCAGTCGTTTTACCCCAGCTTGCGCTCGCCGAGCGTGTTTCTCGTCGGAGCGATCCAAGACGACATCCAGGCCGAGGAACTCCGCGCTTTTTACTCGGCGGGCGATGTGGGCGTCTGCTTGCACCTCGGGGTGTGGCACACCATGCCCATCTGCGTCGAGGGCCACGACGTGTATCAGACAACCCGCGGCGACCAAGATTACCAAGCGCACTCCGTGGAAATCGACTTCGACCTAGAGCGCGGACAGTCCATTGTGCCGGATATGGACAATTTCAAAGGGGGTTGAGCAAATGCGACGAGTTGGTTTTCAAATGCAGGTTAAAAAAGATCGAATCGCTGAGTACAAGGAAGCGCACCGCCAAATATGGCCCGAAGTCTGCGCGGCCATCACGCGCCACGGCTGGCATCGCTACTCGCTTTTTATGAACGAAGACGGCCTCGTCTTCGGCTACTTTGAAACCGAGACGGATCTTGCCACGGTCCTCGACGGCTTTCTCTCGGAAGAGGTTGTGCAGCGTTGGAGCAAGGCAAACGAGGGGTTGGTCGAAATACCAGAGGGCGGCCCCAAAGACACACTAATCGAACTAGAAGAGGTCTTCCACCTCGATTAGCGCCATGAGTCCCTTGCGCCGCAACCAAGTCGGCGTGGTCGCGGCCATGCTGGTGGCGCTAGAAATCGTCTGGACGCGGAGAACGTGCGCCGCATCGGCCGGATGCGATCCGATTCATATCCGCATAGACGAAGCGCGAAGGCTCGGAATCGACTACTACGAGCTCGGCGAGTCGACGAACTGAAACGCGTATAGCTTGCAGTCGCGCATGACAAAACGGATCCGGATCGGTTGCCCGGATAATGCGCTGACATCCCAGCGCTTCCCCCAGCGCACCGGCATGCGCACCGAATTGCCACAGATGTAGGACGCATCGTCCTCCGTGTAGCCGCTGACCGGTCGTCCATCCGCATCCTGAAGCTCCACGCACACCGCACCGCCGCCCCCAGTGTCGAGGTTCAGCTCCAAACGCTCGCCTTCAAAGCGGACAATCGGCGTGACGATTTCGCCGCCGCCGTAGCCCGCATCTGCCGATACGAACCCGTCCAACCGAAGAATCGCGCGACCAATGCCGGAAAGGTGGCCCTTGCCCGCCGGGTCGAGGAGCCCGTCGTGGTCCCTGTTGGTGCCGCTGTAGTAGATCCAGATTTCGTCACTCATCCGCACCGGATGCGGCATGGCCCAGACCATGCGCGAGGAGAAACTGCCTTCGGGCCCCGGACGCAGGAAGGGCCGGCGTCCGCCGCCGCGCTGGAAGTTCACTCCATCGCGGCTCACCGACAGGCGCACGTCGAAGCGGCTAGGCCCGTAGATCTGCTGCGTCTCGGTGCGCACCACATCCATGTCGTCGCGGACCGTAGTCACCACCGGCTCGCGGTTGAACCAGTACCAGTTGGCGTTGGCGAGCATGACGTACACACCGTGCGGATCCGGATACTTGAACACCGTTGCACCGTAGTAGTCCATCGGCGTCCTGCCGTAGGGTTTTTCCGGCGCGGTTGGATCCAGCGGCGCACCGGTCTCGTAGGTCACCAAGTCTTCCTCGTCCGGCCACATGACCGTCTTCTGGTTGTCCCAGTTGACGAGATCGTCGGACTCGAGCCGTCTGACCGTCCGGTAGTTCTCATTTCCCTCGGCGGTGGTGTGGCGTTTGGCGACCCAGCGGCGGGTGTAGAGGACGTAGCGCCCGATTGTCGGGTCCCAGAAAATGATGCTCTGCGTATCCCAGCCGCCCCGGTGCGGGAGCTGCAAGCGACGAAGGAATTTCCAGTGAATGCCGTCCGGCGAACCGTGCATGTGGAACTGCATCGCCACTTCGGGATTATAGACCTTCGACTGGTTCTTGTAGCGCTCCTCGGGCGGGGCATGCGGGTCGATCCAGACCGAGCTGCCACCGAGCTTGCTCGGGATGACGACGTTGTTGGCGCTCGACCCACCCTCGTCGATCAGGTTCAGTTCCGGCTTGTCGAAGTGGATGCCGTCCGTCGATTCGGCATAGCCGACGTAGGCTTGGTCGAGGCTGAGCTCGGATTCCTCCTTCGCCCTGCGCACGTGATACCACAGCCGGATGCGGCCGTCATCTTCCCCCAACACGCTGCTGTAGATGCCGAAGCTCGTGTCGGACGGATCTTCCCACGGGGCACCGACGGTCACCACCGGCTCCGCGGCCTGGTAGGGTGGATTCATCACAAGCTCCACTCCGTTGCCAGTGACGATGAAGCGATCGTCGACGAAAAGCTGCTTGCTCGATCCAATATCTATCGGCTGCATGATGTCCTCGTTGCAGACCCGCGTTTCGCACGTCCGCGGTTTGTCTATCATTGGACAGTTTGCAATTTTGGCAGAGAAGGCATTGATTTTTGGTCATGTCCAAGCTACCAAGGAGCCTGTCCTTTTTCAACTGCGCCGACCAAAAAAACGACAATTCATGCAACAAAACCATTCCGTGTTGTACTGGGACGACGCTCGGTATTCCAGCTTCCCGACCGTGGTAAAGGGAGACCGCGACGAGCTCTGGGTCGGCTTCAACTGGAACTCCCACACGCCGCTGGCGCACGGCGTCGAAGGTGCAGCGCACTCTCATTCAGGTGGACTGGCGGGAGGCGCAACCGGTCACGTGGAGCTGTTCTCGCCAGATGGCGGAGGCAGTTGGTTCGAGGAGGGGAAGGACGACCAGTACCGCGAGTGCCCAGAGACGCTGAGAAGCGCCGTGCTGAGCGACGGCACCCAGATCAGGATCTCCAGGCCCGCTAACGTGTACCCGCCCGAACGCAAGGAGGAGTTCGCGCGACGCGGTTTTGCAGTGGAGGAGTTCCCCGAACGCATCCACGTGGAGCACAGCCTGCAGATCTCGCGCAAGCGACCGGGAGCAAGCGACTGGGAGCGTCGTCTGCTCAGTAGCGGCCAAGAGCTGCCGTTCTTCGCCCTGATCCGCAACGGGACCGACCTGAAGAGTTGCGTTCTCGCCGACGATACCATCGTGAGTCAGGTGTACGGCAGCGCCTCAGCAGGCGATCCGTTCCGGGCCTGGGTGCTGCGCTCGGAAGATGGCGGCGACACCTGGGAGATGGTGACGATGGCGTACGACGGCGGCGAGCATCCGTTCAACGAGAGCTCCCTCCTGGCGCTGCCGAGCGGACGCATCGTGGCGATGGTACGCACGTCCAGCGGCAGCAAAGCCATTCCACCGGAAAAAAAGTACCTGTTTCAGACGCACTCGGACGACGGCGGGAAAACCTGGAGTAAGGTCAGCAAGACCGAGATGTGGGGATACCCTCCGCACCTGTTGCTGCTAAGCAGCGGCGATGTCCTCTGCAGCTACGGATATCGGCGGGCTCCATACGGGGTGCGGGCCTGCCGGTCTCGCGACGGCTGCGCAACGTGGGAAATCACAGACGAGATCGTACTGCGCGACGACGGTCTCACCACCGATGGGACCGTGACCGGGAAAGGCACGCCCGCCGACCTGGGTTATCCGCGGACAGTCGAGCTTTCGGACGGCTCGCTGTTCACCGTGTACTACATGACCCTCGGCGACAGCGTAACTCACGTGGCGGCGACCCGGTGGGCGCTGGATCAAGCGTAGGGCACGGCGGCGACCGTAGAAAGATTACAATTACAAATGGCAGATTGTGTTCTCCAAACCTTGATACCAGACATCGAACGCTTGGCAGCAACAACGGTTGCCAAGTATAAACTTCCCGGCATGGCACTCGGCATTATCCGCGATCGAGAACTCGCTTGGTTCGGCGGGTTCGGCGCAGCGGATCTCGATGCGGGCAAAAAACCTACTGCAAGCACGATTGCCCGTATCGCCTCCGTGACCAAGACGTTCACGACAACTGCGATTATGCAGTTGCGGGATGCGGGCCAACTCAAGTTGGATGATCCACTAGCACAGCACATCCCCGAATTTGCTTCAGTTCGTGCTATCCGCGGCGATGTCAATGATGTGACGCTCCGACGATTATTAACGCACCGCTCCGGCTTGGTCACCGAGTCGCCGACGCACGGTTGGAATGATCTCGACTTCCCAAACCGCGAGGAGATGCTTGGCAAACTGCCGGAGACGGGGATTGTCATCCCGCAGGACTCCGCTTTCAAATACTCAAACCTTGCATTTGGGTTACTCGGCGAGGTGGTGTATAGGCTCACCGGCACGCCATACACCGAATACGTCCACGCCAATATTATTGAGCCGCTCGGTCTAACATCCACGGTCTTCGACCTCACGGACCAATTGCGTCCTCACTTCTTTGTCGGTTATAACCCGACGCCCTACCAAGACCGCCCTGAACGCGCACCTTACGCCCACCTGAACGGGATTGCAGCGGCGGGGCAACTACATTCCACCGTTGGCGACTTGGCAAAGTGGGTATCGTTCCAATTCCAAACCGACGGCGGAGATCGCCGCGGGGCACAGGTACTCAAGGGATCAACACTGGTGGAGATTCAACAACCACAATACATCGAGCCGGATTGGTTGGCGGGGCAATGTCTAGGCTGGCGCACAACCCGCATCGGCGACCATGTCTATCACAATCACGGTGGCGGGATTCACGGTTT
The DNA here is from genome assembly GCA_009840005.1 of Gemmatimonadota bacterium. Next base: position 59,182 of record VXOR01000063.1, read on the forward strand.
TGGCACACAGGTGTGGTTTAACGTTCCGCGGAAAACCGGCGCGGTTGTTCTCATCAACATGTGGCCCCCACACGGAGGCCTTGAGATTGCACAGGAAGTACTTGAAATGATACTGAATGCCGACGAAGCAGTGCCGCTTGTACCAGAGCAGCCAGCGCTTGAACCAACGCCAGAGGCATTGCAGCGTTTTGTCGGGTATTATCGTGCCGAGCCGGGCATTGATGTGGACATTGAGGTGCGCGACGGCAACCTACGGCTTGCGGCTCACGGTGGGTCTGCGTATTCCCTACATGCCCCAGCAGTCCTCGAACCGACAGACAAAGAGGAGGAATGGCTTGTTCGCGAAGGTCGCGCAGCCGGAGAAATCGCCCTCTTTACGTTTGACGACGATGATCGCGTAATAAGCTACGAGTTAGGAGCTTTTGTGTTCAAAAAGTTGGTGTGACGATGTACCCCTTTACTCAATTTCTGTGAGAATCGCCTTCAGTCGTTCCGGATAGTTTGTCAAAATCCCATCGACGCCGATCTCGATGTAAGCTCGCATATCTTCAGGGGTATCCGCATAAAAGACGTGCACAGCTCGTCCTGCCGCATGGGCCTTTTGCACAAACTCCCGAGTCGTGATGTCCCGTCCCGGCTGCATCGTCCGCAACCCCATCTCTACCGATTTTCGGATATATTCCTCTGGTGTGCGATTCGCGCGAAAGAGCCGACACTCAATCCGCGAGTCGATCTCGGCAAAAATTCCAACGCTTTCATCGCTGCATGCCAAAATAGAAGCCTCTACCATCTGAAACTCGCGCAATGCCTGTGCAACTTTACGTTCATAGCGACCGTCTGGATTACCCCCTTCTTTGAGGTGGACATTGAGCCTAACCTTCCCTTGTACGAGGTCTAATGCTTCCTCCCATGTTGGCACGCGCTCACCCCGAAACTGTTCACCAAACGCTCTTCCGGCGTCGAGGGCTTTGATTTCAGCTAGTGTGCGTTCGGCAATCGCGCCCGTGCCATCTGTCGTTCGGTCCACGGTTGAGTCGTGCATGACAATTAGATGGCAGTCCTTTGTCAGGTGGAGATCTAGTTCAATCTCATCAACGCCAATTTCCAACGCCTTCTGAAAGGCGATCAACGTATTCTCGGGATAGTTTCCCGACGCACCCCGATGAGCAACATTAACAATCATTTTTTATGCCTCCTCGATTAGTGCCATGAGTCCCTTGCGCCGCAACCAAGTGGCCATGCTAGTATCGTCCTGCATTGGGGATTTGCCGGCGCGCTGGGAACCGCGGTCGGCTGCTATCTGGGTGTCCTGCTGACGATGCGTAGTATGGCGCGGTTACAAATGCGCCGATAGTGATCAATCTGTCATCGTCATATTACGAGCGTGGGTAATATCCTTATCGGTTACTAGGCGGGCCTGCGATGGCAGCACCGTTGCAATGGCAGCCGTATTCCCGTCGAGTGTCATGAACTCCACCACAAAGGCTTCTCCTCCTGGATGGATATGCACAATCGTGCCGACGTCACCAGCCACCAACCCCTCCTCCAGAATATCGCTTATAAGTACGATACGTTCATGTTCCTTGAACATCTTCATCCTCCAAGTGGGTGTGCTGTGATGAGTCTGGGGCTATTACTTCCTATGTCCACCTGCCAAACCGTTTTTATTTTTGGGTTGCGTCCATCAGGCGTCTCAATAATCCCATCTACATGGTAGCGCGGACCGAAAGCGGTTTCTACAATCTCGACAACTTTATGGCTTGTTCCCTGAACCCGTAATGCGTCCGCTAAGTTCTGCCACTGATCCACTCGAAAGCCGAATCTGAAAAAGAATTTAGCCTTGCCTCGACCATCGGGACTCGTTGTCGAGAGCAGGTAGCCAGTAATTTTTTCTTTTTCAACTCGGGCATATCGTGCGTTGGGCAGATTCAATTATAATCCTCTTCATATAGCATCCTGTTCACTCTGTTAATATCCTACCGCTGTGCTCGACCCGCAATGGCCCCTCTCTCCCTTACGGCGTACCGCGGTACGGCACCACGACAAACGCCCCACCCGTAGGCGAGTGCCGAGGGTTTTCGTACACAGTCAACAGCGAACCAGCCGCTACATCAGTTGCGCTCTGGGTGCGTCCCGAAGGCCAGCGCACGCGCACGGCGTCCACTCGTTGATGTGCGCCTAAGCCGACGAGCAAGGTCGCGCTGTTTTGGGCCGAAAAGCCCTCGCCGGCTCGATGCTCGCGCAGCAGCGTCCTCCCGCCGACATCCACTTCCACCTGCACGCCATACCCATCGCGCACGCTCCACTCGCGCGAGACCTCGTCGCGGTCGTTCCCCCCCACAAACCGCAATGCGAGGATATGCCCCACCTTGCTGCGGTTGGCAAATAGCTCGCAGAGCGGCTCATTGGCATTGACAACAGCCAAATCGATGCGCCCATCGCGGTCAAAGTCCAAGGTAGCAAAGGCGCGGCCATCCGCAGGCGAATCCGCCGCCGACAGACCCGATACATCGATGAAGTCGCTACCTTCTACATTGAGAAAGAAGCGGTTGCGCTGGTATCCGCTGAGCGAGGCCCCGGCGTCGAGCCGCGCACCCACGTTGTACGCCCCATCCGTCCGGCCATGACGCACGACCGTGCGCCAAAACAGACTTCAGGTATCCTCGGGAAGCGCGACTTCTCGCGGTGGAGTGTAGTAGCCGCTCAGGGCGTAGATATCGAGGTCGCCGTCGTTGTCAAAGTCCAAAAACTGGCCGCCCCAACCCCAGCCGCCGTCCTCCACCGGCGAATCTGCAACGAGAGTGAAACCCTCACTGCCGTTCCGCAGGAGGGAGTTGCCCCGGGCCAAAGGAGCAAACGCCGCACCCGCCAGTCCGGCAGCTTCCGTGATGCGGCGACCGGCGCTGCTGTGCATGTTGGTCACGTACAGGTCTTGGCGGCCATCCCCGTCGTAATCGGCCCAACTTGCGCCCATGCCAAAGCCCGGATCCGCAGCCCCGCTCTCCGCGGTGACATCGACGAGAGTGCCGCCGTCATTGCGGAGCAAGTTGTTGGTAGCAAAGTCATTGGCAAGGTAAAGATCCGGGTCGCCATCGCGGTCGTAGTCGGCCCAACTCGCCTGTAAGGTATTGCGCCACACAGCGGCGGTGGCAGTAAAGCGTCCGTTGCCGAGGTTGCGCAGCAGGACATTGGGCGGTCCGGGTGCGTCGTAGATGAGGTGGCCGATGCGGTCGCGGCTCAGGCCGTAGAGTGTGCGAGCGTGGTCCGTAGGCAAGAAGTCGGCCAGCAGCGCGCCTCCCCAAGAATCAGTTCGGGACGCAGAGGGGGCCGCGGCGAGCAACATCCGCGCGGCATACGTGGAGAAGTACACGTCGAGCAGACCGTCGCCGTCGTAATCGGCCGCTGAGATCGAGGCCACGAGGAACGGCAAGACGCCATCGCCCAAGTCGCGGGAGACGAAGTGCCCGTCCTCGTTGACCATGTAAAGGCTCGGCGCAAGCGTGCGGCCGAGGAAGACATCCGGGTCGCCATCGTTGTCAAAGTCAGCGAAGAGCGCGGCAGCCGTGTGGTCCTCCACATCGAGGCCGTATTGGGCCGCGCACTCAGTAAACGTGCCATTGCTGCCATTGTGCAACAGCATGTTTCGACCCCGGCGCACGGCAATGTACAGGTCGTCGTACCCATCGGCGTCGATATCCACGACGCTGATGCCGGGATGGCGATCAAAAGCCTGGCGAGTGAAATAGCGGTGCGGCGCGACGAACGCAGAGTCGCTAAACGACTGGCGCACCAGTTCGGCGTGGCGCGAAAACCTAGCCCGAGCGCGGTCTTCGTCGCGCGGGAGCGCCTCGTCGAGGACTTCGGCAAACAGCGCCTGCTCCCGCGTCAGCATCTCCAGCGATTCGGTCTCCCAGCGTCGAATCCGCCAATTAGCATCTTCTTGCTGCTGCCATTCGAGCACCAGCCAAGCCCGAATCTGCGCACGCTCCCCGTCTTGTGTCTGCGCTGAGGCGTCGAAGCGCACACGGGCTTGGTAAATCGACTCTTCCGCGTCGAGAAAATGCCCAGTCTCAATGTGGAAGGCTGCATAGTCGAAGAAATGAACTACAGCCAAGAGCGAATTCCACAGTTGTATGTCTGCGCCGTGGACCTGCTCGGCGGGTGCAATCCTCCATCGCTGACGCTTGATGCCTAGTGCCGGGACGATCTCGGTCGCCTCCGCCATCTGCCCCACGTCCGCAACATCAACCGTAGCGCCAAAAAGCGGACGAGCCGGTGCAGCGGGCAGTTGGCCTTGGTACATCCCCAAGGCGAAAAGCGGCAGAGCCTCGCCGCTCAGATGCTGCTGCACCGCTTCGCTGCGGTCAATAGTCGCCAAGAGCCGGTTGCGTTCCTGCACCTTTTGCAGTGAGCGGGCCGTGCCGTATCCCCCGAGGATGGCAAGCGCGCCAAAGATGAAAGCGACGAGCGCAATGGGAATCAGCGGCAGCTGAGGACAGCGCCAAACGAGCCAACCACCGCTAAAGAGCAAGGCGATCTGAAGGACGATGATACCCTCAGTGCCAAGCAGATGCCCCGGAAAAAAATGCGCGAGCCCCAGCGGATTGAAAGCCAAACCACTGAGCAGCAGAGCCACACCGGCGAGGCGCACGGCGGCGCGCGGGCGACTGGTCACCGGTCGTACCCTCCGCCTAGCAAATCAGAGTTCAACCCTATCCAGTACAAGACTGATTCACCCCATTGAATGCAGTTTTTGTCCCGGCAAGACAGCATAGTATATTAGACGCCAAACAGCCGCTCAGTCTCGGCGGATTCTAATAAAAGGAGGACGCTCCTGTTCGCTGAAATCGCCCGCCACGCCCTTGATCGGGTACCCTTGTCCATCATCTTCGACGATTCCACGGTGCTGGTCAACCTCAACTATTTCTTCCTCCGCGACCGCACCATCGCCGAGGGACGCCCCCAGCGTTGGGAGGATGTGCCGGTGGCCCATCCTACGTCCTTTACCCGCGAATTTGCCGAATGGTGTCTAACAAGCGGTGTCCGGGGCAAATTCTCAGTAGTCCCCTGCCCAGCAGCCCTAGGACGCATCGACGAGGGCCTGCCCCTTTTCAGCAAAGCCCAGCAAGACGAATGGCTGGCCATGTGCCGCGAGGTCATCGTCCCCGCCTTCGACATCACGCCCGAGATGCTCACCCACACGTTCGTGCTAGATCCCAAAACCTTGCAGCCGCTCCCCTCTAGAATATGGGAGCAATACGATTGGGCCGCGCTGCCCGAGGATCAAGAGGAGTTGGTCACCGAGTACATCGCCCAAGCGTGCCGCATTCTAGTCGCTGTGGGCCTAACGCCCCAAGGGGTAACCTCACCGGGCGGTTTCGGCGGCCGCACCCTGCCCTTTTACGCCCGCTGTGCTGGCGAGGCCGTGCGCCAAGTCACGGGCAACCCCCTGCCCTACTTTTTTCAGCGGATCTCTAGGGACGACACGGTAGAAACCCCCGTGTGGTACCCCGATCGCCAAACCGGACAAGCCACCGGCGAAATCATCGCTTCTACCGGCGACTGGACCGGCAGTTGGACCGGCTATGGCGAGGTCGATCCCGACAAGTACATCACTCCCGACTTGGAGGGTGGCCGCCTACCAGCCCTCATCGACGCGGGCGAACCGGCTGTGCTCATCAGCCATTGGCAGGGATTCTATGGGTTACACGATGAGGACCGGCGTGGCTTTAAGGCATTCAAGAAGGTGGTGAGTCGTCTCGCCGAGCGCGATCCGAGGGGAGAGCGCACCCAATGGCGCACCTGTAGCCAAATCACCACCTATGCCTGCGCCCGCGCAATGGCCGAGATCGCAGTCGAAGGCAACACCATCCGCCTCGACCTGCCGGTGCAGACTCCTGACTTGACCCTGCGCCTGACAAATGGAGAAGTGCGCTCAGTGCGGGTAGATGGCCGCCCATTGACGCGAGCTGCGAACCGCGCCGCTTTCAAAAGCGACACGTTCCTGCTAGAAGACGGAGCTACTTTAGTCGCCTTTGACCCAGCCCAAAGACGAGTGCAAGTGGAAGTGGAGTAACTATATTAGGAAGCCCCACCGCTAGGGGGTTTGAGATAGCTTCTCACAGGAGGTTCAAACAGTGAGCAATACCTACACGGCAATTTTTGAACGAGACGATGAATGGCACATCGCATATTGCCCAGAGGTGCCGGGAGCTAACGGCCAAGGACGCACAAAGCAAGAGGCTCGGGAAAGTCTGGCGAGCGCGATTGAGCTTATCTTGCGGGATCGTCTGGAAGATGCGTTGCGAGGTCTTCCTGATGACGCCGAACGAGATATTGTGGTTGTCCAGTGAAAAGAAGAGCTCTTCTACGGCATCTTAGACGTAACGGCTGCTACCTCATCCGCGCACTCGCTATGGTGCAATCCTGCTACCGGTGCCGTTGAAGCAGTGTCCCGTCACGTAGAGATCCCCAATCGTCTCGCCAAGAAAATTTGTAAAGCACTCTCCATACCGGAAATCGGCGGATAACTTCGCTGAATCATGTTAACAACGGAGACTGTAACATGGACTCACGCCCCCAAATACTCATCGCCTGCAACAAGCACGTGCGCGAGCAGTACCTCGCCGCGGCCGATTTCGCACGCCTCGAAACCTTCGCCGACTGGGACTGGTTCGAATGCGAAGGCGGCGGCATTTACGACACCAACGCAGATTCCGAGACCGCCCGTGCGCTAGGCGCACGGCTACGTAGTTACGACGGCTTGGTCGTCTGCCACGGCTGCCCCACGATCGATGCCGCAATCTTGGATCAAGCCCCCGGCCTGAAAATCATCGGCGAGTTGGAAGGCGACCGCTTTGCCAGCCGCATCGACGTCGAGGCCGCCTGGGAGCGGAGCGTCTGCACGGTTGATACGACCAACGGCTCGTCGTATCCAGTGTCCGAGTGGGCCTTGGCGCTCATCATCATTGCCCTGCGCAACGCCGGAGCCCAATTCCGCCGCCTCATCGCCGGCGACGTGAGCCCTCGTCCGCACACCGACTTTGGCTTCATCCACGGCGATCTGACCGGCAAGCGCGTCGGCCTGATCGGCTGCGGGCACATTGGCCGACGACTAATCCAATTTTTGCGCCCCTTCCAGACCGAAGTGTGGGTGTTCGATCCCTATCTGGCGCGCGAGATGGCCGACGCTGTCGGCTTCCTCAAAACCTCGTTGGACAACGTGATGTCGCAGTGCGACGCCATCGTCTGCCTAGCCCCGCACACCCCGCGCACCGAGCGCATGATCGGGCAACGAGAGCTAGACCTGATCCAGCCGGGCGCGGTGTTCGTCAATGTGTCGCGCGGCAAAGTGGTGGATTCGGATGCGCTGGTAAAGCGGCTCAAGCGGGGCGACATCGTCGCCGGTCTGGACGTGTTCGACCCGGATGTGGGCGAGGACAACGCCTATGGCGACAAGGAGATTCTCCACTTGGAAAACGTCTTCGTCACCCCCCACATCGCCGGCGTGACCGTACAGAGCTATCCGCGCTTTTTCGAGCTGATGGTCGACGAACTCAACCGCTTCTTCCACGGGCACGAGACCCTCTTCGACCTAACGCCGCGCTCCATCGCCAACCGCCGGGGTAGTGAGAGTTGACCAGGCTGACCCCACTCCAAGTCGGCCAATTCCGCTTCTAGGCGAGCAATCCCCGCAGGTAGTCAACGGCCAGGCCAATGGCCTCGAGGTCGCTCACCGCATTGCCCTGACCCTCGAAGACGATGGACATATTGCCGTTGAAGTCGACTTGGCGGAGAATTTCGACAATGCGCTCGTAGTCGAGCCACTCCTCCCGGCCGCGGTCAATTTTGTATATTTTGGCCCGCACATAGGTGGCGTGGGGCGCGGTCTGCTCCATGAAGTCATAGAAGTCGACCGCGGGATTCTCGGCCCCGGAGGGGGCCGCGCCCGGCGAGCCTTGCCACCAGCCCGTGTCGAGGATGAAGGTGAAGTTTTCGCGGTTGACATCGCGCAGTATTTTGAGAATATCGTCCCCAGTGGGCGCGATGACCGGGGCGTGGTTGTGGAGGCCAACGAACACGCCTTTGCCGACGGCGTAGTCGCAGACCTCTTGGAAGCTGCCAATGGCGTCCTGCCACAGGACGCGGCGGTGGGGGGGGGGGGGGGGGGGGCGCCCGCGGCGGGCGGGCCCGCGGGGCGCCCCCCGGCGGGGCGGGCGCGCGCCCGCCGAGGGTGTCTAGAGGTGTGGCGGGGGGGGGGGGGGGGGGGG
>VXOR01000030.1 GCA_009840005.1 Gemmatimonadota bacterium
CATACATGGTCGCCTCCGAGATAATGGTCGCAATCGTTTCTATGTTATACGTCAAACCGCTCAAAATGGCAAGATGAACCAGATAATGATCTTTGACGGTTTCATCCATGGGCATCTGTTGCGCCCGGTTCACACATTGGCGCAGCCACGCCTCGGCCTCCACACCCGCCGATAACCTTACCCGTAAGCTCTCCGACACCAACGTAGACAATAACATATCCTGTATAGCGGCGAAGGTGCGGTCACGCTCTCACTGCGGCTCGCAGCATGGCGTCGCGCTGGTAATCGGCAAAAGTTTTGCCGGTAACGAATTCATCTAGTAAGCCCGCAGCTTTCTGGATGTCGTACAGATATTTCCGCGCTTCAAGCTGCATAGAGCAGCGTCCTGGTCTCGTCAACGCGTTGCCGGAAGAAGGGGTTCTTGATGGCCGAATCGACGACGAGATCCACCGGGTGTCCAAAGAGCAACTCCAGAGCCTCCAGCAGCCCGAAGTAAGCGTTGGCGTATTCTCCCGAGGGCAGCGTTTGGAATTCAACCAAGAAGTCCAAGTCGCTTTCGCGCCAATGGCAGTTGCCGGTGACAGCCGAGCCGAACAGGTCAAGCCGCAGAACGCGGTAACGGATGCAGAGTTGCTGCAACTCGCCGACCCGTTCCTCGACAATGGGGATCATCGGATGCGCTCCTGTTGAAGTTGCGTTACTCAGTAGTCTCAATTTTGCCGCCAAGGCTGTAAGCGGCGCGATAGCCGATGAGTACCCCATAGGTAACGGCGTTGGGCCGACGCTCTCGCAGTCGGCTTGAGGCAACAACGGCTTCATTATTCCCCATTCTTAATGCTCTCTTTCCACTCATTCAGCTTGAGCAACGCCTGGAGCGGCGTAATCTGGCTGAGGTCCATGTCCCGTAGTTCCGCCACCCACGGCGCGTCCGGCGCAGTGGAGAAGAGGGAGAGTTGCGGCTGGGGAGACGGGGGCGGAGCCGTCTCGCGGACGTGATGGATGTCCTTGGTGTCGATCTGGTCCTTTTCGAGGCGGGCGAGGATTTCTTGGGCGCGCGCTACTACTTGGCCCGGCATCCCGGCCATCTGCGCGACGTTGATGCCGTAGCTTTGGTCGGCAGACCCCGGGGCTAGGCGGTGGAGAAACACCACGCGGTCGCCTTCTTCGCGCACTTGGACGTTGAAGTTGACGACGCGCTCTAGGTGGCTTTCGAGTTCGGTCATCTCGTGGTAGTGCGTGGCAAACAGGGTGCGCGGGTGAACCTCGCGGTGCTGGTGCAAGTATTCGACGATGGCCCAGGCAATGCTCAGGCCGTCGAAGGTACTCGTGCCGCGGCCGAGCTCGTCGATGAGCAGCAGGCTGCGGCTGGTGGCGTTGTTGAGGATATTGGCGGCCTCGTGCATCTCCACCATGAAGGTGCTCTCGCCGCCGGCGAGGTTGTCGGACGCGCCCACGCGGGTGAAGATGCGATCGACCACGCCGATGGTGGCTTGGCGCGCGGGGACGAAGCTGCCCATCTGCGCCATCAGCGCGATGAGACCCACTTGACGGATGATGGTGCTCTTGCCGGCCATGTTCGGGCCGGTGATGAGCATGATCTGCGCGCCGTTGGTGTCGAGGCGCACATCGTTGGGCACGAAACTGCCCGTGCGGAGTTGGCGCTCGACAACTGGGTGGCGGCCGTCGCGGATTTCGATTCGCTGGCCGTCGTCAACTTGGGGCCGGGTGTAGGATTCGCGCTCGGCGACTTCGGCGAGGGAATACAGCACGTCGATGCGCGCGATGGCGCGGGCGATTTGTTGGACTTGGGGCGTCCAGCGGGCGGCGCGGTCGCGCAGGGCCAAGAACAGCTCGTTCTCTAGCTCTTTGAGGCGGTCCTCGGCCCCTATGACTTTTTCCTCGTACTCCTTTAGCTCGGGCGTGATGAAGCGCTCGGCGTTGGCTAAGGTTTGTTTGCGATGGTACTCGGCGGGGGCTTTGTCGAGGTTGGCCTTGCTGATTTCGATGTAGTAACCAAAGACTTGGTTGTAGCCGATCTTGAGCGAAGCAATGCCGGTGCGCTCGCGCTCGGTGGCCTGTAGGCGGGCGATGTAGTCCTTGCCGCCGCGGGCGATCTGCCGCAGTTGATCGACGTCTGGGTGATAGCCGTCGCGGATTAGGCCGCCGTCGGTCAGGGTCGCCGGGGGTGCATCGACGAGGGCGCCGAGGATCTCGGCGACCAATTCGCTGACGTCGGGCAGCCCCTTGGAGCATAGCTCTTGCAGGAGCGCGCTCTGCGCCGGGGACAGCGCGGTGCCGATGGCGGGCGCGAGGTCGAGCGAGCGGGCGAGGGCCACCATGTCGCGGGCGTTGGCCCGCAGGCAGCAAATCCGTGCGATCAGCCGCTCTAGGTCGCCGACCTGCTCTAGGCATTGGCCGAGAGTGCGGCGAATCTCGCGCTGGTGTAGGAGATCGTCAACGGCCTCTAGGCGATTGATAATTAAGGGCGGGGATTTGAGCGGCTGGGCGACCCATTGGCGCAACAGACGTGCGCCCATGGGGGTGCGGGTGCGGTCGAGGATTTCGAGTAAGGTGTTGGCGCGGCCCCCGTCTTGGCGATTGGTGAGGAGTTCTAGGTTGCGCTGGGCTGTGGCGTCGATGAGGGCAAAGTGTTCGCGGTACTTGCGCTGGAGGCGGTTGATGTGTTCGACTGCGCCGCGCTGGTTCTCGCGCAAATAGGCCACTGTCGCCCCGCCGGCGCGGATCGCGGCCTCCATGTCGTCGCAGCCAAAGCCCTTCAGCGTCTGGACGCGAAGTTGGCTGGTGAGGGTTTGGTACGCGGTGTCGGCGGCGAAGTGCCAGTCCGCGAGGCGACTGAGCGCCACGCGGGGCAGGGCGTTTTGCAGGGTGGCGACCCACTGTTCGTCGGCTCCTTCGGCGATGAGCAGCTCGGCCGGTCCCAAGCTCTCCAACTCGTCGGCGAGATCGGGACCGGGAATCTCGTCGAGCGCGAAGTCCCCGGTTGACAAATCGACGCTGGCGAGGCCGACGCGGTCGGCGTGTGCGCAGAGGCCGACGAGGAAGTTGTTGCGCTGCTGGTCGAGCACGGCGTCGGAAAGCGCAGTGCCCGGGGAGACGACCTCTACTACATCGCGTTTGACCACGCCCTTGGCCTTTTTGGGGTCTTCGACCTGCTCGCAGATGGCGACCTTGCGCCCAAGCCGGATGAGTTTGGCCAGATAGCCTTCCATGGCGTGATGGGGCACGCCGGCTAAGGGCACATCGCCGGAAGCCTTGCCGTGGTTGCGCGCCGTCAAGGTAAGGCCCAAAAGCTGGGCCGCCTCTTTGGCATCGTCGAAGAACATCTCGTAGAAATCGCCCATGCGGAAGAACAGAATCGCGTCGGGGTGCTGACGCTTAAAGTGCAGGTACTGCTTCATCGCCGGCGTGATCGCGTTTTTGGATCTAGGGGACATGGTGTGGGGAACGTGGGTTGGAGTAGAAAAATAAAAACGCGGTGGAACGATTGTTCGTCCCACCGCGCTTGGTTGTTGCTGCCGAGCTTACGACTCGTCTTGCTCGTCGTGGACGTCTCCCCAGCTTTCCATCTCGTCGTCCTTGTCAGCGTCGTCCTCGTCGGCGACGACCTCTTGGACGGGATGCTCGGCTAAATAGGCTTCGTAGTCGGCTTGATCCTTGTCCTTGAAGTACTCGCGCACGCTGAGGACGATCTTTTTTTGGTTCTTATCGAACTCGATGACCTCTAGCGGAAGCTCCTGCCCTTCGGCAAAGCTCTGACGCGGGGTTTGCAATCCCTCGATGGCCAAATGCGACAGCGGCACGAACCCATCTACTTCGTCAACGAGCGAGACGACCACGCCGCGCTCGAGGAGCCGCGAGATCGCGCCCCGTATCTCGACACCTACGGCGTATTGCTCGGCAAAGCGAGGCCAGGGATTTTCAAAGGCCTCCTTATGGCTGAGCGAAATGCGACGGCGCTTGATGTCGATTTCGGTGACGACCACCGGGATCACGTCGTCCTTTTTGAACATCTCGCTGGCTTGGCGAATGCGCTTGGTCCAAGACATATCCGAAATGTGGACCAGCCCGTCGATGTTTTCCTCCAACTCGACGAAGGCCCCGAAGTTAGTCAGACTGCATACCGTGCCCTCGATCTTGGTGCCAGGGGGATACTTGGTGTCGAGAGTATCCCACGGATCGTCCTCGGTTTGCTTCATGCCGAGAGAAATCTTCTGGTTCTCGCTGTCGATCTTGAGCACCTTGACCTCGACGATATCGCTGATGTTGACCAGCTTGGAGGGATGGCGCACGTGTTGGGTCCAGGACATCTCAGAGATGTGGACTAGGCCCTCAATACCTTCCTCCAACTCGACGAAGGCCCCGTAGTCGGTGATGGAGACCACCTTGCCGCGCACTTGGCTCTCAATCGGGTACTTATTCTCGATGTTTTCCCACGGATGGGCAGTTAGCTGCTTCAGCCCCAAGGAGATGCGCTCGCGCTTGCGGTCGTAGCTGAGCACTTTGACCTTGATGCGGTCGCCGATGGAGACCAACTCCGAGGGATGGTTGACGCGCCCCCACGACATGTCGGTGATGTGGAGTAAGCCATCGACGCCGCCCAAGTCGATGAAAGCGCCGAAGTCGGTGATGTTTTTGACGACGCCCTCGCGGATTTGGCCTTCCTCTAACACCTTGACGATCTCCTCGCGCATCCGCGCGCGCTCTTCTTCTAGCACGGCGCGGCGCGAGACGACGATGTTGCGCCGCGCCTTGTTGAGCTTGATGATCTTGAAGGGAAATTCGTGGCCGATGAACTGGTCGAAGTTTTTGACTTGGCGGATGTCGATCTGCGAGCCGGGCAGAAAGGCCTCGACGCCAAAGAGGTTGACGACGATGCCGCCCTTGATGCGCCGCATCAGTCGGCCCTCGACGGTGTTGCCAGTGTCGTGGGCATCCTTGATCAAATCCCAGACCCGCATGAAGTCGGCCTTTTGCTTGGAGAGCACAACTTGGCCCTCTTGGTCTTCGACGTCCTCTAAGAAGACCTCGATTTCTTGGCCTTGCTCAATGGACTCGGGGTCGGAGAATTCCTTGATCGACACCGCGCCTTCGGACTTGAAGCCGATATCGACCATCACTTCACTGGGGCCGATGGAGACGACTGTGCCCTTGACGATCTGGCCCTCTTTGATGCCGGAGATGCTCTCCTCGTAGAGGGCGATAAGTTCGTCGTATTGGTCCTGATCGTACTCGGGCTTTTCCAGCTCTTCGACGCTGACGTTGCCGTACACAGGAGTTTCCTGCGGCTCTGCTGTTACTGTGGTTTCCTCGGTCATGTTGCGCAGATCCTCAAAAAGGTTAAGGCGAAGCGCACACTTCGCTTAGTGTGATACTGGCGCGAGCTTTCCGCACCAGCGTTAGTTAGGCTCCGCGTTGGCGGGCCAATGCGACGACGCAATCGACTTGGTCTTCCAAAGTCATGCGAGTCGTGTCGATTGCGACGATCTCGTCTGCCGCACTCGTACCTCCGTAGTCGCGTGCGGCGTCTTGCCGGTCCCGGGCTTGAATGTCGGAGCGGACCTGTTCCAATGTGATGCATACTCCTTTAGTAGTCAATTCCCGATGCCGCCGCCGGGCGCGCTCATCAAGGTCGGCGACCAAGGCGATTTTTAGCTCGGCGGCGGGAAAGACCACCGAGGCTATGTCGCGCCCTTCGGCGACCACCCCGCCTTCTCGACCCAACTGCTGTTGCTGGGCGACTAGGGAGTGGCGCACCAAGGGCACGTTTGCGTATGCGACCACCTGGCGGGTGATGTCGGGCTGGCGGATGGCCTCGCTGATGTCCTGTCCGTCGAGCAGGACGCGCCCCCGGCCAGAGTCCAAATCTATGGTCGCAGTCGCCAATAGGGCCTCTAGCCCGTCCTCGTCCTCGGGTGCCACCCCGAGACGGGTCGCCGCTAAGGTCACGGCTCGGTACATGGCTCCGGTGTCGAGGTGGCGATAGCCCAGCCGCTCGGCCACCCGCTGGGCCGTAGTGGTCTTACCGGTGCCGACGGTGCCGTCGATGGCGATGACCAGCCCGCGCTGTTTCACAAGCCGACCTCGGCTTTGAGCTGGCGGACCTCCTCGGGGCTGAGCCGACGGTGTTGGCCGGCGGCAAGTGGGCCGAGAGTCAGCCCGGCAAATTCGACCCGCGTCAATTGCCGCACCGGATAGCCGATGGCGCGGAGCATGCGGCGCACTTGGCGCTTGCGCCCCTCGTGAATGCAGAGGGTCAGCCGCGCCCGCTTATGCCAACCGCTACTCCAGCGCTCCTCGACTTGCACCTGAGCCGGTGCTGTGATCCCGTCGCCGAGCGCGATGCCTTTGCGCAGCCGGTCGAGTTGGTCTTCGTGCGGGTCGCCGCTGACGATGGCCTCGTAGCGCTTGGCGACGACAAAGCGCGGGTGCAGCAGCCGATGGCCGAGGCCGCCGTCGTCGGTCAGCAGCAAAAGTCCGGTGGTGTCGAGGTCGAGACGGCCCACGGGCACGGTGCCTGGATGGAGGTCGGGCAAAAGGTCGAAGACCGTGGGCCGGTCGCGTGGGTCGCTGCGAGTGACTAGATATCCGGCCGGCTTGTGCAAAAGCACGTATTCGTACTGGCCGGGTAGGGCGAGGACCCGGCCGCGGCACTCTACTTGATCGGCACTTACTGCGACGACTCGCCCCGGCTCGGCTACTACCTCGCCGTTGACGCGCACGGCACCGCTTTGGATTAGCGCATCGCTGTGGCGGCGCGAGGCCACGCCGCAGCGAGCCAAGAAGCGATTGAGGCGCATTTGCGGCTCAGGAGCGTTCATCGTCGCTTTCTTCCTCGGCCTGCTTTTGCAACTCGTCTAGCTCGGAGGCGAGCTGACGGGCGGCAGTCGGCTGCTGGCCTTCGGCGAGCAGCTCTGCTAATTCCTTGGGCTTGGGCAACTCGCCCAGCCCTCGCAGCCCAAAGTGGACCAAAAATTCTCGGGTTGTGCCAAAGAGCATGGGCTTGCCAATGCCCTCGGAGCGGCCGGCGAGGCGGACCATGTTGAGTTCCATCAGCGTTTGCAACACGCTGGCCGAGCTAACGCCACGGATGTTGTCGACCTCGACGCGGGTTACTGGCTGCTTGAAGGCGACGATGGCGAGGACTTCGAGGCCCGCTGGCGTGAGGCGCACTTGGCGCGAGGTCTTGTGGTACTTGCGCAGCCAAGGCCCGTGTTTTTGGCGCGAGGCGAGCTGATAGCCGCCGGCCAATTCGACGACTTCGATCCCGTGCCCGGCCGCTTCGTACTGGGCGTTGAGCGCGTCGATGGCCTCGCGGATATCGCGGCCGTTGTACCCGGCGAGCAGATCAACGAGGCGGCCCGGGGTTACCGGCTCGGTTGCCGTCAGGAGAATGGCCTCAATGATCGCCCGAGCCTGCCTAGGGTTGACGTCGCGCGAGGCCGCTGTGGGTTCATGGCTCACGGTGCTGCGGTCGGCTTCGACGACTCGACTGAGCTCGCCGAAGTCCTGAGCTCAGCCGAAGGTTGGGGTGGCGATTGCTCGATCCAGATCTCGTCGAAGGGCCGCGCCTGTTGCACGCGGACGCGCTGCGTCTTGAGCAGTTCTAGGATCCCGACGAAGGTGGCGATTAGGGCTTGGCGGTCGCGGCCTTGGAGCAGGTCCATGAAGCTGATGCGCGAGTTGCGCTCGAGCACTGCTAGCAGGTAGTTGATGCACTCGGCGACTGAGACTTCCTCTTCGACGATTTGGTGGACCAAGTTTTCGGGCACGGTGTCGAGTACGTGCTTGTACACGGCCAATAGGTCGAAGAGCGATACGGGCCGGAGTTGGGCCGACTCCTCGACGCTGTCGCCCGGACCTTGGCGGCGCAAGTACACGTCGCGCCGCTCGTCTTTGCGCACGCCTAGCCAGTCGGCGATGTCCTTAAACTGCTGGTACTCTAGGAGGCGGCGGACCAACTCGGCCTGTGGGTCTTCTTCGCCGTCGCCGTCGAGACCGAGTTCTTCGCGAGGCAGCATCATCTGCGACTTGATTCGCAGCAGAGTGGCAGCCATGAGGATGAAGTCGCTGGCCTGTTCGATGTCGAGTTGGTGGATGTGTTGCAAGAAGCCCAAGTACTGAGTGGTGATGTGGGCGATGGGAATGTCGTAGATGTCCAGCTCGTCTTTGCGGATCAGATAGAGCAATAGGTCCATTGGACCTTCAAAGACGTCGAGCTTGACTTCGTAGAGAGCCGTTTCTTCCTGTTCGATTGCGTCGCGTTCCATGAGAGCGCCTGCCTTAGTCGATAAAAAGATACGGTTTCCAGCGCTGATCGTCGATGCCGACAAAATTGCGGATGAAGCTCACGTTATTGGGGCGCTTGGGTTTGCTGCGCAGCACGAGGCCGACCTGCTCGGGCCGGTGTTCGCCTTTCTTGTTGTTGCACAGGGCGCAGGCGCAGACGAGGTTTTCCCAAGTCCCTTGGCCGCCTTTGGTGCGCGGCACAATGTGATCAACCGTTAGCGTGCCTTCTTTGCTGCCGCAGTATTGGCATTGGTGATTGTCGCGCTTGAGGATGTTGCGTTTGGAAAGCACGACCCGTCGGCGCGGCGCGCGGATGTAACGCCCGAGGCGGACGACGCTGGGCACCGGAAAGTCTTGGGAGACCGAATGAATCACCTCGTTCATTTTTTCAACGGCTTCGGCCTTGCCGCGCAAAATCAGCAGCAATGCCCGGCGCACGCTGCATACGCTTAGCGGCTCGTAATTTTGGTTGAGGACCAGTACAGTTCTTTCCAGCAAGAGTCTATCCACGGCTAATTAAGTTAGGAATTAGGAATTAAGCGCAATTCCTAATTCTCAATTCTTAATTTTTAATCCTTATAGTGAACAAATGCAAGGTCAGTGGTTGGCGATCAGGCCGGCGTAATCTTGGGCGCTGAGCAAGTCCTCCAAGTCCGCAGCGTCGTCGATGCGAATCTTGAGCAGCCAACCGCCGCCGTAAGGGTCTTCGTTGATTTGTTCGGCCTCTTCCACGAGGCTGTCGTTGACTTCTAGCACCTCGCCGGAAGCCGGAGCGATCAGGTCGGCGACGGTCTTAACCGCCTCAAGCGTACCAAAGGCCTCACCTCGTTCGAGGTGCTCGCCCACCTCGGGCAACTCGGCGAATACGATGTCGCCCAACTCGGTTTGCGCGAAATCCGTAATGCCGATAGTGGCGATGTCGCTTTCTAGCTGAAGCCATTCGTGGCTTTCCGAGTAGGTCAAGTGCTCGGGGATTTGGGTCTGGCTCATAATTGCCTCTTGTGCTTGCTTAAGACGACCACTTCGAGTTGGCTACGTAGTTGGTGTCGAATTGCCCGGCGATAAAGTCGGGTTCGGTGAGTAGGGTTCGGTGAAAGGGCAAGGTGGTGGCCACGCCTTCTATGGTGCATTCGCCTAAGATGCGCCGCATCCGCGCTATGGCACTTTGGCGATCGGAGCCGTAGGCGATGATTTTGGCCAGCAGGGAATCGTAGTAAGGAGGAATCTCGTAGCCTTGGTAGATGTGGCTGTCGATGCGGACGCCGGGGCCGCCCGGCAGGTGGAGCGCTTCGATGATGCCCGAAGAGGGGATGAAGTTGCGCGCGGGATCTTCGGCGTTGATCCGGCATTCAATGGCGTGCCCGGTGAGTTGGATGTCTTCTTGGCTAAAGCGGAGGGACTCGCCGGCCGCGATGCGAATCTGTTCCCTGACTAAATCGATGCCGGTGACCATCTCAGTAATCGGGTGTTCGACTTGGATGCGGGTATTCATTTCCATGAAGTAGAAGTTGTGGTCTGCATCGACGAGGAGTTCAATGGTGCCCGCGCTGTAGTAGCCGACCGCGGCTGCGCCAGCGAGGGCGGCCGCGCCGAGTTGCTGGCGCAAGTCGGGGTCAACTACTGGCGAGGGGCTTTCTTCAAGCAGCTTTTGGTGCCGTCGCTGAATGGAGCACTCGCGCTCGCCGAGATGGACGATGTTCCCGTGTTGGTCGCCGAGGACTTGGATTTCGATGTGGCGCGCCTCTTCGATGGAGCGCTCCATGTACACGGCGTCGCTGGTAAAGGCGGTGCGCGCTTCGCGGCGCGCCATCTGATAGGCTTCCTCCAATTCATCCATCGCGCGAACGACCCGCATCCCGCGCCCACCGCCACCAGCCGAGGCCTTGAGACGCAGCGGGAAGCCGACTTTTTCCGCCCATTGACGGGCGTCGTCTAGCGAGTGGAGTGCGCCCTCACTGCCCGGCACGACGGGTACGCCGGCCTCCTGCATGGTGTGGCGAGCGACGGCCTTGTCGCCCATTTTGCGGATGGCTGCGGTCGGCGGGCCGATGAACTGGATGCCGCAATCGGCGCAGATTTCGGAGAAGTCGGCGTTTTCGGCCAAGGGGCCATAGCCGGGGTGGATCGCGTCGGCGTTGGTCAGTTGGGCGGCGCTGATGATATTGACGACGTTGCGGTAGCTGTCCTTGCCAGCCGCCGGCCCGATGCAGACGTCCTCGTCGGCAAAAGATACGTGCAAGGAGCGGGTGTCGGCTTGGGAGTGGACGGCCACCGTCGCGATGCCCATTTCCTTGCAGGCGCGGATGACGCGCAGCGCGATTTCGCCGCGGTCGGCAATGAGGATTTTCTCGAACACAGCCTCTTAGTCGGGGCGAATTTTGAACAGCGCTTGGTTGTATTCAACGGGCTGGGCGTCGCCGACGAGGATTTCTACTACTTCGCCTTGGACATCCGCGGGAATCTCGTTCATGATCTTCATGGCCTCGATGATGCAGAGGGTCTGGCCGCTTTCGATGCGATCGCCCTCGCGCACAAAGGGATCGGCTTCGGGCGAGGCGGCTCGGTAAAACGTACCGACCATGGGCGATAGCACCTCGTGGAGGCCGTCGTCGGTTTTTTCGGTAGGTGCTGGAGCCGCAGGCTCAGGGGGCGCGGTGGACACAATCGGCGCAACGGGCATGGAGGCAGCGGGGGCCACAGGGGAGGGCGCACGACTGCGAGTTAAGCGGATGCGCGTGCCGTGCCAGAAGCTGTGTTGGACCTCTATCTCTTCTAGGTCGCTATCGCGAAAAAGCTCTAGCAGTTTGCGGAGCTTGTCTTCGTTCACAGGAGGTGTCGTCCTTTCTCAAACGCGCTCTACGTATTCGCCCGTGCGGGTATCGACCTTGAGCTGGTCGCCCTTGTTGATAAAGAGCGGCACTTGCACCACGTAGCCTGTTTCTAGGGTGGCTGACTTGACCGCGCCGGTGGCGGTGTCGCCTTTGATGCCCGGTTCGGTGTGAGTGACGGCAAGGGAGACGAAGTTGGGTAGCTCGACGGAGACGACCTCCTCACCCGCTATGAGGAGGAAGGCGTTCTCGCTTTCTTTGAGGAGGTTGCTGGCCGTGCCGACGAGCGCTGCGGGCACCGGGATCTGATCGTAGGTGTCCAAGTCCATGAAGTAGTATACCCCTTGGTCGGAATATAGGTACTGCATCTGGCGCTTTTCGAGCCGGACTTGCTCGACTTTGTCGCCCGAGCGGAAAGTGCGGTCGAGCACGGCACCGGTCTTGGTGTTTTTGAGTTTGGTGCGCACGAAGGCGCTGCCCTTGCCCGGCTTGACATGCTGAAATTCGACGATGGAGAAGAGCTCACCGTCGAGGGACATGGTAAAGCCGTTTCTGAAATCCGTGGTGTCTGCCATATCGATCCTGATTAGTGTACGTTACTGCCTTGTTCTAGTGAAGCCAACTTGCTGCGGATGATGGTGTTGTTCGGCTCTTGTTCGAGAAGCTCGCGATACGTTTCGATCGCCTTCTGGGTCAAGCCCTGCGAGGTGTAGATTTCGGCCAGTGTCATGGTGGCAATGCGCTTGCTTTTCGCTGTGCTTGGCTCGCTGTCGGCCGGGGTGGGTGGCTCTTCCGGTGCGGGCGCTGGTTCGGCGGCATCCTCCTCTTCGATCTCCTGCAAGAGGCGGAGCAGTTCGCGGTCGTCGGTGTCGCCGTACAGGTCGTCGCGGTCGTCGTCGGGAGGCTGGTTTGGCGGCAGCGCTTGGTGAGTGGATTCGACCGGGGCCGCGTTAGGGACGGTCGCGACCTCTTCGGGTTCGGGTTTGGGTTCAGATTCGACCGGGGCCGCGCTAGGGACGGTCGCGACCTCTTCGGGTTCGGGTTTGGGTTCGGGTTTGGGTTTGGGTTTGGGTTTGGGTTTGGGT
>VXOR01000033.1 GCA_009840005.1 Gemmatimonadota bacterium
AGAGGCGGGGATGCGATACCACGCCTGCCGCCGTGCCGATAGCAATAGAGATAAGTTCATGGCGTTCTCCTGTACGGGGTTAAGGAGCCTAGAAAACCTTCTCAGCCGGGCGAGCACTTCGGCGAGCTCAGTCGAGCCGCGACAAAATCAGGGTGCCTAGCGCGATGAGCGTGGTAAGCTGAATGCCGATCAGCCAACGGAAGTCGCGGCGGTGCTCTTGGCGTAGTGTGTCCATAAGCACATCTAGGCGACGGCCTTGTTCGGCGATGGCTCGTTCTACGGCATCAAAGCGGGCGTTGGTCTGGCGATTTTGTTCGCGGAGCTGCTCGGTGAGTTGCTCGGCGATGCCTTCGAGGCGGCCAATGCGCCGGTCGTGATCTTGGGCTTGGGTTACAGGTTCGCTCATGGCGTCTCCGTTGGGGTTGGTGCTATTGGTACGGTCGCTAAGACTCGGCTAAGAATCCGGCGAGCAGATTGACGGCGTCCTCTCGGTCTATTTTGCCGGTGTTGATGGTCAGATCGTAGAGCAAGGGGTCGTTCCAGTCGGCTCGGTGGAAGTTGTGCAGGTAGCTCTGCCGCCATTGGTCGTGTTGCTCGATGAGCTTTTGCGCCTGCTCGCGGTCCATGTCGCGGCTCTGTATCAATCGCTCAATCCGCGTTTCGAGCGGGGCGATGATTTTGACGTGGCAGGCATTGGGGAAATCGGCGAGGATGACTTGGCTGGCCCGGCCGACGACGACAGCCTTGCCGCTTTGGCCGAAATCCTGTACGAGGGTTGTGATGAGTAGCTGATACGTGCCGCGATCGAGGTACGTCGCTTCGCTGACCTCGTGCTCGCGCATGTGGGGAAATTCGAGCCCAAACTCGGGCGCGTACGCGGCCGCCGATAGGGGAAACGTCCCTGGCGCGACTTCGGGCACGAGCAATTTCTTGAGGAAAAACCTAAGCCGGCCCTCCCCCTTTTCATCGTAGCGCTCAACCTCTTCGACCGAAGTATCGGTGATACTGGCGATCTCTTCGACGAGGCGGCGGTCGATAAATTCGTAGTCTAGCTTGGCGGCCAACTGTTCGGCGATCCAGTCGCCAAAGCTGCCGAGCTGACGGGCAACCGTGATGACATTCATGGCGAGTCTCTTCGGTTGGAAGGTAGGGGCGGTTTCAAACCGCCCCTACCCGGATGCGTAACGTCAGTAAAAAGTATAAAAGGCGGATATTTGCCATGTCAACGTTTTTCGGGCCGGTTCAACTGCGGTCCCAAGCGGATGGAATGGGTTTTGACGAGGCAGTAGATTGGGTCGCCAATGCCGATCTGCATTTCCTCAATGGCTTCTGGGGTCGTCTTGGCGGCCAGCCGCCGCCCGACATCCACGTAGATGAGCTGTTTCCCCCCCCCATCGGCGATTGCGCTGATGGTCCCCTGCAACGCATTGCGCACGCTCAGTCCTGTGGGGCGCTGGCGGGCGAGGACGATGTCGTCGGCGCGGATGCCGATGAAGAGGCGGCTGCCGGTGGGTTGATCGCAGTAGGGAATTTTGAGCTGCTGACCGTGGCACAAGACCTCGCAGACGCCCCGCTCCGCGTCGGTCGCCGCGATTTCCACGTCGAGGACGTTTTCAAAGCCGTGTTCTTCGACTAGCGGCAGGACTTGGGGATGGGCGGCGATGGTGAAAAAGTCGCCGTGTGCTACTACTTGGCCGCGGTTGAGGACTACTACTTGGCTGGTGAGTTCGAGGATTTCGGCGACTGAGTGGCTGACGTAGAGAATGGGGATCTGCAGGGCGTCGCGGACGTGGCACAAGTAGGGGATGATGCGGTTTTTGAGGCCCTGATCGAGCGAGGCCAACGGCTCGTCCATCAGCAGGAGGCGCGGGGACGTGAGCAGGGCGCGGCCCAAGGCGACGCGCTGGCGCTCGCCGCCGGACAGGTGCCTCGGTCGGCGCTTGAGCAGGGGCCCGATTTCGAGCAGATCGACGATCTGGTCCAAGGCAAAGCGGCGCGCTACCGCTGGCAGTAGGTTGCGACCGTAGCACAGGTTTTCCTCGGTACTCAGGTGCGGGAAGAGCAAGTCGTTTTGAAACACGTAGCCGATGCGACGGTGCTCGGGTGGCAGATCGACGCGCTGAGCCGAGGAGAAGAGGGTTTGGCTGTCTAGGGATATTTCGCCGGCGTCCGGTCGCACTAGTCCGGCGACCACGTTGAGCAGCGAGGTTTTGCCCGCGCCCGACGGCCCGTAGATGGCAGTGACGGCGTGGTGGCACTCGATGTCGATGTCGAGGGCGAAGGGGCCTAGCTGGCGTTGGGCGCGGAGGCAGAGCATTGCTAGTTCGAGCGCAGGCGACGGGCCGACCACTCGCTGGCCACGAGGGCCAGTAGCGAAAGCGCAACTGAGATCACGATTAGTCCGACGACGCGGCCTTCTCCGTCCGGTTGGTTGAGGTACGTGTAAATGGCCGAGGGAATGGTGCGGGTCTGCCCGGCGATGTTGGCCGCAAAGATGATGGTCGCGCCGAACTCGCCCAAGGAGCGGGCAAAGCTCAACAGCGAACCGACCAGCAGGCCGGGAGCGGCGAGGCGCAAGGTCACGGTCAGAAAGGTGCGCACCGGACCTGCGCCGAGGGTGCGGGCGACGCGCTCTAGGCGCGGATCCACGCTCTCAATCCCGAGGCGCACAGAGCGCAGCATCAGGGGAAAGCCGACCACGGCCGAGGCCAGGACCGCGCCCTTCCAGTCGAAGGCCAATTGGAGGTCGAAGACTGCGAGCACTGGGCCGAAGAGACCGCGGCGGCCAAAGAGCAACAGGAGCAAATAGCCGGTGACCACCGGCGGCAGGACCAGCGGCAGGTGACAGAGGCCGTCGAGCGCGATCTTGAGTGGAAACTCCCGCCGGGCCAGCAGCCAGCCCAGCAACACGGCTGGCAACAGGCTCAGCAGCACGCAGCAAAAGGCCACGCGCAGCGAGAGCAACAGAACCTGTACTTCCTCAGCGCTGAACACGTTGGTCGCCCAGAAAGGTAAAGCCGTGTTTGCGGAAAATGTCGGTGGCCGTATCCGAGCTAAAAAATGCCAACAGGCTGCGGGTCTGTGCGCTGGCGCGGCCCTTGACGATGGCCGCTGGATAGACGATGGGACGGTGCAGTGAGTCCGGCACGGTCGCCAGGGTTATTGCGCGGTCGCTTTGGGCCGCATCGGTAGCGTACACTAGACCAGCGGCGCACTCTCCGCGCTCGACGTACACCAAGGCGGCGCGGACGTCGGGCGCGGGTGCAATGCGGCTTTTGAGCGCCGGCCACCAGCCCAATTTTTTAAGGGCTTGACGGGCGTACTGGCCAGCCGGTACGTGATCGGGGTCGCCGAGGGCCAAGCGGCCAGCGAAAGCACCGGCAAAGGCGAAATCCCTTGCAAAGCGGATGGCGAAAGGCGCTCCCTTGGGTGCAATGACCACGAGGGCGTTGCCGAGGAGATTGACGCGGGTGTCTTGCTCGATGTGCTGCCGCGCTTGGAGATAGTCCATCCACTCGGCGTTGGCGGAAAAATAAATATCGGCTGGCGCACCGGCGGCAATTTGTTTGGCCAAGGTCGAAGAGCTGGCAACGGACAGGCGCATCCCCTCGTAGTGGGTCGTTAGCTCTGAGAGTGCAGAGTTTAAGCTGGCGGCGGCGAAGACGCTTTGGGCTGCTACTAGCGTAGGGTAGAGCAAGAGCAGGACGATGCTAACGGACGTTACGCACGAGCATCTAGGTATTAGATGCTTCGACTCCGCTTCGCGGAGTTTATCTTGAGCGAAGCCGAAAGGCTCAGCATGACAGCAGTGGGCGCGTTCCTTCCTTGTCATGCCGAGCGAAGCGAAGCATCCCATGCCTAGTGGCCTTTGCGTAAACATCAGATGCTAAGTGCTCGCGGGGTCATGGTGCCAAAACTCGGTCAGCGATTGGGCGATATGGGCTGGGTTGCGGACGGAATGCACTGGGTGCCAAGAGGAGGGAAAGAGCTGACGGTAGCGGCTTTGCGCAAAGCGGCGATCGACGAGGAGGATCGCGCCGCGGTCGCTCGCGGTGCGGATGACGCGGCCGGCAGCCTGCAACACGCGGTTCATGCCCGGATAGACGTAAGCGTACGCAAAGCCGGGAATCTCGCGCTCGTCGAAATAGTGGCGAATCAGGTCGCGCTCCAAGCACAGTTGCGGCAAGCCAACGCCGACGACCACCGCCCCGACCAGCCGCTCGCCAACTAAATCGATTCCCTCGCCGAAGACGCCGCCCATCACCGCGAAACCCACTGTGTACTGTTCGGCCTGCAATGGCTCTGCGTCGAATGCGGAGAGAAACGCCTCACGCTGACGGTCGGACATGCCGCTTTCTTGGACGAGCAGGTCGATGTCTGGGTGCGCCTCGGCAAAGCGCGTCGCCACCTCCTCCATGTATTTGTACGAAGGGAAAAAGGCGAGGTAGTTGCCCGCGCGCTGGCTGACGAGGGCGGCGATGGACTCGGCGATGTCGTCGTAGCTCTCGCCGCGCTTTTTGTACGTGGTCTCAATGTGGTCGGCCAGCAACAGGCGCAGGTGCTCGGGTGGGAAGGGCGAACCAAGGCTCAACAGGGTATCTCCTTCCTCGCCGCCGAGCAGGTCGCGGAAATACGCCAGCGGCGAGAGCGTGGCTGAGAAGAATACGGCCGCGCAGCCGCGCTCTAGGGCTTGGCGGATATTGTGCGCTGGATCGAGACAGAAGATTCGGAAGCGAATATCCCGCCCTTCGGCTGAGCTCAGGCGTTCGGCGAGCTCAGCCGAGCCGTCGAAGCCCTGTTTTTCGGTGTATGTGGTGTAGTGCTCGTCGAAAAGCTCGCCGATGCGCTCGAAGCCCAGCACCCGGAAGTAGCATTCGATCAATTCGTCCCAAAAGGGCAAGGCCGCGCCCTGCTCTAGGACCTTCTCGGCGGCGCGGAGGACATTGTGAACCAGCGCCATCAGATCCGTTGGCAACTGCGGGCTGACCCAGCACTCGCCGTCGCCTTCCTGCTCGACCTTCTTGCCGAGCTTGGCAAAGTAGCGGTTGAGGGCGTTGAGCTGTTGGGTCAAGTCGGGATGCGTCTTGCCGACTAAGCGCTTGAGCCCAGAGATCTCGGACTTGCACAGATCGGCTGAAAACATCTCGCGCGCCCGATCGACGAGATTGTGCGCCTCGTCAATCAGAAAGGCGTATTGCCCTCTGGTGTCTTGGAAGAAGCGCTTGAGGAAAGCGCGCGGATCAAAGACGTAGTTGTAATCGCAGATGATGACGTCGCACCACGGCGCAAGGTCGAGCGAGAATTCAAACGGACAGACGCGGTGCTTTTGTGCGCACTCCTCGATGAGGGTGCGGGTGAAGGCGTCGTGGGTGAAGATATCTTCAAGCGCGTCGTTGATGCGGTCGTAGTAGCCGCGGGCGAATTCGCATTGATCGGGATCGCAGGTGCTGCCGCCGTTGGGCTTCGACGGCTCGGCTGAGCTCGCCGAACGCCTGAGCTCAGCCGAAGGTTTGAAGCAAATTTTGTCGCGGGCCGTCAGCGTCAAGCTCTTGAGGCGTGCGCCGCCCCCGCGCAGGTCGTCGATGGCCTTTTCGGCGACTCTGCGTCCGCTGGTTTTGGCCGTCAGGTAGAAGATTTTTTCGGCATGGCCTAAGCCGAGGGCCTTGGCGGCCGGGAATAGGGTCGAGATGGTCTTGCCGATGCCGGTGGGTGCTTGGGCAAAGGCGCGACCGCGGCCGTCGATGGTGCGATAGGTGGCCGCGGCTAGGTCGCGCTGGCCGGGCCGAAACTCGGCGAAGGGGAATTTGAACTCCTCAAGCGCAAGATCGCGCTCGGCGCACCACTGTTGGTAGATGCGCACCCAATGCAGGTAGCGCTCGATGAGATCGGCGCAAAACGCCGCCAGTTCGTCGGACGCAAAGGTGCGGCAGTCCTCGCGGCGCTCGTAGGTTTCCAATTGAAGGTAGGTTAGCTGGACGTCGATGGCGTCGAGGCCACTCTGCTCGGCGACCATAAAGGCGTAGAGCTTGGCCTGTGCCCAATGCGCTGGGTTTTCAGGGATCTCGTCGAGGTCGGTTTCGGTGGTCTTGATTTCCTCGACGAGTACTGCGTCTTCTGCGACGAGCAGGCCGTCGATGCGGCCGCTTATTTCAAGGGCAATCTCGTCGGTCTCGACTAGGTAGGAAATGGGCACTTCCGCCTGATAGTCGGCGGGGCGGGCGCGCTGGATTTTCTGGTGGCCGCGCGTGCCTTCCACTAAGCGGTCGGGGCGGGAAAAGCCGCCGGAAACTAGATCGCCGGAGCGCAGCACGAAGCCGACAAGTTCGCGGACCGAGGTTTTGAGCAGACGCGGGGGCATGGTGTTATAATATAGGGCCGCTATGAGAATCCTACATCATGTACAAGGTGATCCGCAGAAGGACGCAGAAGGACGCAGAATAGGATACACGAGACGGTCCACCGCTCGGATCGTTCAAATCGTACCGCATTGCTATATCAGACACTTGCATTTTCACAGGAGACGATGATGAGTCAATCCGTAATTTTGGGCGTCATCGGTGGATCGGGGTTGTACCAAATAGAAGGAGTCGAAACGGTCGCCGAGCACCGGTTAGATACGCCCTTTGGTGCGCCTTCAGACGCTATTGTCGAGACGCGCATCGGCGGGCGCACAGTCCACTTCCTGCCGCGACATGGCCGGGGGCATCGGCTGCTGCCGAGCGAAGTGCCCTCGCGCGCCAATATCCACGCGCTCAAGCAATTAGGTGTGAACCACGTTTTGGCCATAAGCGCCTGCGGCATTATGCAGGAGGATATACGGCCTGGGGACATGATCGTGCCCGACCAGATTTTCGACCGCACGCGCGGACAACGCCCATCGACGTTTTTCGGCGACGGGATCGTCGGACACGTGATGTTTGCCGACCCTTTCTGTGAGACGTTGCGGACCGAGGTCATCGCGGCGGCACGGGCGGCGGACGCCAACGTCCACGAAGGCGGCACGTACCTCTGCATGGAGGGGCCGGCCTTTTCCACCCGCGCTGAGTCGCATTTCTACCGCAGTGCCGTGGGCGCGGCTGTGATCGGCATGACCGCTCTGCCCGAGGCCAAGCTGGCGCGCGAAGCGGAGATGTGTTACGCGCTGCTAGCGACGGGCACGGACTACGACTGCTGGCACGAGGAGGAGGAAGATGTGAGCATTGAGCAAGTGCTAGCGGTGCTGCGAGCCAACAGCGACTTGGCTAAGCAGATCGTCTCCGAGGTTGCCACGCGCCTGCCAAGCGAGGCCGCTTGCCCTTGTTTGCGCGCTGCTGAAAGCGCCATCGTTACCGACCCAGCGGTGATTCCCTTAGAGGCGAAGGAGCGGCTCCGCGCACTTTACGGAAAGTACCTAGACTGATGAATAATCCCTTTAAAATAGCAGTCGTCGGCGTCGGTCGGATTGGCGCATTTCACGCCCGCCACGTCCAAGAGTTGGCCAGCGAGCGAGGCGATTGCGCGTTGACAGCGGTCGTGGACGGCTACGGCGACTTGGCCGCCGAGGTCGCGGCTCAGCTACAGGCGGGTCAAGAAACGGCGATTAGTGTTTTCAAAGACGTGGAGGAACTGGTCGCGGCTGATGCGGCCGATGGCGCGTTCATTGCCTCGCGCACTGAAAACCACTACCGCGAGGCCCAGACTTTGATTGACGCGGGCTGGCGGGTGTTGATGGAAAAACCGCTGACGCACTCGCTGGCCACCGCGCGGGAGTTTGCCGCCTATCTAGACGCCGACGATTTTCGCCGCACGGCGCTGATGCAGGCTTTTATGCGCCGCTTCGACGCGCCGCTGCTATGGGCCAAAGCCCTGTTGGATCGAGGCGCTATCGGCGCGCCGTTCAAGATCGTCTCAATCCTCGAAGATCCAGTGCCGCCGCCCGAGGGGTACAATAGCTCTGGCATACTCTCGGACATGGCGGTGCACAATATCGACGAGATCCTCTGGCTCAGCGGGCAGCAGCCCGAGCGGCTGGCGGGTTTTGGCAGTCTGCTCTACAACCAGCAGCACACGGACGTCAAAGAGGATTTCGACGACGCCCTCTTGCAGATGTACTTTCCCGAGAACTTGATCGGCCAAGTGACCGTGAGCCGCAACCACGTGGCTGGGTATCGCAATGAGACGTGGGTTTACGGGACGGAGGGGTTGGTGCATGTGGGGGCCTTTAGTGAGGACTCGCTCTCGGTGGAAGTGGAGGCCTTTGGGCGGCGTGGCTCAATCGAGCGGCGGGAATTCGCCCTGCGCGATTACGGCGCAGAAGTACCGTTTTTTATCGAGCGCTTCGGGTCAGCGTACAAGGCCGAGGTAGCCCATTATATCGACCAGAGCCGCGCTGGAGCGCCCTTTGCGGTTGATTACCGCGATGGGCTGAGGGCGTTGGAGATTGCGATGGTGGGGAGTGGGGCGTTGCGGGGACGAGAGGGAGGTGTGGTGATATGAAAGTCGCGAAGGTCGAGACCTTGCGGGCCAGCCGCTTTATGTACGTGCGGGTGCACACCGACGAAGGCATATCGGGTGTCGGCGAGTTGCACCCCGCAAGCGGCACCAGCGGCACGCCGTTTGCGCCCATTGCGGCGGTGGAGTACTGCGCCGAGTACCTAATCGGCAAGGATCCTCTCCACATTGAGCGCAACTGGCAGCACATGTTCCGCCGCTGCGTGTTTCGCGGCGGCGCAGACAGCATGGCCGCGATCGGGGCAATCGACATTGCGCTGTGGGACATCAAGGGTAAGGTTGCCGAGTTACCCGTCCATTCGCTGCTGGGCGGTCCCACGCGAGAGCGCGTACGCGTCTATTCGCATCTACAGGGCAATTCCCCTGCGGAGTTGGCCGAAGACGCCCGGCGCATGGTCGAGGCCGGCTACACCGCTTTGCGCCTCTATCCGTTTGGCGGCTTTGCGTCTGGCGAGGACACAAGCTTAGACCAACTGTCGTTCCGCGGCATGGCTAAGCACGCCGCGGCTACCTTGCAGGCGGTGCGCGACGCCGTGGGTGACGAGATCGATCTCATGGTCGATGTGGTCAACCGCCTCACGCCGCCGGAGGCCATTGAGGTGGCCAAGGCGCTTGAGCCTTACGGCTTGTTTTTTTTCGAGGATCCCATCGAGCCTGAGAACATGGATGCGTGGGGCCATGTTGCGGCCAATATGCCGGTGCCCGTGGCCATGGGCGAGCGGCTCTACACCACCTACCAGTTCCGCGAGTTGCTGGCCCACAAGGGGGCCTCGTACATCCGACCGGACCTGTCGCTTGCCGGTGGAATTACGAATTGCAAAAAGATCGCGGCACTGGCCGAAGCAAGCTACGTGGGAGTCGCTCCGCACAACCCGCTGAGTTGCATATTGACCGCAGCGTGTGTGCAACTCGACGCCGCCATTCATAACGTCGCTATCCAAGAGTACCCGAGGGACGAGTACGATGCCCCGAAACGGGATCTGGTCGAGACGCCGCTGCAACGCGAGGGCGGCTTCCTGATTGTTCCGCAGACTCCCGGCATTGGCATTGAACTGAACGACGAAGCATTCCCGCACTACCCGCCTGAGCCTTATACCCGGGAGCCGGTGATTGGACCCGACGGCGCTCTGCGGGACTACTGATTAGAGCACCTCTGAACGGACTCTTAGGCAGACGACTAGCGCACTGTTAGCTCGGCGAGGTAGATGGATGTGCTGCCTTCATGGCTCGAGTAATAAGACAGCAGTCCTCGTTCTTCGCTCAGCGCCACAAACCCGGGATAAGAGCAGTCGCCAGCGCTCGGCAGCTCTGCTGCTTCGTGCAGCGCGTCTTCGTGCAGCCAGTAGAGCGAGGTCGTCCGGGTGTCGTCTGCCTTGATTTTGCGCCCTCCTACGAGGTAGCGGTCGCCCCAGTGCGCCAGCAAGGGGCCACCGACATTGCGGTCGAGGGATACGGATGTCCAGACCGTCCAGGGAGGCGCTGACCGACAGACGCGAGTCGGCGCTTCGCCGCCGCCGCGAACCAGTGCCACCGCGGAATCATCTGCGTCGAACAGGAACGCGGTTTCATCGCCGAAATCCCCGACGAAGAGCGAGCGGAAAGACCACACCAAGCCGTCAGCACTTTCGAGCATTGCCGACTCGATTGATTCGGGCTCCTGTTCGTCCGCTATGCCGGACGCGTACGCGCGGCGGCGGCGACCGCATAAAAACGCGCGATCGCCGTGCGCCACCGCCCGCCAGACGTAATGGGCGTGCGTGCCCTCCATCTGCGTTGGTCCGCTCCACTCGGATCCGTCCGCGGTCCACGCAGCGTACCCGATAGCTTCGTTGAGGTTCAGGGGGAGGCCCTCCTCGGGCAGCAGCCAGGTACCGGTATAGACGAACAACGATCCCTTGAAGACGAGGAAGTGGGGGTCGCGCGTGTCGCGGCCTGGGACGCAAAAGGTGAATGCCTCGGACCAACTGCGACCGTCGTAGCTCTCGAGGATGACGACGCTGCCAGAGCTCGCGACGCCGTGGCCGTCGGGAGAGCTCCGGAAGGTCAGGTAGAATCTGCCCGAGTACGAGCAGAGATCCGTGAAGGCGTTGTGGTTGGCATCCTGGCGAATGGTTGTCAAGGTTTCGATCTGAATGGCCGGCAAATGAGACATTGTCGTTGTGCCTTTCTCGGAAGCGATTGTAGATTTCTTTCGCAGGGCGCAAAAAAAGCTCGATATTCGTCCCGAGACAAGTACCCTATCGGCCCTCTTGGAGAACCGATCGATGCTATAGAGAATGCAGAAATATATGACCAACTACAAAACAGATCCTAAATACGTCCTCCCAAGTCCAGAGTGGTTCTACCGGCAATTTGGCATCCAATGGGACGGACAGTATACCACTTTGGGTAGCAACACTGCTCAGGTGGTGAAAATCCAGCGGATGGATCCGGATGAGACGCTCGTAATTCGGATTTCCGACCCTAGTAGGATTTCTCAAGATCGAATTTCACAGATCCATAGATTTCAGACCTATTTAAAGACTCAAGGAGTATTCACAGCCCTCCCATACGAAACACCACAAGGTGAAACCTTCTCAACTACGGAGTCGGGGTTTACTATCGAGGTTTATCCTTTCATCCACGGAAAATCACCTCAGAGGGGCGATTTTGAAGATGTCCGTCTCGTCGCCCGTGCTATTGCCAGACTGCACCATGCTGGGGTGGACTATCTGGACCTACCGGGCGAAGAAAGCCTCTTTCAGAATCATGTTGCTCTTGAACAATTGCGCGAGGATGTCCGTAGGGCGAAGGAACTGTCCAAGGGGAAGGTATTCTACAACTTGTATATGGAATACACGAAGGAAGCAGAGCGCTGAGGAGTTATGTGAGCCCCCATGGACACCGGAGGAAAATCAGGCACTCAACATTGAGCGAATGCTAATGTTGATTCACGGAGCCACCTACTGGACATCGAGGTGGGATGAGAACACGGTCAGAGAAGAGCTAATCCGTTTTGGCGATTACCGACAGGCTCTCAGGGCCAACATCTGATTGCGGAACACCGCGAGCCCGATAGCGCCGTCCGGACCGGTTCCAACTCTTGGCTCCGACGGACAACGCCACGCTGGGACAAGTGGAGACGTATGATTAGGCTGACTCAAATAACCTCAGAGCAGTTGGAGTGGTACAAGGAAAAAACTGGGGGTTTCTATGGAATGGATTTCAATTTTGGAGGACCGTCGGGATTTTTTGGCTTCTATGGTGAGTTTGATATCTCCAGCGAAGGTCAGGTTGACTTGGCAAACTTCCTAGTAGCCCATTCCTGTGAACACGAGCAGGAGAAGATGATTGACGAGATTAGTGCTATGCGACAGACGATCATGGATGGTCTATGGTCTGTTACATTGCGCCAAGAAAATCGACTCGAAGCTGTCTGGGAGGAGTTTAAGTTGGAGTTTTTCTCCCAACCAACGCGCGATGGAACGGTCGCAACTCATTTGTTACTCTCACACGACGATCCCGCCATTTTTAGAGAGCCTTATTTCAATGATTACTTTGAACTGCGATCTGACCGTGCCCGCAAGAAGTAAATAACGGCCTGCTGGACTATGCCCGTGACAACGCCCTCCAAATCGTCGTTGTGGCTCCAGAACGACCGGACTTCATGCATGCACAGGACTGGTTTGTTGAGGGTCTTGCCGAGGATGTCTTGCCCGAACTGACAAAGCTGCTCACCACCTGATCATGCACCTCCCTCGACCTGGCGCGCCATCTGCGCCATATAGGCGGCTCGACCTATGAGGTCTTTCTTATAGTTCCAGCGGCTCTTTTCCGGGTACATCACCAAGGAGCGATCCGCCAAGGGCAGGGACACCCTGCCACCGCCCTGCCGATGCGACTCGCGCAGGGCCACGGCCAACTCCAGGGCATGGCGCAAATCGTCGCCGCTGGTGATTGCCAAGTCTCCGCCTTCTTCGAGGACGCGGACTATATCCTCTACAATGGCCCGCATCACCGGCCCGGGATCTTGCCAGCCCTCGTCGTCGTACCCCCTCTCCTCCTCGGTGTATTGCTCGAACACCCCTTCCTCCTCGACCAAAGGCCTCCCTCGACCGCTGGGCTTGAACAGGCGCAAACCTAGGCCCGTATTGTTCCAATTGCAGATGAGTCCCTCGCTGCCCATCACCTCGAGGCCGCGCCAAGTCGGGCCTGGGAAGCTGCTGAAACACTCTATGCCATTGCCAAAGCGAATGTACCCACCCACTCCGCCGAAACCAGTGGCTCCTTCCTCGTAGGGTTCCTCGTGATCGCTGTGGGGATCGCCGCCGACCCGGCCGACGACCCACTCCGCTGGTGCCTTGGCGGCGAACTTGCGCGTCAGGTTCAAACCGTGGCAGCCACCCTGGCCGTTGCCGCCGTACAGATTGATGCGTTCCACTTGACCAATCTCTCCCCCCGCGGCCAACTCGTAGGCCCGGCGATAATCTGGATGGCTCGACACCATGACGCCGGAGCCCAAATACACGCCCCGCCGCTGGCAGCTCTCCACCATGCGGTCGGCTTCGGACAACTGGGCCGTCAGCGGTTTTTCGCAAAAGATGGCCTTGGCCCCGGCCTCGGCTGCAGCCACTACTGCTCCGGCGTTGGCTCGCACCGGCAGCACTGGCATGGCGATATCGATCGACTCGCGTGCCAACATCTCCTCGTAGGCGGCGTAGCCGGGCACCCCGAAGCGGCGGCAACCCAGCGCCAGATTTTCCGCATCCGTATCGGCAATGGCCACCACCTTGCACAAGGGGTGCACATCAAAGGCCCGGGCCCGGCTGGTGCCAGCTCGTCCGCAGCCAATGACGCCGACCCGGTATTTGGCTTCTCGCTTTTCTCGCATAGAGATCTGTCCTCGCTATTGGATTACTTGGGAAAATAGGGCAGTTCGAGACCGGATATGTGCTGCAGGATGCGGATTACCTGGGCGCTGTAGCCGTACTCGTTGTCGTACCAAACGTATAGCACGCAGCGCTTGCCCTGGGTAATGGTCGCTCCCGAGTCGACAATGCCGGCTTTCTCATTGCCGACGAAGTCGCTCGACACCACCTCGGGCGAACTCGTGTAATCGATCTGGCCCCCGAGGGGCACATCGAGGGAGATATCCCGCAGATAGGTGTTGATTTCCTCTGTGCCGACTTCCCGTTCTAGGTTCAAATTCAAAATGGCGAGGGAGACATTGGGGGTGGGCACGCGAATGGCATTGGCCGAGAGCCTGCCTTTTAATTCCGGCAGGACCTTGGACACGGCGCTGGCCGCTCCGGTGTCGGTTATGACCATGTTCAGCGGTGCCCCGCGCCCCCGCCGCTCGTGCTTGTGATAGTTGTCGATGAGATTCTGGTCGTTGGTGTAGGAATGGCAGGTCTCGATGTGGCCGCTGGCGATACCGTAGCGGTCGTGCACGACCTTGAGCACCGGCGCGATGGCATTGGTAGTATAGCTGCCGGCGGAGAGGATCTGTTCTTCCTCCACAATGCAATCGTTGTTGATGCCGTAGACTATATTGGGAACATCGCCCTTGCCGGGTGCGGTCAGGACGACCTTGGCAACCCCTGGAGCACATAGGTGGCGCTCGAGGCCCTCACGGTCTCGCCAGACGCCGGTGTTGTCGAGCACAATGGCGTTTTCAATGCCGTAGGCGCTGTAATCCACGTCCTCTGGGGTGTCCGAGTAGAGGAGGCGGATCATGTTGCCATTGGCGACGATGGCGTTTTCTTCCTGGTCTATGACAATGGTCCCCTTGAAGGGGCCGTGAATGGAGTCTCGCCTCAGCAGACTGGCCCGTTTCACCAAGTCGCCCTCCGAGCCCGTCCGCACCACCACAGCCCGCAGCCGCCACTTATCGCCCCCGCCGCTGCGGGCGATCAGAATCCGCGCCAGGATGCGTCCGACCCGGCCAAAGCCGTAGAGCACCACGTCCTGCGGCCTGTCCAGTAGCGTCTTCCCGCCATTGATCTCAGCCAGTTCCCGGCGCACAAAAGCGTCCACATCCCCGTTCGCTTTACTTCTCTGGAACCTAGTAGTCAACTTGCCGATATCTATCCGCGTCGGGGCCAGATCCAGCCGGGACAGGGCTTGGAGGACCGCAAAGCTCGAAAACATGCAGAGTTCGTCCTTGATCACCTGGCGAGCAAAGCGATGGGCCTTGAGGATGTCGATCGTGGAGTTGTGTACCAGAGAGCGGCCGTAGATCGTGGTGACCACGCCGTAATCCCGGTAGAGTTTGCCGATGAGCGGGACCATGGACTCGGCGACCTCCTCCCGCTTGGCCCAATCGGCAAAGTAGCGTTCCATCTTATGGTCGATCATTTCCTCAATTCCCTCTCTGCGGAGCCCATCCGACGTCTCGCATCTCGACCGACCCCACGGGTTCGAACGCTGATCGATAAGTTGCTGTACCTATGTTCCTCCCTGTACATGTGCGCGAAGCGCCGTTAGGACGTCGTCGCTGGTAAACCCCTCGGCTTCGGCTTCGGCCAGCAGCCGCGTGACGAACGCACTCAGGCGGCGTTCGCGTTCGCGTCGTGGCCGGGCCTGCGCCCGGGTGGCGCTGACGAACGAGCCGACTCCTCGCCGGGTTTTGAGCACGCCGGCGCGTTCGAGCTCGCTGTACACGCGCGCGACCGTGTTCGCATTGACGCGGAGGTCGCCTGCGAGTTGCCGAACCGTCGGTAGCTGATCACCAGCACGGAGGCGTCCTGCGGCAATCGCCGCTCTCAACCCCCGCTCCAGTTGGATGTAAATGGGAGTGCGGTCACGCAAGTTGATGCTAACCTGCATGTGACCTAATGTACTAGTTTATTAGTATAATTGTTATAAAAAATTGCTAGCGCCCAACGCGAAGCCTCGCAATTCGCTGCTGGATCCTCCACTGTGCCCTTTGCAATGGAGAGAAGGATGGGGTTATAATAGTCGCGGTGGATGGACGAGA
The DNA here is from genome assembly GCA_009840005.1 of Gemmatimonadota bacterium. The sequence goes on from VXOR01000033.1 coordinate 15,449, forward strand.
CTTGACCCTAGGAGGTTGTTATGGTACCAGCCTGCGCCCTGTTTATTTTCTTCGTGGATATCTTCCTGTTTCTCGGATGGAGAGTAGAGATACCAGCCTATTTCGTCCTGTTTCTCGCCTTCTTTCCCGCCCTGTATTTCGGAGGAATCGAAGAAAAGAATCGCGAACGGCTGGAACAGCTAGCCGACCGGCTGCGCCGGCTCTACAAGCGCACTGGTCAGCCGGGCCTGCGGGTACGCCGTCCCAGACGACTCCACTTTGAGACGCATCGGGCCCTCCGAGAATTGGAAAAGAGCCTCAAGACCTTGGAGCGTCACCACCAGATCCACAGCCGTCGGCTGCGCTCTCCCCGGATGTTCATCGATGATCCTAAACCCGCCCTCGACAATATGGATCAGCGCCTCTCGCGGCTGGAAGAGATCGACGTAAAATAAAGGGCTCGAGCCGTGGTCCACTCCATGGGTTAAAGGGCGATTTCGAGGAACAGGATCGCCGGGTCGCTCACAACTTTGGCGCAGAGGTGCTGATCCTTCGGGTCCTCATTTTATTAGAACCATCTTCTGCACCCGCGAGATCTGATCAGCCCCTGTCAGCCTGCTAGCCACGCACGGACGGCGGCTGTCTTTGCCCTAATCTTCTCGTTCCTCGTCTCCATCGCTCGCCATACCTTGCCTGAAAGTTCGTTGTAGGAATGTCGCATATGGCCCTTATTAGGACAATTGATATAAGAAGCCGCAACATCGCTATCTAGGAGTAGAGGAATAAACGAAAATGACGAGGCAAAAAAAGAAAACCACTAAGAAGCAAAAGTCTTCCGACCCATTCTCGAAACTCACTTGGGAAGACCTAGAGGAATGGGCGGGCAACGTCATCGTCGGGCGAGGACGCCCTTATCAGAGAAACGGAGCGGTTGAAAACTTGGCGCGCACCAAAGGCGGGACGTTGGTAGCCTGGGTGAGGGGAACGCGGCGCTATGCTACCTCGGTGCGCCTTACCGAGAGGAACGGCTTGGAATCCGCCTGCACCTGTCCCTATTGGGCCACCTGCAAACACGCGGTAGCTGTGGTGCTGGAATACTTGGAATGCCTCAAGACTGATAGTGGTGTTGGCGAAATTGACGAGGACGATCCGCGCTTGTTGAAACTAGAAGCGATAGGGGATGAAGGCGACGAATACGAGGAATTCGCCGAGGAAGAGGAGGAAGAAAACGTCAAGGTGCGTTCCGGGCGGTCAAAATCCAAGAAATCCAAAGCGGCTTCCCTGCGTCCGTACCTCCAAGAGCAGACCAAAGCCGAACTCGTGGCGCTGGTGATTGAACTCGCGGACGCGCAAGACGAGGTGCCCCAATGGCTTGCAGACCGCCGCGCCTTAGCCTCGGGGCAGACGCAAAAAATTCTCCAGACGATCCGCCGCGAGATCAGTGCCTTAGAAGAGCCAGTATGGGACGGCTATGGCTACGGAGCCTCTGCGGTTAGTACGGATCGCCTCAAAGCAGCCCTCAAAGGGCTAATACAAGCCGGACAGGCCGACGCGGCGTTGCGACTGGGGCCGGAACTGCTGGACGCAGCCCACCAAGTGCTACAGTACGATAGCGAAGGCGAATCCGGCGCGGCGTTCGCCGACTGCCTCGATGTCCTTTTTCAAGACCTAGAAAAATCGTCTCTATCGCCAGCAGATCAAGTAGAATGGGCCCTAGATATGGCACTGGCCGACGAATACGGACTGTGCGCCTCCGGGCTGGACCACTTGTGGAAGAAACGCTACGCCAAAAGCGATTGGTCCGCGGTGTGCGACCGGTTAGCGCAGCGTCTCGAAGCCATTGAACCTGTTGCGGAAGAGGACTCCTTATTGCCTAATTTCAAACGGCGCCAAATGGCCGACTGGCTGACGCTTTCCTTGGAAAAGGCTGGTCGCCAAGACGAGATTATCCCGCTGTGGGAGCGCGAAGCGCCCATCACCAACACCTATGCTCACTTGGTGGACCTCCTGATAGCCAAACGCCGATGGGAAGAGGCGCGGCACTGGTGTTACCAAGGGATAGAGGCGACTGCCCCCATCTATCCGGGCATTAAAGCGACCCTGCACAAGAAGCTACAGACGATTAACGAGCGCAGTGGCAATCCGCTCGCTGGGTTGGCCCTTCAGGCCGAGGAGTTTTTTGCTGCGCCTGGTCTATTCGGTTTTCAGGAGTTGTGCAAGGCCGCTCGCAAGGTGCGCCTCGGCCAAGGCGTCGAGGCTTGGGCGCGGCACTATCTGGAAACGGGTCGGTGGCCCGGTGTCGGTCGAAAACGCAAGAGCGATCCGGCGGTAGCCTGGCCCCTGCCAGCCCCTGAAGTCGAGGTGCGTACTCGTCACCAAGCAGCGGAGGCACCGATGACCGGGATACTAATCCAGTTGGCTATTGCCGAGAAGAAGCCGGACGAGGTACTCAAGTGGTACGATTATGCTGGCCGCAAAAAGGGTGGCATGAGGCTGTCTGATTTCCTCGTCGATGCCACCGAGGTGGCCGAGGCCATCAAGTCGGCCCACCCGGACCGGGCCTTAGATATTTGGCAGGAAACAGCCGAGGAGCAGATCGCCCGGGTCAGTACGAGTGGGTACGAGGCGGCGGTTCCCTATTTGCGAAAAATGAAAAATGCGCTCACGCGGGCTGGTCGCAAGCAGGAATGGGAAGCGTATTTGGCTTCCTTGCGAGAGGAAAACCATCGTCGGCCGCGGTGTTTGGAGGTACTGGACCGATTAAAAGGTGGTCGGCGGCGAATTATCAACACGTAATCCCATTGGCAACTTTTGCGGAGGATTTTCCATGTCCACTACCTATTGCCCCCACTGTCGCCGCGTCACCAACACGCGCGGTCCTCGAGCCCCCGCGCCGTACGCCCAAAGGGAAGGAACTAGCCCTGCGGGTCATTCATTGTACCCTTTGCAATGGTTTCATTCGCAGCGAGGAAGTGCCCCGCGCCAAAAAGAAGGATAGTGTACCGTAGCGGCGGCGGATGGACGAGACCTGACTGTAGGATGAATGAAAAATGTATATGTTATCGTCAAATTGTTGTGAAAAATGACGATACGCAGTCAAATTCGCGGAAAAAACCATTGCCTACACCGCCAATGACTTCGCCCATTCTCTTGACGGGCGCAACCGGCTATATCGGCGGGCGGCTGTTGCGCGTGTTGCAAAATGCCGGCCATCGGGTGCGCTGTGTAACTCGGCGTCCCGAGGCACTCCAATGTTGCGTCGCGCCAACGACGGAAGTAGTCAGCGCCAACATCCTCGACCGCGAAAGCCTAAAAGGGACGATGGACGGCGTCGAGATTGCCTACTACATGATCCACTCCATGGGTTCAAGGGGCGATTTCGAGGAACAGGACCGCCGGGCCGCGCACAACTTCGGTGCAGAAGCGCGGCGAGCAGGTGTTGGGCGGATTATCTATCTCGGCGGTCTCGGCGAGACGAGTGAGGAACTGTCCCCGCATCTTAGAAGCCGACAGGAGGTTGCCGAGGTCTTGCGAGCGTCGGGGGTGCAGGTAGTAGAGTTTCGCGCCTCCATTGTTATTGGTTCTGGCAGTTTGTCGTTTGAGATGATTCGCTCGCTGGTGGAGCGGCTTCCCGTGATGGTCACTCCGCGTTGGGTAAACGTCACGGCACAGCCGATGGCGATTGACGATCTGCTGCAATATCTCTCGGCTGCACTCGACCTAAAAACCGATGACCATGCGATCTTTGAAATCGGCGGTCCTGATGCGGTTTCTTATGGCGATCTGATGCGGGAGTACGCGCGGCAGCGTGGGCTCAAGCGGCTGATGATTCCCGTGCCATTGCTGACGCCGCGCCTCTCTAGCCTCTGGCTCGGTCTAGTGACGCCCTTGTACTCCCGAATTGGGCGGAAGCTGATCGACAGCATTCGCCACCCGACGGTCGTCCGCGACAACGCCGCTCGACAAACTTTCCCGCACATTCGGCCCCAAGGGGTGCGCGAGGCCATCGCCAGTGCGCTTGGCAACGAAGGTCGCGAATGAGCCGCAACGCACTGGGCCGATGCGTATCAACGGGAGTCTGCGAAGGAACGGGGCGTGGGAAGTCGTGCTAGCCGACCAAGATCAAGCGATGGTGGGGAGAATTCTTTATGACGGCCAAAATCAACCAAAGGTCCCTCGCTCTAGTGCGTGGAGATATTACAAGGGAACGAGTCGATGCGATTGCCAACGCTGCTAACGAGCGGCTCATGGGCGGCGGTGGCGTCGATGGTGCCATTCACCGCGCTGGGGGATCGGCCATCGCGGCGGAATGCAGCGCAATCCGCGCCAAGCAGGGCGGTTGTCCCACGGGTCAAGCTGTTATCACGACAGGAGGAAATCTTCCCGCGAAGCATGTCATCCACACTGTGGGGCCGATCTGGCGAGGTGGAGACGCTGGTGAAGCCGAACTTCTCGCATAGAGTGCGAAGACGAGGACCAACCAGCAGAGGAACCACAAAAACCAAAGGTGGTGAAAAAGTGGCACGGCAAAGATCGGCGATGCCATCGCTTTGAGGAACCCGGCCGATTTCTCTTCTGCCTTGTCGATTTTTTCTCGACGGTCGCCAGCCCGAGTAGGAACGGCAGCAACACGCGGCGAAAACGGTGGGAGAGCAATGGTTTCAAGCCGCGACCGCGCCAAAGCATGGCCGTGAAAAAGCCGCTCAGCACAAAGAACACCGGCATGCGGAAGCCGTGGATTGTAGCGAATAAAAACCAAAAGAAACCGCTTTGCCGCTCATCTTGGACTGCCCAGGGAAACGGCGTGAAGGACAACCCCGCGTGCAATACGATGCCAAGCAGCATCGCCGTGGCGCGTAGGGCGTCGAGGTCGTAGCGGCGCGGGTAAGAGCTTCTGTTCACGGGTTGATCTACTCAACCCTTCTAAACGTCCCTCCGTCCTGCACGGCTTCGTAAATCTGGGCGAACTCACGGCTGCCGTCATCTTCGACGGGGAGGCATTCGGACCCGCTTTCGCAGACGGGCATGGCGTCGCGGGGGTACTCGTTGTGGAGGTCTTGCTTGGAGCAGCCGTAGTAGGTGACTTCGCCGTTGGCGCGGGCGTAGCGATAGACGTGGTGGGGCGGATCGACCCAACTGTAATCCACGCGATATTGCTCTATGGCTTGGAGGTCAATCTCGATGCCGAGGCCGGGTTGTTCTGGAACTCGGTAGTAGCCGCCGCGCAGCTCGATGGGATCGGCCAAAAGCTGGCTCTCCCAGATGTTCATGCAGGTAATGGCCGGCCACTTGCTCTGGGGGCAGACTGCGCCCAAGTGGGCGGCCCACGTGGTGGTGATGCCCGTGCCGACGAGCTGGAGCCAAAAGGGTTTGTTGGCCACGTCGGCGACCGCGGACTGCTGCGCGATGCCGTGGGCACCAGCGCAGACGACAAAGCCATCGGCGACATCTTCTTGCAGGGTGGTGAGAATCGGCGGCGAGCCGTAGTGCATGGCCAGCGGGCGGCGGATGTGGTTGCGGATCTGGGCGTTGCCGGCCACATCGGATTGGGGGATCGGCGTCTCAATCATGGCCACCTGTGGGTATTGCTCCAAGGTTGATAAAAACTCGACCGCACTGGCGGCGTTGGCGAGCGTGCCATTGAAGTCCAAGTCGAGCTTGAACTGCGGGGGAACGACCTCGACGATAGCTTGGATGCAGGCGTGCAGGTCGTACCATGTTCGCGCCTTGAGCTTGGCGGTGGTATAGCCTTGGGCGACGGCGTCGGCGCACTGACGCGCCCAGTCGGCGGCTGGCATGTCCATCGCCCACCACGACAGCGGGCACCAGGTGCGGACCTTGGTGCCCAAAAGGCGATACGCGGGGGCACCTAAGACCTTGCCCACTGCGTCGAAAAGTGCCTGCTGGACCCCGGCCCCCAGCGCATCTTCCCACAGCAAATCGCCGACAGCGCGGCCGACGATGCGGTCTTCGATGTCTTCGGGGACTTTGGCCCATGTGTAGTTGGGGATGGTCTCGCCCCAGCCGATGGTGCCGTCGGCGAGGGTGATCTTGCAGAGTTGGACGATGCGCTAATGCGGCAGCCAGTACTGCATGTGCTGATTGGTGTGGTCGGTAAACGGAACGTCTAAGTGGATTAGCTCGACGGATTGGACTTGCATTGGGGGCTCCTTTTGGAAGTGGTGGGGTGGCGCACTTAAACCACAACTTACTTATTGTACTGATGTTACGCACAGGCTCCTAGGTATGGGATGCTTCGCTGCGCTCAGCATGACAAGGGCTGGTTTGCTGCTTGACTGTGTCATGCTGAGCGCAGCGAAGCGGAGTCGAAGCATCTATTACCTCGATGCCTATGCGTAACATCAGTTATTGTACCTAAATCAACTCATCTAAGGAAATTCTTATGACTTCATATACGGACCAACAAGCACTCATTCAACAGGTGCTTTACAAGCTCCAATTACTGCCGCCGGAACGCCTTGCCACGGTTGAGGATTTCATCGATTTCCTCTACCAAAAAGATCGGGAGCGGGAACTAATTCAGGCTACATTAAGAACCGCTGAGGCCAGCTTTAATAGAGTCTGGGATAATTTAGAAGATGCAGACTACGACAACCTATAGCTTCGGCGACATCGTCTTGGTGCCGTTCCCTTTTACCGATCAAACTAGCCATAAAAAACGCCCAGCAACTATTATCAGTACATCTGCTTATAATGCCGCCAAACCGGATGTTGTCATTATGGCCGTTACAAGCCGAGTTGAATCCGTGCAAACACTGGGAGAATGCTCGATAGGCGACTGGCGGCAAGCCGGACTGCTCAAACCTTCGGTCGTAAAGCCGGTAATCACTACCATCGAAAAAGGGTTGGTCATTAAAAAGTTGGGTCAACTTCAACCGGCAGACCAAGACCAACTCCGGCAGATAGTCAAAACTATTATTGGCTAATTTTTTGCCAAGAGCTACTGGGCGAGAAGTATCGCTCGGGCAGGCTCCTAAGCACAACGTCAGTGCATTATATTTCCCGCATGGAAATTCGCCAATTCGCCGAGCGGGTGCTCTTCGGCACGCGCTGGGAAGACAAGCTGGTTGTCCTCGACCGCTACGAGGACCGTGCGCCCGGTGCGGGGATTGCGACCCCTAGTGCGCCGGGCCGTCCGCCCGGTTTGGGGCTGGACGAGTGGCACCACCGGGAAAAGCTCCGCTTCCGCGACGTGCGCCACTTCCACAGCGAAAAAGAGCGCGGGCTGGTCTTGCACTTTTTTGCCAACCACGAGTTGCTCGCCTTGGAGCTGATGGCACTGGCCTTGCTCAAGTTCCCACAGGCCCCGGAGAAGTTTCGCCGCGGCTTGGTGCAGACGCTCAGAGACGAGCAGGAGCACGTGCGGCTCTACCAGCAGCGGATGCAGGAGATTGGGGTGCAATTTGGCGAGATCCCGGTCGGCGATTTTTTCTGGAAGGCCATCGGGCCGATGGAGACCCCGATGGATTTTGTAACGGGCTTGAGCCTGACCCTCGAACAGGCCAATCTCGACTACGCGCGGCACTACGCCGAGGTCTATCGGCAATTGGACGACCCGGAGACTGCGGCGATTCTGGAGCGGATCTACCGCGACGAAATCGGCCACGTCAAACACGGGCTAACTTGGTTTAGGCGCTGGCAGGAGGCCGAACTGAGCGAGTGGGACGCCTATCGTCAGGCGCTGCGCTTTCCGCTGGGGCCGGCGCGGGCCAAGGGCATTGGCTTCAATCGCGCGGGTCGGCTTCAGGCGGGGCTTTCTGCGGACTATATCGACGAAATGGAGCTGTTCTCGCAGTCGCGGGGGCGCTGTCCGGCTGTGTACTGGTTCAATGCCAATTGCGAGGAGCAGGTGGCGTTGGGGCGGCCGGGTTTAACGCCATCGCAGCGGGTGGCTGAGTTGGAAGCTGACTTCCAGGCGCTGCCCTTGCTGCTGTGCGTCCGCGACGACGTGGTGCTTTTGCGCGAGAAGCCTTCGCCGACTTTTCTGCGGCGGATGCAGGGGTTGGGCTTTGCGATTCCGGAGTTCGTCGAATGTAGTGCGGACGGCCTCGCGGCGCTTGCCGAGCGCAAGGTCAACGCGCTCAGGCCCTGGGGCTGGAGTCCTGACAGCGCCGAGTTGTTTGCGCCGTTGGTCGCGGGCTTGCCTCGCGGTGGAGAAGGGCCTTGCTGGAACGCGGCGGTTCGGCAGCTCTACGCCAAGTCGTGGAGCGCGGCGCGGCTGGGCGAATTTCTCGCGGCGCACGAGGTCGATTATCTCTGCGGGACGGATGTAGTCGGCACGGCTTGCGAGGCGACAGACCAAGTCTTGGCGGAGATGGAGCGCTTGGCGGAGGCGGGTTTTGACGCGGTAGTCGTCAAGGCCATCTACGGCTCTTCGGGGCGCGGGCAAATCCATTGCCGTGGAGGACAACTGCGCGCAGAGCAGCGCGGTCGCTTGGAGAATATTTTGCGGCAGCAAGGCCAAGTCGTAGTAGAGCCGTGGCTCGACAAGGTGGTGGATCTGTCGCTGCATTTTGACGTGGGAGTCGAGGGTACGGCGGTGGCTGGCTGGACGCGATTTTTCACTGATGGACGTGGACGAGGGCAGTATCGCGGCTCGTTTGTCGGCTCGCTTACCGCTGGACTCGACGAGGAAGTGAAGCGGTTTCTCTACGGCGATGGACGCGATGCCCGCCGCTTGCCGAAGTTGGGCGAACAGCTTGCCGAATGGCTCGCCGAGCCGTTGCGCGCTGCTGGTTATCAGGGGCCGGTCGGCGTGGATGCCATGGTGTACCGCGACCGCGACCGTTTGCGGCTAAAGCCGATTGTGGAGGTCAATCCGCGCACGACGATGGGGCGGGTGGCGCTCAAGTTGCAACAGGCAGTTAATTCAGCGCGCACGGCCCTGTGGCTGGTGCTTAGTCGCCGCGAGGTGGTAGCGGCTGGGTTTGCCGACTTGGCTGAATGTGCCGCTGCGCTGGAGGCCGCGCATCCGGCCCGGCTGATGCCTGATGGCAAGCAGTTGAGCGGTGGGGTGCTTTTCACGACTGATCCGGCGCAGGCCCGTTCTTTCGCCACCGTGCTGCTGGTCGGTGAGTCGCTGGCTGAGTGTGAGGGGTACTTGCGAGAAGTGGGGCTGGAGTTGGCGCGTTAGCCCTCAGCGTCGCCCACTGCCTCGTAAGCCACCAGCTCCCAACCGTGAAACACCATCGCCAAGCCAAGGTGCTGCACCGACGGGTAGCGGCGCGGCAAGGACGAGTCCGCTAAGTAGGAGCGCAACTGAAGCACGGCCTCTTGCACCTTGTCCGCCACTAGGGATTCGTCGAGGGCCTCGCTTCGTTTCAGGTACTTGAGTTCGAGTACGTAGCCGTACCTCATGTCGGAGTATTGGGCGACGAATGGCTCTAGGTAGAGATCGGCGTAGCCCTTGTTCAGTTCGTATTCCGAGTGCAGCAGAAACTGATCGATCATGCTGAAGTGAGCCGCGACAAAGCCGTGGACCACCTTTTCGCCGTCAATGTAGTCGCGGATCCCGGTTTGTTCAGCGAGGGCATCGCGCAAAAAGTCCAACACGGGTTGCCAAGCCCCCTCATAGGCCATCTGCCGCATCAGGCGAGAGAAGGTGTACACATCGACGGAAAACACCCCTACATCATCGTACGCATCGCGCAGGTAGCCGTACATCAGTCGCTTGACTGTTTGATTGGGAATGCCCAACCGGGGGACGCCGTATGACACGTCGCGAATGCTGAGTAGGCCGAAGTAATGCAGCAGCGACAGGAAGTTTTCGCGCCGGTCCAGCCGGTCCAAGGGGAAACTGAGTTGGATGTTGCTTTCGGCGGTCTGCTCGCCGATGATGTGACGCAGCAGGTCGAAGTTGCCGTTGAGTTGTCGGTTGACCGTCAGCAGGTGGCGCAACTTGCCGTAGTCGATGCGGACATTGGTGTCGATCAATTCGTCCGGCATCCCTCTGTTAGGTATGGACTCATCGAGGAAATAGAGCACCATGTCGGTGTTGTAGAGATCGCCTTGGGCACTCTTGGCGAACCGATAGCCGTTGTACCACTCCCGCATCACCGCCAGCGCGGCTTCGACCTCCTGATTGAACACGCCGTAGTCGCGGTACATCTCTAGCAGATTGCGCACCTCCTCCTCGGTGAAGCCGAGCATGTCGTTGAACTCCGAGTGCAAGCTAATGTTCTTGCCGATGTTGAAGCCGCTGGTGACGTCGTCCATGGTGATCGGCGATACGCCGGTGATGAACATGCGCTCCAAGCCACCGCCGCTCTGTCCGGCTCCGTCCTTGAGCGTGGCGAAAAAGTTGCGATAAAAGCCGCCGCCGTGAGTGAAGGACTGATACGCTTCTGTCCCGTGATAGGCCAGCACCGTGTTGGCGAAGTTGTCGTACTCGTCGATGAGCACGTACAGCGGAATGCCTTGATCGCCCGCATACAAGAACAACTCGCTGAGCTTGGCGTCGATGGAGGGCAGGGAGAGGATGCGCTCCACTTGCTTTTCGGGAAACAGATCCCGATTGCGCTCTAGCGCGTGGCGGACAATCAAGTGGCAGTAGGTTTCAAAACGCTCCCGCAGGGTTTCCAAGGTGTCGTCAAACGCCGAAAAGTTGAAGCGCAACACGACGTAGCGATGGCGGTTGTCGGTCGGCTGCCGCCCCAAGTGGGTGCCGCCGAAGACGGCCTCAAAAGCGTCGGCGCGGTTGCGTTCATAGTAGTTGTCCAGCAGGGACACCCAGCAGGATTTGCCAAAGCGACGCGGGCGAATCAGAAATACGTAGCGCTCCTCTTCGAGTGCGTGAACAAATCGAGTTTTATCGACGTAGAGGCGGTTTTCTAACCGAATGGCCTTGAAATCGGCCCAACCGTAGGGGATGCGGGGGTAGGATGCCGGCATGACGACTCCTAAAGCGAAGGAACAAGACTGAGCGTAACGATTGAGCAAAACAAGCGCAACGCGCTCACGTGTACTGACATATCTGACAAAAATCAGCGATCCGCCAACAGTTCCTCTATCTCAGGCGGAAAGCCGCGCTGTCCGTCGCGGTTGAGGCTGGTGCCGATGAGGCGACCGTGCAGTACGTGTGCGCCGTCGGCTTCTCTGAAGATATCTTGGACAAAGCAAAAGCGCAGGCGGCTCTCCCGCTCTACGCGCAGCTCGACTGTGAAGCGGTCTCCGCTGCGGAGGGGAGTCTTGTAGTCGATTTCGGCGCGGGTGAGGACCAAGTCGTGGCCCTGTTCGTGGAAGCGGGCAAAGCTGAGGCCGAGGCTTTGCAGATACTGGTGGCGGGCGTGTTCGAGGTAGTGTTGGTAGATCGCGTTGTTGACAATGCCTTGGAGGTCGCATTCGTAGTCGCGGACGTCTAGGGTGAGCGTGAAGTCGGGAGGTTGTGCTGGCATGTTTTATGATCCTATGGGCAAGAGTGGCGGCGCTGCTTGTTGGATTGAGGGGACTTGGCTATTTTGTGCCCCGCAAAAGGAGGGCAAACGATGTTCAAAATATCCGTTTGGCACGGCGATCTGTCGGAATCGTACCTGCGCTACGTCACCCAACTTGGGGTCGATTGCTTGGACTTTGGCGCGGGCGATTACTTCCCCGGGGTCAAAGAGCAGGGCTATCCCGACTTGGACGCCGTGATAAAAATAAGAAAAAAAATTCGTTCTTGGGGGCTGGACTTCAACCGCGTGACTCTGCCGGACATAACTGAAAAGTTCATGTCTGGGGAGGACGGCTGCGAGAAGGAGTTGGAAAACGCAGCCGCGGCGCTGGAAGTTTTTGCTGAGGCCGGTGCGCCCATTGCGCGGCAGCGATTCCACGGGGATGTGTTCCCCTGGATGCTCCACCGCTGGAACTCGCCAAGGCGCGGTGGCTATCACTACCGGGCCGAGAGCCGCAGCTTGGCCAAGAGCGACGAGGGGCCGCCTTCGCTAGAACAGCTCGATGCTTGGTGGGTGCGCTTTTGCACGGTGTACGAGCGCTTGGTGCCCATTGCCGAAGATCGCGACATCAAGCTGGCGATCCATCCGTCGGACTCGCCGCTGCCGGATACGCCGCTGGGTGGCTTGGGTTTTCACAAGGTCATCGACGCCTTCCCCAGCCGCCAAGTTGGATACCTCTACTGCTGTGGCACCCGCGCCGAGGCCGGGGGTTTGCCCTTAGTGCTCGACGAGGTTCACAACTACGGGCGCAAAGGCCGAATCTTCATGGTGCATTTGCGCAATGTGCGCGGGAGCTTGGCCACGGCCGGGGGATTTGAGGAAACCCTGCTCGACGACGGCGACATGAACATGGCCAAAATTTTGCTGGAACTGGACCGGGTGGGTTTCGACGGGTGTATTAATCCCGACCACATACCGGCGCTAGAAGGGGACGAAGGGGCATTGACGCGGGGGTTGGCGTACTCGGTGGGGTACATCAAGGCGTTGTTTGCCGCGTTGGCGGCGGTTAAGTAGTGGGCTAAGTACACGGGTGGTTTGAGATGCTTCGCTTCGCTCAGCATGACAAGTGGGCGCGTTGTTTCACCGTGTCATGCTGAGCGGAGCGAAGCGGAGTCGAAGCATCTTAGACCTCGATGTCCATGTATAACGTTACTGTCGCGTACTAAGGTAGGAAAATAAAATGAGCAAAAAGAAAATCGCGGCGATCATCACCGAATACCGCCCCAGGTCGCACGCCGACGTGATCGTCTCCAAATTCCTCAAGGGATTTCCCACGGACGAGGGCTTGTGCGCGCCGAGGGTCGAGATCGCGTCTATGTACATTGACCAGTTTCCCGAAAACGACATGGGACGGGCGATGGCCCAAGAGCACGAGGTGCCGATTTTTAACAGCATCTCAGCGGCGCTGTGTCTGGGGGGACGGGAGTTGGCGGTGGATGGGGTGCTGTCCATTGGCGAGCACGGGGATTACGCTTGGAACGAGAAGGAGCAGCAACTCTATCCGCGGCGCTACTTTATGGAGCAAATATGCGGGGTGATGGCGACGTCGAAGCGGGGGGTGCCGGTGTTCAATGACAAGCACTTGTCCTATAGCTGGACCGATGCGCTGTGGATGTACCAGCGGGCACAGGCGGTGGGAGCGGCGTTTATGGGCGGGTCTTCGCTGCCCGTGTGTTGGCGGCAGCCCTGGGTCGAGCACGAGTTGGGGGCCCCGGTGGAGGAGGCGGTGGCGATTGGGTTTTCCGGGTTGGATATCTACGGGTTCCACACGCTCGAAGTGCTCCAGTGCATGGTCGAGCGGCGGCGAGGCGGTGAGACAGGGGTGGCGGCGGTGACTTGTCTGGAGGGAGAGGCTGTGTGGCGGGCCGCGGATGAGGGGTTGTGGTCACGGGAACTAGCAGAGGCCGCCTGCGCGACTATTGTCGATAAGCCCGAGGGGACGATGGAGGAGCACTGCCAAAATCCGGCGCTCTTTGCGGTGGAATACAAAGACGGCTTGCGAGGGGCCGTGCTGATGCTCAACGGCTATGTCCACGATTTGGCGTACGCGGCGCGGGTCGGCGGCCAAGTGCAAGCCTGCGAGTTCCACGCCCAAGGACACGGCGGGCTGGAAGGGGCGTACGCGCATTTTAGCTATCTGTCGCTCAATGTCGAAGAGATGTTCCTGAGCGGCGAGGCCCAGTATCCGGTCGAGCGCACCCTGTTGACCAGCGGCGTTCTTGAAGCGGCGCTGACGTCGCGCTACGAGGGGTACAAGCGGCTGGAGACGCCGTGGTTGGACTTGGAATACCAGTCGTACGATGCGTTCCGCTGGCGACCGACTGGACCGCGGCCGACTGGAGCCTGTCTGGACCCGTGGCCGCCGAGGGCGTGAGCATTAAAGGAGGCTCTTGATGCCTGCGTTCCAAGAGAGTCTGCGTCTAGCCCATCGGGTCTATGAAGAAGCGACCGGGCCAGCGTGCCATACCCTAGCTCAATTGGGCTTTGACCAGCCCTATCAAGCCCTGCGGCGGTTGGACCTGTTGGTCGATTTGGCGGGGCCAGTTTACGCATTAGATCCCCCAGTGTCGCTGCTGGCGGCGGTGAGCCGGTCCGTCCAGCCCGACCAAGCCCTGCGGCGGTTGGAGCGGTTTTTGCAGAGAGGGGGCGGGATCACGGCGCTACATCACCGGACCAACGACACTCCCATCTTGGGGCAGCAATTGGCGCAGATTTTGAGTTACAGCGGCTTTTTGACCGATGCCTTGATGCGCGACCCGGCGCACCTCTATTGGCTGCTGGCCGAGACGACCTACCTGAGCCAGCCGCTGGCCCTGTCTGCCCTGCGCCGCGCCCTAATCGAAGAGACGAATAGTGACGATCCCCTCGCGGACTTGTACCGATTCCAGCGGCGCGAGTTGCTGCGGTTGGGCGCGGCCCAAGTGCTGGGAATGAAAGACGTGCGGCAGGTCGGCCGCGAATTGGCCGACTTGGCCGACGGGATAGTCGATCAGGCCCTGAAGTGGGCTTGGGAGGAGTTGCTGCCGCGCTGGGGCCGGCCGCTGGACCAGTACGGTCGGCCGGCCAAGTTTTGCGTGGTGGGCTTGGGCAAGTACGGCGGCCAAGAGCTCAACTATAGCTCGGATGTCGATTTGTTGTTCATCTACGACGAGGAAGGCGAAACGCGCGCCCCGCGCGGTGGCTATTCAGTAGATAACGGCCAGTTTTTTCGGCGTTTGGGCGAGCGGCTCATCCAGTTGTTGACTGCGATGACCGGGGAGGGATTTTTTTATCGCGTTGACATGCGGCTGCGGCCCGACGGAATTGATGGAGCCTTAGTTCGACCCTTGGCCAGCTACTTGAGTTATTACGAGGAACGGGGCGAGTTGTGGGAGCGCCAGATGCTGATTAAGGCCCGCCGCGCCGCTGGTTCAACCCAAGTGTGGCAGCGCTTTCGCCAAATGCTGATTCCTTTTGTCTTTCCGGGCCATTTCGCGGACGACCCGCGCCAAGAGATTGCCCGCGTCAAGCAGCGCATCGAAGCCGAAATAGCGAGTAGAGCCGGCGACAACAATATCAAGCTACAGCCTGGCGGCATCCGCGACATCGAATTCATCGTCCAGTGCTTGCAGCTACTCAACGGCCATACCCATCCGCAGATTCGCGCCCACAATACCCTGACGGCGATAGAGCGCCTGCGCCGGGCCGAATTGCTCGCGCCGGTGGACGCCCAGACCCTAAAGGAGGCCTATCGCTTTTTGCGGCAGCTAGAGAACTTGCTGCAAATTCAGGAGGCTCAGCCGGTGTACGCGGTGCCCGAAGAGGAAGAGGACCGCCAAATCCTAACGGAACTGATGGAACTGGACGAGCCGCTAGCGGCTGTCTTGGAGGGGCATTGCCAAGGCGTCCGGCGGCTGTACGATGCGGTTTTTTTTTAACTGAACCCCCTAGGTATGGGATGCTTCGCTTCGCTCAGCATGACAGTACGGGCGTTATCGCCTGTCATGCTGAGCGGAGCAAAGCGGAGTCGAAGCATCTTATACCTTGATGCCCATACGTAACGTCCATTGGATTACTGACGTGTAGTTGGGCTTTCACATAATCCAAGGAGAGATACCATGATGCAACGTCTCGCTACAATCGCGCTGGCCTTGGTCGCCAGCACGGCCTTCGCCCAAGAGCCAACGGGCGATCCGTCGATTATACCCCCGGGTGCCAAGCTCGAAGTGCTCTTCGATGGCGCGTTCTTTTCCGAGGGGCCAGCCGTGGCCTTCGATGGCTCGGTTTACTTTAGCGATATTACCTTTTCCATGGAATCGGGGATGCAGGCCGGGCACATCTGGCGCTACGATCCCAAGACCGGCAAAACTGCGATCTTCCGCTCGCCCAGCGGCATGTCCAACGGCCTCAAGTTCGACGCGATGGGCCGGCTGATTGCCGCGGAGGGCGCTGATTTTGGGGGGCGGCGCGTGACGCGCACGGACCTTACAACCGGCAAGACCGAGATCATCGCCGGGCTGTACGAGGGCCGCCCCTTTAACGCCCCCAACGACATTTCCATCGACGAAAAGGGCCGCATCTACTTCAGCGATCCGCGCTACCTCGGTCACGAGCCGATCGACCAGCCGGTGATGGCGGTCTATCGCATTGACCCGGACGGCACCATTGAGCGGATCATCTCCGACGCGGGCAAGCCCAACGGCGTCTGCGTGTCCCCGGACCAGCAGTCGCTCTACGTGGTGAGCAATGACAACGGCAATACGGGGATCTTCCAACTGCTAGACATGCCGGCGCACAAGGGCCGGATGGCGCTGTTGGCGTACGATCTACATCCCGACGGCACGGCCACCTTCCGCGAGGTGCTAGTCGATTACTATCCCGAAGACGGACCGGACGGCCTAGTCGTCGATGTCGAGGGCAACCTGTACGTAGCGGTGCGCGACGTGACGCGCCCAGGCATTGTCGTGTATGCGCCCAGTGGTGAGGAACTGGCTTATATCCCCACGCCCGTGGTTCCGACCAATGTGGCGTTTGGCCGCGGCGAGGAGAGCAAGACGCTCTACGTCACCTACGGCGGGGGCGCACCGCCGGAAAACCCCGGCATCTTGGCGAAGATAACAGTCGGCAAGGACGGGTACCACCTACCAGCCCCGTGATGCGATGACCGCTTTAGACTGGGCCGTCGTGGTAGTGCTCAACGGCGGCATCGTCGCCTATAGCCTGATTGCCTTCCGCAACAAGGGCGAGAGCTTCGATTGGTACCTTGCGGCCAAGTCCATGCCTTGGTGGGTGATCGGGCTGTCGGCGTTTGGTACGGCTGTTGATAGCGGCGATTACGTCGGCATTGTCGGCGGGTCCTACAACCTCGGGCTGTCGCAGTTGGCGCAGTGGTGGCTGGGCATTGCCGTGGGGTGGACCGTGCTCAGCTTCTTCGTCATCGTGCCGATGTACCGCTCGGGGGTTTTTACCAACGCCGAGTGGCTGGAGTTCCGCTTTGGGCCGTCCGTGCGGCTGCTGGCGGTCTTGATCAACATCCAGTCGCGGACCAACGTGCTGGGCAACATTTTCTTTTCTATGTTTCTGGTGCTCAACATCATCGCCGGAATCGAGGGTACGACTTGCTGGTTGGTGGTGGTGGGCGTGGCGCTCAGCTCGGTGCTCTACATCGTGCGCGGCGGCTTGCGGGCTGGGGTGCTGACCGATGCGCTGCAAAGCGCGACGATGATCGTGGCCTCTTTTGTGCTGTGGGGATTTGTCTATTCGGGTTTGGGCGGCTGGGATGGAGTGACGGCGCGGCTGGAGGCCGTGGAAGAAGGACTGGCGGATACGCTGTTGCACGTGGGAGGCTATTCGCCGCCCGGTGTGCCTCCCTTCATAGTGATCTTCGGCTTCTTGGTGGTGTTGACTACGTACGCGGTCATCAATCAGTACGAGGCCATCCGCTTCTTAGGTGCGCGCTCGGAGTGGGACTTCAAAATGGCCGCGCTGGTGGCCAGCATCGCCACGGCGATCTGCCTGTTTTTTAACGTCAGCTTGGGGCCGATGGCGCGGGCGCAGTTCCCCGGCTTGGAAATCGTCGATCAGGCCTATCCGCTGATGATCGAAGCGTACTTGCCCGCTGGGTTGGTCGGCTTAGTGGTCGCCGGACTAGTGGCGGCTGGGTATTCGACTTTTGATTCGATTGGCATTGGCATTTCCTCGCTTTTTGTGCGCGATGTGTACGCGCGCTTCATCGTCAAAAACGGTACGGACGCGCACTATACCAAGGTGGGCCGGATCTCGGTGCCGGTTATTCTGGCGCTGGGTTTTGTGTACGTGCCCTTTTTGGGCGAGAAGGGCATGTTGCTGTTCTACCTGCGGCTGGCTGGGGCCATTGCCGTGCCGCTGATGACGGTGATGTTGATGGGGGTCTTTACGCGCGTACACCGCGAGACCGGGATCGTCGGTTTGCTGGTGGGGCTTGGCTATGGGATGTCGGCGATTTTGGCCGATTTTAACGAGTGGCCGCTGCCGGTGTGGTACCAGAATACTTGGTGGACCTACTTGTGGAACTTGGTGCTGCCTGCGCTGAGTATGCTCATCGCTTCAAAGGTGATCGACTGGCGGCGCGGTCCGGTGCGCGACGAAGAATTGCGCGGGCTGATTTACGTTCGTCACGAAGACCCGGCTGCACTGCGCCCGCTCATGGCCCGGCGGCTCGCGGCGCTGGAAGGCACTTGGTTGCAGAAGACCCTGACGGAAGCACCCATTCGACCAGAGTATCCCTTTGCGGTCGGCGCGGACGGTCCGCGCTGGTATTTGCGGCCAGGGGTGTGGATCGGGATTTATCTAGCGGTTGCGAGCATCCTACTCTTTGTGATATTGTGGTAGTACTTTAGACTCTATCCCCTCTCACTCCCACTCCCCAAAATGGCACACACCGGAGACCTCACCCCTGTCGAGCGCCGCGCCGTAGCCACTTCTCCCTTCGACGCGCTCTATCCGCCGACTGAGAAGATCAAAACCATTGTGGTGGAGAACTTCCCGGGGCTGGGCAAGCTGGCGGCGATGCGCTTCATCGAATGGGTGCAGGAGCATCCCGAAGGCGTGATCTCGCTGCCGACGGGCAAGACTCCGCAGTATTTCATCCGCTGGGTCGAGCGGCTGGTGCAGCGTTGGGATGAGGCCGAGATCCAAAGCACGCTCGCAGAGGCCGGCGTTGATCCGGCGCGCAAACCGGATTTGCGCGGTTTGCACTTCGTGCAGATCGACGAGTTCTATCCAATAGACCCCCAGCAGGACAATAGCTTCTACAGCTATGTAAACCGCTTCTACATCGACGGCTTTGGGCTCGACCCGGCCAAAGCACTGCTGATCAACTGCGCTGAGATTGGCTTGCGGACCGACCAGAGTCTCGCCGAGGTGTGGCCCGATGGCGCGGTTGACTTGTCGCTGCGCCACCGGCCCGCGCGCACCCTGTTGGAGCAAGTGCAGCAAGACGCGCTGCAAAGGATCGATCAGTGGTGCTTGGAATACGAGGAGCGGATCCGCGCCCTTGGCGGCATTGGCTTCTTTTTGGGCGGCATTGGCCCGGACGGGCACATTGGCTTCAACGTGCGCGGCTCAGACCACTTCTCGACCACGCGGCTAACTGAGGTCAACTACGAGACGCAAGCGGCCGCGGCCGCCGATCTCGGCGGCATGGAGGTGGCGCGCAAGCGGTTGGTCATTACCATCGGCCTCGGCACCATCGCCGCCCGTCCCGATGCCTGCGCCGTGATTATTGCCGCGGGCGAGGCTAAGGCGGGGATTGTCGCCGCCGCCATTGAGGAAGTAGCTGATGTGCGCTATCCGGCTTCGGTCCTGCATCGCCTGCCATGCGCGCGGTTTTACATCACGTGCGGCGCAGCTAAATTGCTGCGGGTGCGGCAGCGGGTGCTTTTGCAACAGCAGGAGGCCATTGACGACGAAGCGGTGGAAAAAATCACCGTTGATCTCGCCGACAGATTGGGCAAGAAGGTCGTCGATTTGACTGAGGACGAATTGGCGCAGGACGAGCTAGGTGCGGTGCTTTTGCAGCGGCGCGGCGAGCCGGTCGAGGCCCTGATGTGCATGGTGCGCGACCGCTTGATCGGCAAGATCGAGCGGGGCTGCCAGACCCTTTCCGGCACGCGCTTCCTCCACACCGAGCCGCACCACGACGACCTGATGTTGGGCTATTTGCCCTATATCGTCCGCCACGTGCGCGACGCCACCAATGTGCATTACTTCGTCTGTTTCACTGGCGGCTTTACCGCGGTGACTAACCGCTTTATCGAGGATCACATTGAGCGGCTGCGGCGCTTCTTGCCTAGGTGCGCCGCGCTGCTGGCTGAAGGCTACTTTGCGCCGAGCTATGAGCACGGCCGCAACCGCGATGTTTGGCTGTATCTCGACGGAGTGGCAGCCGACGATTCGCGGATGTGCGACGAGGGGATGGCGCGGCGCTTTTTGCGGAACCTCGTCGAGCTGTATGGCGTCGAGGACCGAGAGGGCATTGAGGCGCTGCTAACCGAGTTGGAGGCCTATTTTGCTAGCCGCTATCCCGGGCAAAAGGACGCGCCCCAAGTCCAGACCCTCAAGGGCTTGTGTAGGGAATGGGAGGCCGAATGCACATGGGGTTATCTCGGGTGGGACTGCACCAGCGTCAAGCACTTGCGACTTGAGTTTTACACGGGCGACCTCTTCACTAAAGAGCCGACGGTGGAAGGCGATGTGCTGCCCGTGCTCGCGCTCCTCGAAGAGGTCGCGCCCGATGTGGTTAGCGTGGCGCTGGACCCGGAGGCCAGCGGCCCGGACACTCACTACAAGGTGTTGCAGGCCGTCACCGAGGCCCTGCGCCGCTACGAGCGGCAGCGCAAAGACGCGCCCATCAAGGTTTGGGGTTATCGCAATGTGTGGTACCGCTTCGATCCGAGTGAGGCCAACATTTTCGTGCCGGTCTCGCTCAACATGCTCTCGGTGATGCAGAGCGCGTTTATGAGCAATTTTATTTCTCAGCGCGACGCTTCGTTCCCCAGCTACGAGCACGATGGCCCGTTTTCCGAGCTGGCGCGCCGGGTGCAGGTGGAGCAGTACCAAAAAATCAAGACGTGCCTCGGCCGCGAGTGGTTTCAAGAGCACCCTAGCCCTCTGATTCGCGCCACGCGGGGCTTGGTGTTTCTCAGAGAGATGGACTTAGCCGAATTGTACGAGCGCAGCCGAGTACTCAAGCAGGCAACTGAGCAGTCTGGCCACAGTGGCCGTCCGACCGCAGAATTGCGGTCGCTTGTGGCCGCAAATCGCTAATTAAGGAGGAGAAAATGCTTAACGAAAAATTGCAACAGGCACTCAACGATCAACTCAATTCCGAGTTTTCCTCGGCCTATACGTACCTGTCGCTAGCGGCTTATTTCGAGGACCTTGAGCTCAATGGTTTTGCCCACTGGATGAAGATCCAATACCAAGAGGAGTTGATGCACGCGGAAAGGGTCTATGCCTTCATCAACGACCGCGACGGCCGCGTGCGCTTGCAGGCCATAGCTGAGCCACACAGCGAGTGGGACTCGCCGCTGGACGCCTTCAAGTTCGCCTTAGAAGGCGAGCGGGCTTTGAGTAAGAAAATCTACGCGGTAGTAAATGAGGCCCTCGCCGAGGGCGACCACGCAACCCATGCCTTCATGCAGTGGTTCGTCAACGAGCAGGTGGAGGAGGAGGCCATCGTCCGCAATATCGTCAGCGACATGGAACTGATTATCGAAAGCCGCGATGGACTCTTTCTGATGGATCGGGATCTGGCGGGCAGGAGGCCGCAGGGCGAGGAATAAATTTCAGGCGCGTTGGAGGGATTTCCAGCGGTAAGGACAGGATCGATTACCCCTGAATGTTGAAGAGTTGCTGGTTACTTAATAGTACGCGATTTATACGTGGTAACCCAACCTTCTACGATCTCCGGCAGTCGCTCAACTGTCTCGTAGCCGAAAAGCACTTCATCTACATAGCCCATGTGAAGCATGTCGATGATCCTGCAAAGGTATGATCTCCCCAAGTCCCACCACGTACCGTAGGCGTCCACTATCAAAAGATGCTGAACGTCAACCCCTAGATTCTCACGAGCCTCCGCAATCTCGTATCCATCAAGCAGGGTTTCATAGACTCCGTCTGCAACTCGACTGCCGAACGTGGTTGTGTAGTAGTATTCCTTGATCTCCCACACAGCGATCGGATTGACTGTCCTAGGGAAGCAGCCATCGAGGCGGCGGGATAGGGTACGGGCTGGCTTTGCTGCTCGCGTCAGTGTCGTGAGTCGTCTAGGATCATAGTCGCAAGGCAGACCTTTGATCCCAGCCTCGACGAGCATATTCACGATACACGTCAAGAAGTTGTGCGCCCTCATGGAACCCTTCTGCTTGTTCATTGGTAATGGACATTTTGGAGAGAGCTGCGATCGGAGTTGCTCGAACGTGTTGCGAGCCCGGTTGGCATCCATCAGCCGTGGTTCGACGTATGTATTCAGGACCTCAGCACGGTGTTTGAAATAGTCTTGGAGTTGCTCCGCGAATGCAGTAATATTGCCGCTTTGATCGGCCAAATGCCCCCACTCCAATCCAAGAGTCTCCATAACATGGAGCATGTCGCCCAGCGAATAGACACGAATCTTCTTTGTTGGCCTCTCAGTATAGCGCATTGTCTCACTGATGGACCGCACGTTTGCCCAGAAAACGGGATCCAAGCCGCTGAATCGAGCGTCTGCCTTCAATTCGTCTCCTTTACCTCATTGAGATTCCGTTCAAACAACGCAATCACATGCTCAAGCGAGCACTCTAGAGCAACACATATTCTGCGCAATTCGACGATGTCAATGCGACGCTCGCCGGATTCGACCTTGCTGACAAATGACTGAGGTACCCCCAAACGTGTCGCCAATTCAGTCTGACTTACCCCAGCCTCCTTGCGAATCGCTCGGAGTAATGAACGCAAGGCTATATATTCGCGGTTTCGTTCTTTCTGCTCCCCCATCGCGTTGGCTCATCGAGTTAGGAGTAGCAATTTTCTTGATAGGGTGGTGTTCATCTTGACAATATCCCAAAATAGGATATATTTATCATCCATCCTTTTACCTTTCGGAAGACGGCAGTAGATGCAGTTGGGGCTATTCCACAAAGCAGTCGGTCAAGTGAGCCGCTCGCACCCATTCAAGACGCAACTCCTGAAGTGGGTCGGAAATAAGCAACGGTTCGCACATGAGATAATCGGGTATTTTCCGAATCAGTTCGGCACCTATTTCGAGCCGTTTCTCGGTACGGGTAGTGTCCTTGCGACGCTAGCTCCAGAGGATGCAGTGGCCTCCGACGCGCTTGCCCCTTTGATCGGAATTTTCGAAGCACTCAAGAGTGATCCTGAACGACTAAAGCAGTGGTACAAGACGCGATGGTATCGCTGTGCTGAAAGTAAAAAGGTCGAAGGCTACGAGGCCATCAAAGCGTCTTACAATAGGAATCCGAATGCAGCGGATCTTGTTTTTCTCAGCCGTGCGTGCTACGGTGGTGTCGTCCGCTTCACAACAAACGGCCACATGAGCACTCCCTGCGGTGTCCACGCTCCCATCACCCCCGACTCCTTTTCGACGAGGGTGGACCTTTGGAGACCCAGAGTTCGAAATACCCAGTTCCTTAATTTAGACTTTGAAGAAGCTATGGAGCAAGCCAGACCGGGCGACCTAGTCTACTGCGATCCTCCATACCGACATACCCAAGCCATCCTCTACGGTGCTCAGACATTCACCCTTGAGCGCCTCCTAAAAGCTATCGAGAGATGCAAACATAGATCAGTCTATGTTGCTCTCTCCATTGATGGATCGAAGAAGACCGGAGCACAAGAATGTGCATTACCTATACCTGAAGGTCTCTTTGAACAGGAGGCTTTTGTCAACTGCGGCCGCTCTATGCTCCGACGCTTTCAGATGTCGGGCCAGACACTTGAGTCGGAGGTCGTAGAGGACCGACTTTTGCTAACATATTCAGTAATGTGAAGGCAAGAGGCGTCTTGATGAAGTAGATGCAGGTATCGGTGTCGAGCAGGAAATCTATCACAGAGACGCTCTCTCCTGCTGATCGGGCTGATTCCTCTCGTTCATAAAATCGCTGGAGAAGCGGTCTAGGCTGTCCACGAGTGAGGTCTAGGGGGATTCCTTGGGCAAGAGCATGACAATGCCTTGGTATTTCTTGATATAGACATCGTCTCCGCTGAAACGAAACTCCTCCGGCAGCTTCACTGCTTGGCTGCGCCCGATGTTGAACAGTTTCGCCGTCTGCATAGAGGTACCTCGCTAGTCAATCAGACGATTCGGCCTGTCGCGGCAAAACGACAAACCCCACTGAATCCACCGATGCCGAACCGAACAGCCCGATGCCGCCCTCCACCTGAAAGAACGGCCGATCGAAATTGTCGCCGGCCATCCCCCCAAAGCCGCCCTGTTCCTGCTGTTCGGGGCTAGAGCGGGC
This sequence comes from Gemmatimonadota bacterium, assembly GCA_009840005.1. The sequence continues at coordinate 39,360 of VXOR01000033.1, forward strand.
GTACTCGAACCAGTTGTGATCGACGGCGTACACCTTTATTAGCGAACGTCCGGTATAAACCACGGCGAACCACGGCCAGCGCACGATTCCGTCGCTGGCGGCGAAGGGCGGCGATTGGTTGGCGCGCAAGTCTTCTGGGGTCCGGTCGTATATCTCTATGAAATCCTCGTCGAGCAATTGCGCGTCCTCTTCCAAGGTGAAGAGCGCCGCTTGGTACGCTTCCCCTGCCTTTTCCAAGTGGATCTCGATAAGGCCCTCCAGATGCGTAAGCTGATTCTCTGGTGCCGTGTACACCTCGTCCCCCACCTCGGCAAATGACTTGAGAGTCCGCACAATTTCTTGGGTGTCTTCGTCCAATAAGACCATCTGCTGCACCCGCATTCGCTCTGGCGTGGTGGTGCTCGCCCGGACCGTCTTGCCCTCGACTTCTACTTCTAGCCGGTACTCGGTCGTGGTTTGCACGAGAGGGGCCTCTGGCGGTGGCAAATAGCGGCCGGGTGCTGGATCAGATGCATACTCAAAGACCTGATCCCCTTGGAAGACGCGCACTTGGGCATCGGGCACCCCTGCCGCATCCCGACTATAGGTTTGGCCGGGAGGCAGGATGCGCCGCACGAACAATTCGGGTAGGGGCCGATCGACTATCAGCACCCCGTCCACCACCAACTCGCTGCCTTCCTCTACCGAGCCGAAGAGCTCACCCGGCTGGCGCTCAGCCGCGCAGGCTATTAGGCATAGGATGATAAAAACGTAGCGCACAATTTCCTCCTCAAAACGAAAAACTGAAACCCAGCGTCGGCACGATAGGCAACTGTTTGACCACCGCTGACCGGATTCCCAGCCGCTATAGACGACTCCATTCGTCTAAAGTTATCCTGCGTTCAATTATTCCTTCCACTTCGCGAATCATCATACGAAGCTGAGGAACTGAGTATTCCTCATTCGACGGAAGAGATAGTCGATAGTTTCCACGGAGCATGAACTGATGTCGTGAACCCGAGAAGGGTCCGTCGAAGCCAAGGCCACGCAAGCGCCGAATAAAAAGAATGCGCTTACATGGTACCCAACGACTCACGAGCTGGTTCCTTATTTAAATTGATCCCCGAAAGAACTGGTAGAGTATGCCCGAGTCTCAAACCGAGGAGCAACCAGTCCTCCAAAGTAGAGCGCAATAAACGTTCACACTCCCTCAGCGTGGTTCCGAAAGCGAGAACACCCTTGCATGGTGGAATCCGTCCCGCGAAGGTGCCGTCATCCAACTTGTCGTAAACCGCAACTTCCATGGCCTGTTCAAGGTAGTCGCTGAGAATGCATTCTGTCTCCATTTTTGCTCCTCCTCAAAACGAAAAATTGAAACCCAGCGTCGGCACGATGGGCAATTGCTTGATCACCTCTGGCTCGGTCTCGGGATTGTTCGTGTTGAACTGCACGAACCACTCGTTGCGCCGACTGTAGATATTGAAAATTTGCAAGTAGAACTCGACATCGGTACCCCACAGCCCAAACTCGCGGCTGGCACTGGCATCGAGGCGGTGATAGGGCAGCAGACGGGCGCTGTTGCGGTTGGCTGGTAGTACGTAATCTTCTACCTCCCCAGTGGTTGGCTGACGCAGCGAATAGCGGGCCGAGGCCGGGGTGAATGCCTGTCCAGTGGCGTACACTAAGTTTGAGCCTAAGCGCCATTTTCCCAAGTTGTAAGAGAGTACGAAAGACAGATCGTGGCGGCGGTCGTACTTGGGAGGGAAGGCGAGTCCACGGTTTAGTTCGGAGAAGGTACGCCGCGTCCAGCCTAGGGTGTAGCCCACCCAGCCGGTGAGCGCACCCGTGCGCCGCTGCAAAAAGACTTCGACCCCGCTGGCCCAGCCGCTACCCCCGCTTTTGAATATGTCCTCCGAGCGCGTGCTTTCGCTATCAACGGCCACTGCGTTATCTAGCACCACCAGATTGGCCAAATCGGTGTAGTATGCCTCTACTGAGAGTTGGTAGCGCCGCGAGGGGTTCCACTCGGTTCCTACGACTCCTTGATACGAGCGGCCCGGCTCGACGCTGCTGTCCAGCGGCACCCAGAAATCGCCGCCGCTGAAGGCTTCGGAGGTGATCAATTGTAGGTACTGGCGGTACATCCCGGCGGCGGCCTTGACGCGGATGTTTTCGCTGAGGGCGCGGCTGAGGGACAGCCTCGGCGCAAAGTGCAGGCGATCCCCGACGCTGAAATAAGTGCCTCGTCCCCCGAGCCGCAGCCGCGTGGTGGGCCCGGCTTGCCACTCGTCTTGGATGTAGGCCGAGGCCAACACCGACTTCTGGTACAAGGTCTCTTCCTCCCGATTGAAGGATTGGGAATAGTCGAACTCGAACAGGGTGGCCAGAAAGCCGAGGGTGAGGGTGTGATTGCGGTTGGCGAAGTAATCCACATCGCCTTTGAGCGACCAATCGCGGATGCTGTTGGCAATGCCGAACTCCGTGCCGAAGAAGCTGAACAAGAGGATGCTTTCGTACGCCGAGCCGGCGGCCATGAAGTGGCCGAACAGGGTCGGCGAAAACACTCGCGTCCAGCGCGCGGTCACGGCGCGGTTGCCCCAGCGCAAATCGGCGAAGGATTCATCCTCATCTTCTGCATCTACTCGCAGATCGTCTTGGCCCCAGTACGTACTCACGGTAAAGGTGTCGTCGCCCCACCGCTGGTTGACTTTGCCGTTGAAGTCGTAGAAGTAATAGTTCAAGGGGATGTCTATATCGAAAGAGCGGACGGCGCTGAGCACGGGTTCTAAGTAGGTGCGGCGGCCGGCCATCATCCACGAGCCTTGGCCCACCGGCCCTTCGGCCAGCAAGCGACTCGCGATTAAGCTGATGCCGCCCCGACCGCTGAAGCGCTGTCGGTTGCCCTCGCGGTTGCTCACGTCGAGTACCGCCCCGAGCGTGCGGCCATACGCCGCCGGGTAGGCCCCTTTGTAGAGTTGGACGTCCTTGATGGCGTCGGGATTGAAGGTCGAGAAGAAGCCGAAAAGGTGCGAGGGATTGTACAGGGGGATGTGGTCGAGGAGGATGGCCGTTTGGTCGGGGCCGCCGCCGCGCACGTACAGGCCGCTGCTGATATCGGACGCCGACTGGATGCCCGGCAGCAGTTGCAAGCTGCGGAGGAGGTCGGCTTCGCCAACGGCCGGCATTCGCTGCAACGGCTCGACCTGCAGGGCGATAAAACTGCTCTGGGTGGCCTGCTCCAGCTCTTCGCTGCGCTCGGCTTGGATCACAATTTCCTCTAGGTCCACCGACTCGACCTGCAAGGCCACATCCAAGCGCACGTCTTGGTCGCTGAACGCTAGCGTATCGCGCCAGCTTTTGTAGCCTATATACGAAATCACCACCTCGTACGTCCCTGCTGGGACCTCTTTGACGGCGTAGTAGCCGCTGCTATTGCTCGCCGCGCCCAACTGTACCTGCGTTAGGACAATGGAGGCCAGCGGCAGAGATTCGCCATTGTCGGCGTCGGTGACAAAACCGCTCAAAGTGGCTCCTGGGGTCTGGGCCGCCACGGGCATAGCCACCAAGAGAGCCACCATCCAATACCTAATAATTGCCATTCTTTCTCCGTCTAAAGTGCTGATGTGAAACTCACCACTCCCTTTGAAACCCCTAAACCTGCCCTACCGTTACTCTCCGCTTAAAACGATAGTGCGACACCCACCACTCCTGCCCGCCATTGTAGCCCCACAATTCGGCGCAGGTCATAAAGAAAATACGCCAGCGCTGTAACCATCGCCGCTTTGCGGCTGCTCCGTACTGGTGTTCCAAAATGGCGAGGGCCTCCGAGCGCCGGGCGTCGAGATTGGCCAGCCAATGCTCGGCCGTGCGGGCGTAGTGTCGGCCATTGACTCGCCATTGCGCCTCTAGGACTAGATTCTCCTGGAAGTAGTGCAGCAAATCGTCGGAGGGCATGATGCCGCCGGTAAAAAAGTAACGCCCCATCCAGTTTTCTTCACCTTCCGCGGCAAAGGTGTATGCGTAGAGGCGATGGACGAAGATGTGGATGAATAGCGAGCCAGCCGGTTTGAGCCAGCCGGCGATGCGCCGCATTAATTCGCGGTAATTGCGCATGTGCTCGAACATCTCCACCGATACCACCCGGTCGTAGCGTCCCGGTGCCGCGAATTGGTTCATGTCCGAGGTGATCACCTCGACGTTGTCTAGCTCCAAGGCATTGCAGCGCTCTTCGATAAAGTTGCGCTGCAAGGTTGAATTGGACACGGCGGTGATGCGGCTGCCGGGATAATGTTGCGCCATCCACAAGGTCAGCGACCCCCAGCCGCAACCCAATTCCAGCACGTCTTGGCCGTCTTGTAGGTCGGCGCGCTGACAGGTTAGTTTTAGCATGGCCGCTTCGGCTTGGTCTAGGCTGGCCGTATTTTCGGGGAAATAACAGCCGCTGTACTTAAGATGGCGGCCCAGAACCAGTTGGAAAAAATCGGGCGGCAGTTCGTAGTGCTGCTCGTTGGCGCTCTGCGTATGTAGGGCGATGGGTGCCTGATTCATTGAGGCGATGAAGCGGCATTTGGCCGCTTGCTCGGCCTCGCAGTCGGTGCCTCGCTCTTGCCGCAGGCGCCCGCGATTGAGGCGGCGGATGCCCCAGCGGATCAGGGCATCGGGCAACAGGCCCCGCTCGGCCCAATCAATCGCGTTCAAGGTTTTCTCTGCGGGGAATCCACGGAATAAAGGGACTGGTGGTGCGCTGATAGCGGCGGTAGGACTCGCCGCGGCTGACCAGTGCTCGCTTTTCAGTGTAGGGAATGCCGGTCACGCGGTACAGCAGAAACAACATCAGCGCCGGGCCGACCCAGGCCAACCATCCATTCGCCGACCCGACCGCCATGACTACATAGGCCCACCAGTGAATCCATTCAAAAAAATAGTTGGGATGGCGCGAATAGCGCCACAGGCCGCGATCGCAGGTGCGCCCTTGGTTAGCAGCTTGGCGGCGGAAGGAGGCCAGTTGGCGGTCGGCTATCCATTCGCCGACCACGGCCACTACCCACACCAGCAGACCGGCGACATCCCAAGCGGTCCAGCCCACGTGAGCTTTGGCCGCCACGGCGACAAAAGGCAGACCGAATAAAACCACCAGCAGGGCCTGCGCTTGGAATAAATAGAAAAAGCGGCGCTGGGCCTGGGCACCCCATTGGGCACGCAGCATTTGGTAGCGGCCGTCCTCTTCTCTGGCTCTTACTAGCCGATCAATCACTAGGTAAGCGGTCAGGCGGAAGGACCACGCCGCGCCCATCAGACCGAGCAACAGCCGCCTCGGCTCCCAGCCGTCGCCGCTGTAGGCTGCGACCACGGCCACCAGCCCAATGCCACCGGCCCAGCCCACGTCAACGACGCCGGCGTCGCCCCGACGCCGTTGCAGCCAATACAGCGCGGCCATACCGACCATGGCCACCGGCAAACTATAGGCTAACAAGTTTAACATGGATCCCTAAGTACACGACAGTAGCGGTGGTTTGAGATGCTTCGCTTCGCTCAGCATGACAAGTGGATGCACTGCTTTTCAGTGTCATGCTGAGCGGAGCAAAACGGAGTCGAAGCATCTGATACCTCGATGGCCATGTATAACGGTACTGTCGTGTACTTAGCATGGCTCCTTAAACCTCGCCGTGACCAATCTCGGGCAACTGCGCCGAGCGCCGGTTGGCCGGACGGGCTAAGAGCATTTGCACATCGGATATGTAGCACTCTTCAAAGCCGCCGATGCAGTAAGCAAAATAGAAGTCCCACATGCGGATGAATTCCTCGGTAAAGCCTAGCTGACGCACTTGTTCCTCTGCGTCCCAAAAACGCGCCCGCCAAGCCCGCAAGGTGCGAGCGTAGTGGGGGCCAATATCCTCCAAATGCACCAAGCGCATATCCGTGGCCGCTGCCAGCGAGCGGCTGATGGTCGCCACCGACGGAATGCAACTGCCCGGAAAGATGTATGCCTTGATGAAATCGACCGAGCGGAGCGCCCGCTCGTAGGCCCAATCGCCGATGACGATGGCCTGCAATAGCATCAGTCCCTCGGGTTTGAGCAGGCGGGCGCAGCAGCCGAAATAGGTGTCGAAGTAGTGGTGTCCCACGGCTTCGATCATCTCTATGGAGACCAGTTTGTCGTACTGTCCCTGTAGATCGCGGTAGTCGGCCAACACTACCTCCACCCGGCCATCTAAGCCGGCTGCGCGCACTCGTTGACGAGCCAGTTCGCACTGTTGCTGCGAAATGGTTGCCGTGGTCACTCGGCAGCCGTACTTGCGGGCCGCGTGCAAGGCGAAACCGCCCCACCCGGTACCAATTTCCAACAGGTGGTCCTCGGGCACTAGGGCGAGCTTTTTGCAGATGCGATCCACCTTGTAGCGAGAGGCCTCTTCCAGCGAACTGTCCGGGTGCGGGAATACGGCGCTGGAATACATCATGTTGTCGTCGAGAAAGAGGCGGAAAAAGTCGTTGCTCAAATCGTAGTGGGCGGCGATGTTGCGCCGGCTGCCCCGGAGCGTATTGCGTTTGAGGGCGTGTCCCAACATGCGGGCTGGCGCGGCCAACCGGGCCCAGCCCCGCTCGCGCTGCTGCATCCACTCCATATTGGCCACTGCCAAGCGGCACATAGCCGGCAGGTCGTCGCAACTCCACCACCCCTGCATGTAGGCTTCGGCCGCGCCGATGGTGCCCCCGAGGGCCAAGGCGCGGAAAAACCGAGGATGGTGGACCTGCAAAACCACTTCGGGACCGTCTGCGCCCTGCCCAAAGGTGCGGCGCTGTTCACCTTCGACTAGGCAAATCGTCCCGCGTTGCAAGCGCTGCAATTGCCCCAACACCAGCCGCCGCGCCCAGCGATCCAGCCAGCCGCCGAGGCCGATGGGCCGTTTTTTAACTGCGCGGGAGAGAGCTAGTTGCGACATAGTCTTTTTCCTTTGCCAATGACTTGGGATGCGGGTAGAACGGACAGCGCTTGAGCCACAGTTTTAGCGCCTGCCAGTGAATGGCACCAATGACTTTTGTCGTTATCAGCGGATACTGCACCAGCACTCGCGTCAGCGCCGTTGCGCTTATTTCTCGCCGCCGCAGCACTAGGGTCGCGTCGAATAAATGGCTGCCATCCTGCCAATTGTCCATATGCACTGCCAGCGTGCGCCTCGGCGTCGTAAAGCGCCACGTGTAGGCCTGCTGCATGGCCATGAAAGGCGAAACGTGGAAAGCCTTGGAGAATTGGTAGCACTTGTGCGCTCCGCAGCCGCGGTCGAGACCTTGGTGTAAGACGTAGCAGTGCTGTTCGCCCCAAGGGGTATTATTTACCTCTCCTACCACGGTCTCGACGCTCCTATCGGTTCGGTCGAAGCAGTAGTAAAAGCTGACCGGGTTGAAGCCGTAGCCGCCGTAGCGCAGGTGGGTCAGCAGGCGGATTGGCCCGTCGGGATAGCGTCCGCTCTCGTCTTTGACCAATTGCCGCACGCAATCCGCTAGGGGATGCTGAGGATCGCCCAGGTGGTCGGCACGGCGGAAATAGGCCACATTGGGCCGCGCCGCCGACCACAGCCAACGCCCGTCGAACAAGCTGGGCAATTCGGCTAAATCGAGGTACATCATAAAGAGCCGGTACTCAAAGATGTGGGCCACCGGCGCAAAGCGGCGATGCCGCACTCGTCCTTCGTATATGCAGCTATGATGGTTCATATAGCAATCTCGTCTTATTTCTACTCTTCTGCGTCCATCTGCGTCCATCTGCGGATTATCGTATGAAAGATGTAGGATTGCTATAGCGTCTTGCCAAAGCGCCGCGTCACTTCCAAGGCGCTGACCACCCCGTCCTCGTGAAAACCAAAGCCCCAATAGGCCCCACAGTAGTGGATGCGATCGACCCCGTCGATACGCGACCGCTGCTTTTGCGCGGCTACTGAGGCCGGCGAATAGACTGGATGGTGATAGGTCATGCGGGCGATGATTCGCTCTGGAGCAATGTCGGAGGTGCGATTGAGGCTGACGCAGAAAGGTCGGCGGCTCTCCAGACTTTGGAGGATATTCATGTTGTAGGTGACGGTAGCGGGGCATCCCTTGTCGGGCGGGATGTAGTAATTCCAGCTAGCCCAAGCGCGCTGGCGCTCGGGCAGCACGGACGCGTCGGTGTGCAATGCGACATCGTTGGCCTGATATCGCATGGATCCTAGAATTTGGTGCTCGGCTGGGGTAGGATCGGCCAATAGCCGCAGTGCTTGGTCGCTGTGTACGGCGAGGATGACCTCGTCGAAGCGCTCGGACTCTCCGGCCTGGGTGCACACTTCCACTCCTTGGGCCAAACGCCGCACGGAAGCCACGGGGCAATTGACGCGGATGCGATCTCTAAAGGGACGAATCAGCGCCTCGACGTAGCGCTGCGAGCCTCCTTTGATGACGCGCCAAGGCGTCCGCCCGCGCACTTGTAAAAAAGCGTGATTGGCGAAAAACTGGACGAAATAGTGCGCTGGGAACTCGTACATGCGGTCGGGCAAGGCCGACCACAGCGCCGACCCCAAGGGGATGATATGGTGTTGGACAAAAGCCTTGGAATAGCCGTTGTCGGCTAGATAGTCTCCGAGGGTAGTAGCGTCATTGGGATCGCGCAATAACTCCGGTGCTGTGCGGTTGAAGCGCAAGATGTCGGCCAACATGCGGTAGAACGACGGCCGCAGCGCATTGCGTCGTTGGGCCAACAGACTGCTCAGCGGCGTGCTGGCGTATTCGAGGCCGGTGTGGCCGCACTTGACGCTGAACCCCATTTGAGTCGGCTGAGAAGCTACTTCCAAATGCTGCAATAGGCGATTGAATTGCGGGTAGTTGGGTTCGTTGAAGACGATAAAGCCGGTATCCACCGCATAGGAGCGCCCTTCCTGCTCGACTTCCAAGGTATGGGTATGCCCGCCGATATAATCGTTGGCTTCAAACAGCGTGACGTGGTGAGCTGGGTGCAGCAGATAAGCCGATACCAAGCCGGAAATACCGCCTCCCACCACGGCGATGCGCCGCCCCTGTGCCGGCTTCATGGCCCGCTGACGGCTCGGTCGTAAACCCGCTCGGGCACGGGCCTGAGGTCGCGCACCAGACCGATCCAAGACAGCACTTTGAGCAGGTAATAGGTCGGATCGAACTCCCACCAGTAAAACCCCTGCCGCGCCGCCCCTGGATAGTAGTGGTGATTGTTGTGCCAGCCTTCGCCCATAGTGATGAGCGCTAGCCAAAAATTATTACGGCTATGGTCTTGGGTGGCAAAGCGGCGGCGACCAAAAAGATGGGAAAGCGAGTTGATGGTACAGGTGCCGTGGAACAGGACGATGGTGGAGATGGAGAAGCCCCACACGAGCATCTGCCAGCCGCTGGTTTCCAACGCTGGAAAGCGGCTGCCGCAATACTCCCCCAAGGCGTACATCGCCGCTGCTAGCAAGACGGGCACGATGATGTCGAAGCGGTCGAGAAAGCGCAGTTCGGGGAAACGGGCTAGGTCGCGCACATTGTACAGACGGGTGGGAAAATTAGACCGCGAGGTAATCCACAGGACGTGGCTCCACCAAAAACCGTGCTCCTTGGGCGAATGCACGTCGCTGGCGGCATCGGAGTGGCGATGGTGGTGGCGGTGGTGCCCGGCCCACCACAACGGCCCGCGCTGCACGGCCGTATTGCCCAACACGGCAAAGAGGAACTGCACGGGCCGCGAGGTCTTGAAGGTGCGGTGCGAAAAGTAGCGGTGGTAAAACCCGGTTATGGCGAACATCCGCACCCAGTAGGACGCGACGGCCACGCCCACGGCTACGGGACTCCAGCCGACCCACAAAACCCCGAGGCAACTCAAGTGCAGCGCCGCAAAAGGCAGCAGGCGCACCCAATCGATCTGCCGCTCGTCTGCGGCGACCGCGGCGACCACGGCTTCATCGCCCTTAAACCAGCGCAGACAAGCCAGCCGCCAACCTTTGAGTGGCCGCGCATTGCCCACGACGTTTGTATGTTCCATTCGATTACTAGCGGTCAATTGTTTTATCCTCAGTGATGTTACGCCACGCCGCGTCCTCAGTAGTATCGGATCGCGGGCGGGAATCGGGCCAAAAACCAACCACTGAACACTTGATGTGTAACGTCAGATCCTCAGTGTAAGACATCCACCCCAGTGTGCGTCTTTTGGTGTTCCCTACGAGCGCAAAGCATTCAAGGAATCGCGCAAATTGTTCAGGTCGGTTAGGGTAACGGCCCCGGCCTGATTGAGAAAACGCTGGTAATGCGGGGCGGCCCGTCCACCGGCTAGCAGGGCCATGTCGCCTCCTATCAGCCGGCGCAATTTGAGCAACTCGCCGCCCAGATGGGGATCGTCGCCCGGATAGATGATGCTGAGGAGGACGGCCTTGGCACCCTTTTGCGCGGCGGCTCCGGCGATTTCCTCGGCCGGTAGGTTGGGTCCTAGGAAAGTCGAGTTCCAACCCTCTGACGTGGCTACGACTGAAGCGAGCAAGGCACCGATCTCGTGCAATTGCCCCGCAGGCGTGGTGGCGACGACGTGGGGAGCAGTCGCCGATACTTGGAAACTGGCGCGTAGGTTGCCGATAAAGCTGCACACGACGGCCGAAGCCATGTGTTCGTCGGATACTCTCAAGGTGCCTTCCTGCCACATCTGGCCAATGCGCTCCATCAGCGGCTGTACCACTTCTTCGAGCAGATGCCGCTGGCTCAATGCTATAGAGGCACGGACCAATTGCTCTTCAAGCGAGACCGCGTCTAGCCCTTGCACTGCGACTAAGGCTTGTGCGAGGAATTCGCCGGGGTCGGCGGTGTCTTTTTTCTCGACCTCTCCATCGGTCGGCCTCTGAGTCAACGGCGCGGCTGCTTGCTCAGCGCGGACCAGCTTCATCAGCTCGGGCGTGGAGAGATGGGCGATGCGGCCAATGCTCTGTCCGGCCTGCACCGCCTGCTGCAACCACTGTAGGTGCGCGATGTCTTCGTCCGAATAAAGCCGTCTATTGGTCGTCGTCCGCTCAGGCACCACGGCTTGATAGCGCTTTTCCCAAACGCGGATGACATGGGCCGAAAGGCCGGTCCGCCGCACTACTACTTTGATGGGGTGTCCCAGCGTCGGTTCCATAACACAGCAAACAAGCGATTTCTGCCCATTTCCACAATCTTCCAAGCAAAGCAGGCCGCATTTGCTGCGGCCTGCTCCGGCGCAGTTTACGGGCCTAGCGAGCTTGCTGCTTGACCGTACCCCAAGTACTGCTCTCGACAGCGGTGGCAGGCGGAGGCAGGAGCACCGCATCAATGATGTGGATTACGCCATTGCTGGCGGTCACGTCCGCTTGGACGACATTGGCATTGTTGATCATCACGCCGCTGTCGCTGACGCTGATATCGATCGAGTCGCCACTGAGGGTGGTAGCCGAACTTAGTTCCACTACGTCGGCGGCCATGACCGAACCCGCGACGACGTGATAAAGCAGGATCGCGGTCAGCAGTTCCTTATTCTCGGGCAACAGCAGCGACTCGACGGTGCCCTCTGGCAAAGCGGCGAATGCCTCGTCCGTGGGGGCAAAGACGGTTAAGGGGCCTTCGCCTTGGAGCGCATCGACGAGGTCGGCGGCCTGCACCGCGGCGACCAGCGTGTTAAAGGTGCCAGCCCCGATGGCAACATCGACGATATCCTCGTCTTGGGCTTGGGCTGGGCCTGCCCAAGACGCGAGGGCTAGCGCCATGAGTGTGGCAATACGGGTGAGGTTCATGCAATTTCCTCCTTGTAAAGGTGTATGGAGCCTCTTTTGGCTTCCATTGTCTAATTGAGTGTACTTATTTGTCTATTATTTGTCAAGATATTTTCTGAAATTATTTAGACAAAAATTAGACAATCGGTTAATTCACTATATTATGCAGGGATTATACAGGGGCCTTAGTACGTAGTTATACATGGTCATCGGGGTATCAGATGCTTCGACTCCGCTTCGCTCCGCTCAGCATGACAAGTGGGTGCGCTGCTTCACCGTGTCATGCTGAGCGAAGCGAAGCATCTCATACCACCTCTACTGTCGTCTTAGTACAGGGGCTTTTAATGCGATGGAATTGTGAACTGATACGTATCCGGCGCGACGCGAAGGGTCCCTCTTCGGGTGCATCCGCGTCGTGCTGGACGACTTTGGATCTCGCTGCTAAAAAGAGAAGTTGAAGCCCAGCGTGGGGATTATGGGCAATTGTTTGATCTTGCGCGGCTCGACTTCGGGATCGACCGAATCAAGCTGCACAAACCACTCGTTGCGGCGGCTGTACACATTGAATATCTGCACGTAGAACTCGCTGGCGGCTCCCCGCAGTGCGAACGACCGGCTGGCGCTGACATCGAGGCGGTGATAGGGCTGTAGGCGGGCGCTGTTGCGCTGGACAGGTGACTCGGAAGCCGGTGTAAATGCTTGCCCGGTGGCATACGCTAGGTTCGCGCCGAGCCGCCATGCGCCCACCTCGTAGGAGGCGGCAAAAGACAGGTCGTGGCGGCGGTCGTGTTTGGGGGGAAAGGGCTGACCGTCGTTGAGTTCGGGGAAGGTGCGCCGCGTCCAAGCGAGCGCGTAGCCGATCCACCCGGTGAGTGCGCCGGTGCGCCGCTGTAAAAAGACCTCGACCCCGCTGGCCCAGCCCGTGCCGCCGCTTTTGAACACTGCTTCTGAGTGCGTGGCCTCGTTGTCGTCGGGCAGTTCGGTATCCACGGTCACTAGGTTGGCGAGGTCCGTGTAATAGGCCTCCACGGAAAACAGGTAGCGCGGCGAAGGAGACCACTCGATGCCGGTGACGGCCTGATAGGATCGCCCCGGCTCGACGGTGTCGTCCAAAGGAACCCAGAAATCGCCGCCGCTGAAGGCTTCGGTGGTGATCAGTTGCAGGTGTTGGCGATACACTCCGCCGCCGGCTTTGACGCGGATTTTGTCGCTCAACGCTTGGCTCAGGGACAGCCTCGGCGTGAAGTGCCAGCGATTTCCTTCGCTGAAGTACGTCCCTCGTCCGCCCAATCGCACTTGTGTGGTCGGCCCGAGCTGCCACTCGTCCTGCACGTAGCCTTCCAACAGCACCGGCTCTTGGCGCAAGTCGAGCTGGGTCCGCTCGTTGAAAGACCGGACAAAGTGGAACTCGAACAGGGTGGCCAAGAAGCCCAAAGAAAGTGTGTGATGGTGGTTGGCGAAGTAATCCAAGTCGCCTTTGAGCGACAGGTCGCGGATGCTGTTGGCGATGCAGACGGGCGCGTCGAGGAAACGGAGTGCGACAATGCTTTCGTACGACGAGCCAGCGGCCGTGAAGTGGCCGAACAGGGCCGGTGAAAACGCGCGCGTCCAGCGCGCAGTCAGGGCGCGGTTGCCCCAGCGCATGGCGACGAAAGACTCCCGGTCGTCTTCTAGGTCAATCCGCAGGTCGTCTTGTCCCCAGTACGCGGTCGCGGTATAGGTGTCGTCGCCCCGCCGCTGGTTAATGCCGCCGTTGAGGTCGTAGAAGTAATAGTCCAACGGGATGTCCTCTCCGCGCGTGCGGAGGGCGCTGAACACGCCGTCTAAGTAGGTGCGGCGACCAGCCAACATCCACGAGCCTTGGCCGACGGGTCCTTCGGTGAGCAAGCGGCCTGAGATCAGGCTCACGCCGCCGCGCCCGCTAGTCCTCTTATGATTGCCCTCGCGATTGCTCACGTCGAGCACTGCCCCGAGCGTGCGGCCGTACGGAGCGGGATAGGCTCCCTTGTACAGATTGACCTCCTTGATGGCGTCTGGGTTGAAGGTCGAGAAAAGCCCGAACAGGTGGGAGGGATTGTACAGGGGAATATGGTCGAGGAGAATGGCCGTTTGGTCGGGGCCGCCGCCGCGCACGTATAAGCCGCTGCTGATATCCGCAACCGCTTGGACGCCCGGCAGTAGCTGTAAGCCGCGCAAGAGGTCGGCCTCGCCGAGGGCGGGCAACTGCTGCAACGGCTTGGCGCGGAGGCTAATGCGATCGGTCTCCACCGAGACCTGCTCGCCTAGGTCCACCGGCTTGGGTACCAGCGTCAAGTCGAGCCGCACGGACTCGTCGGCATCAAAGCGTAGCGTGTCCCACCGGGTCTGATAGCCTAGATGCGACGTGCTCACCATGTGCGTGCCAGCCGGTACTTGCACGACCGCGTAGTAGCCGCTGGAGTTGCTGATCGCCGCGAGCGGAAGTCCCTGCACCGCGACAGTGACGCGGGGCAGGGATTCGCCGCTGTCGGCGTCGGTGACAAAGCCGCTCAGGGTCGCCGCCTGTGCCGTCCCTGCCGATAGCAGCCACGCCGCTAGCACTCGCTTACAATTTTTTTGCAAACTCACCTGTTTGTTATCTCACTGACGTTTTGCATGGGTCTCTAGGTATGAGATGCTTCGACTCCGCTCCGCTGCGCTCAGCATGACAAGTGCTAGCACTTCGCTTCTCAGTGTCATGCTGAGCGCAGCGAAGCATCCCATACCGAATTGTGCCTGTCTAGGAATTTGTCCCATAAATGCTATCCATCGGTTACGAGATGGCTAGTAGAGAAACATATCGACATATTGAGCGAGTTGCACCCTGCGCCCTATGCTGGCCTCTTGAGACTTTGTATCTTTCAGGGCCTTTTCACTACTACATACAAAGGACGGATATATGACCACCGACCGCATTTTCCACCGCGTCATTACCGACAACTGGCCGCAGATTTCCCACGGCAAGGACTGCTACCTCTACGCCGAAGACGGCCGCGCGTACCTCGATGCCTGCGCTGGCGTCCACGTGGTCTCCATCGGCCACGGCGTCCCAGAGATAGCTGAGGTCATGCGGGAGCAGGCGAACAAGGTCAGCTTTACCTACGCCCGCTTCCTCACCCAACCGCAAATCGACCTCGCCGACAAAATCGCCGCCATAGCCCCTGGCGACCTCAATCGCGTGTTCTTCATCTCCGGCGGGTCCGAGGCCACGGAATCCGCGCTCAAGATCGCCCGCAAGTACCACATCGAGACCGGCAACCCGAAGAAGTACAAAGTCATCACCCGCTGGCAGAGCTGGCACGGCAACACCATCGGCGCGCTTTCCATGTCGGGCCGCACCACTTGGCGCGACGACTACGTGCCCTATTTGCACGACTTCCCGCACATCACCTTCCCCCACCCGGATCACTGTCCGTACTGCCAAGACCGACCCGCCTGTACGCTGGCCTGCGCCGAAGAGCTGGAAAGGGTCGTCAAACAGGAGGGCAGCGAGTACATCTCCGCCTTTATCGCCGAGCCGATTTCGGGCACTTCTTGCTGCGGCCTGATGCCACCGCCCGACTACTTCCCCACCATCCGCGCGATCTGCGACCGCTACAACATCCTGATGATCATTGACGAAGTGGTCACTGGCTACGGACGCACGGGCCTCAATTTCGGCATTGAGCACTGGGACGCCATTCCAGACATCATAGCCACTGGCAAGGGCCTCGCCAGCGGGTACACGCCCATTGCCGCCACCTTGGTCCGCGACGAGATCTACGACGGGATCTACAAAAAGCAGAACCACTACGTCCACGGCCACACCTACGGCGGCAATCCGCTCTCCTGCGCCATTGCCCTCGCCGTGCAGAACTACATTCAAGACCACGACTTGGTCGATCGCTGCGCGCAGATGGGCGACCTGATGCTGGAGAAGATGCAGCCCTTAATGGACTCGCCCATAGTCAGCGCGGTGCGCGGCAAGGGCCTGCTCACTGGCGTGGAGTTTGCAAAGGACAAGGAGAGCCACACGCCCTTTGACCCCGCTCAGGGCGTGTCCGCCGCGATCGTCAACCGCGCCTTTGCCAAAGGCGTGCTCATCATGCCCGGCTCGCCTGGGTTGATCGACGGCGTCGCCGGCGACCACATCGCCATCAGCCCGCCCTTTACCATTAGCGAGGAACAGGTCGAGGAAGTCGCGCAGGTGATCGCGGAGGTAGTTGGAGACATGGAGCGGGAATTGGGATATTGAGGGGCGGTTTCAAACCGCCCCCTACATTGCCTTTAGAGGAGGATTACTATGAAACTCGGCACCTTTATGATGCCCTTGCATCCCCCGGAAAAAGACCGCACCGAATGCTTTGCCGAGGACGTCGATTTCGTCGTCCGCGCCGACCGGCTCGGCTTCACCGAGGCTTGGGTCGGCCAGCACCACACTGTCGCTTGGGAGCCGATTCCGTCCAACGATCTCTTCATCGCCCACGTCCTGCCCCTGACGCAAAACATCCGCTTGGGCACGGGCGTTTCCATCATGCCGCAGCACCACCCGGTCAACGTCGCGGTGCGCTTAGCCTTTCTCGACCACCTGTCCAAGGGCCGCTTCAACTGCGGTTTCGGCCAAGGCGGCGTCGCCACCGACTGGGGCCTTTTTGACCTGCCCGATCCCAAGACGCAAGGGCTGATGACCGTCGAGAGCATCGACATGGTCCTCAAGCTCTGGCAGGCGGACGCCCCGTTTGACTTTGCCGGGGATTTCTACCGCATCAAAATTGAGGAGGCGAACTCCGAACTCGGCATCGGCGAATTGCTTAAGCCCTACCAGCAGCCGCACCCGCCCATTGGTATGAGCGTGATAAGAGGCGACTCCATGGCCGCAACCATGGCCGGCCAGCGGGGCTATCTGCCCATCAGCACCAATCTCGTCGCTCCTTCGATCTTGACTCAGCACTGGCAGACCTACAGCGCCGGGGCCACCGAGGCCGGTCTGCCCGCGCCCGAGCGCACCCGCTGGCGCATCTCGCGCAGCATCCTCGTCGCCGATGACGAAGCGCGCGCTTGGGACTACGCCCTCGACGAGAAGAGCGCTTTCTGTCGCTCCTTTGAATACCTGATCGCCGTACTCAGCGGTGCCCAGATGCTCCACATTACGAAGCATGACCCGGAGGTGCCCGACGAGGAGGTCACGCCCGAGTATCTGATCAGGAACCTGTGCATAATAGGCGACGCGAAGTCGTGCGTAGATCAGCTACAGGGCTTGTGGGAGACGACCGGGGGCTTTGACACGCTGCTGATGATCGCCCACGACTGGGACGACCGGCCGCTGTGGGAGCGCTCGATGGACTTGCTCGCCAACCAGGTTGTGCCGCAATTGCCGTCGGTATAGGGAATGCAAGAACGCTCGCGATGGCGACGATAAGGTGCGTTTTTTGACAACTGCATTTTAGGGTCGTACCCTTATTTTTTCTTATATGAGAGCTGATTGTGGAAACGCCTTCCGAAAGAGACGGCATGAACAGAACACTGGAATATGACGCGAGCGACCAGAATGTATCCGTCGCTTGGGACGAGAAGGTTGGAGCTTTTCAAGTGACGAGCGATCTAGGTACCTTCCGCGTGGAGCCTGCTTGGCACGAGAAGGCGCAGGTTTTTTATACGGCGTACACCGAAGTCGAGGGCCTGTTTATCGAGGCCGCGACGCTCGACGAGTTCAAGGAAGTCATACTCGACATGGTGCCCGACCTGTTGCGGGACAACCACATAGACGCCACCGGCCAAGTCCGGCCGATGCCCGACATCCCTGTTGCGGAGCCGGTGCGAGTAGAGAGAGGCAGCAGTCAGGACAGGGCACTAGCCTAGCGTGGGCGAGGACTACTATCGCTGGCTTACGAGCCGGCTAACAGCCTTGGGCTATACTTGGGTAAGCACCGGCAAGCACCAGAAATGGAAGCACGGTACGACAGGGGCCTCAGTGGCGGTTTGTCTTCGCCAAGAACTCGGACCTTCCCACGTCTAGCTATAAGAAGTACACCCCATACCAGCGCCAGCACCTTTTAGCGACCCTTGTAACCGTCCATTGGCCCCCGAGACCGCCATTCAGCGACGAGCCTTTCACGCTTATGAATGGGATTATTCAGGAGCGCATCTGATTCGCGGTTTTGCCTTTTGGGATCTTCACGAATACAAGAAAATAGGAGTGATTTTTTCTTGCGTGGACCTGTTTGAGAACGCGGCTCATTCCAGGTTTGTTTGGGCGAACGACAACAAATAGATCTTTACAGAAAAATCCAAGCTCGGCGTAGGAGTTGATGATCTCAACGTGGGTTAAGTTCTGGCGATTCGCGCTGACCTCATCTTGGCACTTCACGATCAATACGCCTCGGTCGCGCAGCACTCGGTGAGCCTCGCGACCGCTATCCTCATAGAGTTCTACAACCGCAGCGTGCCACTTCCCGCCGCCTCGCCTCGGTGCTTCATGTCCGTTGGAATAGTGGTCTCGAAAGGCATTGTGTGTCCCCGCACCTGCTTTGGTCGAGTTCCCGCTGCGGAAGAACCCTTCCATGTAGGGCGGGTCAAGGACGATCGCATCGAATGATTCACTTTCATACGGGAGATTGCGACAGTCTGTACCGTCCGCGATATCTGACGGATGCAAGTCGTACTTTGAAGTATCGACGTTGCGCCAGAAGACGCCCTTGCCAAATGTCACATCGGCAATTTTGGCCCCCTCCTCAATGTGCAGCTTTAAGATAGCCGGGAATACATCCGCGTTGTTTCCGAGGTGGGCGGAGAAAACCAGATTTGTCGTGGCATTTCCATCTGGTTTTTTTCGGCCAGATGGTGTTCTACTTCTGCTCCCGCCAAAGTCAAGCTCTGACTGACGCGCGTTCATGTGTTTTTTCTCACTTCACTTTGTTGGGCAGGCTAATTTCCACGCAGTCTCCTAATTGACTGAGCCACATTAGGTTATGTTGGCAATGGACAGCCTTAAGGGATGAATCTGAAGCTAGCGGAATGGGAGAACTCTGTCAACGCCTAAGATGCCTCTATTGACCTGTTAAAGCCTTCGCCTGTTGACCCAATGCGATCAGATCTTCTGCAATGGAGCGCAGCCGGGGCCTTGCTAGGAGTGCCGGATTGACGTCGAAGGCGTAGGATGCGTAGCGCTGCATGGACCGCAGCTTGGCCTCGGTGTCGGGTCGGGTGACGAACTTGAAGGCAACGTAGCGCCGCTTGGGGAACTTGCCGTAGGCTGCGTGAAAGAGGCTGTGGTGAAAAAAGACCACGTCGCCGGGCGTGGTCTCCACCGCGCAGGCAGGGATGTCCTCGCCCCGCGCCCCGAAGCTGCCGCCGATCGTGCCGTCCTTGAAGTGGTGGGACTGTAAGGGCCACAGCCACTCGTGGAAGGGCATGCGGTGCGAACCGGGGATCACGCGCAGGGCGCCCTGTTCTTTGGTAGTGGGCGTCAGGTAGAGCATCACTTTGAGCCGCGGATACTCGGTCTCTGCGGCGCCTGGCCGATCCGCATGCCAGTTGTGCTCCCCCTTCTCAGTATGCCCCTCCTTGTTGCCCTCCGATCCCGACCACAGGAAATCGGGTCCTAGGAGATCGGCGGCCACCTGGAAAATGCGGTCGTCCTCGGCTAGGTCTAAAAGCCGGGGGTTGCGCTCGGCAAAAGGCGCAAGGCCCTGGTGCTGGCCGTCGTCGGGTTGGCCGCCCCGATCTTCGAGCCACACTTGGTCGGCGGCTTGGGTAATCTCGGCCATCTCGTCTGGGGAAAACGCTTGGCGCAGGCAGAGAAAGCCAAATACGTCAAAGTGCTCTTTTTGTTTGGGCGTCAGCATCGGCAGACCTCCTCTTGCATCGAATTGTAAGTCGCCAAAATAGAAAAGAGCCGGGCTGAGGCCAACCGCATCGGTGGCCGTAAATGCCTTTTCAGGTTAGTTTTATAGGCCATGTACGCACTAATTTTTCGTTTTATCGCAATCCTCAATCATTCACAAGACAATCCGCAGATGGACGCAGAATAGTAGAAACAAGACGATCCGCATCTCGGATCGTTCAGTCGTTCAGAATTGCTGTATCACCCTCATATTAAACGACGATTTTCATGCGTATCATGCGCTCGCTAGTTTTCTGCTTTATCCTCGCCTCGGTGGCCCATACTGCGGACAGCACTGTTCTCCGCGCCCACGCCTTCACGCTCTACGACGACCCCAAGTACGGGCCTGATTTTACCCACTTCGACTACGTCAATCCCAACGCCCCCAAAGGCGGCGAAATCCGCCTTGCCGCCATCGGCACGTACGACAATCTCAATCCCTTTACCCTCAAGGGCGTGGCGGCCGCAGGTTCGCTGATGCTCTACAACCGGCTCTGCACCAAGTCCAAGGACGAGCCGTTCACGGAATACGGCCAGCTCGCCGCGCGGATGCAGATGCCGGAGGACCGCTCTTGGATCATCTTCGAGCTCCACCCCGCAGCGCGCTGGCACGATGGCGTCCCCGTGACCGCGGCCGATGTGATCTTCAGCTTCAAAATCCTCACCACTAAGGGCATTCCGTTCTTTCGCACTTTTTACGCCGATGTCGATACGGTCTTCGCGCTCGACGAGCACCAAGTGAAGTTCGAGTTCAAAGAGGGCACTAACCGCGAAATGCCGCTGATCATCGGCCAGTTGCGCGTATTGCCCAAGCACTATTGGGAGGGACGCGAATTCGCCGCCACTACGCTTGAGCCGCCTTTGGGCAGCGGCCCGTACAAGATCGCCGAGTTCGAGCCGGGGCGCTCGATTACCTACGAGCGCGTCGATGACTACTGGGCGCGCGACCTGCCCGTGCACAAGGGCCGCCACAACTTCGACCGCATCCGCTACGAGTACTACCGCGACCAGACCGTGGCCATCGAAGCCTTCAAGACGGGAGAGTACGACTATCGCCTATTGAGCAATTCCAAGGAGTGGGCCACTAACTACGAGGACTTCGCGCCGATCGCCGAGGGGCGGATGGTCAAGGTGCAGATCCCGCACCAGCTCATCCGCGGCATGTCGGGGTTTGCGTTCAACACTCGGCGCGACAAGTTCAAGGATCCCAAGGTGCGGCAGGCGCTCGCCTATGCCTACGACTTTGAATGGACGAATAAGAACCTGTTCTACGGTCTCCTCACCCGTAGCAGCAGCTATTGGGGCAATTCAGACCTCGGGTCGTCGGGGCTGCCTACGGGGCAGGAGTTGGAAATTTTGGCGGCGTACCGGGGGCGGATACCGGACGAGGTGTTTACTACTGCTTACGCGCCGCCGGCTACTAACGGCTCGGGCCAGTTGCGCCAAAACTTGCGCACGGCTAAAAAACTGCTCACCGAAGCTGGTTGGACCGTGGTCGATGGGAAGCTGACTCACGCTGAGAGTGGCGAGGTAATGCGTTTTGAATTCTTGCTCGGCTCCTCGTCGTACGAGCGCGTCCTCAGCCCCTTCGTGCAAAACCTCGAACGCCTCGGCATTGAGGCGACCATCCGCACGGTTGACGCGGCCCAGTACCAAAACCGCGTCCAGGACTTTGACTTCGACATCATCGTCGCCTCGTGGCGTCAGACCTTGAGCCCGGGCAACGAGCAGCGCAACTTTTGGTCGAGTACGGCGGCGCAATCTGCGGGCAGCCGCAATTACGTCGGCATCGCCGACCCGGTAATCGACGAGCTGATCGAGCGCCAGATCGCCGCTCCCGACCGTCCAACGCAGGTCGCGATAACCCATGCTCTCGACCGCATCTTGCTCTGGAACCACTACGTAATTCCCGACTCGCACAGCCGCTCCTACCGCTTGGCCTACTGGAACAAGTTCGGGCGAATGCCAGAGCCAGCTCCTAATGGGTTGGGCTTTCCCGATACGTGGTGGTGGGACGCGGAAAAGGCAGCGCGTTTGGAAGCCAAATGAATGTTGTGGTTTGGATCGTCAATTACCAACTGCTGTTACGCATTGTAGGGGCAACCCTTGTGGTTGCCCTCCAGAATCCCACCGGCTGAATGCGTCGTGTTGCTTGGGCGCCCACAAGGAACGCCCCTACATCGACCGGTTCGGCGCAGATGCGTAACGTCAGTTACCAATTAACCAGAAAGTTGATTATGCACATCGCACTCGCTCTAATCGCCGTCCTGACGGCGCTTCCCAGCCGTGCCGACAACTACATCGGCCACGGCATCTCCCTCTACGGCGAACTCAAATACGGTCCTGACTTTACCCATTTTGAATACGCCAACCCGGATGCTCCGAAGGGTGGTACGCTGCGCTTAGGTTGGATCGGCACCTTCGATAGCCTCAATCCCTATATCCTCAAGGGCCTTGAGCCGCCGCGCCTAGGTAGCTTGATCTACGACACCCTCACCGAACGCGCCGAAGACGAAATCGCCGTCGGATACGGCTGCCTCGCCGAGCGCATCGAAGTCCCTCCCGACAACTCTTGGGTGCTCTATACCTTGAGGCCGGAGGCGCGCTGGCACGACGGCAAGCCCATAACTCCCGAGGACGTGATTTTCACGCTGGAGACCTATAAGACCAAGGGGAATCCCGGGCTGCGCAACTACTTTGCGGCCATTGAGGGCACCGAGAAAGTCGGAGCGCGTCAGGTCCGGTTGATCTTCAGTGGGGAGGCCAACAAAGAACTGCCGCTAATCTCCGGCCAGATGTCCATTCTGCCCAAACACTACTGGGAGGGCCGCAACTTCGAGGAGACCACGCTCGACCCGCCGCTGGGCAGCGGTCCCTACCGAATCGCCGAGGTCGAGGCCGGGCGCTCCATAACCTACGAGCGCGTCGATGACTACTGGGGCCGCGACCTGCCCGTCAACAAAGGTCGCTTCAACTTCGACCGCATCCACTTCGACTACTACCGCGACCAGACCGTGGCCATCGAAGCGCTCAAGGCCGGTGAATTTGACTACCGCCGCGAAAGCTCGTCCAAGGACTGGTCAACGGCCTACGAGGGAGAGTCTCTGGCCGCCGGCAGGCTAGTCAAGTATCCACTGCCCCATCGGCGCGCCGCTGGTATGCAGGCTTTCTGGTTCAACACGCGCCGCGCCAAATTTGCAGATCCCCGGGTGCGGCAGGCCCTTGGCTATGCCTTTGACTTCGAGTGGACTAAAAAGAATCTGTTCTACGGCCTCTACACCCGCAGCAACAGCTACTTCGCCAATTCGGAATTGGCGTCTGCGGGGCTGCCTTCGGGCCGGGAGCTGGAAATTTTGGAGGAGTACCGGGGGCGCATTCCCGATGAACTTTTTACCACTGAGTTTCAGCTACCCACCACCGATGGGTCGGGTCGGCTTCGGCAAAACCTGCGCGCCGCCCAAAAGCTCCTGCAAGAAGCGGGCTGGGTGGTTGTCGATGATGCCCTGACCCACGGCGAGACCGGCGAGGTCATGGAAATCGAATTTTTGCTCTCCAGCTCGTCGTGGGAACGCATTGTCGCGCCGATGATTCCCAACCTCGAACGCCTCGGCGTCAAAGCGACGATCCGCATTGTCGATCGGACCCAGTATCAAAACAGGGTCCAGGCCTTTGACTACGATATCATCTCACTGGTCCGAGGCCAGAGCCACAGCCCGGGCAATGAGCAACGCAACTACTGGCCTAGCGCCGTTGCGGACGAGCCGGGCAGTGGCAATGTCGCCGGTATTAAAGACCCGGTCGTCGACGAGTTGGTCGAACGATTGATTCAGGCTCCTAGCCGCGCCGAACTGGTGGCGACGACTCGGGCGCTGGACCGGGTATTGTTGTGGGGGCACTACACCATTCCGCACTGGTACAGCGACAATTTCCGCGTGGTCCACTGGGATAAATTCGGCAAACCCGCCTTGTCCGCCCCCTACACCGGCGACTACTTCGTCATGCCCTACACTTGGTGGTACGACGCCGAGAAGGCGGCGCGGCTAGAACAGGACCGTTAGCCCACTTTTATGGGCGCTTACATCCTCCGCCGCCTGCTGTTGATGGTGCCGACGCTCTTCGGCATTATGACCATCAACTTCCTCATCATCCAAGCGGCACCAGGCGGCCCGGTCGAGCGCACCATCGCGGTGATTCAGGGCTTTGGCACGGACGCCACCGAGCGGGTCAGCGGTTCGGGCATGGGCGAGACCCTCGACACGGACGCGACGCCGGGCGGCGAGATCAGCAGCAAATACCGCGGTGCGCAAGGGCTCGACCCCGAGTTGATCGCCGAGCTCGAACGCATGTACGGCTTCGACAAGCCGGTACACGAGCGCTTCTTGCAGATGATCGGCCAGTACGTGCGCTTCGACTTTGGCGAGAGCTTTTACCGCGACCAACGGGTCGTCGACTTGATCAAAGAGAAGATGCCGGTGTCGATTTCTCTGGGGCTGTGGACCACGCTACTGGTTTATTTCATTTCCATTCCCCTTGGGATCGCCAAGGCCGTGCGCGATGGCTCGCGGTTCGATGTCTGGACCTCGGGACTGGTCATCGTCGGCTACGCCATTCCCAGCTTCCTCTTTGCCATCCTGCTGATCGTGGTCTTTGCCGGTGGGCATTACCTCGACTGGTTTCCGCTGCGCGGCCTGACCTCGTCTAATTGGGATGAGCTGAGCCTCTTTGCCAAGATCGCCGACTACTTCTGGCACCTAGCGCTGCCGGTCGCGGCGATGGTCATCGGCGGCTTTGCCGGGCTGACCTTGCTGACTAAAAATTCCTTCCTCGACGAGATCAATAAGCTCTACGTCACTACTGCCCGCGCCAAGGGCCTGAGCGAAAATCGGGTGCTCTACGGCCACGTTTTCCGCAACGCCATGCTGATCGTCATCGCCGGCTTCCCCAGTGCTTTTGTCGATATCTTCTTCACCGGTGCGCTGTTGACGGAAATCATCTTCTCGTTGGACGGGTTGGGCTTGTTGGGCTATGAAGCGGCGATTGGCCGCGATTACCCGGTGATGTTTGCCACGCTGTATTTCTTCACCTTGCTGGGCCTGCTAATGCAGTTGGTGGGCGATTTGACCTATACGCTGGTTGACCGCCGCATCGACTTTGAAAGCCGTGAGTCATGAGCGCTGTATCCGCCCCACCGCCTCCTCCGACGCGCTTTCTGGGCTTGCAGTTGTCGCGGCTCAATCAACGGCGGCTGGCCAATTTTCGCCGCAACCGACGCGGCTTTTGGAGTTTCTGGATCTTCTGGATCCTCTTCGCCCTGAGCCTGCCGGCTGAGTTCATCGCCAACGACCGCCCGCTGGTCGTTCGGTTCGACGGCAGCTATTACTTCCCAGTCCTCGCGACGTATCCCGAAACGACCTTTGGCGGCGATTTCGCGACCGAGGCCGAATACCGCGATCCCTTTGTCAAGGAGCTTATCGAGGAAAAGGGTTGGATCTTGTGGCCGCTGGTGTCCTATAGCTACGACACGGTCAACTACGACCTCAAGCAGCCGGCTCCTTCCCCGCCCGACGCTGAAAATTGGCTCGGCACGGACGACCAAGCGCGCGATGTGGTGGCGCGCGTACTCTACGGCTACCGCATCTCCGTGCTCTTCGGCCTGCTGCTGACGCTGTTCAGCGCTGCGGTCGGCATTGCCGCGGGCGCGGTGCAGGGGTATTTCGGCGGCTGGGTGGACCTGCTCTTCCAGCGCTTTATCGAGATCTGGCAGGGCCTGCCGCTGCTCTACTTGCTTATCATCCTCGCCAGCGTGGTGGAGCCGAATTTCTGGTGGCTGCTCGGCTTGTTGTTGCTGTTTCGCTGGATGGGCTTGGTCGGGGTTGTGCGCGCCGAATTTTTGCGGGCGCGCAACTTCGATTTCGTTAAAGCCGCTCGCGCGCTCGGCCAGAGCAATCGCCGCATTATGTGGCGGCACGTGCTGCCCAATACCATGGTCTCTACCCTGACCTTTTTGCCCTTTGTGCTCACCGGCTCGGTGGCGGTGCTGACCTCGCTCGACTTCCTCGGCTTTGGCCTGCCGCCCGGCTCGCCGTCGCTGGGCGAACTGCTCAATCAAGGCAAGCGCAACCTCCAGGCACCGTGGCTGGGTTTTACGGCTTTTTTGGCGCTGGCGGTGATGTTGTCGCTGTTGGTCTTTATCGGCGAGGCGGTACGCGACGCGTTTGATCCGCGCAAGACCTACGCTGGGGAGGACGGCGCATGAGCCTGCTGACCATCGAAGACTTGGGCGTGCGCTTCCACGTCGAGGGAGAAAATGTCGAGGCCGTGCGCAGTGCTTCGCTCAGCATCGAACGCGGCGAGACCGTGGCGCTGGTCGGCGAATCCGGTTCGGGCAAGTCGGTGACTGCGCTCTCGGTGCTGCAACTGTTGCCCTACCCGCGTGCCAGCCATCCCCACGGCAGCGTCTGCTTTGACGGTGAAGAGCTGTTGGGCACTGAGTCGGCGCGGATGCAGGCGTTGCGCGGCAACCGCGTGGCGATGGTTTTCCAGGAGCCGATGACCTCGCTCAACCCGCTGCACTCCATTGAAAAGCAACTGTGCGAAACGCTCATCCTACATCGGGGCCTGAGCCGTGTGGAAGCGCGCGATCGGGCTATGGAGCTTTTAGGACTGGTCGGCCTCCCGGATGTCGAGGAGCGATTAGACGCATGGCCGCATCAGCTTTCGGGTGGTCAGCGCCAGCGGGTGATGATTGCCATGGCCTTGGCCAACGAGCCGGATCTGCTCATCGCCGACGAGCCGACCACCGCGCTCGATGTGACCATACAGGCGCAGATCCTCGCGCTACTCAAGGACTTGCAGGCCCGGTTGGGCATGGCGATTCTGCTAATCACCCACGATCTGGGTATCGTCCGCCACATGGCCGATCGCGTCTATGTGATGAGCGACGGCGAGATCGTCGAACACAATACCGCCGAGTCTCTCTTCACCGCTCCGCAACATCCCTATACCCGCACGCTTCTAGCCTCCGAGCCCCAGGGCGAACCGGCTCCGATCGACGAGACCGCACCCGAAGTCATTCACACCCACAACCTCAAGGTCCACTTTCCCATCAAGCGTGGTCTGCTGCGCCGCACCGTGGGCCATGTAAAAGCAGTCGATGGAATTTCGCTCCGTATCCGCGCAGGGCAGACCGTCGGCATCGTCGGCGAATCCGGTTCGGGCAAGACGACGCTGGGGCAGGCGCTCTTGCGGCTGGTGGCCAGCGAAGGCCCCGTCGAATTCGACAACCGCGATATCCAAGGCTGGCACCAGAAGGAGATCCGACCGCTGCGCCGACAGATGCAGATCGTCTTTCAGGACCCCTTCGCTTCGCTGAGCCCGCGGCTGTCGGCTTTTCAGATTATCGAGGAGGGCCTGCTGATTCACGCAATCGGCGGCGACTACCACCAGCGCCGCCAGCTAGTAGCCGAGGCCATGGCTGAAGTCAACTTGGACCCGTTGACCATGGACCGCTACCCGCACGAGTTCTCCGGCGGCCAACGCCAGCGCATCGCCATCGCCCGCGCCATGGCCCTCAAGCCGCGCTTCGTGGTCCTCGACGAGCCGACTAGTGCGTTGGACAAAACAGTGCAGGCGCAAATCGTCGAGCTGTTACTCCAACTTCAGCAGCGCCACGGCCTAGCCTATTTATTCATCAGTCACGATTTGAAGGTGGTCCGCGCCTTGGCGAGCGAGCTGATTGTGATGAAGGAGGGGTTGGTTGTCGAGCAGGGACCGACGCAGGAGGTTTTCGCCGCGCCACAGGAGCCCTACACGCGGGCGTTGATCGCGGCGGCATTTGACATTGAGGCGATGGAGGACGGAGAGGACGAGTAGGATTCGCTTTGCGCCGTATAATTAGCTGGATTTGCTGCCATATCTGCTAGGTCGGTGGATTCACTATGGTAAACCGCCCTTCACTTCTAAAATCATGCTCTCCAGATTCTCGGGGTGATTGCCGTCAAAGTAGATGCGGCCATCAATCCCGCCGTCTGCCGACCGCCTATTAGTTCCTGATGTTACGCCCGGCCGCTGCTGTAAATCCGAGGCTGCTCATCGCCTCGGATCGTCATTACATCGTTAAGGAAGCTAGCAGGAAGGTATTGTACGGTGGGTGCTTTTTCGCGGTTTCGG
>VXOR01000052.1 GCA_009840005.1 Gemmatimonadota bacterium
CTAGCTGACGTTACGCACCCGGGTAGGGGGCGGGTTGAAACCGCCCCCTACGGCCCCCGGCCTGGTCGGATCGAGGGCGTCCCGCCCTCGACGCAGGCAAGAGGCCCGCGATCCCAGATGGAATCGGGCCGAAAACTTTAGTTGCCGATTAGACGGTGCCAGAGCCGCTTGAGGGCTTGGGCGGTGAGCGCGGATGGGTTGTTGATGCGCTGGAGGTCGGCGATGCGCTCGGGATGAGACAGGTCCGGCAACAGGCGGAACGTGAAGAAGTAGGTGCCGGTAGAGTCGAGATAGAAGTCAGAGCGGCCAAAGCGCAGGTCGTATAAGTAGAGCGCGTCGGCGCGGTGCTCCACCCGATAGTACCCGCGAGAAAACCAGAACAGGCGCTGGACTGGCGGATCGTCGCGCCGGGGGGCGATGAGGTGGGTGTTGCGCTCGATGCGGCGGAAGCGGACCGCCGAGTCGTCGTCAAACAGGGAGTACAGTCCGGCCCATAGGTGATCGTCTGCGCCAGCCAAGCCCGACCACAGTACGGCGTTGAACGGAGTTGGCACGACGTGCAGGCGCTCGTAGGGAATGCCTTGTTCGGTGAGGGCGTGGGCAAAGGTGCTGCGCACGTGTAGGCAAATCGCGGCAGTGGCAAGCAGGTATGCTGTACTCACGCACAGGCCCAGCGTGTTGAGTCGCCGTCGCCAGTGCAGTCGCCGTTGGCACAGGGCGGCGATGAGGCCGATGGCTAAGGGTAGGGTATAGAGCGGGTCTATGATGAAGATGGCACTGAAGGCGACCGGGTAGTTGCTGAACGGGCTGAACAACTGGGTGCCGTACCCGGTGAAGCAGTCGAGGAGGGCGTGCGTGAGAATTGCCCAGAACGCCAGTGTGAACCACTCGCGCCAACTCGCGTCGCGGTGTAGCTTAGACAGCGCCCAGCCCAGCCCAAGGCCGCCGCCTACCGCAAAGAGCAGGGAGTGGGACACCCAGCGGTGAAAGCCCAATAGGTCGGTCTCCGACAGAAAGGCCGCGCCCAATACGTCGAGGTCTGGGAGGATGCCTGCGGCCGCGCCCCACAGGGGGGCTTTGTTGCCAACCTTTTTGCCTAAAACCTTTTCGCCGACGGCTGCGCCGAGTGCGATTTGCGTAACGCTATCCATAGGAGTCTTAGATTTGCAGAGAACAACGTACGAAGAAAATGCCGCGAGTGCATTGTGGCGGCCCATTGGGCCGGACGAGGGTGCCGATCCGCTTCGGGCCTTGGCGCGGGCGGAGATACCGGCGATCCTGCTACCTCAGGTCTGCACGCCGGAGGACTGTCAGCGGCTGATGGAGCGCTTTGACGAGCGCGGGTTGCTGCGCGCTCCGGGCGACGAGCGCTCGCGCATCGACATTGGCACTAGCCTCGGCAACCTGGGTGGCGACCAAGAGGCATTCTTGGCTGATGCGAAGGAGACGCACGCGCTTTTTGCCACCCTTTTCGAGGGTTTGATTGATCCGGTGCAACTGCTCTATCGGCACTTGCAGGCGTTGGCACCCAGCAAGGAGGTTAAGACGGCGTGCGAGCGCGACGGGCGCTTGTACGGCCCGGCCATCTTTCGCATCCACTACGAGACCCACTCCTATAGTCCGCACATTGACCACGTAGTTCTGCGCGAAAAGCGGTTCGACTACGAGGTGGTGCGCTTTACCCACCAATTTGCCGGTGTGCTGTGCGTGCAGAATGCGGATTCTGCGGGTCCTGGGGTGCAGGCTGTGTTGCATCGCTGCCTGTGGACCGAGGAGATACAGCCGTATATCGCCGAGGGCCGTTTTCACGAGTATGCGGCTGCGCAGGGCGTGGAGCACTGCGAGGTCGCGCTCGAGCCGGGCGATTTGTACTTCTTCAATACGCGCTGCATTCACGAGGTTCCTGCGGTGCAGGGGGACGATCCGCGGGTGGTGCTCGCCGTCTTCATTGGCTATGCCGAAGACGACGAAGAAATCTACGTGTGGTCTTGACCCGTGCTGCCGTTTACGCGCATCGTCCGCGCTCTGCCAGCGACCGTACCCTTTGTGCCGCCCGAGGCATTGGAGAGGGAGCAGGGACAGCCGCTTGTCCTGCGGGTTGGGGCTAATGAGAGCAATTTTGGGATTTCGCCGAAGGCGCGGCAGGCCATGGTGGAGGCGGTGGATAAAGTGCATTGGTACAACGATCCGGAGGGATACGAGTTGCGCTCGGCGCTGGCGGTGCGGCACGGGGTGGCGCGGGAAGAGGTCGCCTTGGGTGCGGGGATTGATGAACTGTTGGGGCTGCTAGTGCGGCTTTTTGCCGAGCCAGGCGACGCGGTGGTGACGTCGCTGGGGGCTTATCCGACGTTCAACTATCATGTCGAGGGGCACGGGGCGGTGTTGCACAAGGTGCCCTATCGTGCGGACCGGGAGGATTTGCCGGCCTTGTTGGACAAGGCGCGGCAAGTGCGCCCCAAGCTGATCTACGTGGCCAATCCCGACAATCCGATGGGCACCTATCAGCGGGCTGACGAGTTGCGGGATTTTATCGCGGGGTTGCCGCCGGATTGTGTGTTTTTGCTCGACGAGGCGTACAGCGACTTCGCGCCCGCAGATGTGCACCTGCCACTGGACACGGAACGGGCCCAGGTGGTGCGGCTGCGGACGTTTTCCAAGGCGCACGGCATGGCGGGGGCTAGGGTCGGCTACGCGCTGGCGCACCGCGATGTGGTGGCCGCGCTCGACAAGGTCCGCAATCATTTTGGCGTCAATCGCATCGCCCAGGCTGGGGCGCTTGCTTCGCTGGGCGACGACGAGTTCGTGCGCTCGGTGGTGCGGCAAGTGGAGGAGGGGCGGCGGGAGTACGAGGCGCTGGCGGCAGAATTGGGGCTGAAAACCGTGCCTTCGGCGACGAATTTCGTGGCGCTCGACGTGGGCAGTGGCGAGCGTGCGAGGCGTCTGATGCAGGTGCTTTTGCAGCACGGGGTTTTTGTGCGGATGCCGGGCGTGGCCCCACTCGACCGCTGCATCCGACTGACTGTGGGACCGGCTGCCGAGCGGCAAGCCTTTGCAGAGGTGCTGCGCGAGGTGTTGCCAAAATTAGACGAGGATGGATAAAGATGACCACCACCGACGCAGAACGAGGCTTATACCGCTGAAATCAGCCCTTTTCCGTAGATTATTCCAAATAACTTTGAAACGAAATCTGAGGAAGGGAGCCTACACTATGCTACCTGTCAAAGAGCAGTATATCATCGACGAAAATGGTCAGCGCGTCAGCGTGGTGCTCGAAATCGGTGCCTACCAAAAGCTGCTGGAAGAGCTAGAGGAGCTAGAATCGATTCGAGCCTACGACCAAGCTAAGTCAAAAGACGATGAGACGATTCCCTTTGAGCAAGCGGTGGAAGACTGTCTGCTTGGATAAAACCCATGACTACCGACCCAGCGCTTCTCCACCGCGATCCGCAATACACCTACCCGGTTCTCGTCAAAGGCGAGGGGATTTACTTATACGACGAAGCTGGCAATCGCTATATCGACGGCACGGCCGGGGCTGGCAACGTCACCTTGGGTCACGGTCGTCATGCCATTGTCGAGGCTATGGCCGACCAAGGGCGGGAGTTGGCCTATTGCTTTTCGACGTTTTTTACCAATCAGCCGGCTCTCGAGTACGCTCGGCGCTTGGCCGAACTGGCTCCCGGGGATTTGAACCACGCGTACTTTGTCTCGGGCGGCTCCGAAGGCGTGGAGACGGCGATTAAACTGGCCCGCTTGTACCATGTGCAGCGGGGCCAGGCGCAAAAGCACCAGATCATTGGCCGCTGGCGCGGCTATCACGGCGCTACCTTGGGTGCCTTGGCTGCTACCGGGATGCCGGGATTGCGGGCACCTTTTGAGCCGTATCTGCCGGCTTTTCCGCACATTGCCTCGTGCTATCCCTACCGCTGCGCTTTTGCCGGTTGCGAAGATCGCTGCAATTTGACCTGTGCCCGTCAGTTAGAAGAGACCATCCGCGAGGTAGGGGCGGATAATATCGCCGCCTTTATCGCCGAGCCGGTGGTCATGGCTGGGGTCGCCGCTGGGGTACCGCCGCCCGATTACTACCCTCTCATTCGCCAAATCTGCGACGAGCACGACGTCCTCTTTATCGCCGACGAGATCATCACCGGCTTTGGCCGCACCGGCAAATTATTTGCCATTGAGCATTGGGACGTAGTGCCCGACATGATCGTTTTTGGCAAAGGGGCCAGCAGTGGGTACGCGCCCTTGGGGGGTGTGTTGCTGAGCGAACAGATACGGCGAGATCTCACGCGCAGTGGCCAAGCTCTGCCGCACGTTTTTACCTATGTCAATAACCCCGTGTCTATGCGCGCTGGTTTGGCCGTCCTGGAGTTGCTAAGAGAAGAAGGCATCGTGGAACACGCCGCCCAAGTCGGGGACTATTTGCAGGAAAAGGCCCAGGGCTTAACGCGCCACGCTTGTGTCGGCCAAGTGCGCGGCAAGGGCCTAATGTTGGGGATTGAACTGGTCCAGGACCGCCGCAGCCGCAAGCCCTTTCCCCCTGAGTGGGGTGCGGCGCGGCGCGTGTCCCAACTAACCTTGGAACGGGGCTTGGCTATTTCGGGCGCTAGCGGGGGAGCCGATTGGGTTGCGGGCGACGATTTGCGCTTTTACCCGCCGTTGATCATTACGCAAGAAGAGATTGACGAGTCTCTGGCCATCATCGACGAGTGTTTGGGCCTGTTGGAAGAGGAACTGCGGCAAAAGGGCTGGGTGCCGACCTAAGCTCAGCGTTCCGCAACTGAAACCGCGAAACGACGCTATTCAATAGGCCAGATTGCCCCCATCTGCCATACGTCCAGCGAGCGCACCGTCGCCTTGCCACCTCGGGCAAATAGCTGGACGCCGAGACTATCCGGGCGGGCGGGATAGATGCGCTTGGCCAAATAGTGGCGGTCATTGGCGAAGACCTCTACCACGCTCCGATCCACGAATATCCGCAATTCTAGCGGCTGGCCGTAAGCGAAGTCAAACGCACACCGTTGGGATTCGCGATTACTCACCTCTGGACTGATGCTGGACCGACTTACGTCCAAAATCAATTCCCTGAGCGGTCTAATTTCTTGCGGCGCGCGGTTGGCTGACCATGGATTGAGGTTGAAGCGAATGAGGGTTTGCTCTGCGCCGTCTGGAGAACAGCAAACTTTTAGACCGAATTCTTCGGCGCTCTCCCATTCAAACATCGCTCGAATTTCCAGTCGGTTTCCTTTGATTGCATCAAGTGGACGCTCTTCGTCTGCGGTCAATTGGATATCGGAAAAGTGCGTGTGTTCGCCGCGCAATGCCTCCAATTCTGGAACGGGTTCCACGAGCAGATCGCCGTCAGCGGACAACGACAGTACCATCGGCAGGGCAAACATCCCCGCCCAACCCGAGGCGCGTTGGACGTAACTATAGCGTCCTTCGTGGAGGCGACCGAATAGAATGCGTCGGCCCTGATCGTCCAGCAGGGTTAAGCCCTCGTTGTACACACCGGGGCGGCCTGTTTCGCCGAGGGCTAATCGCTTGTGGCGTTCCGGGGTGAACCTGTGATTGGCGTACGTGCCGATGTAGAATTGCGCCCCGCGCGGGTGACTGGTGAAGGACAGGACATGCTTGTCGCCCAAACGGAAAAAGTCCGGACAGCCGCAGTCCTCGCCCCACTCGGTGAAACGGCCCCCCTCGTAGAAGGGATGCAAATACTCCCAATGGGCGAGGTCTGTGGAGGTGAATAGATACGCCGCGTCTGGCGGGGCGGCACCGCTGTTGCCGGTCAGTGCGTAGTAGGTATCTCCTTCGACCCAAGCGCACGGGGCACCAGCGATCCGATATTCATCGCCCGCCTGCGGATTGGGTATAATCGGATTCGCCGGGTGCTTTTCCCAATGGATGAGCATATCATCGTCGCTGGTGGCGAGACAGATGCCATCCGGCAAGCCGTGATAGATGAATGTGGGAATCCCCTCTTTGTTGATAAATGCGGCACCGCTGAAGCATTGGTCCCGGTCGGCACCCTCCGGGCCGGGCGGCAGGGCAATGGGGTGATCCGTCCAATGCACCAGATCCTTGCTAGAGGCATGGCCCCAATGGATCGTGCCGTGGAAAGCCCCATTGGGATTGTACTGGTAAAAGATGTGGTAGCGGCCCTTCCAGAAAATGGTTCCGTTCGGATCGTTCATCCAGTTGATCGGGGCTAGAAAATGGTAGGCTGGACGGTACGGGTCAGATGCCAGTTGCAGACGGCGCGGGTCAATGTCGCGTTGCGTCGATTCGGTCATTTATGTGTCTCCCATGGGTTTATCCCAATCCCGTATCGGCCCTCGGGACAGCAGTTCCGCGAGCGTAAGGCAGGCCAAGTCGCGTCCGTCCTCTAGGGCCTTGTCGATAGCGCGTTGGCCGCCTTTGATCTTCTTTTGCCCGTGCACGATGGCCGAACGGACTTCATAGAAGGACTTTACTCTAGCGGATATCCAGCCGCGTTGGTCGGTGCCTTGGCCGAGTAGGCGTTTCGCCCGGGTCGCCAGTTGGTGGGTCAGTTTATGTTTGATCGGACCGTACATGATCTCCAAGGCGATGGAGACATCGAGGATGCGGTCCTCTGCGCTAAAGGGGCCACCGCTGCGGGCTAAAGAGGCGGCGAGGCGGCGGATTGCAAGGTCGATGACGTCGCGTCGGCCGCGATAGGTACACCAGCGGCTGGCCAAGGACGCGAAAGCAGTCGCGTCCTGCTGGCTGAATGGGTGCTCTTTGGGTGCTGCGTCGGACAAGTAGGCGGAGGAGTTGCGAAGACTGCAAGCGAAGTTGGGATCAATTTCCTCGATCCACTTGGCGACGCGGACAAAGCTCGTGTGGGAAATCAGCGGACTCCGCGTGGCGATCGACAGCAGATCAACGAGGACTTTGTTGTCGTCTGGCAATCGGTCTGTAAGGTCAAGCTCGTAGTCACCGGGGAAGCGGTACTTCACTTTCAGGGCGCAAGCGCGGCTAGTGGAAAAATCGTCACTGTCCGGGGGAGGTGCGACGCCTGGCCCCCACCTTAGACTGCGCACGAGCGCGGTTGTGCTCCCGGGGCGGATTGAGTGGCTTGGATTTCGGCCAGCGCCGTCAAGCCACTTCGCGGGTTCGTCGGGCAGGCCGTAGGTTGCCTTGGCGTCCTCGTAGGGCGCTAGATAGGCTTCGCTGCCAAGATCGAAGCGCCGGTCGAGTTTTAAGCCGTGCAAGAGCGTAATCTCGTAGGCCGGGAGATTGGCCTCTTCCCCGGCCGTCAGATAGCGGTGCAGCAGTTGCGCCGCCTGCTCGCCGCTGTCCTTCATAGCGCGTTTGGCCAGATGGGATACGAGGGACTTCAGATCGACGTGGAACCAATCGTGCGTGGGTAGAATGAAGCCGACCCCTTCGCACTTGCCTGAACCGATCAGCCCTGGTCGCAGCAAGGGATGCTCCCGTAGGATCGCCCTTGCTTCTACAGGATCGGATTTGAGCCAGAGGGGGGATTCTGCGAAGAGCTGCGCGGCAGTGGGATCGTGCTTGGCGCGGGCGGCGAGCTCTCGGTATTGCCGGTGGATGCTCGGCCAGTATTCTTCTAGCGGGCCGTAGTGTGGGGTCTCTGGTGAAAAGGGGAAAGCGGGTCGCGCCTGTGCGGCAACGTCTTCAAGCGCTGCGGCTAGTCGGCCGATCCAAGCTGCTGCGTTAAAGGCTATGCCATTAGCATGTTTATCAGTAAAGACATGCCCATTGAAATTGCTTCGGCTGGTGGCGATTCTATAATCATCGGGCATGATGCGTACTTTCTGGGTAGCGGGGTCGATGCTACTCGGGCAGGGAGTACTCGCTTTTTAAAAGAAAAACAAGGGGAAAGAACCGGGTCAAGCGCACCGATACCACGCCCGATGGGCACTTGTGTCGAGTGTGAGGATGCGTTTTAGTAGCAGAGAATTCTCAATAGGAGTAGCTAGTGAAAATACTAGTAGCGGGCAGCAGCGGCTTGATCGGCACGGTGCTCTGTAGCCGGTTGGAGCGCGAGGGACATGAGGTGGTGCGCTTGGTGCGGCGGGAGCCGGCGCAAGGGGAGTTGCGCTGGGATCCAGAAGCCGGCGAGTTGGAGCAAGAGGCGCTGGAGGGGATAGAAGCGGTCGTGCATTTAGGGGGACGGAACATCGTCGCCGGGCGCTGGACTGCCACCGTCAAGGAGCAGTTGCGCCAGAGCCGGGTGCAGACGACGCAGCTACTCGCCGCTCGCTTGGCGGGATTGGCCACGCCGCCGAGGGTGCTGGTCTGCGCGTCGGCTGTCGGCATTTACGGCCATCGGCGCGGCGAAGAACTGGACGAAGAAAGCGACACCGGCGAGGGGTTTTTGGCCGAGTTGGGTCGGGCGTGGGAAGGGGCGAGCACCGTAGCCGCCGAAGCTGGGACCCGCGTCGTACAGGCTCGCTTGGGGATCGTCCTCAGTCGCCGGGGCGGGGCGCTGGCCAAGATGCTGTTGCCCTTCCGTTTGGGGATGGGTGGCAAAATTGGCGACGGACAGCAGTACGTTAGCTGGATTAGTTTGGAAGATGCGGTGGCGGCGCTGGTTTATGCCGTGGAAAACGACGCCTTGCGCGGGCCGGTGAACCTGACCGCGCCGCAGCCGGTGACTAACGCTGAGCTGACGCGAACGCTGGGGCGCGTGTTGCGGCGGCCGACGCTGTTGCCGCTGCCGGCGTTTGCCGCCAAGTTGGTCTTGGGCGAGTTGGCCGAGGAGGCGCTGCTAGCCAGCCAGCGGGTGCGGCCGAAGCGGCTGTTAGAGGCTGGGTTCGAGTTTGCGCATCCCGAATTAGAGGGCGCGTTGCGCCACGCGCTGACTTCGTGAAGCGCCACGTCGGATTGTAAATACAAGGAGCATACGTCTTATGAATATCATCGTTTTGGTCAGCGACACCTTTCGCTACGACTATCTGGGGTGCAACGGCAATGCGTGGATCGGCACGGCCGCGCTCGATCGCTTTGCCGAGCGAGCGGTGTGCTTTGACCGGCACTATTTGTCGAGCTTTCCGACCATCCCCAATCGCACCGATCTCTTTACTGGCCGCTACAGCTTTCCATTTCACGGTTGGAAACCGCTCGACGCAGACATCCCAGTGCTGAGCACGATTTTCGGCGCGGCTGGCTACCAGAGTCAGCTTATCTGCGACACGCCGCACCTGATGAAGGGCGTCCACCATTTTGACCGGGGGTTTGACGGGGCATATTGGATTCGGGGGCAAGAGGGAGACAAGCCGCTGTTGAAGGGCAACCTGCCGCCGCGCATGGAGGTGGATGGGGCAAAGACGCGCGTCGATCCGCATATAGCGAACACGCGTTTTGGCAATTTGGCGACCCTGCATTCGTGGACCAATCGCGACTGGGCTTGGGAGGAAGACCGCTTTTGCGTGCGCACGGCGCAGACAGCGAGCCGCTGGCTGGAGGAAAATCGCGGCGGCGAGCCGTTCTTGCTGTGGGTGGATTTCTTCGACGCGCACGAGCCTTGGGACCCGCCGGAGCATCTCGTGGGCCGCTATGATACCTCTGGGTACGACGGCCCGCCGATGATCCACCCGAACTACGGTCCGGCGACCGCCTATTCCAAAGAGGAACTCGCCAACCTCCAGGCTCACTACGCAGCCGAGATTTACTTGGTCAACAAGTGGATCGGCTATGTGTTGGACAAAATCGAGGAACTCGGGCTATTCGACAACAGCGTGGTGGTCTTTACCTCAGATCACGGCATGTTCGTCGGCGAGCACAACCGCACGGGCAAGTCCAACATCCACCCCGAGGACGACCGCGTCTGGCCCTTGTACGAAGAGATTAGCCACATCCCGCTGATGATCGCCGCCCCCGAGCTCGCGGGCGGACGGCGGGTGAGCGCATTGACGCAATCGGTGGATTTGCTGCCGACGCTAATGGCTTTAGCTGGCGTGGGCTTCGACGTTGAGCTCAGCCGAAACGAAAAGAGCGACCTAGCAATGCACGGACACTCGCTGGTGCCGCTGCTGAGCGGATCGGCCGCGTGGCCGCGGCAGTGCGCCTTCAGCTCGACCTTTATCCGCAATGGCGGGCCGACGGTGACTGACGAGCGCTGGACCTATTTGGCGTATGGCGAGCACGGCGGTGCGCCCGAGCTGTACGACATGCAGTCCGATCCTCAGCAGCAGACGAATGTGATCGGCGAGCATCCAGAGGAGACCCGGCGAATGCAGCAAGCCCTGGCGGACTTTCTCGACGAGGTGGAGACGCCCGAGGAAAATCGCGCATTGCTGGGGCCGGTCGGCGGGCCGGATTACAATTGACCGCTGCCGCTATCCCGTGAAGAAGTCGAAGATGTGGCCAAGACGCGAGCTGTCGGCTGCGTAGAATTCAGTGTAGCGGCACTGCTCGCAAGTTACGGTTGTCAGCTTGCGGTTTTGCACGTCGAATATCTTGGACCAAAAGCCGCCGGAGGCGCGGATTTCGCCGATCTCGTAGGCGGTGTGATGGCATTTGGGGCATTCAAAGCGCAACTCAGGTGAACTCATGGGACCTCATACATTGGATGTGGATATCCTGCAGGGCAATATATTACAAACGTAGATTGCCGTCCTACTTATAATAACGTAGATAGCTAGGGGTGGACTGAATTTTTGCCGTAGAGAAGGAGAGGGCGGGGGGAGGGACTAACAGGTGTTTTTTGCTAAGTAGCAGCGCGTCACTCTTCTACGTCGGCAAGTATTTCTTCGAGAGTCCACAAACGCTCGGAGTCAGCGATTAGGGCCTCGATGATGAGGGGATGGGCCTTGATGGTACGCGAGTCGATAAACTCGAAGCTGGGCTGGTCCTGCCCGAGCATTCCCGGATCCTCGATTACGAGGATATCGTCTGGGCCTCCCGAGGCTTCTACGTGGCGATAGAGTGGCATGTTGTCCCTCCTTGTAAAAGGTTTTCTGTAGCTTAGACGCCGGTACTGGGTAATAGTTGCCGGCATATTTATGGGGAGGGGCAAAAATGGGAGGGCAAATTTTTACTTCCTCAAATATAAATACTTATGCAATATCGCGCTCTTTTATCCACCGCTCGATGCAGTCGGCCGTCTCGTCGGGATATTCAAGGTGGGGCGCGTGTCCGCAGTTGGGGAAGATGTGTAAATCGGCGCAAGGTAGGTCGGCGACGAAGCACTGGGCTGAGCGCACGGGTAAGACGTGGTCTTGTTGCCCCCACAAAACCAAGGTCGGGCAGGTGATGTCACCAAAGCGCTGGTAGAACGTTGCTACGTCGGGTGGTACGAGGTTCAGCGCTGAGTAGTGGTAGGCGTACGCGGCGTTGGGTGTTTCGAGCGCGGCGTGGGCGACTGTTGCGAGTTCAGGGGGGATTTTGCTGCGGTCGTGGAAGCAGCGCCGGAAGGTGCGCCAAGCGGCCAAGCGCAACAGGCCGCAGGTTCGCGCTAGGGTGTGGAGCGGGGCATGGGCCAGCAGCTTGCCTAAATGACTGCCGAGGGTGCGCACGTGGACGGGAAGTTTGTGCGGGTAGCCGGCTGCGTCGATGAGTACTAGCCCTCGCACCTTAGCTGCGCGCGCGGGAAAGTCGAGGTACAGGCGCAGGGCCAAGCCGCCGCCGAGCGAGTTGCCCACGAGAATTACGTCGTCTAAGTCCAGCGCGGCGATAAAGGCCGCGAGGTAGCTAACCTGCATATCCGGCGAGTAGCGCTCGTGCGCTGGGCGGGCGGCAAAGGTCGGCTTGCTACTGTGTCCGTGGCCGATCAAGTCGGGGGCGAGGATGCGGCGGCCGGGCAGGCGGGCGGTCAAGCGAAACCAGGTGGCTTTGTTGTCAAAGATGCCGTGTAGGAGTACTAAGGGGGGATGATTCCCTTTGCCATTGTCGATATACGCCATTTCGACTTGGTCGGCGAGGGCGATGCGGTACTCGGCGAACCGAGGGAAGAGGGGCGAGGATGAAGAAGCAATAGGCGGCATAGGGTATGTAAAGAAGCACGTGATGTGTGACTTTTTACATCTGTACGAGTCCGTCGAAGTCCAGCGGTTCT
>VXOR01000109.1:0-9048 GCA_009840005.1 Gemmatimonadota bacterium
AGAACCGCTGGACTTCGACGGACTCGTACAGATGTAAAAAGTCACACATCACGTGGGCGGTAAGTGGACTAATAGGCCACATAAGGGCA
This sequence comes from Gemmatimonadota bacterium, assembly GCA_009840005.1. Next base: position 90 of record VXOR01000109.1, read on the forward strand.
CGGCGCTGTACAGTACCATTGGGGGCCTAAAGCCTAAAACGACCTACCGCTGGGCCGTGCGAGCTGAGAACAGGGATGGGGCGTCTGATTGGGTATTCGGGCCGAAGTTCACCACACTAGCGTCCGGCGAGGCGGTCCCTGTGGCCCTTCAAGGCGACAAAGATGGATGGTCCACCACCAAGCAAACCGAGTTCGTCTCAGCCTACGCGCACGGCGTCAATCCGGATGAGGATATGGCCGAAAGCATTGCGTTCTATATCGTCAACCCGGACAAGCTGCGCAGCCGCTCGCCGGACAAGTATGAGTTCATACAAAACCGAGTAATGCACGGTACGGTACGCGCTACGTCTCGCAGATCCGGGCAGACCTGACGTTCCAAGTCTATAATCTCTTCCCCGATTACGTCTATCCGGGGCGGATTGTTCGGGTGGACATTACGGTTGAGGGTAAGCCCAAAGAGGACAAGCAAGTAACCATTGAGATCGAGCTTCACCACGAGAGCGAGCAGGATGTAGTCAAGCCAGCGCAGACGCGCATCTTTGCAGAAAATGGAAATTACTTTGACATCTGGCTTGATCCGATTGATGCCAATGGTCGCCGCGTTGAGACTAGCTATATCCTGCGCGGCCAACATACTCTTTCCAAGTTCGCGCCCGATGGGTATTGGATGCCCGATCAAATCTCAATCTTTGACCCAGTAGGTAACGAGCGGCATTTATCGGCGGTTGATTTTGGCTGGAAGATGTTTGTGGACAATCCATTAGCCGACGATGTACCCCCCCTATATGTGCCCAATTCAATGAGGCTGTCGTTATCGGATGCAGAAGAAAACGGCAGGCCGTACCAGATTGTAACGGCTAGCTGGCTCATCCTTGAAGAGAACGGTATAGATAACGTCGCCGCCGCGCTCAACGACCAAGACCCTAAAACCTATTCACGAGGTGCATGGGATTGGGGCCGTTACGATCAACAAACAGGACGGGCTACCGCTTCACTGAAAGTTCCAGACTATTTTCCGGGCGGTACGTACGAAGTCAACTATATCTATATGCAGGATAAGGCTCTTAATGGGCGCGGCGTCTATTTCACCAATCCAGATTATTCTTTGGGAGAGGAGGATATAACAACCGACGAGAAACCAGCGACCATCGAGGTCAAGACGAAAAATCCCGATACTACTCCGCCCGTACTCGACCTAAATCGCATTACTATTGCTGCCGAGCCGACCAATCCAGCAGCGCCCAACGGCGAGACAAAGGTAGATATTTCGTTTCGAGTCAAAGACGATATATCGGGATACAGTATAACGGCCATCTGGCTGAGAGACCCCCAAGGAGTGGATCACTATAATACTCACTGGATTAGCAACAGGGAGTATTACAAGGTCTATTTCTCTGGCGACCCGACGTCTTGGCAGACATACGAAAAAACCATCATCTTACCCGTTGGTTCTGCGCCCGGAATTTGGGGGATATCCGAGATGGTGGTAGAGGATAAAGCACACAATAAGTTCCGCGCTGACTTCACCGAGATAGTCCGCTTCGAGGTCGCGGGGAAAGCAAGCAAGATCACCGCAACCCATTTGCAGCTTTTACCCAACGCACCCAACCCGTTCAACTCGCAGACCGTGCTATCTTATTTCCTCCCCAAGCTGTCTTTCGTGCGGCTGGAACTATTCAACCTAATGGGGCAGCACGTCAAAACGCTCTACGAGGGCAACCAGCAAGCGGGTTTACATCAACTGCGCTGGGATGGCACAGATAAGGGCGGGCGGGCAATGGCCAGTGGAACCTACCTGTATCGACTGGCAACAGACCAAAGAGTGCTGATGCGCAAGCTGACCCTGTTGCGATAGGGGCCAGCCATGATCAACCTAAACTCAGGGATAAGCCTTCTTGGCTTTCTTGGCGTCATCGGGTTTTTGTGGAAAGTGAGTGTTTCGATACGCCAAGAGATCAACGATTTGAATAAGCGTGTTGGTCAGATAGAGGGGCGAGTGGCCAATATTGAAGGGCTACTAGCTACTAGAGGATTTAGGTCTTTCGGGGAAGCTGCTTATCCAATAACACCCCACACTAACCCGTGTAATTTCAAACTGAGACACTACCGAATTATGGAGTCGTCTTTTTCCTAATCGGCCAGATACCGGCGGATGGCGTTTTCCGTGATTTTGGACACGGCTTCATCAACCAAAATGGAAGCCGGCCAGCAGATGGAGCCCACTGAAAAGACTGCACCGCCGCTGGCGGTCGTGTGCTCGACGATCTCGGCCCCGCCTTCTTCTGGGTTGAGCCCCTTGGCCAACAGCCGTGTATTAGCCGGCGACTGGGGCGAGATTTTGTCGGTTTCGTGGCCCGAGGCCCCGCCCGGTATGCGCTGATGCAGGCTTTTTTCGCCGAATACATCGCCGTTTTTCAGGCCCGTCCCCGCAAAACACCAGTGGGTATCGTCTAATACCCGATACGGTGCGGCGGTCATGATGCCGCTATAGGAAAAGACCACGCCCAATAAGTTGGCCTCTGATTCCACCCGCCGGTCAAAGCGGCTGTCGTACTCCCGCCCGTCCGCGGCGAATTGGGGCTCGGAATGGCTCCAGTTGGTATTGTGGTACACGATGCGGTGGTCGTCGAGGAATGCGACCTCGCAGTTGAGTCCGTTGCCGCCCAAGTACAGCAAGCGCCCGCCGCGCTCGAAGACCCAAGTCTTGAGCCGGAAGTACATCTCCTTGGACCAGTACTCGGGATGGGTGCTGAGCACCAGCACTTTGTACTGGTCGAGCGGCACTTGATCAAAGTGGAATTGCGTCTCCGCGTACAAGTCGAAATCAATGCCCTGGCGCTCCATCCAGCCGAACAAACGCCATTCGGCCGCGGCCATGTGGCAGCCTTGGCGGCCGGCAATGGGATCGATCAGCCCCTCGTCCTCGTCGATGTGGTTGTACGGGTCGGGCCGTTCCAGCGACAGTGGCGCGTACGTCTCCGCATTGTACGTGCGGTGCTCTTTTTCGGTATAGCGCTTCAGTTCGAGGCGCGAGTTGATGGTCGGCGTGGCGGGGAAGCAATCGGCGTGGATGTAGTTGCTGCGGCCGCCAAAGCTATTGTACGCGTTCCAGTTGATATCCGAGGCCAGCACGGCCAGTGGTGCCGTGGGTTGGGTCGGTGCCACGACCCAGGGGAAGGTAAAGAAGCGCCCTTCCTTGTCGCGGGCGTGCAGGTAGTACAGCCCCGAGCGCTGGGGAGCCTCGACGAATTGGTTCAGGGCTTTGCTGTGGTACCCGTGCTTATTCCACTGCACGCCAGTCTGGGTGTAATCGCCGTCCGGCGTGATCTGCATATTGGCCCGCGGCCCGTGCTCGTCAAAGGTGCCGATGCGGCGGATGAACTCCTTTTCAGTGCCGTAGCGCCACAGTTCCAGTTCGTACTCGACCACTCCGTGTACCCGGAATTCGGCCCGTTCCCCGCCGCGCACGCATTTGGGCCACATGTAGCCCAGCAGCCCGTCCGACAATAGGCGAAACTGGTGTGGCTGGTCTTGCCGCACCTCCATGTGCACGATCTTTGAACCGTGGCCCGGCCCGCCCAAGACGACCTCGTACTCCCCAGGTTCGATATCCGCGTACACGGTGCCCGAAATGGTCGAGCGCGCCGTTGCAACCCGGCCAGCGCGGCGAAACTCAAACAGCATATCGGCCAAGGCGACATAGCGTTCATTGCTGACGTATCCGACGAGCATGTCCGTCCTCTCAGTTGAGTGTGAAGTCGGCTTCGCGCTTCTGATTCAATACTGATATGTGCCTCGGAAAGTTCGCCAATTAAATTTAGCATAACCCGCCCAAGCTCCGGGATCAAGACATCACAGGGCAGGCCGAGGACTGACGTGCACGGGAGACTTCGGGAACCGCGTCATCCCGCAAGTGTCAACCTTAAAGTGTCAACCTTAAAAAGGGGAGAGTACCATGTCCAAAACGGCTGTTATTTCAGGGGTCGGCTCTGGTTTAGGTGCCGCGCTGGTGAGGAAGTTTGCAAGCGAAGGCTACCAAGTAGGGTTGCTGGCCCGGTCCTCTAATTATATCGAGGGACTGGCCGAAGAACTGCTGCAAGAAGGTGTGAAGGCCCTTGCCGTACCCACGGATATCACCGACCCCCAGCAGGTGACCCGGAGCTTTGCCCAAGTGCGCGAGGAACTGGGCCCGGTTGATGTCCTGATCAACCACGCCGGCAACGCCTCTTGGAAAGGCTTCCACGAACTGACCTTGGATGAGTTTGAACAATCCTGGCGCGTGTGTGCCTACGGCTCCTTTCTGTGCGCGAGGGAAGTGGTCGGCGATATGCTATCTGTGGGCCGCGGCACCATTCTCTTCACCGGAGCCACCTCGTCCATTCGGGGCCGGGCCGGTGCCCTTGCCTTCAGTAGCGCCAAGTTTGCGGTGCGCGGTCTAGCTTGGGCATTGGCCCGCGAGCTGTGGCCCGAGGGCATTCACGTGGCCCACGTTATCATAGACGGGGTGCTGGATACCCCCTTGGTGCGTGAGGGAGGGCATGTCGAGGAGGGCGAACCTCTCCTAAATATCGACGCCGTGGCCGCCGCCTATTGGACTCTGGTGCAACAGGACAAAGGCGCTTGGGGTTTCGAGATCGATTTGCGGCCCCACGACGAGGGGTTCTTCGAGTGAAGGTTTCTCAATTCCAATCGAGTGCTAAACCCGTTGTTAGGCTAAAATCGCTTCCATCCACTCCATGGAGTGGATCGCTATCGCGCTGAAATGCCACGGACGTAGTCGAGGATAGCGCTTCGGTGATCGACACTTTCAAGACCACGTCCCACAAAACGCGATAGTCGCCGAATTGCCGCACCGCGGGTTGCACGTAGGCCGTTCCCGCTAGCTGGGCTGCTTCACCGAGCTTAATATCGGCCGACAAGTAGTTGCTCCAGCGGACAAGAGAAGTCCGAGCCGCATGGTCGTCTGCCGGTGTGAGTTCATTTCGCTCGTGCTCAAACATCAACGATGAGCCTAGCCAAAAAGACGACTCTCCCCCGGCGATGAGAGCCAAACGGATGCCGCCGCCGACAAGGCCGCGAAAATCCAAGCGCCGGGATCGGTCGTAATTAACTTGTCCGAAGGCTTCTCCGTGCAGCCGCGAGCCCAAGGCGCGGACGTAGCGCAGATGCGCCAGCGCTTCATTGGAAAAGCGCTCCTTACCCTCCCAGCCGAGGTCGCCTGAGCCGATAAAAATGAACGTGTCCTTGGCGCAGCTGTAACTGAGGGAAAGCTCGGGTCCGCATTCGAACAACTCGACATTGCCGGCCCGCAACGTCAGGTCAATCGCCACGGAACCGAAAAAACCCGCTTGATCGTCCCGGCGTAGGCTTTCGATATCGACTTGTGCCCACAGGGGATTCGCCAGCCAGACTAGGGCCGCTAGTAAGAGTGGGGTATTAAAGCGCACGCTAAAAGTGCCAGTTCGAGCAGACGCGATGTGGCGCTTGCGACCGGTGCGGCGATAGAACGCGCAATTCTATCTCGCGATTACGCGTCATCCGGTGGCTCCTCATGACAGCCCTCGCTCGGGATCGACATCTGCCGAGTAGTCAACGCCCGCAAAGCCAAAGCCGAAAAGCCCGAGAAATTCCGTGCGGTAGCTCTCTATATCCGACAGGGCTTCGAGGTTGTCGGTATCGACCTGCTCCCACAGCGCAGCGACTTCCCGCTGCACGTCTTCGCGCATTTCGCGGTCGTCGATGCGGATGCGCCCCTCGGCGTCGGTGGAGGCATCTGCATAGAGGCAGCCGGCGAAGAGGCGGTGCATCTGCTCGATGCAGCTTTCGTGGCAACCTTTTTCCTTCATCACCTTGTACAGCAGCGAGATGTAGAGCGGCACGACGGGAATGGCGGCGCTCGATTGGGTCACCATGGCCTTGTTGACGGAGATGTGGGCACTGCCGCCTCTGGCTTGCAGATATTCGTCGAGGGTCTTGGCCGTCTTTTCCAGATGATTCTTGGCGTGGCCGATGGTCCCGTCGCGATAGACCGGGTGGGTAACTTCAGGGCCGATGTAGGTATAAGCGACCGTGCGCACGCCGTCGGCGAGCACGCCCGCTTCGGCGAGCGCTTCGATCCACATCTGCCAGTCTTCTCCACCCATGACCGCGATGGTGTGGGCGATCTCTTCCTCGTTCGCCGGGTCGATAGCAATATCGGAAACCTCGCCGGATTGGACGTTGACGGTCTTGTTGGTGTAGGTGTCGCCGAGGGGTTTGAGGACGGAGCTGAAGTTTTCGCCGGTGCGCGGATGCGTCCGTCGCGGCGAAGCTAAACTGTAAACGACCAAATCGACTTCTTGCAAGTCCTCGCGGATGGCGGCGACGGTCTCGGCCTTGATCCCGTCGGAGAAGGCATCGCCGTTGATGCTGCGGGCGTAGTGGCCGGCGTTGCGCGCAGCCTCGTGAAAGGCTGCGCTGTTGTACCACCCGGCCGTTGCCGTGCGTTTACCGGATGCGGGCCGCTCGAAGAAGACTCCGAGCGTAGCCGCACTTGAGCCAAAACAGGTGGCGATGCGCGACGCCAGCCCGTAGCCGGTCGAAGCGCCGACGACGAGGACTTTCTTCGGTCCGTCGAAGGGAGGTTGGCGTTTGACCCAGTCGATTTGGTCTTGGACGGCGCGGGCGCAGCCGTCGGGATGGGCCGTAGTGCAGATAAAGCCGCGAACTTTGGGTTGGATGATCATGAGATTCCCTTGGGTTAAGATTAAGGCAAACCGTTGAATAATGGCTCGTGCTGCAGGCGGACGCAAATGGTCCGCTTGGCTGACCTGTTTCGGCGGAATAGTTTAATGAAAAGGCAACTACCAGACTCAGCCATTCAAAGAAGACGAACATGAATATAGGTCGGATCGGTCTTTTGCTCGTGCTGTCGGTTCTGTGCGCGGCCCCGAGTGCGGCGCAAGACACAGTGCCTGCGGCTCAGGCCCTATTGGAACAGTTCGATGAGCTGTACCGCTCTGCGGGTACGGCGGCGCGGATTGAGATTAGGGTCGAGCGCCCGAAAAAGGTGCGGACGATGCAGATGCGCTCTTGGAGCCAAGGCGAGGACAAGGCGCTAGTGGTCATTGACGCACCCGCCCGCGACGCTGGTACGGCCACGCTGCGGGTCGGCAACAATCTGTGGAACTATCTGCCCAAAATCTCGCGCACGATCCGCGTGCCTCCCGCGCTGATGATGGGCGCGTGGATGGGCAGCGACCTGACCAACGACGACTTGGTGCGCGAGTCGTCATACGCCCACGACTACGAGATCGCCGGGATCAGCCCCAGCGAAGAGCCGCCCGGCTGGCAGGTGGATCTCGCGGCCAAGCCCGAGGTGCCGGGTTTGTGGGAGCGGGTGGAGGTCGTCTTTGGGCACACAGAACAGTTACCCATACTCGTGCGCTACTACGACCGCAAGGGACGGCTCTCGCGCACCATGCAGCTTGAAGAGATCAAAAAGATAGGAGGTCGGCTGATACCCACCCGGATTGTGATTGTGCCCGAGCGCGAGGCTTCGACCCGAGCTCAGCCGAGGGAGGGCCAACGCACGGTGATGACCTATTTACACGTGGAATTCGATATCGAGCTGGACGAGAGCCTCTTTAGCTTGGCGCAGTTGGAGCGCAGGCGCTAAATGGCCGCAAACAGCACCTTGCGCCTAGCTTGGCGCGGCTTGGGCCGCAACCGCAAGCGTGCGGCCTTGGCGATAGCGGCGATTGGGCTGGGGCAGTTTGCCTTTTTGGCTACGGCCGGAATCATGCGAGGCTATGCCGATCACTATTTCGATTCGGTGACTGGCCCGTTGGTGGGGCACGTGCAGATCGTGGCACCGGGCTGGCGCGAGGAGCGAGCCGTCGATCAGACGCTGGACAACGTCGAGGCCATGCTGGCGGCGATTCGCAGGCAGTCCCAAGTGGCGCGGGTCGTGCCGAGGATTTACGCGCCGGTGTTGGCCGCGCTGGAAGAGGAAGGTTTTGTCGGGATGGTAGTAGGTGCCGATCCAGCGCTAGAAGGGGTTGCGAACGGCCTGTTGGGCAGCGAAGAGTTGGCCGGACTCTTGGGAGACGGTCGAGTACTAGTGGGGAAGGGTTTGGCGCGGCAGCACGGGATTGAGGCTGGTGCTGAGTTGGCCGTGGTGGGCCAAGACATTGACGGCTCTATTGCCAGCGCACTGTACAAGGTGGCGGCGGTTGTCGAATCGCCGGTCGAGCTCGTCAACAGCATCGGCATTGTCGCCGGGCTGCAAGACGCGCAGGCACTCCTGAGAATGGATGACGAAGCGCACGAGATTACCGTCCGCCTGCACGAGGCCGAGCAGATCGATCAGGCCGCAGACTCGCTCGGCGCACAGCCCGTACTGCAAGGAGCGGAAATCAAGCGCTGGCACGAGGTCATACCGCAGCTAGCCGGGATGATCAAGCTGATGGACGTGTATTCGCTTGTGGTTTTGGGGATCGTCTGCTTGGCGTCCATCGCTGGCATTGCCAATACCATGATGATGTCCACGTTTGAGCGCCGCCGCGAGTTGGGGATGTTGCTGGCACTGGGCGCGAATCCGGGCCGGCTCTTTCGGATGGTGGCGACCGAGGCCGTGCTGTTGGGTGCCTTGGGCGTTTTGCTGGGAACTGCGCTGGGCGCGTGTTTTGCGGCGTTGACGGCTGGACCGGGTTTTGACCTCGCCGAATTGGGCGGCGAGGAATCTTTTGAAATGGGCTTCCAAGGCGTGCAGATCGCCTCGCGGGTCTATCCCGAGGTGCGCGCGAGCGACGTATTGGCTGGCGTATCGGCCGTGCTGGTGACGGCCCTCTCGGCCTGCGTCTGGCCGCTACTGCACGTGGCGCGGCTGGAGCCGGTGGAGGCGATGCGGACGTGACTTCGGCAAGCTCAGTCGAGTCGACTTCGGCAAGCTCAGTCGAGTCGACTTCGGCAAGCTCAG
>VXOR01000109.1:9058-66125 GCA_009840005.1 Gemmatimonadota bacterium
AGCTCAGTCGAGTCGACTTCGGCAAGCTCAGTCGAGTCGACTTCGGCAAGCTCAGTCGAGTCGACTTCGGCAAGCTCAGGCGGGTCGACTTCGGCAAGCTCAGGCGGGTCGAGTGGAAACCTGTCGGTTCAATACGCCTTGCGCTCGCTGGGGCGCAGTCGCCGCCGGACGGGCCTGTCCGTCTTGGGCGTGGGGCTGGGATGCGCGATTGCGCTGTTTGCCACGGCCTTTATGCGCGGCGGCCAAACCATGCGAGTGCAGGCCGTTTCTCAGAGCGGATACGGCCACCTGCGGATCGCGCCCGCAGGATGGGAGCAGAGCCGGCGCGACGAGTTGCGCTTGCAGGACTCGGCGGCTGCGCTTGAGGCTGCGCGCGGTCTCGAAGGCGTAGCCGTAGTGGCTCCTCATGTGCGAGTGCAGGGCCTGTTGGCCTTTGGCACGCGGGTGGCCGGCGTCCAGCTTTTGGGCGTGGATCCAGCCGCCGAGCCGCAGCTCAATAGATTGGTGCGTACTATCGACGAGGGGCGTTATTTGCAAGCGGACGACGAGGGCGCAGTGGTAGTAGGTAAGGCCCTCGTCGAGCGCTTGGACGTAGAGTTGGGGGATGATTTGCTGTTGACGCTGACGCGCGCCGACGGGGAGATGGAGTACGCGATGTTGCGGATCGTCGGAATCGCGTCTACTGGCAGTCGGACGATTGACGAGACCATTTGCCACGCGACGCTTGCCGATGTCGAGAAGCTGACGGGCCTGCAGGGCGTGGCCGAGGTGTCGGTAGCCTTTGCGGACCCGCAACAGGTGGACGCGCTCTCGGCCGAGCTGGCGCAGCAGGTGAAGGGCGACGAAGTGCTTACGTGGCGCGAGGTCCTGCCGGCGATGAGCGGCGATGCGGCGGCTGATCGGGCCTTTTCCAGCTTTTTTATTGTAGTCGTGGCCGCGGTGGTAATTTTGGGTGTGACGAGCGCCCAACTGACGGCCATGCTGGAGAGGAGGCGCGAATTTGCCGTGCTGATGGCGCTGGGATTAGGAGAGCGCAAGCTCGTGGGTTTGGTGCTTTTCGAGGCCGTGTTCATGGGCGCGCTCGGGGCGCTCTTGGGCCTGTTGCTCGCGCTGCCGCTCGTTTGGTACACGGCGACCGCGGGGATTGATTTTTCCGCGGCGATGGGCGACGATATGACGGTCATGGGCGTTTTCTTCGACCCGATAATCTACGCGGACATGGGGCTATGGATGCTGCCCTACGCCTTCGGTTTGGGGCTTTGTGCGACGCTGTTGGCCGCGCTTTATCCGGCTTGGTCTGCCACGCGCTTGAATCCAGCGGCGGCCCTGAGCCAGCGGGATGCGTGATGATCCGCAGATGGACGCAGATGGACGCAGAATGGGATGCACAAGACGATCTACCGCTTGAATCGTTCAAATTATTCTGGATTGCTATATGGATAAGGCGCTAGTAGCGGCTCAAGGAGTAAAAAAGGTCTTTCGGACGGGCGATATTGCCGTGGAGGCTCTGCGCGGCATAGATCTCGAAATCGGCAGCGGGGAATTCATGGCCATCGTCGGGCCGAGTGGCAGCGGCAAGACGACGCTGCTCAACTTAGTCGGTGCCCTCGACGTGCCTACTAGCGGGCGCATTGCGCTTTTTGACCGCGACTTGGGGAAGCTGAGCCGCAGTGAGCGGGCGGAACTGCGGCTCCGATCCTTGGGCTTTGTGTTCCAAGCCTACAACCTAGTGCCGGTGTTGACGGCGCGCGAGAACGTGGAGTTCGTGCTAGAGTTGCAGGGCATGGAACCGAAAAAGCGGCGGGCGCGAGCCGAGGAGACACTAACTGAGCTGGGGCTAGGCGAGCTAGCCGACCGGCGGCCCAGCCAGATGTCGGGCGGCCAGCAGCAGCGAGTGGCTGTGGCGCGGGCCGTGGCCTCGCGGCCGGGCTTGGTGCTGGCCGACGAGCCAACGGCCAACCTCGACAGCGACAACGCGCAGGCTCTCTTGGAGATGATGCGGCGGCTGCGAGACGAGATGGGCATGACTTTTGTCTTTTCGACGCACGATCCCTTGGTGGTTTCGTATGCCTCGCGGGTGGTTACTTTGCGCGATGGCGAGGTGCTGGCTTCGACGTTGAGCTCAGCCGAAACGAGCGACGAGCGCAAGAGTGCATGCGACTGACGCTGGCGGTTCTTTTGGTGGCGCAGCCCGCGTTTGGCGTCAGCCTGTGGTCGAGTGCTGACGGGAGCCGCTATTGGGCGCTGGATACTGCGCTGAAGTGGAGTGCGCTCGCGTCGCACGCACCCGACGCGCCGCTGCTGTACCCCAAGCGCTGGAGCGCCGCTGTGCTGGGGAGGGGGCGGCTGGCGCTGCGGGGCCAGGCCGCGGCGAATTTGCACGTGCGCGTGGCCTACGAGCAACGGATGCGGGCAGTTTCTACGGGTGCTGGCGTTGGTGGGGGCGCAGGTATCTTGGTGCCGGAGAGCCGCGCATCGTATCGGCTCAGACAGCTCGATGATGCGCTGGCTACGGGCGACAACGCGACCTATCGGCACGAGCTAGACCGCGCATTTGTCGCTTGGGGCTTGGGGCGTGGCGAGTTGCAAATCGGCCGCCAAGCTATTGGGTGGGGGCGCGGCGTGCTCTTTGGCGCGGTGGATATTTTCGCGCCGTTTAACCCCTTGGAAAGCGATCGCGAATGGCGGCGCGGAGTCGATGCGCTGCGCGTTTCCGTGCCGCTTGCGGATCGCTTTTCGCTGGACGCGGTAGCGGCCTGCGGCGAGTCGGTTGACGAATCGGCCTTTGTCGGGCGGTTCTACGGCCACAGTGGCGCGCTCGACGGGGAATTGCTGATAGGGCGTCGCCGCGGCGACCGCTTTGTCGGCACAGCCGCATCCATGCGGATCGGGGGCGCTGAGATACACGGCGAACTGGCGTCGTTCAAGACGCCCGCCACAGAGAGGGACGAGGTGGTGCTCAAGGCGCTTTGGGGCGGCTCGTACGCGTGGGACACCCAAGGCGGCTTGTTGCTCGTGGGCGAATATCACTTCTCGGGCTTTGGCGTCAGCGACATTGCCGAGCTAGCTGCGGCTCCTTACTTAGCGCGTCTGATTCGAGGAGATGCGCAGATCTTGGGGCGGCACGCCGGGGCCGTGCAGCTATCGCAGGGAATCACCGGCACCGTGCCGAGGACGCTAAGTTGGCTATTCTCGCCAATAGATGGCTCTGGGGTGCTAACGGGCGCGGTGACGTGGATTTTTTCCGACGCGCTGACGCTAGCGGCTAGCGCGTACTGGCCCTATGGGGAAAGGCCGAGCGGAGCGGTCTTGCGGAGCGAGTACGGCGGTGGGGCAAAAAGCGGGTTGATACAGATTAGTTTTTACTACTAACTGACGTTACGCAGCTTCGAGGCTGTCGCGATCTCGCTATCACGCCTGAGCTTCACCGCCCTACAAGGCGTGACAAGAAAAACTAGGGGCCGGCCGCGCTGAATTGGCCGTGGCAAAGGCTGCCGACCTGAAAAAGAAAGGAACTCGATGCGTAATCTCTTGGTAGTGGGATTGTGTTTTTTGGTTGTCTCCTGCATCTATCCTCCCCGTCCTGCAGGTATATCGCGGGAGGCGATCCCCCTCGTGTTCGAGTTGTCGAGTCGCTTTTATGGAGAAGAGAATTCTTGGATTGAGCTACGCGATGATCGCATAACGCCTCATACCTTCCGGGGTTTTTATATGAAGGTGAAACCGCCCGGCTCTGGTGGAGATATGAAAGCGGAATTCACGTCGATTGAGCTTATTCCGGCGATAACAGTTAGAGTCCGCGAAGGGGTTGTAGCTTTCATAGACCCTGAAAGAAAACTCTTAGCTTCGGCAGCGGTACAGTCGGTTTATAAGAAGAACATTCAAGTCCAACTGGTAGTTTTCGTATCGCCGGAATAGCCGCACCTACGGCCCCTAGGGCTTTGGCGTGATCCGAAACGCTAGATGGAGGCGACAGCAGCAAGCTGAGCATCCGTAGTGAGGTTGCTGCCGACACCCACTCCGGTTAGCCACGCCAGAGCCTGATCGACATCAAAACGTGCTACGACCAAAAAACTCCGTCGGTGGAGCATTCAGCCATTTCTGCACGTGACGAGTGGCTTCGGCAACCGAGAAGGTGTCTTAAACACCTTGGTAGTGCCGATGCGTATGAATGCGAAAAGCACTGCGGCTACAACCCGTGTCGTCGGGATTATATTTCTACCGCCTTGAGGTCGGCGAATTCGTCGCGGTCGGCAAGATGCTGTTAGCTGTGGCCAAAGAGCGCATAGAGAGGCAAAAAAACGAGCTTTTGTTCGGGAAGGACCGATACATTGGCCGTTGAAAACACCAAACCCACATCAGTGCTTTCGCGTTCCTGTAGAAAGAGGTGCATACTCCGCAAGCGGCCCGCTGGCCCACTCTTGACTTCCAATGGCACTATTTTTCCGCTATCATCTACCAATACGTAGTCCACTTCTGCACTGCTGCTCTTTTTTGTTCGCGCCCAATAGTAAAGTCGGCCATTCTCCGAGCCGCCGCGCTGCGCCAGCAATTCTTGGCCGACGAACTGTTCGGCCAGTGCCCCGCGCCACGTCTTGAGCAAGTCCCTTTCTTGCAATATCTCCCTAGGCGCTGCGCCGCAGAGGTGCTGTGCCATACCGATGTCGAGAAAGAGGTACTTGAACACTTTGTCCGCGACGCCTGCACCAAGGGGTCGCCCCGATGCCGCTGTTGCGCGTACCTTCTGGATGACAGAAGCCTGTTCGAGCACCTGTAGGCAGCGCTTGATCGTCTCAATGCGCTTTTCGGGATAAAGGGCTTGGTACTTGGTTTGCTGGCCGACGCGACCGGGCAGTTCGGCGAAAATTCGGTCCAAGCAATCCCGGTCCAAGCGCGGGCTGTACTTGGCGAAGTCTTGGGTATAGGCACCGCAGAGCGCCCGATGCACCTCGGCCGCTACGGCAACCGAGCGCGTCTCGGCGAAGGCATGCACCGCTTCGGGCATACCTCCGACCGCGAAGTACAGGCGCAGATAATCGAGCAATTTCTCGTGGATAGCCGTCGGCACGGGCGAGCGAGCGTCCAGCGCGGGCAAATGCCCACACAGAATCTCCTCGCCTTGCGCCATGAGAAACTCGGCAAAAGACATGGGCCGCATCCATTCAAACTCGACGCGGCCGACTGGAAAAGAGATTGCCTCTAGAGCAAATTCCAGCAGTGAACCAGCCGCCACCACGTGCAGTTCTGGCATTTGCTCGTAGAGGTAGCGCAGGGCCATAAGTGCTCGGGGACAGGCTTGGATCTCGTCAAAAAACAACAGCGTCTCGCCGGGAAGGATCCGCATGCCCGCCGCGGCCTCCAATTGCATCAGCACTGCTTCGGCGCGGAGGTCCTCGGCGAAGATGCGATGCAGGTGTCGGTCCATCTCGAAATCAAAGACGGCTGTACGGACGAATTCGCGCTTGCCAAAGGCGCAGATAGAATGCGTTTTTCCCACTTGACGCGCCCCGCGCACGATGAGTGGCTTGCGCCGCGGGCGGTTTTTCCAAGTGCTGAGCTTGTTGTCGATTAGGCGGTTCAATGTATTATTACAAGGTAATTTATCCACTTAGAATGTATTATTACAAGGTAATTTATCCTGTTGTGCCCCTTGAGGCCAACAATTTATTCCTACTCTGAGGAACAGGTATGGCGACAATCACCATCATCGGCCGCGGCCACTCGGGCACGCGCGCCATAGCACACACGCTCTATGCCAGCGGCGTTTTTATGGGCAGCACGCTCAATCGCTCGGGCGACAAGGTGCCGCCGCACGCGCTCTACGACGCCTGTAGGGTCATGGCCAAATACGTCAAGTGTAAGGGTGGCTTGGAGTGGGATTTTGACGATTTGCACAGCGGGAAAATCGACCCGGAGTTCGAGGACTTGATCGGCGAATATCTGCGAGACGTTGCGGCCGACCGCTCGGAGCACAAGGGTTGGAAGCTGCCCGAGACGACGTTGGTTTACCCGTGGATTGTGCGGATGTTTCCCGACATCCACTACATTCACTGGATCCGCGACCCGCGCGACAGCGTCATCGGCGCTCACAAGACCGATGACCTAGCGGATTTCGGCGTCGAGTACGAGCGCACGGACGACGTCCGGCGGCGACGGGCCATTTCGTGGAAATACCAATACGAGTTGATGAAGGCCACGCCCAAACCAAAGAAGTGGATGTTGGTGCGGTTCGAGGATTTTGTGCTGAAGCAGGAGGAGGTGTTGCGGGAGTTGGAGGCGTTTTTGGGGTTTGAGTTGGGTCGGATTGTGGTGCGGCCGGAGTCGATTGGGCGGTGGAAAACGGACCAGGAGCAGCATACGTTTGACTTTTTTAGGGATGCCATGGACGAAAACGGATACGGAGAGATGCCATGAAAATCAGCTTTACGACGTTGGGCTGTCCAGATTGGGACTTGGATACCATTTGCCGCCGGGGCCGCGAATACGGCTACGAAGGCGTCGATTTCCGCGGGTTGCAGGAGACGATGGACATTACCCAATTGCCGGCCTTCACCAGCGGGGCCGCCCAGACCCGACGACAGCTAGCAGATGCTGGCATGGAGGTGTCGGGAATTAGTTCCAGCATCCGGGTCTGCGTACCGGAGAAGTTAGGGGAGAACATAGAGGAGGCGCGGCGCTCGATACCGGTGGCCAATGCGTTGGGCTGCGGCTCCATCCGAGTTTTTGGCGGTGGCGATTCTAAGACCCATTCCAAGGAGCAGCTAGCTGACATTGGGCGGGAGACGATGGAACAGATTCTCGCATTGGATGGTGCCGGCGAGCTCAGGTGGCTTTTTGAGACCCACGACGAGTGGATCAAGTCGGTGGAGTGCAAGCTACTGCTCGACCGCATTCCGAACGAGGCATTCGGCGTGCTCTGGGACATGGGTCATACGGCGCGGGTGGGCGAGGAGTCGCCGGAGCAGACCTATCAGGCGGTGGGGCCGCGCATCGGTTATACCCACGTCAAAGACGCCGTCTATGATCCCGAGCACGCCGAGGCGATGCGGGATGGTTGGCGCTATGTGCCGCCGGGCGCGGGCCAATTGCCCTTAGAGGAGGCGATAGCCCTGCTCAAGGGGCACGGGTACGACGGCTGGATCATGTTCGAGCACGAGAAGCGCTGGCACCCCGAACTAGCGGAGCCCGAGGAGATATTTCCGATTTTTCCGGCTTGGGTCAGACCGTTGCTCGGTTAGCCGGCCCATGCAGCTACACTATCCCGAGATTGCCCTGCACGTGCCGACCTTACTCTTGCCGCGGGCGGACATTTCCCTAGAAACGTGGTCGGTCATTGCCTGCGACCAGTACACCTCGCAGCCCGAGTACTGGGAGCAAGTACGGCGGCTTGTCGGGGACGATCCTTCGACGCTACAGCTAATTTTTCCCGAGGCATACCTCGGGGAGACTTGCCGCGAACAGACCATTGCCGGCATTAACCAGCGGATGCAGGCGTATCTCAAAAGCGGCGTACTGGCGGAACAGCGGCCCGGATTTATGCTGGTGGAACGGGAGGTAGGACGCGCTGCGCCGCGCAAAGGATTGGTCGTCGCCTTGGACTTGGAGCAGTACGACTATCGAGACGGAGCGCAGAAGCTAATCCGCACGACCGAAGGCACGGATCAGAGTCGGCTGCCCCCGAGGATTCAAGTGCGGGAGAAGGCGTCGCTGGAAATCCCGCACATCATGGTGCTGATCGACGATCCGCAGCAGACGGTGATTGAGCCGCTTGGCGCAAGAGACCTGAAGCAAGCCTACGACTTCGAGCTGATGCTGGGAGGCGGTAGGCTTAGAGGCTGGCATATCGACGATGAGGCGTTGATCGACGTGATCGCCGGACATATTGCCCGCCTTGCGTGCGGCGATCCGCCGATGATCTACGCGATGGGCGATGGCAACCACTCCTTCGCCACCGCGCGCGCCGTCTGGGAGCGGCTCAAGGCGCAAGCAGAGGACGAGCGCCAGATAATGAATCACCCGGCGCGCTACGCCTTGGCCGAGCTGGTCAATGTCCACGACGAAGGCTTGGAGTTTGCGCCAATCCATCGGGTGGTTTTTGGAGTGGATGCGGCCGATCTCTTGTGGTCAATGGAGACGCACTGCACAGGGTGGGGATTTAGCCGTCGGACCTTTGCGGGTCGGGACGAGTGGGAGGCTGCCTGTCGCGAAGCGGCCATCGGCCCGGAGCACCACATTCCCTATATGAGCGGAACCGAGCGCGGCCTATTGAGTATCGCCGAGCCTAGCTTCCAGCTCGAAGTAGCGTCTTTACAGGCCTTTTTGGACCGCTATCTCGACGCGCATCCCCGCGCCCGTCTCGACTATATCCACGGCGAGGACGTGCTAGAGCAACTGGCTGCGGAGCCGGACAGCATCGGCTTCTTTCTGCCGACCATGGACAAGCGCGATTTGTTCAAGACGATCGTCATCGACGGGGCCACGCCGCGCAAGACGTTCTCGCTGGGCGAGGCTGTGGAGAAGCGGTACTACTTGGAGTGTCGGCGGCTGGTGCCGTGAGCGTTGCGGCCCCCATTCTGAGGCCGGACTGTTGGGCTTACTCGGAGTAATCGTACTTCCGATTGCGGCTGATGTAGTCGATTGGTCCATCGACAAATTCTGCTACCGTTTCCAACGCACTATCTGCAAACAAATTTTCCGTCCCCTTGGGAAACAACAGCGGCTTTTTCGTGTGCCACCAGTGCGCCCAGTGGATCATGGCGATCATCGGGCGGGGCTGGTCGGTGAGGTTGGGCATGCCGCGATGCCAGAGGCGCATGTCGCGGATCAGCACGCTGCCGGCGGGCACATTCGGCTGCAAGGGGTTGCACTCGGCGCGGAGGCGTTCTTCAGTTGCGGGTGGCAGCTTGATGTCGCTGTCGTTGAGGGCGCGGGTGGTGTCTAGGTGGGTGCCGGGCCACAGTTCGGTGCTGCCGTTTTCAGGCGTGGCGTTGACGACGGGTACATTGATGACAATGCCGTAGGCCGGCGTCGCCACCGCGAGATTGGGCCAGAGCTGACCGGCGTCAACGTGGAGGGGTTGTTGAGTGGTGTTGGGCAGGCAGGTGTTGCCGCTGTAGAAAGCGTTTTTGACGCCTTCGCCGAGCACGGCGTGCGTTATTTCGACGACGAGGTCGTTGACTAGCACGTCGCGGAAGAGGTACGGCGGAAAGGGCGGCGGGTCTTGTTGCAGGTGGCCGTCGTTGAACTGATAGGGGACGTCGGCGAGGGCGAGGATTTCTTCGACGTCGGCGAGCATGCGCTCGCGCAGCATTTCGATATGGGAAAGATCAATGGCGCGGTGGAGGACGACGAAGCCATCGTCGCGCAAGGCGGCGACGGCTTGTTGCAGGTGTTCCGGTTTTAGCTTGCGCGCGCTGTGTTCGGTCGTGCTCAATTCCAGTTCGACCATATAGCAATCCTACATCATTTACAAGGTGATCCGCAGATGGACGCAGATAGACGCAGAATAGGATGCACAAGATGGTCCACATCTAGAATCGTTCAAATCATGCCGCATTGCTATAGCATTCAGGCGCAGGTGGGGTCTTCGAGCGGCCAGCGATTGAACGAGGGGAGGTTTTTGTCAGTCAGTTTTTCTCGTGCGTCATACCACGATTGCGCCCAAGCCTCTGGGTCGCGCAGTTCGCTTTGGGGGTCTTTGCGGCTGCGGGCGACGAAGCCGGGAAAGAGCGGGCGGCCGGTGGGCTGGTCGGTGGGGTTGTAGCGGAGGTCGAAGCTGATTCGCACCTGCTCGCTGACGTTGGGCAGCGACGAATGGCAGGTCTGCCGGTGCATGAAGAGCACATCGCCGCGCTTGAGTTCGGCGGTGACAACGCGATCGAGAGCTAGATCTTGGTCGCGGATAAAGTGGCCGACGCCTTTGAACTGGCAGTGGTGCAACAGCCCGTCGCGGTGGCTGCCGGCTACTACTTCGATACAGCCGTGCTCGCGAAAGGCGTTGGTCAGCGGCACCCACACGGTGAGCATGTCGGTCTCGTCGGCTTCGGGCAGAACCACGCCGTTGTCCTGATGCCAGGGCGTGGCACCGACGGCGAAGCCAGCGATGCGGCCGTGGTGGTCTTTGGGGACTCCGGGCAAGTACTGCTCGGGCGGTTTGATGCGGATGTGTTGGACGGGGTTGGAGTAGATTTCCGGGCCGATGAGGTTTTCGATGATGTCGAGGAGCTTTTCGTTGCGCAGCATGGCGAAAGCGGCGGGGCCGACGGCGATGGGCGAGTCTAGGCCGATGCCGCCTTGGGGTAGCGAGATGTCGAAGTGCTGGGCATAGACTTGGCCGGTTTCGTTGTAGATCTGGCAGAGGCGCTCGTCAAAGCCGAGGTCGGCGTATGTAGAGGCGATCTGCCCTGCGGCGAAAAGCTCGTCGGCGAGCTCGTCGAGGACTTCGTCGTATTCGGCTAAGACGGGATCGATGTCGGCGGTGGGATCGAGGAGGTCTTCGACGAGGACGAAGCCGTGTTCGTGGTATTGGTCGAGTTGGGATGGGGTTAGTTGGGGCATGGATTGGGTTCCTGTTTGATGTGTCATCGCGCCCTCGGCGTATTGGACGCACGAGTGCGATTAACTTCTCAAACCGAATATGATGCACGTTCCACAAGGGGTCAATCAATACGTCGGCCCTGCGGGGAGGCTGAAGCGATGATTGGCGGTTACAACCCCAGCCCCTTCGTGACAGTTGGAGACTTCAGATCCGCGTCCGCCCTTGATAGATGAGAGGATGAACAATCCCAACCTCCTCTATCGCAGCGTTGAGATCGTCCGGGAGTACTCCACGAAGCGCAGCAGACATATTGAATTCGACTTCTTGGAGATTACTGAAACCAACAACGATGGACTGTTGCTTTTGCTCGGAAAGCATCCAGCGGATACAGAGTTCTGCCATGGGAATATCCGCGTCCGCATGAATATCAAGGAACCTGAAATAGGACGCCTTGAAAATCTCGTCCATCCAATCGGGAGGACTCTCCCGCCATGCGTTTTGGGGAACGGCAAGCCAACCTTTCATCAATGGTGCACCGATCACAACGCCTACCTGTAGGTCTTGAGCAGTCGGGAACAGGAATTCAACAGCGTTTCTGAAAACCGGGTTGAACTGATGCGCTGTCATGACAGAATCAACCTTGATCACTTTCAGGATTCGCGCCAACACGCGTGCATTCTTGGCCGTCAATCCGATAAAACGGGCCTTGCCGCTACGCTTCGCATCTACGAGGAATTTGACCGCCGGCGCATTGGAGAAGTCGTAGTCTGTGTCATCCTCAATGAGTGCACTCCAATCCCCCGCATCTTCATTTTCGGGGATATCGTCAGTCCACCATTTCATGTAGTCCGCTTCGTGAATCTGAATGATGTCCACGTAATCGGTCTGAAGTCGCTTGAGGGAATTCTCGAATTGCTCCATGAGCTGGTCGGCGCTGCGATGACCCTCTAAGCGGTAGCGCTCACGGTTTGTAAATCCCACTTTGGTAGCAAGGATGACCTTGTCTCGTTTTCCTTTCAAGGCGGCTCCCAGCATCGTTTCATCCCTGCCGTCCCCGTAGTTTGCGGCTGTGTCGAAATAGTTCACGTCGTGGTCAATCGCATAATCCACACAACGATTCACACCATCCTGCCCTTGACCGGCCATAAAACCAGAGCCGAGTCCGAGCTCACTGACGTTGAGACCTGTCTTACCTAGTATGCGTGTTTTCATTGCCATTGTTTGTTCTCGTATTGATTCCTCAGCCCGAAGTAACACTCCCCTCAGCAGTACTCCAAATGTAGTGGGTTTCAGTGCTTATTCAACCCAACACGGGGCCGGGCTCGCCTCGCGGCCATTTTACTCAATTGAGCATCTATATCAGTTTTACTTAGAATATCAGTTCGTATCCGATGGCTCACTCGCTCAATAAGCAGCGTGTAACAGGTCCACTTAGGCTAACGTTCCTTTACCCTGATTGGAGTCCAACATGAAACTCAACCGCGACGAATTTCTGGAAACCGGCTACCTCATTGTCAAGGAAGCCGTGCCACGCGACAAACTCGAACGCGTCCGGCAGGCGTACGAGACGCTCGTCAACCGCCAGCGCGAGAACTGGAAGGCCGAGCGTGCGACAGGCGACCCGCCTGGGGGCGTTTGGGAGACCGGGGCGCAGCCTCGCCTGCAACTGTCAAGGGCGCCGCTCGTCAATCAGATCGACCCGAAGACCGCGCCGGCGGTCGAGGTTTGGCTCGAGGAGAACATCCACGGAGTTAGCACAGAGCTCCTCGGCATAGCGGACGGGGCCGTCACAGAGATGATGATGATGTGCAATCCCGTCCGGGACCACGGCCCGGCGAAGTGGCACCGCGATCTTCACCCCATCGACACTGCGCCGCTCCAGGGCTATATCGACGACATCCTCGAAGGAGGCCCGCGCTACGTCCAGTGGAACATCCCGCTCTACGACGACAGCGTCCTGTGGGTGGTGCCGGGCAGTCATCTGCGGCTGAACACACCCGAAGAGAACGAAGTGATGTTGGAAGCCTCCCCTCGCCCGCTGCCCACTGGCGTGCAGACTCATCTTGAAGCCGGTGACGGCGTCGTCTATATCCTCCCGATTCTCCACTGGGGCAGCAATTACAGCCCCAAGATGCGGCGAACCGTTCACGGTGGCTTCTCGACCTTTACTTCGATAGACGACCTTTCGTTTGCTGAACACATCTCCGCAGACGCACAGACGGCGTTCACGCGCTGGAACGACCGCAGCGAGCAGATGAAGCAGCATACGGAATTGGCGCTGCGGGCCGTTGTCGCGGGAGATGGGGCCGCGTATCTGAGTGCTTTGGATGGCCTCCATCCGGAGCGGGCCGAGAAGGGCAGAATGCTATCAACGGTCTTCCTGTGCAAGGCCGCACTGGCGATTCGACTGCACAAGGATCCACCGCTCAGTGGAATCGACGAGGATCTCCAACGTCGCGTTCTGGGGAAGCACCCCATTACGCTCAACTGGGGGCCGGAGTTCGCGGGTCGATTCACCTCGGATGAGGCGCGCTTGCTGTGGGATCGCTTCAGTCCGCTCGAGGATCTGCTGCAAGCGGACGAGGAACACTTTGTGCCGGGCTTCCAAGCCGCCCCGATGAAGCACTACTTCAACGAGATGCCCGCGGATTACGGTACGGCGGACTTCATCACTAGTTGGAAGGCCGCGTGATCTTAGAGGCCCTAACCAAACTGGATGTCGCGGCCCCCTTCGACAGGCTCAGGGGCGTGCTTTCGCTGAGTCGGCCCCTGAGCCTGTCGAAGGGGCATGACAGGTTAGAGGCTCTTAGCCAACTCAACCAGGAGAAAAACGAAAATGAGCCAACTCAGCATCGGCGTCGCCGGGCTTGGCCACGGCAGAACGCTGCTTGGTGCCAATCAGCCGGAAAACAGCAGCTTACCGGTTCGCGTCACCGCTTTGTGCGACACGCGGCAGGACAAGCTCGAAGCGCTCGGCCGCGAATTCGGGATCGACGCTCTGACATCTGATTTCGACGAGCTGGTCGCGCGCAGCGACCTCGATATCATCGGCATCTACACGCCTGGACCGCTTCACGCGCAACAGATCCTGACCGCGCTCGACGCGGGCAAGCACGTGATGGTCACCAAGTCGATGGTGTACACGATGGAAGAGATCGAACAGGTTGTGGAAGCTGTTGACCGGTCGGGCAAAGTGCTGCTCGTCACGCAGAGTCTGCGCGGGAGGTATGACTTCATCGAGGCGAAGCGCGCCTGCGACGCCGGCGAGATCGGCGAACTCTTCATGGCCGAGTCCCACTACGTTCACGACCTCCGCCCGGTCTATGACTACTCCCCTTGGCGGGTCGAGATGCCGCAAGACCTGATCTTGGGCGGTGCTTGCCACCCAATCGATCTTTTGCGCTGGTTCATGGGCGACATTGACGAAGTCCACTGTTACGGGTTGCGCAGCGGCGTCGCGCCGGAATATCCCCAGGAGGACAACTTCGTCATCAACGTGAAGTTTACATCCGGCAAGATCGGACGCATTGCGAACTTCCTCGGCATCGTACACCCGCACGATGTCCCGACGAACAGCTTGGCCGTTTACGGAACTCGTGGCACTATTCTCAATGGCGCAAAGAGCCTCGATCCCACCGGCGACCTGCCCTCGCGCAAAGTCACCACCGAGTTCTCATCGGAGCGAGGTCACGCCAGCGAGATGATCGTCATGCTGCGGCACATGGCCGATTGCGTCCTGAACGGCGCAAAGCCTTGGGTCGGCGTCCGCGAGGGGGCTAGGGTCGTCGCCACAGGACTAGCGTGTTGGGATTCGCTCAGGTCGGGGGTGCCGGAGAAGGTGCGGAATGACTTCTGAACCCATCTCAAGGCACCGGGTTGTTTCGGTTGTCTTTCTAGGGTCTTGAAGAGTGGCCTTGTCGCTTACGCCTGCTCTACATCAAACGCCGCTAGGTTGCGCTCGTCCTTGCTGAACTCCACGGCGATCAGGTAGATAGGCTGCCCCAAGCCGCGATACTTGTCGGCATATCGTCGCTCCTTCAACTGCGCCATCGCCGCCCCCGCCGACGCCAACTCCACCACCTTGAACTCGAACAGATAGACACAGCCGTTGAACAGCACCGCCATGTCCAACCGGCCGTGGCTGCTGCTATCCTCCACCCGAATATCCAAGCCCAAGCCGGCGAAATAGGAGTAGAACACGCTGGCGTAGTAGCCTTCGTACTGCGCAATGTCGTTGTTGCGATACCACTCGTAGGGAATGCTGGCAAAAAAAGCGTGGAATAGGGTCTCTAATCCGGCGAAGTCATTCACTTCCAACAGCCGATACAAGCGTCTGCTGTTGGCCGTCTGTCGCGTGGTGTCCTTCACCAAGTAACGCAGCAGGCTGCGGTTGAGGCTCTGCCGCACCTCGCGGTTGGGATAGCCCAACTGATAGAGCATCTCGCCGCCGAGGTCCTCCGCGTCGAGAATCGTCAGGTAGCCGGTCTGGAACAGCAACGCTTCGGTGGCGATGTCATCGACATCAAAGGTCGAAAGCAGGGCGTCGCTGCCTTCCATCTCGTCCAAGTCCAAGGAACGGATGTGGCGTTGGCAGAGGGTTTCCACCAGAAACGTCGGCGTCCCGGTCTCAAACCAATAGGCGGCGAAGCGGCGGCGGCGAAACAGCAGCAGAATGTCGAAGGGATTATACACCTTCTCGTCGCCGAGCCAACTGTAGCCGTTGTACCAGTCGCGGATCTGGTCGCGGTCGAGGCCCGGTAACTCCGGCGCGAACACTGCGTCTAGATCGGCGTCGGTGTACCCACAGAGAGCCGAGTATTCAGGCTCGAGCGTAATATCGGTGAGATTGTTGAGGCCGGAAAACAAGCTGACTTTGGAAAACTTGCTGACGCCGGTGATGAAGGTGAAGCGGATGTGGGCGTCGCTAGCCTTAATAATCGCGTATAGGCCGCGCAGAAAGTCGCGGTTGGCGCGGGCGATGTCTGGCACTTCCAAGGCGTCCAAGATCGGCTTGTCGTACTCGTCAACCAGCACCGCCACCGGCTGTCCGACGCGGTCGTGCAGGGCCTCTAGCAGAAAGGCAAAACGACCCGGGGCCGTGGCGTACTCGGAAACGACCCCGGCTCGGCGTTCGGCCGCAGCGAGTTGCTCCATGAGCGCAGCCTCCACATAGCCGGGCTCTTTGAAGTTGCCGCCGCTAAAGTCCAGTCGTACCACTGGATGGCGCACCGACCAGTCCCAGCGGTCGTGGATGTACAATCCCTCGAACAGCGATTCGTTGCCCTCGAACAGTTCCTTGAGCGTGTCCACGAACAAGCTCTTGCCAAAGCGTCGTGGACGCGACAAAAAATAATGCGAGCCCTCGTCGAGCAGCCGACAGATGTAGGCCGTTTTATCGACGTAGTAGCTATTATCTGTGCGCAGCTTGCCGAAGGCCTGAATGCCGATGGGGAGTCTGCGTCTGGTCATGGCGCACCTTAATGTTCGACAATGAATAGATTCTATGTTAAAATATGCCGTCGCCTAGACCGATAGACAAGGACTGCGAGTTCAATCTATCCGACAAGTTGTTGAATATATTGAATTTATGACTAAACATTGGTTCTCCGCGTAAAGCGCCTCATGGACATCCGCATGGTGAGATTCTGGCGCTCGCAATAAGAAAATCGCTATAGAGGGGAGACTTTCATGCCCGTTTCTGTTCCCGAAGACGCTAGGCGCATCATGCCTGATGTGTTGCGCGATTTTACCACGGAAGTGTTGCGCAAAGTCCATTTGCCCGCTGACGATGCTGAGTTGATTGCGCGCTATCTGGTAGATGTGGATTTGCGCGGGGTGGTCTCGCACGGCACGCGCCAGTTGCAACGGTATGTAGCTGAGTTTAGAGAGGGGCGCATTAACCCACATCCCGAAATCGCCCAAATCATGGATGCCCCTTCAATGGCAATTTTTGACGGCGATGGCGGTGCGGGTTACTTGGTGGCAACGCAGGCGACAGAGGCGGTCATTGAAAAGGCGCAAGCAAATGGCATTGCCGTTGCGTGTACGCGCAATCACGGGCATGTGGGCAGCGTGGGGATTTATGCGCGGCTGGCGCTGGCGCGCGACTTGGCGACCTTTTCCGTGGCGGGAGGTGTTGCTTGGGAGAAACCGACGGAGCCTGATGCAACGGTGTGGGATGCGATGGGTGCCCCGCCGATGTGTTTTGGCATTCCAACGGCAGAAGGGCCGCCGTTTGTGCTGGATATGAATGCGAACATGTTGAAAGACCGCAGCAAACTCGCCGAGGCACTGCAGACATTTCCAGACTTTGTTTTTAAGAGTTTGGGGATGCGATTTACGTCGTGGTTCTTGGCGGGCATTTTAGCGGGCACGGCGACGCCCGAATCGAGCAGACCAAAATTTTCGAGTGCCACGCGGGCATTTACGATTGTGGCGATTGATGTGGCGCGGTTGGGCGATTTGGAGGCTTATAAGGCAGAGCTTGCGCGCATTTTGCGCGAGAGTCGGTCACTGAACCCCATGCCGGGACTGGCAAGTGCCGAAGTGCCCGGCAGCTTGGAATGGCAGCGCGAGCAGACGCGAGAGCATAGTGGTATTCCACTGACCGAAGATCATCTCGACATGTTGCAGCGCATTGCCGCGGAGGTAAATGTCCTCGTTCCTTGGGAGTCATAGTGCTTGACTTCGAGTGCCTGCTGGCCTGCTGGTAGGGTGACGCAGAAACTTATTCCGGCTTCCGTGATGTGTTTTGATATGAGGTTGAAATCAGATTATTTGGTAATAGCCATTTAATTGCTTTCAATGCGCCCCCAACGTTTTCTGGATCTAGTGGGTACCTATCTCGCGGCTTAAGCATATTGATATACGCCGAGGGCATTGTCTGAAACTTATTATCTTGGCGTAAATATACCTTATAGCAATAACCATTTGTAGCTATCACCGCTTGGCAGTTAGGAAAATCTTCAGAATACGTCTTCGCTTGTTTATGAGCGTAATCTAGGCCAGCACCAAAACTTTTTGTCTCAATAATTGCAACACATTCTTTTTTCCATTCTTCTCTATTCTTGCGTTTGCAAGGCTTTCTGAAACAGGCAATGTCTATTTTTCCACCCTTACATTTTAATTCTATTTTTATTTGTTGCTCCGACCATCCAAGGGCTAAGAGTAAAGGGATAACCAGAAATGTCCTTATTTCATGTTCTCCAAGATCTTCCCATGGATACCCATATTGGTTATAGTAATAATCCGCTAGTAGTCTTATTTTAGAAATAGTACTTGTTATTTCATCAGACGAAGATGGTCTTAGTCCCTCTTTTATTAAGAAATTCAAAAGGTCGTCATAGTCTACCTCTCTTGTTTCCGATGGTTCAGTCGAAGGATCAATAATTCTTCTTGTATCCAATATATCATCGGCAACATCTTTAGGTTTCTGTTTGTTTATGCGTTGTATGGTTCCGATATTAAGACCTCTGACCGGTATTGGCTTGCTGGGTTTTTTCCAATCTACGTAACAAAACTCCGGCAAGACCCAACCATCATGATCTAACAGCCATTCTCTACGCATCTCTCTATTTTCACGTCCCTCTTCATCTACTACATACCCCTCTTCATCTACATACCCCCTATAAATGCCGTCCCTCTCAACAACAATACCCGCTGCCTTTATTGCTCTTTTGCCTTGTTTAAGAACCATAATGTCTCCAAGGTTCACATTCTTCTCCTCCAGTCCTCCACCAACAAAGGCTATCCCATATTTCAAGAATAAATCTGAATAATCTCTCTGATCAGAACCCGCTGATATCTGCCAATAGGTAGGCATGATTTCCTCCTTTTTTGATAAATGACGCATCGGCTGCCAAAGATGGATCGTCGTCGCTTGTGCAAGCTGCAAACATAAAGATCATCCGCCACGTCAATAATATATCCGCAGCTACCCTTCAAAAGCGAGTACGCGCAGTGGAATGGCGTCGGTTTCAGCCGCTGGTAATGGCTGGGCGAAAAGGTACACGCGGGGTTGTCGCAGGTCGCCCAAGCGGTCTAGGCTCTCGATTAGGGGAATGCCGTGCGCGAAGAGCAGGTGGTGGTTGGGTAGACTGCGGTCGCCCGGAATATCTAAGCCGGGGGTGTCGATGCCGAGCAGTTTGATGCCAGCTTCGACGAGCCAGCGCAAGGCTTCGGTTGTGGGGTAAGGCGGATAGGAACCAGCGGTAGCCCGTAGATCCCAATCAAAGCGAAAGAGGGCGATGTCTCCCGGACGGACGCCGCCACCCGGTTCGGCGGCCCGTTGGAATTGCTCCGGCGAGAGCGACTCGCCCAACGGCGCATCGCTAAAGTCGAAGACGATGGCCTCGCCAAAAAAGCGTTCGACGTCGAGGTCGGCGATGGCCGGGCCGTCTTGGACGGCGTGTAAAGGCCCCTCGACATGGGTGCCGGCGTGACCGCCCATTTCGATGCTAGTGGTGATATACCAGCGGTCGGTCGGTGGGTCGTCAACGGGTACGCGCGCCGTGCGGTAGTGGATGAGGCGACCTTCCGACGGCGCGATGGTGCGCGAAAGGTCCACCATGCGGCTGTAGGCGAAGGAGGGGACCTTCACGCGATGGCCTTCTTGAGGGCGACTGCGGTCTCGCCGTCGTCGGCATAGACCGGCAGCGCACCGCTCAGGGTTACGCGCCCGTCGTAGCCGGATGCGCGCAAGGTGTGTAGGAAAAGCGCGTGGTCGGCTGGCGTGGTTTGCGGTCGGCCGCGGCCCGGCTCGGCAATATGGGCGTGGATCAGGTGAGGCCCGGCTTCTTTGAGCGCGTCGAAAGACTCGCCGTTGAGCTTCATGTGGAAAAAGTCGGCCATCAGCTTGGCGTGTGAGCGGTTGACTTCCGCTATGAACTCGGTCGCTTCGGAGACGGTGTTGAGCAGGTTGGCGTCGTCGCGGTTATAGGGTTCGAGCGCGACCTTGACACCCCGTGGCTCGCCGAGGTCGGCGCACAGGTGCAAGAAGTCGGCGACCTGTTGGCGCGCTCTGTCGCGGTCGAAGCCGTCAGGCACCCAGCGCGAGCCGCCGCTTCCATAGCCGATGACCTCGACCCCAGCCCGTTGCATCTGGTCGAAGACCCGCGTGACAAAAGTACGCAGCCGATCCAAGCTCACGTCGGGGCCGACGACCATTAGCCCGCGCCCCTGCGGGTCGCCAATAAAACCGCACATCGTCTTCATCTGTAACGGATGCTTTTTCAAAAGCGCAGAGAACTCGCGCTCGGTCGCTTGTGGGTCGTCTGCATCGATGCCGAGCAGACCGGGGGAGCCTTCGAGATAGTCGAAGTCCCAGTCGGCGGACTCTGCAAGCTGTTGGCGATTGGTGACTAAGAGGCCGATCTGCATGATTACCTACTTATGTTACGCACTGATGTTACGCACAGGCTCCTAGGTATGGGATGCTTCGCTTCGCTCAGCATGACAAGTGCTAGGTTGCTGCTTGACTATGTCATGCTGAGCGGAGCGAAGCGGAGTCGAAGCATCTATTACCTCGATGCCCATGCGTAACATCAGTTACGCAGTACGTGGTCGGTGGTTGGTTTTCGGCCCGATTCTCTTTGGGATCGCGGGCAGGACGCCCTTGATTCGACGAGGCCGGTGGCCGTAGGGGGCGGTTTCAAACCGCCCCCTACTCCCTGATCCAGCTCATGCCCTCGCCGCGCACCAAAAAGGAACGCTCGTCCCAATGGCCGGGTCGGGTAACGGGCATGCGCCCCTCCTCGACGGCGACGTCGAGTGGGTTGTCGCGGGTTTGCAGCGGCAGGGCCACGCGCTCGTGCAGCCTAGCCGATTCATAGACGCCCATCATGATTTCGGTGGCGGCCTTGCCGTGCTCGGCCTTGCCGTAGTAGTCCTCAAAATCGCCCTCAATCCAGCGGCAGATGCCGTAGGCCTGATCGACGAAGGCGTTGCCGTAACCGCTGCTCTTATCGGTGGGTTCAAACTCCTGCCAGCCGCCGGAGGTGGCCGTCATGTAGCGCAGGCTGTTGTCGCTGACGACCATCATGCCGTCTTCGCCGTAGATGGTGGCACCCACCTGATAAATATCGTTCATCTCGTTTTCGATCACGCCTTCGACCCCGTCGGGATACCCGATGATTCCCACGCAGCGGTCTTCGACCCGATGGCCGAAGACGAAGTGGTCGGTGTGGCGTTCGACCGAACCCATGACCCACTCGGCCTGCGGATCGCCGAGGGCGTAGAGCTGGAAGTCGATGCAGTGGGTGCCGGTGTTCATCATCCCGGCCTTGACCGCGGACCACAGCCGCTGCGGTTTGCCGATGGCTCCGTCGGCGATCATCCGCCGCGCCCCGCGCCAACAAGAGTAAAAGCGGCGCTGGTGGCCGATGGCGAGCTTGACGTCGTTGCGCTCGGCGGCGATGACCATGGCCTCGGCCTCGCCCAAGGAGATGGCCATGGGCTTTTCGCAGAGCACGGCTTGGGGCCGACGGGCGCAGGCGGCAATGGACATTTCCGCGTGCTGGGGGTCCCAAGAGCAAACGCTGACGATGTCGAGGTTTTCCACGTCGAGCATCTCGCGGTAGGAGAGATACTGTTTTTCGACGTTGAAATCCGCGGCGTAGCTAGCCAAGGCTTCGGGGTGCGCGTCGGCGATGGCAGCGATTTCAGTGTGCTCGCACTCGGCCCAGCCGCGGCCGTGCTCGCGGGCAATGCGGCCGGAGGCAATGACGCCAACGCGGTATTTGGCCGGCATACTACTTGGTTTCGCCTAGGTGCATCAGGGGCAGCGGTGAAGGGCTGTCGCTGTTGATGAAATAGACCTTGGCGGCAGGATCCTTAGAGATGGCTTCGAGGGACTTGAGTGCTTGGAGTTTGACGTAGTTGGGGTTGCGGCCAATGGCGTCGTTGATCTTGGTGATTTCGTAGGCTTGGGCGTCAGCGAGCAAGCGACGCTTCTCGGCTTCGGCTGAGGCGGCGTTCTTTTCGGCCTCGGCGGCGGCGACTTTTTGTTCCTGCTCGGTGGTGAAGCGCTCCAACTCGGCCTTTTGCTTTTCGACTTCCTGCTCGCGCTCTTTTTTGGCCTCAATGGCCTTGGTGATAAAGGGCGGCAGGGAGATGTCGCGGATCAACACGGCCTCGATGGCGACCCCCTTCGTGCCTAGGTAATCTTTGAGTCCTTCGAGTAGGGCGACCTGCAACGTCGTCTGAGTCTCCTCCAAAAAGAAGTCCTCGGCGCGTTTGATGGTCTTGCCCTGCTCGCGGATCTGCGAGCGCAGCTTGGGGACGATGTGCACGGCGAGCACGTCGCTAATAGTGCCGGTCTCTTTTAGGATGCTCGGCGTTTGGCTGGCGACGAGGCGGTACTGGACACTGACGTCAATTTTGGTCTGTAGCTGGTCTTGGCTAGGGACGTTGGAGGTTTCGGAGTGGGTTTTCTGGCGCACGTCGTATAAGTGCCATTGGTAGAGCGGGTTGACCGGGATGTGCAAGCCCTCGCTAAAGTGCTTGGACTGGACTTCGCCAAAGAGAGTGGCGACGCCCACGTGGCCGGCCGGGACGCTTTGGTAGAAGCGCGGACTGACGAGAAATAAGACGAAGACGGCGGCGATGATGCCGAGGATCGACTTAGGTAATTGGATCATGGGGGGCCTCCTTACGGGCTCGGACATTTTTACCTACCTTTGAGTGGGTGGGGGAGATTAATAGCCTAGAAGGTAAATCCTCCACCTGAAAATGTCCATTAGAACACCCAAGACTAGATACTCGGCTGCAAGCGGGCGGGCGCTGTGCTCCTGACCATAAGTACGATCCATCAGCCCGCCACGGACTTGGGCTATCTCCTGCACAAGCACCCGGATCGCGCCCAAGCCTTCGACCTGCCCTTTGGGACGGCGCATGTCTTCTACTTAGAAGCCTCGTCTGAACGATGCACGGCCGCGTTGCTCCTCGACGTAGATCCAACCGCGCTCAAGCGGCGCTCGATGTCTCCCGACTTCGCGTTGGCGTCTTATGTCAATGATCGTCCCTACGCGGCCTCTTCCTTTACCAGCGTGGCCATTGCCCGCGTTTTTACCTCGGCCTTAAACGGACAGTGCCGAGAACGGGCTGAGCTAGTGGAAGAGCCTCTGCCGCTGCGAGTGGGCGTTAGCGCGCTGCCCTGCCGGGGAGGCGAGGACTTGTTGCGCGGCCTTTTTGAGCCGTTGGGATATGCGGTGGAGGCTAGGGGCTTCTTGCTCGACGAGCATTTTTTAGAGTGGGGAAACAGCCCCTATTACGAGGTCGAGCTAGCGTGCGTGCAGCCGTTAAAAGAAATGCTGGCGCATCTGTACGTGCTGATACCAGTGCTCGACGACGAGAAGCACTACTACGTGGGCGAGGAAGAAATCGACAAACTTATGCGGCGGGGTGGGGAATGGCTGGCAGGCCACCCGTTGAGAGACCTAGTCGTCGAGCGCTACCTAAAGCACCAGCGAGGTCTGAAGCAGGCCGCGCTGTCGCGGCTTTTGATAGAGGAAGCAGGAGAGGCCGAAGATCACGCGAGGGAAGAGGCCCTTGAAGCGGAGCTGAGCTTGAACCAGCAGCGGTTAGCCGCCGTGTTCGAGGAACTCAAGGCGAGTGGTGCTCGGCGGGTGCTGGACCTCGGCTGTGGGGAGGGACGGCTGCTCGCGCTGTTGGCGGCGGAAGTGCAGTTCGCCGAAGTGGCGGGAATGGACGTGTCGCCGCAAGCCCTGTCGCGCGCTCGTCGGCGGTTAGAGAGATTGCCGCGCGGCGAACAGGTTGTGGTTTTTCAAGGGTCGCTGGCCTATCGCGACGCTCGGTTGAGTGGGTACGACGCCGCAGCGCTGGTGGAGGTCGTCGAGCATTTGGATCCGCCGCAGCTACGGGCCTGCGAGCGGGCCGTTTTCGAGTTCGCCCGACCCGCTACGGTGGTGATAACTACCCCCAACGCCGAATACAACGCCCATTGGACTTCGGCGAGCTCAGTCGAGTCGGGCGCACTGCCAGCCGGTGCATTTCGCCATCCCGACCACCGCTTTGAGTGGCGGCGGGCGGAATTTGGGGCGTGGGCCGAGGAGGTGGGGAAGCGCTATGGATATGCCGTGCGCATCGCGCCCGTCGGCCCGGAGGATTCCGAGCTAGGCGCACCGACGCAGATGGCGATTTTCTCTGCGGGGGGTACTCGTGGCTGACGAAAAAGTGCGGCTCTCGATACCCGATCTCTCGCTGGTGGTGCTAATCGGCGTTTCTAGCGCGGGCAAATCGACCTTTGCCCGCGAGCACTTTCTCCCGACCGAAGTGCTTTCTGCGGACTTTTTTCGCGGAGTAGTGGCAGACGACGAAAACAGCCTAGAGGCCACGGACGATGCGTTCGCCGCCCTGCACTTTGTCGCTGCCCGCCGCTTGGCGCGGGGCCTGTTGACCGTGGTAGATGCGACCAACGTCCAGCCCGAGGCGCGCAAGCCGCTGGTGGAACTAGCCAAGCGCTATCACGCCCAGCCGGTGGCCATCGTCTTCGACCTGCCCCAGGCGCTTTGCGAAGAGCGCGCGGCCACGCGCACCGACCGCGACTTGCCCCCCCACGTAATCCCCCGACAATACCGCCAGCTACGCCGCGGCCTCAAGGGCCTCAAGCGCGAGGGCTTTCGCCGCACCTTTGCGCTGCGCTCACCTGCCGACGTGGCGCGGGTCGAAACGGTGCGGGAGAAGCTGTGGCCCGACCGCCGTGAGGAGCGCGGTCCGTTTGACATCATCGGCGATGTCCACGGATGTTGCGCCGAACTCGAAGCCCTGCTCGACCAGCTAGGGTATCGCATTGCAGGGGAGAAGGTGGAACCGCCGCCAGGGCGCAAGGCCGTCTTTGTCGGCGACTTGGTGGACCGCGGCCCCAATGCCCCCGGCGTCCTCGCGCTGGTCATGCGCATGGTGGAGTCGGGCGCGGCCCTGTGCGTGCCGGGCAACCACGACGCACGCTTGGTAAGGGCCTTGCAGGGCAGGAAGGTCCAACGCACACACGGCTTGGAGGAGACGCTGACCCAATTGGCTGGCGAGACGGCGGAGTTCAAGAAAAAGGTCGAAACCTTTCTCGGCGGCCTAGTCAGCCACTACGTCCTCGACGGGGGTGCATTAGTGGTAGCGCACGCTGGTATGAAGGAGGAAATGGCTGGCCGCGCGTCCGGGGCCGTGCGGGCGTTTGCTCTGTACGGAGACGTGACGGGCGAAGAAGACGAATTTGGCTTGCCGGTGCGCCGCGATTGGGCGGCTGAGTATCGGGGCCGCGCCCGCGTCGTCTATGGCCACACGCCTGTGGCGCAGCCAGAGTGGGTCAACAACGCGATCAACATCGACACTGGCTGCGTGTTTGGCGGCGCGCTGACAGCGCTGCGCTATCCCGAGCTGGAACTCGTATCTGTTCCGGCCAAGGCGCAGTACTCCGAGCCGGTCCGCCCCTTGACGGCGCAACAGACGCACGACGATGTGCTCGACTTAGCGGATGTGGCTGGGGGCTTCGACGGCTCGGCTGAGCTCGCCGAACGCCCGAGCTCAGCCAAAGGCCGGCGCGTGGAGACGCGGTTGATGGGCCGAGTTTTCGTCCATGCGGAGCGGGCGGCCGCAGCGCTGGAAGTGATGAGCCGCTTTGCCGTTGATCACCGATGGCTGGTCTATCTGCCGCCGACGATGGCCCCGCCCCAAACCAGCACCCGCCCCGACCTGCTCGAACACCCGGACGAGGTCTTGGCGTACTATCGCCGCTGCGGCGTGCGCGAGCTCGTCTGCGAGGAGAAGCAGATGGGCTCGCGGGCCGTGCTGGTCGTCTGCCGCGACCCGGCGACCGCGCAGCGGCGCTTTGGCATAGAGGACGGCAGCGCGGGCATCTGCTACACGCGCACGGGCCGCCGCTTCTTTACGGATGCAGGCTTGGAAGCCGGGATCTTGGATCATGTGCGCCGGGCCTTTGAGCGCAGCGAACTGTGGCATACGCTGGCGACGGACTGGGCCATACTCGACGCCGAGGTCATGCCTTGGTCGGCCAAGGCGCAGCAGCTACTCGAAGACCAGTACGCCGCGGTGGGCGCGGCGGCGCGGATGTCGCTGGCAGCGTCCGTGGGTGCGCTGGAGCAGGCGGCGGCGCGGGGCGTGGATGTAGGCGAGCTGTTGAGCCGTTGCCGCATCCGGGCCGAGTCCGTGGCGCACTACGCCGCGGCCTATCGCCCCTACTGCTGGCCCGTGCACTCACTCAAGGATCTCAAAGTAGCTCCTTTTCACCTCTTGGCCACGGAGGGACAAGTCCACGTCAACCAGACCCACGCATGGCATCTGGAGACCTTGGACAAGCTCTGCGCGGCCGGGCCGGATTTGCTGTGCGCGATAGATCGTCGGCGGGTGATTTTGGACGACATGGACAGCAGCGGCGAAGTAGTTCGGTGGTGGGAGGAATTGACCGCAAACGGCAGCGAGGGATTCGTCGCTAAGCCTCTAGACTTCGTCTGCACAGGTGAACGCGGCCTCGTCCAGCCGGCGCTCAAGTGCCGGGGCCGCGCGTATTTGCGGCTGATCTACGGGCCTGAGTACACGGAGCGCCTAGAGCTTTTGCGCCGCCGCAGTCTCAAGGGCAAACAGGCGTTGGCCCTGCGGGAATTTGCGCTGGGGGTGGAGGGCTTGGAGCGGTTTGTCGCCGGACAGCCCTTGCGCCGGATACACGAATGCGTCTTTGGGGTCTTGGCGTTGGAAAGCGCGCCGGTTGACCCGAGATTCTAGGAATGGGCCGCTTGCGTCGCCGCCCATTGTCTCGGTATTATCAAACAGTTACGTCTCGACGGAGGACAGACCATGATTACCATTACTGAAGCAGCAGAAGAGAAAATTGCCGATCTAGTCGCCGCCAGCGACAAGCCAGTCAAGGGTTTGCGCATCGGTGCCCGCCTCGACCCCGCCAAGCAGGTTGACTACAAGCTGGCGTTCATCTCCGATCAGCAGATAGGCGGCGACGATCAGGTCGTCCACTTCGAGGGATTTGACGTGTACATGGATCCCGAAAGCGCCGATCTGTTGGCGGAAGCCAAGGTGGATTACGTAGATGGGCTTATGGGTTCGGGCTTCAAGATCGAGCGTCCGCGCAAGATGCCCGCGCACCTGAGCGGCCCGGTGGCCGAGGCCGTCCACCGCGTCATCGAAACCCAAATCAACCCGGGCGTGGCTTCGCACGGCGGCGTGGTGACCTTAGTAGATATCAAGGGCAATACGGTATTTGTGCAGATGGGCGGGGGCTGTCAGGGCTGCGGCCAAGCCGATGTGACGCTCAAACAGGGCATCATTCGCATGATCAAGGAAGCCGTGCCCGAGGTGGAAGCTGTAGAGGACGCGACGGATCACGCCGCGGGAGAAAATCCGTACTATTAGTGGTCAGTGGCCAGTGGTTAGTGGTTAGTCCCAACCCCGCACCTCGCCCTAAGGGAGGGGGACTGACCACCCACCACCTGCTCTGGAGAGGCTCTATGACAACGGCGTTGCCGCTGGTGGCGCGGCCCGATCTCGAGGGCTATGTGCAGGCGATGAAGGAAGACGGGTACGCCTATTTTCCCCAAGTGCTCAACGAGCAAGAGATCGCCGAATTGCGCCAGGCCATGGACGAGCTGACCGCGCTGGAGGAAAGCTACGACCGCCACACTGACCCGGCCGCGCACGGGTTTATCAACAAGAGCATCAACAACGCCTTCAACCGCGCACCGATCTTCGCCCAGTACTTGGACCGGCCTGAAATCATCGACTTGGTCGAGGCAGTACACGGCGACGATTGCCACTGCATCGGCATGACGGCTTGGATAACCGGCCCGGGCCGCCCGGACCAAACCCTGCACGCCGACTGGCAGCCGCTGACCCTGCCGGAAGAAGTCATGGACCACCCAGCGGTAGAGATTCCGATTTTTATCACTACGGCCCATTACTATCTCGACGATCTGACCGAGGAACTGGGGCCGACTCGCTTTGTGCCGGGCAGCCACCGCGCGGGTCGGCGACCCCGAGCGGGTGAGACTAGTTTTAAGGGCGTCGAGGAGCAGAGCATCTTGTGCAAGGCCGGCGACTGCGTACTGTTCCGCTGCGAGGTTTGGCACCGGGGCACGGCCAATACGAGCGAGCAGACGCGCTACCTGCTCCAAGTACACTACGCCCAGCGCATTATCACCCAGAAGTACCCACCCTATCTGAACAAATTCCAATTCGACGCGGCTCTGTTGGCGCGGGCTACGCCGCGGCAGCGGCGGCTTTTGGGCGACCACGTGCCGAGCAATTACGACTAGATAATCCGCAGATGGACGCAGATGGACGCAGATGGACGCAGATGGACGCAATATAGTTCACAAGACGATCCGCAGCTCGAATCGCAGGATTGCTATAGCTCATACAACCGGATTACGGTCCCACCGAATGGATGAATAACGCACTATGACTAATTCTCCGATATCCGTCCTGCTCTTTGAGGACAATCCCATTCACGCCCGCTTGTTGCAGAGCTTTCTAAAACCGGAATTTGCCGTGGAAGCGGTCGATAACTTAGCGGCCGGCCTGGCTCGGTTAGAAGCCGGTGGCATCGACGCAATCCTGCTCGACCTAGTACTGCCCGACAGCCAAGAGTTGGCCACCTTCGAGCGCGTCAAAGCAACCGTCCCGAATATCCCCGTACTGGTCCTGACAGGCCTCGATGACGAAGTACTCGCCGAAGAGGCCGTGGCGGCCGGCGCTCGCGATTACCTAATCAAAACGCAGATCAATGGCGAGAGCTTGGCCCGGTCTATCCGGGAAGCCGTAGCAGGTTAGCTATGGGGGGCGATCCCCGCTTCCTTCGCTGGACTGGCTGGCTGGCGCGACTGGCCGCCTTCACGACCGTGCTAGCGGGCGTGCTGGTGTTGTGGGGCTGGAACGCCGACGACGAATACCTCAAAAGCTTCATGCACATCAGTTGGGTGGCGACGCACCCGCTCGTGGCGATGCAGTTTATTTGGGCCGGCGCGGCGCTTTTGTTGTTACAGGCCGAGCCGCTGAGCCGCTGGCGGCGATATGCGGGTGTGGTGCTAGGGGCGGTCGTGGTGCTGATCGCTGTGCTCAAGTTAATCGGCTATCAGTACAACTGGGAGCGGGGCGTCGATACATACCTTTTTTACTTCAAGTTGGGCGTCTCTCGGATGTCGCCTAATGCAGCGTTTTCCTTCTTGCTGATAGGCTTGGCCTTGGTGCTGATGGATGTGCGAGTGAGAGGCCACGCCTATCTGTCGCAGATCTGTGTGCTCGCGGCGACGGTCATCGGACTTTTGTCGATGAGCAGCTACTTCCACAACGTGCTGCTGCTCTATGGAGTATCCGGGTTCGTCCCGGTCGTCCCCGACACGGCCACCGAATTCCTCATCCTCTGCTTTGGCCTGCTGTGTGCTCGTCCGCACCGCGAGCCAGTCGCGACCATCATCAGCACTACGGAGGGCGGCTCGGTGGCGCGCCGCCTCTTGCCGGCCGCCTTTGTCATTCCCCTCGTACTCGACTGGGTGCGCATTCAGGTCGAGAGCCTCTATGGCTACGAGTTTGGCCTCTCGCTATTTACACTGCTCAACATCTTGGCCTTTGCCCTGATTATTTGGTGGAACGCGGCGTCGCTTTCGCGGGTCGATGCGGAAAGGCGACGCTCGGAAGAGCAGCTACAAGAGCAATACCGCCTGACCGCGGAGACGGCGCAGTCCGAGCACGAGGCCCTGTTGGCACTCGAAGAGTCGCAGGAAGCTCTGCGCGACGCCAAAGAACAGGCCGAGGCGGCCAACCATGCCAAGAGCGCGTTCTTGGCCAATATGAGCCACGAGATCCGCACTCCAATGAACGGCATCATTGGCATGACCGAGCTGTTGGGACGCACCCGGCTCGAAGCGCAGCAGCGCAACTACTTGACCTTGGTGCAGCAGTCGGCGGAGTCCCTACTGTCCTTGCTCAACGACATCCTCGACTTCTCCAAAGTCGAAGCAGGACGCTTGGCGCTGGAGGAGATCGAGTTCGATCTGCGCGACGAGGTGGGCACTGCCGTACAGACGCTAGCTATGCACGCAGCGAGCAAAAACATCGAGTTGGTGTGCCATACCCCCGCAGATGTCCCCGATCGCTTGCTCGGCGACCCGCGTCGCTTGCGCCAAGTGGTGATCAACTTGGTGGGCAATGCCGTCAAGTTTACCGAGGAAGGCGAAGTGGAAGTTGGCATCGCCGTGGAAGAGGCTTTGCCGGACGCCGTGTGCCTGCGCCTATGGGTGCGCGACACCGGGATCGGCATTGCGCCGGAGAAACAGGCGCGCATATTCGAATCTTTCAGCCAAGTCGATGACTCGACCTCGCGGCGCTTTGGCGGCTCCGGCTTGGGCTTGGCCATCTCGCAGCAGCTAGTCGAGCTGATGGGAGGTCGCATCTGGGTCGAGAGCGAGGAGGGCAAAGGCAGCACTTTTTACTGCACGATCCGCTTGGGGCTGGGGACGCCGAAGACCAAGCGCACCGATCTGGTCTCGCTGCGGGGGCTAAAGGTTTTAGTTGTTGACGATCATGCGACCAATCGGCGGATCCTCGAAGAGATCCTCAAAAGCTGGGCGATGGAGGCTGAGCTCGTGGAGAGCGGCACGGCGGCCATCGCAGCTTTGGAAGCAGCGACGCAGGCTTCGGCAAGCTCAGCCGAGTCGCCGTTCGACCTCGTGCTGATGGATCTGATGATGCCGGAGATGGACGGCCTAGAAACGGTGGCGATAATCCGCGAGAGTGCGGCGTTTGCCCAAGTGCCGGTGCTGCTGCTTTCCTCGGCCGACCGAACCGGGTACAGTGCGCGGTCGCGCTCCTTGGGCATTGCCCACAGCCTACTCAAGCCGGTTAAGCAATCTGATCTGCTAGAGGCCATTAGCGAGGCCGTAGCAGCCGTCCCGCCGAAGGAAACAAGGCGCGGTGAAGCACCCGAGGACGAGCCGGTAGCGGTCGAGAGTTGGGGCCGGACAGCACGCCGCATCCTCTTGGCCGAGGATGGGGCGATTAACCAGCAAGTGGCCGTGCGGCTGTTGGAGGAGCGCGGCCACTCGGTAGTGGTAGTGAGCAATGGCCGTGCGGCCGTGGAGCAGGTGGCTGCACAGGCTTCGGCGAGCTCAGCCGAGCCGCCTTTTGACGTGGTGCTGATGGACGTGCAAATGCCGGAGATGGACGGCCTAGAAGCCACGGCGGCCATTCGCCGTGCAGAGGAACAGACCGGCGGGCACGTCCCAATCATTGCCATGACGGCCCACGCGATGAAAGGCGACCGCGACCGCTTCTTGGCCGCGGGCATGGACGGTTATGTCGCCAAGCCCGTGCGCCCGCACCAGCTATACGCGGCCGTGGAGGGTGGCGGTCCCAATGCTGAGGCGGGACTGCCCGCGCCTGCGGATTTGCCCTTCGAGTGGGATTCCGCACTCGAAAACGTCGGCGGCGACGAGGCTATGCTGCGCGAACTCGCGGAGATGTTTTTTGCCGAGTGTCCCAAGTTGATGCAGCAGATCCGCGAGTACATCGCCGGTGCGGACGGCCCCGAGCTGCGGCGGGCCGCGCATACGCTCAAAGGATCGGCGCACGTTTTTGGGGCGGCGGCGGCGGCCGACGCCGCGCATCGGTTAGAGGAAATCGGGCGCGAGGGCTTCGACGGTGAGCTCAGCCGAACCGAAGCGTTTGCCGACGCTGAGGAAGCCCTAGCGTTGCTGGAAGATGAAGTGGCGCGGTTGCTGCCGGCCTTGCGGGAGCGGGTTGCGGCCAGCGCGTAACGCCGAAGGAGGAAGCAGACGATGGAACGAGTGTACACTACGCAGGACTTGGCCATGCTTAGCCACCTCAAAAACTCGCTGGCCGCGCAGGGCATTGAATGCGTCTTGCGTGGTCAGCACCTGCTCGGCGGCGTGGGCGAATTGCCCCCGATTGAGTGCTGGCCGGAGTTGTGGGTCTTGGACGACAAACAGGTCGCGACCGCGAGGTCGCACATCGACGCTCTGTTTGCAACGGCTGCGGAAGACGAAGCACCGTGGACCTGCGCCGCGTGCGGCGAGGAGTGCCCGGGGGCGTTTACGGACTGTTGGAGTTGTGGGGTGGCTAAGGTCGAAAAAAGCGGAACTTCCTAAATACAGCCTTCTCCCTGAATCATTGCTTCATACCGACCGTGCGGTCGGCGAAA
Source organism: Gemmatimonadota bacterium (assembly GCA_009840005.1). Next base: position 40,789 of record VXOR01000109.1, read on the forward strand.
GGATGTGTATGTCGCGCTTTTTGCTTGCGCTTGCTTTTGTCTTTTCGCTCGCCGCTTTTGTTCGTGCGCTGGCGACAGGTAGCTCCGCCGACAGCCTGCTCGTCAGCGGCAAACAGATGCTGCGAGCTGGTGAAAACGGAGGCTCCCTCGACGCAATGTACGCGGCTAAAGCTGCGTTTGAGCGCGCCTTAGCCGACACCAGCTTGGCCGCGGCTTCGACGAGCTCAGCCGAGTCGTGGGGCCACTACTACATTGCCTTGGCCAATTACCGCATCGCCGATTACCTATTGGCCGCGGGCGAGGAAAACAAAGGTGCGGCTTCTGAACACCTCAAAGCCACTGTCGAGCATTTGAAAAAGGCTACCGAGATCGACCCGCAAGCGGCCGAAGCATACGTCCTGCTATCGAGCGCGTACGGACGACAGATCGGCCTCAAGCCGATCAAGGGTATGGTCTTGGGGCGCAGAGCAGAGCAGGCCCTGAAAAAAGCGTCGCAGCTCGCACCCGATAATCCGCGCGTCGCGCTGTGCGCGGCCATCCGCGACTTTAACACCCCTAAAATGTTTGGTGGCAGCAAAGAGAAGGGCCTGCAAGGATTCCAGCGCGCCGCCGAACTTTTTGCCCGAGAAGAGCCACTCGACCCCATCCGCCCCGCATGGGGACACAGCCGCACCTACGCTTGGCTCGGCCTCGCGTACCAAGACCGAGGTGAGCTAGCGCTGGCGCGAGCAGCCTTTGCAAAGGCGCTTGCGATCAATCCAGATTTTAGTTGGGTCAAAAACGTGCTGCTGCCCGAATTGGAAAAGGCCGTTGCGAAGCATGAGCAAGACAGAGAATAGTGCGCCCAATATCGTCCTGATCGTCACCGACCAGCAGCGCTGGGACACGCTCGGCTGCTTGGGCTACGACCACGTCATCACCCCGCACATCGACCGGCTGGCCGCTCGCGGCGTGGCGTTCAGTCGCGCCTTTGTGCAAGGAGCCGTTTGCGGCCCGTCGCGCAACAGCATCGTCTCGGGCCAGTACGTCCACACCCACGGCATTGACCGCAACGAGGCGTGGCTGACGCCCGACCAGCCTAACTGGATTGAGCAGCTTAAAGACGGCGGCTACCACACCGTCAACATCGGCAAAATGCACACTTTTGGAAATGGTGGGATTGGGGCCGTTGGCCGGGGCGGCGGGATTTTCTTTGGGGCCGCTGTTGCGCGGGAAAGAGGCCGTATTGCACGAGACTGTGTTTTCCGAGTACGGCCCGCGCATCATGGCGCGAACCGAGGCGTGGAAGTTGGTTTTTTACCCCGGGGAACCCTACGGGGAGTTGTATCATTTAGAAGAGGACCCGGACGAGCTGTACAACTTGTACGACGATCCGGCTCATGCGGGTGCGCGGGGAGCAATGGTGGAGCGGATGATGGATTGGTACGGAAAGACGCGGATGCAGCGCTGAGGAAACACTCGGAGCGTTGTGCAATTACTTGGATGGGCACGTATATTGTATATTATGAATATATACGACTTGCGAAATGATTAACCTCGATCGAGTCGTCGGTTTTCAATGGGATCTAGGTAACTCCCGCAAGAGTACTGACAAACACGGGATTAGTCAGGCTGAAGCAGAGCAAGTGTTTGCCAATGAACCGCTCCTGCTGGTCGAGGATGTAGCCCACAGTCAATTGGAGCCGCGGTTTCACGCCTTGGGTGTAACTCAGGTTGGACGCCGGCTTCACGTAACATTCACGCTTCGCGAGGCGAACACCCTGATTCGCGTCATTTCTGCCCGAAGTATGAGCCGCAAGGAGCGAACTCGTTATGAGCAAGAAACGCAAACCGATTCCCGCCTTTAAGAGCGAGGCCGAGGAGCGGGCCTTTTGGGAGAGCCACGATTCGACCGACTATGTTGACTGGAGCGAAGCCAAGCGCGTTCGCTTCCCCAACCTCAAACCTTCGACCAAGGCGATTTCCCTGAGATTGCCGGTCGAGTTGCTAGAGCGGATCAAGATCGCGGCTAACAAGCGGGACGTACCCTATCAGTCGTTGATCAAGGTCTGGCTGGCCGAGAAGATAGACGCTGATTAGGGAAAGGACGCGATGGCGAGATGAAAGACAGACGCTCAGAGAAAAACAATCCGCGCTAGCGAAAGGAGTACACTGTGAACATACACGTAGGCAATTTGGCGAAGACAATTAAAAAAGAGGCACTGGTCCAGCTCTTTCAACCGTATGGAAAGGTCGTGGCGGCCACTATCGCCCGAGACAAGAAAAGTGGCGAATCGCGCGGCTTCGGCTACGTGGAGATGGCTACCCGGCACGAAGGCGAAGAGGCTATCGCCCATCTCAACGACAAGGAATTTGAGGGACAAAAGCTGCATCTGAGCGAGGCGCACGAGCGCAAGGAGAAGGCCGGGCGCGGGTCGGGCAGGGGCGGCAACCGCGCTGATCAGCAGCGCAGTAGTTTTTTTTCGCCCCGAGGCGGCCAGCAGAACGCGGGCAATATGCGAAGGAGTGGACGGCGGGGTTCCTAGTAAAGCAGCAATCGGGCAAGGATGGGGTCGTGATCGCTGGCTTGGCTTCGACCTGAGACTTCGGCGAGCTCAGTCGAGTCGCTCCGCCGAAGGTTGGGGAATTCGGTGTTGACGTGGACATGGTCGAACTCGGGCTGGAGCGCGAGCAGGGCCGCGCTGACCAGCAGGTAGTCGAGCTGCTGGGAAATGCCCTGAAAGTTATAGGAATAGGCCAAATCCCCATCCACCGCGTCGCCGAGATTGAAGAGGATCGGCGGCGTACCGGCGAGCGTTCCGAGCACATCGCCCGGCGGCGGTTGCACTGGGGCGAGCGGAAACGGGCTTTCGTTGAGATCTCCGAGCACGACGATGTTGGCGTTGGGATCGGCGGCTAGCAGCCCGGCGACGAGGTCGTGGATGAACGCGGCCTGGGCGAGGCGCTGGGCGAGCCCGCCATTGGTCGGCGGTTGGATTCGACCGAAGAGGGGTGGGCTACCAGACTTGGACGAGAAGTGGCAGTTGATCACCGTCAGCTTGGTTCCCTTGAAATCGAATGCGGCCTTGAGCGGTTTGCGGCTGCGGCGGAAGGCGTCGTCTTCAATGCGCTCTACCGAACCAATCAGGGCCACCCGAGCGGGCTGGTAGAGGTACGCAACGCGGATATTGCCGCCCGGCTGGCCGCCATCGGCCCCATCTGGGGGCGCGACGTCTGCGTACTCATACCTCGGGCCACCGGCCGCAGCAATGGCGGCTATGAGCGTTTGCGCTGTCTGGTCCGCTGAAGTGGTGCCGTCGTTGGCCGCGCCGCTGTTGTCCTGCACTTCCTGTAAGGCCAGCACATCCGGCGCACACAGGCGATGGACGATTTGGTCGGCAATGGCTGCGAATTGACCGTCCGCTAGGTCCGCACTTTCGTCGTCGTCATTGGGATCGAGATTGTACACGTTGAAACTGCCCACCGTCAGATGCTGGGCCGTGCCGACGAGGGTGGTCGTTTCTGGTGCCAAGCCAGCGCTCTCGACCACCGGCTTGGTCAAGACGAGCACCTCAAAGTTGCCAAAGCGGTAGCTAACCGGGCCGCGCACATGGCCGAGGGCATCGCCGACTTGGGCGGCCGGCATGGGACCGGGAAGTAGGCTGTCGTCGAGCTGGATGCGCTGCGGATGTAGGGTATCCGGCGTCAGATTCAGTCCGCCCCGCGCGTTGAGCGGCTGCCCCGCACCTGCATCGGCGAGGACGACGATTTCGCCAAAGCGGTTGGTCGGACTAATGGCGACCGCGTTCTGCACCTCCACCAACATTCCCTCTAGCGATTCATAAAAGTCAATGCCGTCCTCGGCTGGGTCGAAAACTGCGAAGTTGTCGTTGTCGATCACCCTTGTCGGCGGCTGGCGGCCGGCCGCGCCAAGGACCACTGGAGCCGGCGTGGGGTTGTTGGTTGACACGGTCTGAATGCGGTCGGGCTGCGAGAACTGGGTTATCGACAGATTGTTGGTAGCCGCACCGCCGGGAATGTATTCGATCACGGTGCCGGTCACCTGTACTTCGTCGCCGATGGCGACCTTTGGGGCGCTTTTGGTATAGACGAACATCCCGTCGGATGTGCGTTCGTCGCCGTCGCCGATTGGGTCTTGGAAGTAGAAACCATTGCGTGCGACCGCCGTTACAATGCCCCGCGTCGAGACCTGCTCGTCCTTGCGCGGTGAGGTGTGGCCTGCCCCTTGGATTTTGCAGATTTTGAGTACCGGGGGAGAGGCCGCGTCTGTGCCGAAGACTTGGTCGGCATTTGGGGCACCAAAGCTAGATGGGGTCGGTATGCTCCAAAAAAAATCACCCGGCGCGGTGCCGGTGCCCTTTAGTTGCAGGGAAAATTCCACTGGCGTGGAATTGGATTCGGCAACTCGGATGTCAGTGCTGGTCATGCCGTCAGCGGGACCACCTACTGCCGTGAACGTCCCTTCGTAACTGAGGAATTGGACGACCTCGCCGTTGGCGACTAGGGCGATCCCGTCGGGGGAACCGTTTTGGATGCTTCTTGGAAAGCTGAAGGCGATCGCTCCGAACCCATTGGCCTGATCCGGTATGATCCCGCTCAAGAGCTTAGTATGGTATAAGGTGCCATTCCTCCCGTTGTAGAGCGCCAGTGCCCAGCCAAAAAGATCGATCCCGGCTGGCCCGGTGATCTCGATGGCTTCGCCGGTATCCTTGCCCGTGTTGTCGTAGTGAATTTCGTTGATGAATGCAGTTTGGCCGAGCGACGGCCCGGCTACAAGCGAGAGTAGAAAGGCGCAAAAAGCGGATCGGCGCAGCCAGCCGAGTTGTGTAGCGAACATGGTCAACCGTCTTTGTTGGTGGCAAGCATGTTCTCAGCCGTGTGCCCGACGCACCAGCGCAAGCAACTCGCCGTGGCTTTGGACGCGGAAGTCGGCTTCGGCCGTCCAGAGATCTTGACCCGCAGCGTCGTAGTAGATGGTGGTGACTTCGGCGCGGCGGCCAGCTTCGAGGTCGTAGCGGAAGTCGCCGACCATTACGGCGGTTGCGGGCGCAGCATCCCAGGCGGCGAGCAGCTTGCGGATGCCATCGGGGTCGGGCTTGGGGGCGGCTTCGTCGCGGCCTAAGACGTGGGCGGGATCGAAGAATTCGGCGAGGTTGCAGATGGCGAGCGTCTGCAACGCATTGGCGTGGTTGTTGCGGGTGAGGATGCCGAGCCGGAAACCGCGTTCGACCAGTGAGTTCAACAGTGCGTGGACGCCGGGTAAGGGCTGGGCGCGGAGGGCGTACTCGCGTTCGAGCGCGGCAAGGCGGCGTCTGAGCACAGCCGCTTCGGCAGCGGGGCGGGTATCAATTTCTTCGAGCATACCTTTCCCCAAAGGCAGGCCCAATTCCTCGCGCATAGCCTTGAAATCAATGGCGCTATCGGCGAGGGTGTTGTCGAGATCGAAAATCCAGTGGGTGAAATTTAGGGGCTTGTTGTTGGTCATAGAGTGATCCGCAGATGGGCGCAGATGGGCGCAGAGTAGCGTTCAAGTCTTCTGGCGCTCGGCGAAAGGGGTCCAGCCGCGGCCGGGGTTGCGTACGGGGGTCTGTTCGTAGCGGGTGCGGATTTCCTTGAATTTGGCGATGTCGGTGATTTCGTGCGCTGGATTTTGCGCGTCTTTGATGACAAAGTCGCCCTCCCCAGGCCAGCAGGCCATGGTGACCGGCTCGCGTTCTGGGTCGAAGTCTGCGGGGTCTTCGTCGATGTTGTTCGGGATTTCGGCGTCTTGGTAGCGGAGATCGACGCTCCAGCGGACGATGTCGGTGTTGTTCTCAAAGGAGGCGTGCGGGGTGAGATTGGTCATAAAGAGCACCGAGCCGGCGCGCATTGGGCAGGCCACCGGCTCGGGGGCCGGTAGGTCTTCGCGGGCGATTTCGAGATACCCGCCTTGCCCGCCGGTGTAGTGGCGATAGACGCCGCTGCGGTGCGATTTGGGGAGGACGTATAGGCAGCCGTTTTCAATGGTGGCATCGACGAGGGGAATCCAGCAGGTTACGATCAGGCTCCCGTCGCAGTGGGGCATGAAGTAGCCCGAGTCTTGGTGCCAAGGCACGGCCCCGCGCGAGTAGCCGGGAGCCTTGGGGCGTACGCGGTACACGGATGAGCCAATGATGTCCGGGCCGACGAGGCTTTCGATGCAGGAGACGAGCGGCGGGTGGCGCAAAAAGTCGAGCATGGCTTGTTCTTTGAAGCCGCCGCCGCCGTGCCCCATGATCGTTCGGGTCACGCGCTCGCCGACTGCGACATCGGCTTTGAAAAGGGCACCGAGCCGGGTTTCAAAGGGTTCGGCGGCAAAAGTCTCCGCGCCGAGCAGCCCTTCTTCTTGCAGAGTGGCACACGTCTGGTCGATGACCGCGGTGAGGCCGTCTTTGAGGGGTTGGAGATCGGCTTGGGAGTAGATGCCTTCTTTGCCTACGTAGCCGAGGTCGTGGAATTGCTGGCGTTCGTCAGTGGTTAGGCCCATGATATGCTCCGGGTTGAAAGGGTCGTCAAAGGGTATTTCCTCTGTTCGCTCTAGTCAATGGCGTCCCGGAGCAGTATTTTTCTCGCGGCCTCATTCTCCGACGCGAACAGAAATGCTGCGGCGCTATCGAGATGGGTGGCCGCCTGCCCGGCTGCCGCTGCTTGCTGACGAAGCTGGTATAGGGCGATGGGCAGCCGCAGGTCTTCTGCGCTGTACGGGAAAGTTTTGTCAGCGTGCTTTCTGCGGTAGTTCTGTAGCGCTTCGAGATAGCGATAGCCGAACTCTATCGTCGGCTCGATTATGGTGCCCTCGCCATAATCGTTCCAAGTGACGATCTGGATCAGCGACGCGCTCTGTCCGGCGAGTTCTAACGTTTCCCCGAAAACTGCTCCCTCTTGGTCGTCGAGGTACCCGTAGCTTTCGCGCACACTGGCTTCCTCGTAGATGTCGTGGAACTTGGGAAATGCCGTGCCGACGCCGCCCTTCTCGTAGAGCTGGCTTAGGTAGGCGCGCCAAGCGGCGGGAGGCACGACGCGGTCGCCGTGTACTGGAGGCCACCCGAATACCCCGTCAGCTCCTTCCTGAAGTGTGTTCAGAGTGTAGAAGTACGGAGGTTGCGGCAAGCCCGAAAACAGCTCCTTCCACGACGCCCCTTTGAAGTATTGCGGCCCGAATACGAGGAGCAGAGGGCGGCTCGCAATTTTGGCATATTCGTCGGCGACAAACCAGTGGTCCTGCATCCAGCGCAAGACCTCTTGGCCGTGGCTGAGGGCTTCGCTCTCGCGGAGAATTCCATCGTTGACGAGGTGTTTTATCGTTTGGTCTTCGTAACATATTGCGAAGCTCAATTCGGCCTTTTTGATATACGAGATTAGGTGGTTTGTGTTGCGGTGGATCGCGGCGTAATCGCGGTGATCTTTGATGCCATACCAGTCGATGATTGCGCCGTCGATGCCCGCGAATTTCATAAGCAGGACGTGACATTCCAAGGCGTGTGGATCGTTTGAATCGTACGGCCCGATCAATGGGTAGTAATGAGAGGCTATTTCGCGGCGGCCATCGTCGGCGATGGTGTCGGGATCGAAGTGATTCATGGTCCAGTGCCAGCCCCACTCGCCGCTGATCGGTTTAGACGCATACCAAGGCATGTAGTGGACCATTATTTGGGGACTTGTCGCAGACAGAGATTGAACGTTCGGGTCAACGAGGCTTTTGCCGCAGGAGTGTAGCGACACACAGCACAGGGCGATGAGTGGGAGGCGTTTCACTTAATTCAGGGTTGAGGATTTTGGGGGCTGGCCTCAATGCGGAAGATGGCTTGGGTGTTTTCGTCGCTGGTCAAGTAGAGGTGTCCAGCCTCGTCGGTAGTAAGCCCAACCGGCTTACCCCACACGTTAGCGGAACTAAAAGAGAAAAAACCGAAGAGCCCACTCAATCCGGAATCCCCGTTGTCCTCGTCGGAGTCGAGCCGGAAGCCGGTAAGGAAGTCGGCGACGCGGGCGTTGGACCCATCTGGCTCGGCAAAGAGCACCATGACCTTGTAGCCGGGGTCGTTGCCCAAAGCTCCAGCGCGGCAGGCGACAAACGCGGCGTGTTTGTACTGGGGCGGAAACTGGTCGTGCGTGTAGAAATGCAGCGCCATAGGTGCCAAGTGGGCGGGAATGAGGACGGCTGGACTCTCCATGTTGGCAACTAACAGCGAATCGGCAGCAGTCAGCGGCAAGATGGACCTTCCGTAGGAGGAGAAATCGGTCCAGACTTTGTCCGCGTAAGCAAATGGCCAGCCATAGAAGCCGCTGTCGCGTAGGGGGGTGATCCACTCCGGCGGTCGATCTGGGCCTTCGCGGTCGTGCCCGGTGTTGGCAGCCCAGAGTTCGCCGGTGGTCGGGTGCAAGGCGAGGCCGATGGCATTGCGTAGCCCAGCGGCAAAAATCCGTCGGCCCGTGCCATCGGTGTTTATTTGCATGACGGTGGACCGCTCCGGGTCGTCTTCGCGGCAGACGTCGCAACCTGAGCCAATGTGGAAGTAGAGCTTGTCGTTGGCTTCGTCGAAGACCAGCGTATGGGTTACGTGCTCAACGGGACGACCCATGAAACCGGGCACCTCGGCGAAGACGGTGCGCTCCTCGTAGAAGCCGTCCGCGTCCCGGTCTTCGAGGCGGTAGATCGCGTCATCATCAGCGACAAAGAGCGCGCCTTGGTAGAAGGCGATGCTGTGGGGCCAGTTGAGGTCATCAACCGCTTTGTACACGGTGTCGGCGCGACCGTCGCCGTCTTTGTCGGGCAAGGCCAACACCGTGCCTTGGCGGCCGGGGACCGGGGCCCATGTATGCTGAGGCTTCATGTTGGCCACATGTAGGACGCCGTGGTCATCCCAAGCCATAAAGCGGGCTTTATCTACTTGGTCGGAGAAGAGTTTGACCTTAAAGCCGGGCGGGAGATTGAGCATGCGGTCGGGGAGCCCCTCAACAGGGGTTGGTTCGAGGTGGAGGTCGATCTTGGGCGTTAAGCGGATCTGACTGGGAGTGTCCTCGCCGCGGAGGGTGGCGAGATACTCGTCGAACCCTTCGCGCGAGCCGTGTCGGCGCTCGTACAGCGCGGCTAGGGCCGCTTGGCAGGGGTTGGGCCCCCAGCTTCGGACTTCGAGGCCGGCGAGATAGGCGTCCGCCGCCTTGTCGAGCCAAATGTCGGCTGCATCCCGAGCCTCGGCCGCGGTCGCCATGTGCTCGAACATCTGGCCTAAGTGATAGTGCGCACGGGTGTTGCTCTGCGAAAACTTCAGTGCCCGTTCGATTTCGTTGCGGCCTTCCTCGACGCGACCCGCTTTGTAGAGAGCCCACCCGAGGGCGTCGTGGACGAGGCCCAAGTAGTAGTCTGGCCGCTCCTCCCACGCTTCCTCTTCGGCTCTATCGAGCGTAGTTTGTATGACGTTCCGGGCGATTGCTGCCGCCTCCTCGGCGTACGGCGTGTGATCAATCATCAAGATAAGGGCGCTGTACGTTAGGTACGGGAAGATGGACTGCTCGTACTGAATCAAGTCGCGCACCGCCTCGGCGAGTTCCTCAGCCGGAACCGGGTTCATGGCGCTTAGGGCACTAAAGAGCGCTCGGTACGGCCGGTCGCGGAAGCTATCGTCGTAGAGAGGTTTTTCGAGGAACCGATAGGCCGCGTCGCAGATGAGGCGAAGCCGGTTTTGGTACTCGGGTGCGTCCCTGCGGACGATGCGCTCCAACTCGGACTGCAATCGTCGGTACTCCCGTTCGAACTTCTCTTGGTGGATCTGCGACGCATGTCGACCCGCAGGAGCCCGCGCCAGCAGCTTGGCCTCGAACGCCGCGGCCTGCTCTTCGTCCTCGAGTACGTTCCTATAAGCCGTGGTGAGCAGGGCGAGGCCGCGTATGGTCTCTGGCACGGCCTGCCGATACGCGGCGATGCTGGCCTCAATGGCGGTGCGTCGCTCGTCGGCGGGGAGCTGGTCCGTCTTGTTGAGAATCTGCCAATGCAAATAGCGCACATCCGCGGAGCTTGGGGAGAGACGAATGGCCTCTTCAATTAGCGAGAGCGCCTCCTGCGGCTTGTCGGACCGGTGTAGTTGTTGCGCGGCGCTAAGGTAGCCGCTGACGTGGTCGGGCCAATGCGTTCGCAGCGTGGCCAAGGTAGCGAGGCTCGTGTCTGCATAGGCGGGATCTTCCAGCGGGTACTGTGCCCGGTACTCGAGTTCCGCGCGGGCGTGGAGGATTTCGGGATGCTGGAGCGTCGCCGCATCTAGGGAGTCCAGAAATGCCATTCCCGCTTCCGCGTTTCTGAACCGAAGCGCCTGAAGATATGCTGCGGCGAACTCCGGCTGGGGCCGCAGCCTCCAAGCGCGCAAGCTAGACTCGGCTGCCTCGTCGGAATACTGCCATTCAGTCAGAAACGCGAGTGCTTGCGCGTAGAGTCCCCACGGGTTGTCCGGCTCCCGTTCCAAGATTGCGTCGGCTTGCTCTTGGATCTCTCGGTGCCCGTACAACTGCCCGTGTAGCTGACGTGCGTAGAGTGCCCGCAGTTCGGCGTCCTCTGGTGCGCGGCTCGTCCATTCACGGCCGAGGATAGCTCCCGCCTCGAACGTCCACAACCGATTGTGCTCGCGCAGTTGTGCTTTCGCCGCTTTTAGCTCTTGGGGCGAGTGCTCGGTTTCGCTCGCGGTGCAGATGCTGACGCTCAGCATCAATCCGATGAGACTGCCGATCAAAGACTTCATAGAGTAAACACCTTTAGAACGAGTTTTGAAATGGCGTTTCCGAGAGACGAGGTGCGAGTAGGCTGGACAGACATGGGAACTCCGATGGTTTGAGGCCCGGCTATTCAAACATAAGGAATCGGCATTTTGACGTTCAAACTCGCAAAAAATTGCGGCGGACGGTGTTGGGTCAATCCGTCCGCCGCTTTTACCTGGCCACCGCTCCCCCGGGCCGGTTATATGGCCGAGAATAGAAAAGGGTTCGGTCGTTCGGAGGTGTAGAAAACTTCGACAAAGCGCCACATCGTCCGCTCTGGATCCCAGACCAACCGACAGAAGAAAGGAGTGCAGGTCGGCCCTTCCGAACCGGTGGACTCGGCCGGCTCTTCAGCGACAAACGCGATGTCAGTGAAGACTCGCTTCTCACCGGCTCGCAGCGCTGTTTCAACCTCTTTTTGCAATTTGAATCTGCTCTTGACAGCGTTCCTCGGGTACGACCCATAGCGCTCGTACTGGCCCTGCATCTCGAACACCTTGAACGTGCTGTGGCGAAAGAAGGCGTTGCCAAAGCAGTATTCGCCTTGGTGGTCAAGTATGACTCGGTGCATGGCATGGAAGAGGTCAAAGGGCGTGTCGCCGTGGGGGATGTCCCAACTCTCCAAGGTCTTTTGTATGCTCTTCAAGGCCCTAGGGTTATTGACGCCCTCGCGCAGGTAAAACTGGGCGGCGAGGCTGTCGTTGCCGGAGGCCGAAAAGGCGACCAAGAAGTCGTAGAGCCAGTCGCGTAAGTCGGCTTCTTGTTCGGGGGTGATGGGGATGCCGGTGGCGACGGGGATGGCCGTAATGGCCTGCCACAACTTGGGCCCGGCCTTGACCTCGACCTTCTTCGCGGTCTGGACATAGCCAAGCAAGCCTTGGAGCTTGTCGAGGCGGGGCTCAAAGCCGCCGTGGGGATACTTGGTCTCGACGGCTGCGGCGCTGGAGACGGTGATCAGCGCGAGAGATAAGATGCGAATGGCTAAGCGTTGCATGATGCCCTCCTTGTGGAAGAGTGCGGGTTGTTGCTTCGGTACGCACTACTGCAACTATCGTGCCAAAGGAGTGCTCAGCAGTCGCCAATCGCGCCGATTACTCTATTTTTTTTAATCTAAATATTTGTTAAATAATACGTTATTGAAAGTAAGATAATTTTTATCTGTCTCTCAAACGCTGGCAGTATCCGCCGTTTTGATGATCGTTCTACTGTGCGCGAGCGGACAGCAGGTGTACGCCAGCGGACACCAAGGCCTGGCCTCATTGCGGCACCTCGGTCTCCACGCCGGGAGGGGTCGGAACCCTTGACAAGGCGCGATGGTATCATTTTGATAACAGTATGAAATCACTACATATCAGAGATGTGGATCCCAACATTCTGGCGGCCCTGAAACGGCTAGCCAAGAGTCACCGTCGCTCGCTTCAGGGAGAGCTGCATACAATACTGGAGCGGGCCGCTCGCACTGCTCCACCTGAGCAGCCGGAGGCGATATCTTGGGTCACGGTGGAGACCGGTCGAGCCACATCGACATGGTCTCGAAACGAGATCTACGATGACGATGGCAGATGAGATCTTGTTCGCCGACACCAACGTGTTTTTGGCGGCCACAGATCGTTCGCGCAAGCACCACGCCGAGGCTCGGGAACTATTGCAAGCGGCAGGAGGAGGCAAAGCGGTTCTGGCCGTCAGCGGTCAGATAATCCGCGAATACCTAGTGGTCGCCACGCGTCCTGTCGAAGTCAACGGTCTCGGATTGGCCGTGGAAGATGCGTTGAAGAACATCGATGTTTTCACCCGCCCGCCCTTCCTGTTCTGCGAGGAGTCAGAGAGGGTCGCCCGCCGCCTGCGGGATCTATTGCAGACGCATCGCCTGACGGGCAAGCGCGTCCACGACGGCAACATCGTGGCGACCATGCTCGCGGAGGGGATAGATCGTCTGATCACCGAGAATGCGGGGGACTTCGCCTCCTTTGAAGAGATCGAAGCCATCGGGTTGGCATTTATGAGGCTGTAGAGGCGATTCGCGAATCGCCCCTACGTTATGGCAAACTTTAGCTACCGGCCTGCAGCAGTGCCTTGATTTGCTCTTCAGTAGGCAGATCATTCACAAGGGCGATGCGGTTATCCCGGCCAATCAGGATATAGTGGGGTATAGGTCCGCCTGGGTCGAGACCGTAGCGCCGGAAGGTCTCGCCCGTGTCGAGGGCAATGGGGAATGAATAACCATGCTTTCCAACAAAGTCATCTAGATTGCTGGCCCGCCACTCCGAATGCAGGGAAATGACGATAAAACCTTGATCCCGATAGCGCTCGTACATCTCGGCGATATAGGGCAGTTTTTCTATGCAGGGATTGCACCACGTAGCCCAAAAGTCGAGCAGTACTACTTTGCCCTGCAATTGCCCTAGACTGTTCAAGGGGGACTCCTCATAACCGGCGACGGGCTGTAGCCAGCGCTCAATGTCCATTTCAAAGGGCACGGCTCCCTGCTCCACAGCATGCCGCTGGTGCATGACTTCCTTTTCTCTAGGGCTAATGTAGCGGACGGAAAAGGTCTGGCCATCGTCGGTGAATTCGGCGCGATCCCATTGGAGGACTGCCTGATCGGCCGTGGGTTTTTCCAAGGTTTGGCGTTGGGGAACTGTCAGGATGGGGGCGAGGCGGATGACGGTGTGTAGCTGGGATTGGGTAGGACCCGAACCGGCCCAGACCCAATGGTCGCGTTGCCAGCGGGTCAAATGGGTGGATGGCTTTTCGGCAGATTGATACGTGGATTGGAGTTGGACTACCGAGTCGCCGACCGCGGTTTCTAGACCGGGAAAAGGCTCGTCCACCAGTGCTTGGCGGTGTCCCGACAGGCGATTCCGGTTAGTATCGTCCTGAACGTGCGACTGACCGTCTGGATGGTGGACGACCACGGTAAAGGGATTGGTCTTTTCAACCCGGCCCGGTTGATCCGCTCGGCCGAGAATGATGTGCCACAGATCTTGGCCCTCGGCATCCACGCGCCAAGCGTGCAGCCAGCCTTGGCGCAGTTGCGCCTGCACGGAACCGCCGATTGAGGCGGGTAGGTCTTCTGAATGGTGCCAAGCGGTTGCAGTGGCTTCTGAGGCGGCGGCGACGATCAATCCGGCTACGAGGCCGGTGCAGAGAATTTTAGCACAAGTCATGGTAAAATCCTTTCGCTGGGAGTTAGTGGGTCGGGAACGGGTCGTCGAGCAGGTACTTCAGTTGGGCTTGGCTCGGCGTTTCGCCCTCTTGGCTGAGCCAAGCTATCCGACACTTGCGGTCAAGGAGGACGGATTGGGGGAAAGTCCAGACGCCGTAACGCTGTGCGCTCGCGCCTTCATCTACCGCAATGGGCAACGTGTAGCCGCGTTCGGCGATGAAGGCGTCCACCTCGTCGGCTCCTTCGGCGCTGTGGATGGCGATGACGACGAGGCCCTCGTCTTTGTGCTTTTTGTATAATTCTTCATAGTGGGCGAGTTGCTCAACGGATTCGGGCGACCAAGTAGCCCAAAAATGCAGCAGCACCGCTTTGCCTAGGAACCAGCCTATGCGGTCGCCGCCCCCGATGGGGTTGATCCAGCGCTGGGCCTCGATGTTGAAGGGTACGGCACCCCGGACCAATTTGTGCTCTTGCTGCTTGCGGTCCGCTTCGGCAGGGGAGACATAGCGGGCGACCAGCACGCCGCCGCTCTCATGGAGTTGGGCGTCGTCCCAGCGCAAAAAAGTAGCGCCAAAGCTCGGCTTTTCCGGTACGAACACCGTCGGAGTCAGGCGGATGAGAGCATCCCAATGGTCCATATTCGGTCCTAGGCCTACCCAAAGCTGCTGGTCCTTCTCCCATTTAAAGATGCCGCGACTCCAGTCTTTTGTTTCCGGCGGTGGTTTTTGGAGTTGAGCCAGAGAGGTGGAGTCGAGGCTGGCGAACGCCTCCGGCCTTAGTTCTTGGAGGACAGCCAGAGTCATAGGGTCGAGGCTGGGGAACGCCTCCGGCGGTATTTTTTGGAACCGATCCAGAGAGGCGGAGTCGAGTTGGGCGATCATCAGTGGTGCCCGTTTTTGGAGTTGAGCCGGAGTGGCAGGACCGTTCTGGCTCCCGTGCAGCTCAATGCCGTTTTCGCGGACGGTGAGGTCGAGACTGGCGAACGCCTCCGGCGGCAGTTGCTGTCGGTGGGCCGCTAGGGTGCTGCCCGTAAAGGTGTCGCGGACGAAGTACGCGCCGTTAGCGTGGCGCACTTCGACGGCAGTGCCGACGTATTCGAGGGTAGGGGGTTGGTTTGGATCGGCTTCGGCGATGATGAGATGCCAAAGGAGGTTGTCGGTTTGGTCGAGGCGGCGGGCGTGCAGCAGACCATCGACAATATATGCCTCTATGCGCTCGCCTGGACCAACCAGAGGAAAGTCGGGAAGGGGGATGGACTCGCTCCACTGGGCTTGGTCGGTCGAGTCTGCTGCGGCGATGTAGGGGCCGCTGAGGAGCAGGGCTGCCGCTGTGAGGATTTGGTACTTCATCGAACGAAAGGAACTCATTTGAAGCCTCCTTTGAGGTGTCCCCGACAAGGTCGGGATCGGTTGGTGGACGGTCTGTTGCTCTATAAGAGCCTACTCGTCCAAAATGCGTGAACTGCTTTGCAACTCTTGGAATCAATGTAAAGCACATTTTGTGCCATAAATTAGAACACGAACAAAAAATACTTTAGGAGTTACCCTAAAGGATTGAAAAACATGGGGGTTAAATAGCGGAAAAATGTTGTGCTACGAGGCAGGCATTAGATGTCGTTGCAAGCTGACTTACGATTTTCCGTTCAAATAAACGACTTTTGAACGACTTTTGAACGACTTTTGAACGACTTTTTACGAACAGCGACTTCTCTAATTCGCGATCTTCTGCACAGGCTCTTACTGCGACGGCTTCTTTGGCCGTTGCAACCCGTGCTTGCGCATTCGATACCGCAGCTTCTCCGGGCCCATGCCCAACAATCGAGCCGCTCCCCGCGGTCCATATATTCGCCAGTTCGTGGCTCGGAGGGCCGCTAAAATGCGCTGCTTTTCGTCCTCGTCTTCGGCATCCCCGTCGAAGCCTTGTTCAACAGGCAGGGCAAGCTCCGCCTCGACAGCCTGAAACGGCACATCCACCACCTGAATGACGTCCCTGTCGCCCAACACGACCGCCTGCTGAATCACGTGCTCTAATTCGCGCACATTCCCCGGCCACGCATATTGCTGCAAATGCACCACCACCTCCTCGCCCAAAACCGGCGTCGGCCGCCCTAACTGTTCGGCACACCGGCTGGCAAAATGCGCCGCCAAGAGCGGGATATCCTCCTGACGCTCCCGCAGAGGCGGCAGTACTACCGAAAGTACGCTCAGCCGATAGAACAGATCCTCGCGGAACGCCCCCGCCTGAATGGCTTCTTCCAAATCCTTGTTGGTCGCCGCGACGACCCGCACGTCCACCGGGATGGACGACTCGCCGCCGACGCGCGTCAAGTGGCCCTCCTCCAAGATGTGGAGCAAGGCCCGTTGGGAGTCTAAGGGCAGATCGCCCACCTCGTCGAGGAACAAGGTGCCGCCATCGGCCCGTTCAAAGTAGCCGATCTTTTGGGCGTTTGCGCTGGTAAAGGCCCCCTTTTCGTGGCCGAACAGTTCGCTTTCGATCAGGCCGGCAGATAGGCCTCCGCAATTGACCGATATAAAGGGACTTGCTTGGCGCGGGCTAAGGTTGTGGAGTAGCCGCGCCAGCACGCCCTTGCCGACCCCGGTCTCGCCTAGCACCAGCACCGTCATATCCGTCTCGGCCATTGATTCGACCTGATCGAGGAGCCGTGCCATGGTTTGGCTCTGGCTGAGAAAACCCTGATTTGAGACCCGCAGCATTTGCTCTAGGCGTCGGAGATGAGAGGGGACTACTCGCACCTCTAGGCGAGCTATGTCCGACATCAAGCCGTCCCGATCTACGGTTCGCACTTCAAAGTGGAACAGGCCAGCCGGCACGTCTTGGTACGTCACTCTATTGGCGGGCGCGAACGCGCTCCACTCTTCTGCTGGGCCGTGGCCGACGAGCCGGTGGCTGTAGCGCATTTGCTCGGCCCCGCTCCTGAAGCTGAGGCCCTGGAAGTGGAACTGAATCTCGGGCGTGCTATCCGGGCAAGACACGGCTTGGGGTTCGTCGAAAGTCCGCCCGGCCACGACCTGGCGGATGCGGATGCGAGGCGGTGTCTCTCCGGGCTGATACGCAATGAGACCGGCCCGCGTCCCGAACCACAGTTGGCCTTGGCTATCGCGCAGAATGGCATCGACGATATTCTCAAGAGCGGACTTTCCGAGGCGGATGCTTTGGAAGGTTTGACCGTCGTATTTTAGCACGCCCCCGCCGCTGGTTCCAATCCACAGACATTCTTGCTGCGGGTCGGCCACCAAGGCCAAAATGCCATTGGCGGACAGATCGCCTTGGTCAACTGTAAACTGGCGCACGTCATTGGATTGGTAGTCAACGGCGAAAAGGCCGTGAGTGGTTCCCACCCAAATCGCGTCCTGGTACTCGCACAAAGCATTCACATAAACGACAGCTTCCATGCCGGCCATGTCATACGTGCGAAGATGACCGTCCTTGTAATTGTATAGAGCAGGCCTTGTTCCATAGAGGCCGAGCCAAAAGGAACCTTCTCGATCCTGTAGCACGACTCTACAAGCCTGAGGCTGCAGCTCCTCAATCGCAATGAAGCGGTTTGCCTCGATCCGTCCCAGTTGCCCCGAGGAAGTGCAGGCGAGTAAGTGCTCTTCTCGACCTTGGAACAACATCTTGATTTCCACACCCCCTGCAATCACCGCGATCGCTTGGGTTTCTCTACCTACCGACTTGAATACTTGTCCCTCGGGGCTATTGCTCCAAACTTGCCCTTGTCGATCTACTACCATAGATAAGACGGTGTAATCGACCTCCACCGGACGGATCCGGCTGTCCTCTAAGCAGGCTAAGCCTCCGGTCGTGCCAATCCAGATCCGTCCCTCCTGATCTTCTCTCAGACACCGAACCTCGCTGTCGGGTAGGCCGTCTTTTTTGTCGTATAGCTGGACACTGATTGGATCGCAAAAAATCAGCCCGCCACCCCACAGCCCCACCCAAATATTTCCCTCGCTATCCTCGTAGGTCAGGCGGGTATCCGAAAAGTGAACATCCGGCAGGCTGGCTGAGAAAGGATGCCATTCCTCTCCGTCGTACACTAGCACGCCCCGGCGGCTCAGCCAGAGCCGATCGCGGTCGTCCACGCGCACATGGCGCGTTCCTTGCTGGACGGCTTCCGCTCCTTCGGCTTCATCGTCCGCGCGGATGCTCTCGAATTGTTGGCTCCCGGGATCGTAGCGACCAACAACTACTTCTGTGCCTACGTAACGGAAAGCAATCCACAGGTTGCCAGCAGCGTCTTGAGCGAAATTCCAAGGCCACTGCAATTGCGTCGCGTCATGTTCATCATCTGAATCTGTGTTCATGCGCTGGCCATCCATGCTGAGGACTCCGCGCCTCTGAGTCGCCAGCCACGTCGTACCCGCCGAGTCGGTCGCCATGTCGTACACCAGTCCTAGGGGCTTACCCGCTAGTTCCGTCATGCACTCTACGCACCGTCCTTCGACGAACCGGCCCACCCCCGCTGTAGTCAGCACTCGCACCGAGCCGTCGGCTTGGGGTTGCAGGCCGAATATGTCGTTGGAAGGCAGCCCGTGTTCGGTGGTGTACACCTGAAAGCCGCGCCCGTCGTAGGCTGCTAGCCCGCCGCCGAACGTGCCGAATAACAGCCGTCCGTCCGCGTCTTCGACAATAGTTGTTACGGTGAGATGGGGAAGCCCGTCCGACAGGCCGAAGGTGTCAAAATGCGCTCCGTCAAACCGGCTTACGCCGCCGTCGGTTGTGCCGATCCAGAGGAGGCCGTGGCGGTCTTGATAGATGGCTTCCACGTACATCCCGGCCAGCCCGTCGAAAACTGTGTATTGCTGTCCGAGGATGTGACCAAATGCCTTCTTTTGGCTTGGGGCCGCGTGGTTCATTTTTAATCTCGTACGTCTTTGGAATTAGGAACTGACGTTACGCGGCACTTCGACAGGCTCAGTGCCCGGTGACTGCGCTCAGTGGCCACTGAGCTTGTCGAAGTGGCCGCAGCAGAGGTGCATAAGGCTGCATAATATCAGTTCCTAATTCCTTCCCGGCGTCGGCGCGTCTTCCCGCAACAGTCCTTCCGCCTTCAGCTCGGCCCAGAGATCCGTTGGTATTTCGTGCTGAAACCACTGGGCGTTGGTCTCGATGTGCGCCGGTGTTTGCGCTCCTGGGATAATCGCCGCGACGAGGGGGTTCCCGAGCGGGAACTGCATGGCGGCGGCGGGCAAGGGTACGTCGTGTCGCTGGCAGACGGCTTGGATGCGGCGGGTCTTTGCGAGGATTTCGGGCGAGGCGGTGTCATAGGCGTAGCGGGCACCTTCGACTGGGCCGGAGGCGAGGATGCCGGAGGCGAAGACCGAGCCGATGACGATGCGCACGTCGCGCTCCTCACAGAGCGGGAATTCCTCGTCGAGGGAGTCTTGGTCCAAGAGCGTATAGGGCATGGCGACGATGCAGAAGTCGAGGTCGGCCGCGTCGAGCAGGCGCGGCATGGCCCCCATGCGGTTGAGGCCCGCGCCGACGGCCTTGATCAGCCCTTGGGAGCGCAGCTCGTCGAGGGCGCGCCAGCCGCTGGTGATTAGGTGGTTGAGGTGGGCGGAGAAGCGCTGCTCGCTGTCGTGGAAAAAGCTGTCGAGGTCGTGGATTAGGAGCAGGTCAATGGAGTTGAGGCCCAGCCGCTGCAGGCTATCTTCCCACGAGCGCATGATGCCTTCGTACCCGTAGTCGAAGCGAAAGTCAAAGGGCAAGCCGCCGATCCAGAAACCCTTCTCGAAAGAATCGAGATCGCGGGTCGCCGTGAGCACTCGGCCGACCTTGGTCGAGAGGACGAAGTCCTTGCGCTGCTGCTGGCGGAGAAAGTAGCCGAGGCGGTGTTCGCTTTTGCCGTAACCGTAGAACGGGGCGGTGTCGTAGTAGCGGATGCCAGCGTCCCAGGCCGCTTGTAGGGTGTCTTGGGCTTGGGTTTCGCTGACCGGATCGAAAAGCTCACCCAAAGGGGCACCGCCAAAGCCGAGTGTGCTTAGCTCGACGCCGGTGCGCAAAGCGCGCGTGGGGATAGTGGACATAGGGTACTTCCTTTCGTTTGCAGGTTGCTACCGTTATATCTTTGCACCGGTCGTGGCTCCGACCATGCGGTCGGAGGGAGAAGCGTTGTCGTGTCCGTTGGGTAACGATGAAACGATTGGAGGATAAAGCATTGCAGAGGCTGGCCAGACGATATTCCAGTTTAGTTTGTCGTAACCGAGTCACGTATGCGCTCGACTAAAAGGACATTGACTAAGGTTTCAACCGACACGCCTTGTGCCTGGGCATTCTGCATGAGTTTTTCCGCTATCTCAGGAAGAATAGCAACGCGAATCGCTCGCTTGTGAGGCGTATCAAAGCGAAACCATTCCCCATCGTCTTCCATGAAATCAGCGGTATCTAGATTGTCCCAAAAATCGGCTTCCTCTTCACGGTTTTTGAATTCAGGGACCTGTAATTTTTTCATTTTCTTAGCCTCCTAAAGTTTCGTTTCTCACGATCAGTCATACTCCGGGCAGTTATAGGCTCATAGACAGTGCCTTTGATATGCTCTAATACAACAAGTACCGCCCGTCTGCCCATAAAGACGATAGCGGTTATGCCCTTGACGACGAGCTAAGTGAAATGGGTCTTCGCAAACTTCCCAGACTTCATCTGGTTCCACATCGTGTCGAGCAATATGTTCAATTCGATAATCGTCCCAATCCAATCTGCTGATGAACATGTTTCTCCCGAACCAACTTTTATGCTATCTGATTTCGCTAACTAGAAGCGGCCGTGATGCGATTCGGCTGGCGCTTGGTACTCCACCTTGAGGTGGGGAGTTTCGAGCAGCTTGTGGCCCTCCACTTTGGAGGTCAGGCAGCTTTCGAGCGCGCCGCTGACGATTAGGGTGCGCTCGGCGGGAAAGGGAGCTTGGCCGGTCTCGATCATTTCCCAGATCTTGGCCACCAGACAGGCCGAGTACGTGACGTTGGGTGTGGGCGGCAAGAAAAATTGGGTCGAGATGGGATCGTCTTCGCCAGCTATCTTGCAGGCGAAGCAGTAGTCGCGGATGGCGCCGTTGAGCATCAGGAGGGTCGTCTTGAGGCCGTCGTTGTGCTCGATGAAGTACGCGGCTGGCTCTTTGACGAGTTGGGGCAACTCGCCGTTGCCGAGCAGGTCTTGGGTGCGGCCGTCCTCGTCGGTCTTGCCGCAAGGAGAGTCGCTGCGCGAGAGGGCGGAGTCGAGCAATTTTAGCGAATAGCGGCCGTCCTCACCCGCCTTCCACACATCGTCTCCTTCGATCAATTGCACGGATTTGACGCCGGTCTCGCCGCCGGAGCGGCGCTCGATCATGCACTGCATGGCCTCTAGCGCGTGGTAATCCATGGGATCGGAGCCGCCGACGCCGACCATCAGCGCCTCTTCGATTTGGCAGCCCAAGGGTAGCTCGACATCGGGCAGACGCCAAGTGACCGGCAGCGAGGAACCGGCTAAAATCGGGAAGCCGAGCCGGTAGCCGTCGGCGACCATTTCTTGCGCTTTGTCAAAGCTGTAGGAAAGGTGCTTGTCGTTGTAGATGGGCGCGGTGCGGCCGTCTTCTTCAAAGACCTCGACGCATTCTTTGAAGAACTCGTAGCGCGGGTACAGAACTTGTCCTTTGTCGTTTCTGGGGTACTCGCCGTGCTCGCCGATGATCAGCACTGCGTCGCAGGCTAGCTCATCGCCGCCGCAGCGTAGGGCCTCGGCGATAGTGGGGTACACGGCAAAGCCGAATTCGTGCGCTCGGTCTTGGCTTTGGTCGCCTTCGGGCTGCTGATCGACGTAGAGCGAGACGATTTTGCAGTCGGGACGGTGCCAGCGGCCGCCGTAGGGATAGCCGACTACGAAACGGTCGGCAAAGTGCTGGGCGTGCGAGAGGTAGCGATAGATGGTAGCGATGACGGCAATGCGTTTGGTGGCCATGGGCGACGAAAGCTCCGGGGAAAGAGGCGAGGGGGCCTTAAGAGAAACTAGGTCCTCCAAAAAGTGGATTCTTCGGTGGCTTGGTAGGCGATGTTTAGATGGGGCGTCTCGACCTGGATTTGGTCTTGCTGAAGGCTATCGACGCCGGCGATGACCAAGCCCGAGGTGAGTAGAGTGCGTTCGACTGGATAGGTGGCTTTGCCGGTCAGGAACATCTGCTCGATGTTGTTGACCAGCGGGCTGAAGAAATTGGCCAGCGTGGTGCGGGCCGGGGGCATGGGCAAGTACATCTGGGTCGAGAGCGGCTCGTCCTGTCCCGTGAGCCGAGCGGCGAAGTTAAAATCCTGAACTAGCCCGTTCATCAGCATCATGGTCGAGAGGAGGCCGTCGGCGTGCTCGTACTGGTAGGCGACGGGGCTCTCGACTAGGTGCTTGAGTTCGTCGATGGTGGGGAAGGGGTTGTTGAACCCAGGTCGTGCCGGAGTGAGCGTGTGGCTGCGGCAGAGGCAGGCTTCAAAAAGCTCGCGCGACCACGCGCCCTCGGCGTGCGCTTGCCAGAAGGCATCGTCGCGGTAGGCTCGGAGCCATTTGACGCCCGTCTCGCCGCCCTTTCTGCGCTCGACCATGCACTGCAAGGTCTCCAAGCCGTGGAAGTCGTAGCTATCGACGCCGCCATAGCAGACGCAGACCGCTTCTTCGACCTCGGCATTGAGGGGCATGTCGAGCGAGGGGGTGCGCCAAGTAACGGGCAGCGAGGAACCGGCCATAAAGGCGAAATCGAGCTCTTGCGAAATATCGTACATCTCTTGGCACCAGTCCCAATTCCAAGAGAGATGCTTGTCGTTGAATATGGGCGCGCTCTTGCCGGTCGTGCGATAGACCGAGGCGATCTGTTTGAAAAGCTCGTAGCGCGGGTAGAGATGCTGGCCCTTTTCATTGTGCTCGTAGGTGCCGTGCTCGGCGATGAGTAGGACACCATCAACGGCCAAATCGGCCCCGCCCAGCGTCAGGGCGTCGGCCACGGTGGGGTAGATCGCCATGTGAGGGAAACGGGTCGCCCGATCTTGGCTTAGATCGCCTTCGGGACGCTGATCCACGTACAGCGAGACCAGATCCATGGGCGGGCGGTGGTGTCGGCTGTTCCAGCCGTAGCCTTCGAGGAAGCGGTCGCAGATGTGCTGGGCGTGGGAGTACTTGCGGTACTCGGTGACGATACCGGCGATTTTGGGGCGGTCGGCCATGATGTTGGTCCCTCGACAGAAGGCGGTTAGCTAGCGGATTTGGAGAGGGAAGGTAGGAGAAGGGAGTTGGGGGGGCAAGCCACCATCCGGCGGCAATCCAGTCGTATCGTATATTGTCGTGCATTCACCCAAAACCGAGAGGCAACCATGCAGACGATCACTGTATCGCGCAATGACGAGATTTACGAGGCTTTTGCCGATGTGGCCCAAGCGGCCGACGGCACCTTGGTATGCACGTACCGCGAGAGCATGGGACACAGCTCGCGCCCCTTTTCTCGCATAATCGTGCGCCGCAGCTTTGACCGCGGCCTGACTTGGAGTCCGCGCCAAGTGGTGGTGGCGCGCACTGAGGAAGAGACCGCCCAAGGGCTGGGGCGGCTCAACTGCTCGCGCATCGCCGCCTGTCGCGACGGAACTTTGCTACTCATCGTTGACTTGCTGCTCAAGGATACCTTTGAAGAATACTTGGAACCGGGCGTCTGCATGAACCTCCTGTTGCGCAGCCACGACAATGGAGCCACGTGGGAGGGGCCGGAGGAGACCGGCATGACCGAGGGCATTGTCCCTTCCATCAAGGAACTGTCCAACGGCGACCTGATCGTCGGCCTCACCGAACAGTGGCCCGGCCAGCGGGGGACCGAGGATTTCGTCGAAGTGCAGACGTGCTATCTGTCAGCTGACCGGGGACGGACTTGGGAAGGTCCTTTCAAGGTGCCCGACCCCGAAGGTGCGCCCTGCACCGGGGGGCCTTGGCGCTTGAACGAGGGGGATTTTGCCGAAATGGACGACGGCACCCTAGTGCTCTACATGCGCGAGGACGGCGAGGGCCTGAGCGGCTGGAAGAGCTTTTCCGGCGATAGTGGCCGGACGTGGTCGGTGCCGGTGCGCACGCACATGATGCGCTGTCTGGGCCGCCCCTCGGTGGGCCGCCTGCGCTCGGGGGAGGTGGCCATTACCTACCGAGTCGCCTGCGGTCTTGCTACGTCCTTGGGGCTCTACGTGGAGACTGCGGCGGAGGCTTTGCGCGGCTCACCTGCCCGGGCGGGTGCTTCAGCCGACCCCGAGCAATCCGAGGGCGACACTGAGGCCCGCTTCGCCTTTTTGGACAACGACCGCGCTCTGTCGGCCGACAGCGGCTATTCGGGCTGGGTGCAACTACCCGATGGGACGCTCTACGTAGTAAATTACATCACCGACGACGCGCCCCGCGCCCACATTCGCGGCTATGTAGTGAGCCGCGAGGACTGGTATCTCTTTCCCGAGGGGGCGATCCGCGCCAATCATCCCTTGTCGAAAAATCCCCACTACTACGACAAGGCCCAGCAAATGGCCCTTGAACAGCAACGCTGGGTTGACGGCCAAGATTGGTCGCGCCCCGTGCCGACGCAGAAATAGGGTAGTGCATCCGTTTGGAATTTAGGGTGCGAGCTGGACGTATTCCTTTAGCTGTTGCTCATACGAGGCGATGGCCTTTCCAGTGCTTGGATGCCACCTACCGATTCCCAAGTGTAACTTGTGCGAGAACAAAAAAATTGTAGTCGCCGGGATAGTTGGCTTGCCCGT
This sequence comes from Gemmatimonadota bacterium, assembly GCA_009840005.1. The sequence continues at coordinate 65,479 of VXOR01000109.1, forward strand.
TGTCCACAGTATCTAAGATTTGTCCTTGAGCGGTCATCAATATGCCTACTTGACAACTGTTCAGGAGGCATTATTGTACTAACTGTAACTGGTTCCTTCGGGGGAAGTAACCATTCCTAAGCTCAAGCTCAAGTATCCCACGGACTTTAACGCTCGTATGCACTCGCTGGTTGACAAGTCAATTAGCCACTTTGAACAGCGACAGCAATATCCCAAGGAAGCCGTAGAATCCAAACCCAACACGACAAAGGAGGTCTAAGTTGGCTGACGTAACCATTGAGAAGGTAGATGGAACTCAATGTACGATTGACTCGGAAAGTGTGGTTCGTACGAATTCTTCAGATCTGGAACACACGACCATAACGTACCTAGATAATGGATCAGAGAAGAGCATAACCGCCAAAACGGCGACGTTGCCCGACGAAATACTAAATCTGAGATAGTAGATATTCCCTTTTCATAACCACCAAAGAAGCGGCCCGACTCCTCAAAAGAGTCGGGCCGCTTCTTTTCGCATAACCTTACAACTTCTGACGCGTTCATCAAAGCCTCGGTACAACGCCAGCGGTCGCCGCAGGTGTAGCTGATCACCCTAAGCTCGACTTTATCCAAAAGAGATGACAGCGGTCCAAGAAGCTCCTAGTATA
>VXOR01000013.1 GCA_009840005.1 Gemmatimonadota bacterium
CAGCCGCGCCACGATCGGACTCTGGCTGCGTATCCCCATAGTTGGTTGCTCGTTTTTTGCGTACCTTTTTGCTCATTTGGGCAACTTTTTCCTTACTTGAGTACTTTTTTCCTCATCTTATAGGCACATGGCCGTATTTCAGGAAAGGATTCCCCATGAAAACAGTGGTCTTCGGCGCGGCCGGTTGGCTCGGCCGCGCCGTGTTGCAAAACCTAGCTGGCAAACACGACATCCGCGCCTTTGACTACGGCCCCCAAGCTTGGGAGGCGTATCGCGACCTAGACGGCGATTGGAACGGCGGCGAAGTAGTCCACGGCGATATAGCCGATTACCTCGCGGTGGAGCGAGCCATCAACGGCGTGGATTGCGTCATTCACACCGCGGTTTACTTCGTCGGCGACCCCAACGACGACAAGCCTTTCCTCATCAACCTCAAGGGTCTGTGGAATGTCCTGCAAGCGGCCAAAGAGCAGGGCGTCCGCAAGGTAGTACACATCGGCTCGTGTCAGACCGTGCATCCCGAGGGAACTTTCTTCTCCTCGGAAGTGCGGCGGCCCGATGGCAGCTTGTACGCGGTGTGCAAGCGACTACAGGAGGAAATGTGCCGCCAGTTCCACGAAGCCTTTGGGCTGCCCATCGTGGTCTTGCGGCCCGACTACATCGTGGATTCGCGCCTAGGGATCGGCAAGTATCGGGAACCATTGAAGATCCGCAACGGCTTGGTCTGCCGCCACGATTTGGCCGAAGCCTGCCGACTGGCCTTAGAAAGGGACGACGTGAAGTTTGACGTATTGCATGTGGTCGGCACGCCCGAAGCCGACGCCACGTGCAATACGGCGCGGGGCCGGGAAGTGCTGGGCTTGGAGTACAAGGGGAATTTGGATCAGTACCTGAGGCCGCCGTAGAGAAGGCGGGTACTCGCTAGGATGCCGATTGGCGGACCAGATTAATCTCGTCGAGTGGATCAACCGCTACATGCGCGGGAATGAATTGCGGCGACAGGGTGTCTAATTAACGGATGTTACGCATTGGCATCGAACCGGTAGGTGTAGGGGCGTTCCTTGTGGATGCCTAAATTATCCGGTGCATTCAGCCGGTGGGGTCTCGTAACATCCGTTAATGATAACGACGCCATGCGCGAAGCCCCCAAAAAGGAGCACTCCAATGAATAGACGCGCCTGCCAGACCTTGGCCCTCGCATTGTCGGTGTCGGTGTCGGTGTTTGCCGACGAGGTCGATTGGCCGTATTACGGTGGCGACCAGGGCGGCAAACGCTACACCCCCGCCGACCAGATCAATCGCGACAACTTCGATCAGTTGCGCGTGGTTTGGCGCTACCGGCCCCGTGACGTGCAGATCTACGAAACGGCGAGAGCCAGCGCTAGAGCGAACCGAAGCGAAGAACGGCGGCGCGGTCGGGGCGGCTGGCGGCGCGGTGGTCCCCGCTTCGACAACAATCGAGGGACGCCGCTGGCCGTCAATGGCGTACTCTACTACGGCTCGCCATTCAACGTCCTCTCGGCTGTTGACGGCCAAAGCGGCGAGGAACTGTGGGCGTTTGACCCGGAGTCTTGGCGGACCGGTTCTGGTTTCATGGGCAACTCTCGCGGGGTGAGCTATTGGACTGACGGCGAGGTCGAGCGGATATTTCTGGCGACTTCGACTTCCTATCTGTATTCCATCGACGCCAAGACCGGCCTGCCCGACCCCAATTTTGGCGAGGATGGTCGCGTCGATTTGGGAGCCTTGCTACGGCGGCCGCTGAGTGAAGAGGAGCGCAGGGGCTACGGAGTTACGGCTCCGCCCGTGGTCTGTCGCGACGTGGTCGCCGTTGGCTCGGCGATCATGGATGTGCGCTTCAGGCCGCCGCCCGAATACATGCCCCCGGGCGATGTGCAGGCTTTCGACGTGCGCACCGGCGAGAAGGTGTGGGAATTCCACACGATCCCGCAGGAGGGCGAATTCGGCAACGAGACGTGGGAAAACGATGCGTGGAAGACCTATGGCGCGGCCAATGTGTGGGCGACGATGACGGCCGACGAGGAGTTGGGCAATTTCTACCTGCCGGTGAGCACAGCCAGCCACGACTACTACGGCGGCGAGCGCCCCGGCGACAACCTGTTCAGCGAGTCGGTCGTCTGTCTAAAGGCCGAGACCGGCGAGCGAGTGTGGCACTATCAGTTGGTCCATCACGGCCTGTGGGACTACGACCCGCCGGCCGTGCCTCTGCTGTTGGATGTGGTCGTGGATGGCCGAGAGCGCAAGGTAGTAGCCCAGCTTACTAAACAGGCCTTTTGCTTTGTCTTTGACCGCGTGACCGGCGAGCCGATCTGGCCGATTGAGGAAAAGCCCGTACCACAATCGCAAGTCGAAAAGACCTCGCCGACGCAGCCGTTTCCGACCAAACCAGCGGCCTTTGAGCGCCAGGGCATCAGCGAGGACGATCTGATCGACTTTACGCCTGAGTTGCGCGAGGAAGCCAGGGCCATTCTCGCCCGCTACGACTACGGTCCGCTCTACACGCCGCCGACGGAGAAGGGCGTTTTGTCGGTTCCCGGTCAAGCCGGTGGGGCCGACTGGGCTGGGGGTGCGGCAGACCCGCGCACGGGTGTGCTGTACGTGCCGTCGCACATGGCCATCACCAACGTGGAGTTGCGGCCGGTGCGCGACCTAGATGCTTATTCGGCGTTTTCTGCCCGCGCTGGCCAGCACATCCGCGGGCCTCGGGGTCTGCCGCTGGTCAAGCCCCCGTACGGCAGCATCACGGCGATAGACCTCAACAGCGGCGAGCATCTGTGGCGGACCGCGGTGGGCCAGGGGCCGGTCAATCACCCGGCGCTCAAGGACCTCGACTTGCCGGATATGGGCTGGGACAACCGCACCTTCGTGTTGGCCACGCCGAATCTCCTGTTGGCTACTTCCGAGGACCCGCACGGTCTAGCCGACGCTGGCAGGGACTACTTCGTTGACCGCGACGCGTACCTGCGGGCGTACGATTTGGCGTCGGGCGAGGAGATCGGTCGCGTCGCGTTACCCAGCAACGCCTATGGCGCACCGATGAGCTATATGGCCGGTGGTCGCCAATACGTGGTCGTGCCGCTGGGCAACCGTCTAGGCCGGTCCGGGCGTCCGCCCGAATTGATCGCCTTGGCCATTCCGCACGAAGGCGAGCAACTGCCGTCTCAGGGCCGCGACCGCAGCGACGCCGACCACAAAGCCTTTTACAAGGCCGTGGAGGCCATCGATACCGGCGACAGCGAGACGCTACAGAAGCTGCTCGCCGAGTACCCCGAGCTAGCGACGGCGCGCGGCTATTTCGACGAGTACTACGAATACCCGTCCTTTCGCGGGGCTACGCTCTTGCACCACCTCGCCGGCGAGCCGCAACGAGTGCCGCTGCCCGAAAACGCGGTCGAACTAGCCTCAGTCCTGATCTCAGCTAGTGCCGACCCCAACGCCGCCACATACGACTCGATCAGCGTGCTGGATATGTTCATAGAAAGCGATCAGCTCGAATGGGTCGAGAGCAAGCCCGAAATGATCCAACTGCTAGTGACCAACGGCGTGGATGTGAACCGCAACCGGGGCCAAATTTTATGGGACGCGCTGAGGGAGAGGGACTTGGATCTGGCGCGCATGTTGGTCGCCGAGGGGGCGGATGTGGATTTGCGCTTTGCTGCTGGCGTCAACCGCGTCGATCTAATGGCCGAGTTCTTCAACTCTGAAGGCCAGCTAAAAGAGGGGATCAGCCATCTGTTCCATCCCGACCCGGATACCGTGCTCACCGCCGAGCAAATTATGGTGGAAGCACTCAATTTTGCGGCCTATTGCGGCGCGTTGGAAGCGGCGGAATTTTTGCTGGATCGCGGTGTGGATGTCAATGGGTTGGCCAGTGGGTTTACCCGTTACGACCGAGGTAGTACGCCCTTGCACAAAACCGTCATGGCCGACCAGCTAGAGATGGCCCGCCTGCTCTTGGCACGGGGCGCGGACCCACTAGTGAGGGCGCGGCGCTTTCGCATCACGCCGTATGAATTGTCCAACTACTTGGATACCTCCGAGGCTCTCGACGAGCTACTCAGGGAGTACACTGAGGCCGCCGCGGGGCAGGCGGACGCAGACTCCAGCACCGCTCCTTCGCGGATGCGCCGGGGGAACCGAGGGGGATCGCGATAAAACGCATAGAAGCATCGCACGGCCTTCTCTACCGCTAATAAATGGAGCATCATGAGCCAAAAGACAGAACCGTTCGACGAAAGACTGCGCGAGTTGTTCGGCACAGACGCCCGCAGCGAGGGGCCGCTGGCCGTTAGCGGTGCCGGGCGGCGCTTTACGGGTATCGATCTGTGCCGCCCACTCAATCCCGAGCAGGTCGCCTTTCTGTTGGACGCCCTGAGCCAGTTTCGCATCGTCAGTATTGCCGGGCAGGACTTGGAAGCCTTTTCCCTAGCCCACTTCGAGCGCTTCGCCAACCACTGGGGCGCACCGGTGCCGCATCCCAACAACTTCATGCGCGGGGGCAAACCAGCCCAGCAAGATGGCGACAGCGACGGCCCTTTTGAGCTGATTCCCTTTGAGCGTCGTACGGCCGCTGCGGTCAACACCACCTTCCCCGACCAACTGCAATGCTTGCCGCACGAGTCGCCGGCGGTGCTGGTGGTGTCCAACTTTCGGGGGGAACGCAGTGCCGCACCCGTCGCGGTGACGCAGGGCGGCTCGTGGCACACGGACATTGAGTACGAGCCTTTGCCGATCTACGTCTCGATGTTCCTCGCCCACAAGTCGCCAGTGGCGTGCGATGCCCATTGGGTGCAGGCACCCGGCGACGACAAGGCTCATCCGTACTACGAAGGATCGGACCGCGAACTCATGCGGCGGCGCAAGCGCCTGCCGTTGAACGGCGAAACGGCCTTTGCCGACACGGCCGCGGCCTTTGCGGCGCTGCCGCCGACAGAGCAGGCGGCTCTGGAGCAAGTGCAGTTGCGGCGGCGGTTGAACGAGGGCGACGAAGGCTGGCTGGCTCCGCTGGTGCGTACCAACCCCCGCTCTGGCATCAAGTCCCTGCACAGTCCAATCTGGGCGTCGCGGCCACGGGTGCGGCCGGCGGTCGAGGTGGAAGGGATGTCCGCGGAAGCATCGCGCGCGTTTCTCGACCGGCTCGAAGCGCACGTGCTGCAGCCGCAGTTCCGCTACGACCACCCACACGCGCCGGGCGATGTGACGCTGTGGGACAACTACATGACCCTGCACAATTCGCCGCCGATCAAGTCGAATATCAACTCGCTTGACGACGCTCGGCTGCTGTACCGCTTGAGTTGCAAGGGCGAGCCAGCCCTGTCGCTGCCGCGACGCGATGCGCCGGAGTGGCGCGCCGCTCACATTCCCGGTGGCTATGCCACGCCCCCGGAGATTATCGACATCTCGTAAATCGACAGGGTTTGCGTGTGATATTATATTATGATAGCATATATCTGTGAATAATAACCATCGCAAGACGCTTGAAGCCATTTTCTCAGATCCGGTGTCGCGCAATATCGCGTGGCGGCGTATCGAAAGCCTGCTCATTGCCGTCAACTGTGAAATGATCGAAGGCCGCGGGTCTCGAGTGGCTTTCAAAAGCGGTACACTTCGCGCTGATTTCCATCGGCCTCATCCAAATAAAGAGGCCAAACCCTATCAGGTGCGTGCCGTCCGCGAATTTCTGCGACAATTGGAGATTGAACCATGAAGCCTATGCGCTACAAGGGATACTCGGCCCGGATTGAATACAGCGACGAAGACGGCTGCTTTGTTGGTCGCGTGGCCGGTATCCGCGACCTACTTACGTTCCACGGCGAGAGCGTTGATGAAGTTCGGCAGGCGTTTGGGGAGGCACTAGATTTCTACTTGGAGACCAGTGCCGAACGGGGCGAGATGCCGAACAAGCCCTACTCGGGCAAACTCCTGTTGCGCGTTGCCCCCGAAGTACACGCTGAGGTAGCTACCGCAGCAGAGGTCAGCGGCAAGAGCATCAATCAATGGGCTGCTGAGAGGTTGTCAGAGGCAGCCAAGAGCTGACCTTGTCGAAGATCTGCTGAAGTGGTTTGCAGTTCCCATCCCCGGTGGCTACACCACGCCCCCGGAAATTATCGACATCGCGTAAAAATTGACAGAACTTCAAAAAATCGCTCGGGAAACCGATTGGGAGACGCTCCCCCTGCATCTGCAGGATGCCGTTGATGCCCTGTTGATGGAAGAAGTGGATGAAGAAAGCGGAGAAACTCGACAGTTGTGCGAAATTCTTCGTGAGACTGGAGAAACACCTCAACGATAGCTTGGTTGTTTATCTGCGTACAGCAGACTAGGCTCAGTCGAGATTGGCTTCGACGATTTCGGCATGAACCTGGAAGATATGGCTGTCGGCTGGATCGACGATTACCCGCAGATAGTGGATATCGGGCGTGCCGAAGGGTTCGATGCGCGTGAAGCGCGTCAAGCGCTGGCCTGTGGCCGCTTGGCGCAGCGGCTTATCGACGCGGAAATAGTGGGAGTCGCCGTGGGCTAGGGCCACCGGCCGGCCAAAGCGGACGACTTCTTGCTCTAGGGCCTGCAAAAAAGCCGCGTACGGTCCGTCCGGCTCGTCTTCGCGGCTCTCAAAGCGCGGATTGGCGTGGATGATGAGGAAGACGGCGCGATGGTCTTGTTCCGTGGCCTCGGCGAAAGTTTCGCGCATCCAGGCAATGGCGGCGGCGGTACGGCTTTTGACTTCTTCGTCGTTGGCTTGGGTGCGACCGTCAAATGCAGCGGTGGCGTTGTGACTGCCGACGATGTGCAGCACCGCAAAGCTCGTCCGCCCGTGGGTCCAGCGCACGTGCTCGGGGAAGGTGCCTCCTTGGGTGACGACGCGCATGGGATGCTGGCCTATAGTCCAACCCGGACGCGGAAAAAAGAGTGCCCGCACGCGCGCCAGCCGGTCTAGCGGCTGGTATCCGCTCCGGTGGCAGTCGGTCCAGTCGTTGTCGCCAGGGGCCAAAATGAAAGGGCGTTCAAATTGCTGGAACCACTCGAAGCGGTTCTGTAGCAAGCCATCGCTACAGGGGCTACTGCCGCCCTTGATATCACCCACGTGGATGACCCATTCCAAGCCCTCAGCCCGGTTAATTTCCTCGACGAGCCGACCAAAGCGGACGCTGTCGGTCGGAGAGTATGGCATGTCCGCGATCAGGGCGAAGGCGAAGGGACCATCGGCGGGTGAATTTTGGGCGCTGGCGACGGTTAGCAGCGCGACGATTAGGGATAGACTCAGAAGATACCGGGCCATACATTTCCTCCAGTTGGCAATGCGCCGGATGATGTTGATTTTCTTTGGCGTAAGCGAACTAAGAATAAAGGTAGTTTTGGAATAAAGGTAGTTTTGGAATAAAGGTAGTTTTGGAATAAAGGTAGTTTTGGAATAAAGATAGTTTTGGTAACAATGGTAAGGATCGGTTGTTCCACCTGCTCAGCAAATCGACCATTTTCAGGGAAAGGCCGTAAAGCCATGAACACACTCGTAGATCCCTCCCTAGCCGTAGAGTTGGCCCAAGGCACGCCGACCCAGAAAGTCGATGCCTTATTCGCGTACATGGAGCGGCGGGGCCAGTCCTTTTACGACGAGATCGTGACCCAACTCGAACACGCCCTGCAATGCGCCCACCAAGCCCAACAGGCCGGGGCTGATTCGGTGCAAGTGGCCGCGGCCCTACTGCATGATCTGGGTCATTTCTTGGTCGATGAGCACAGCGAAGAGGCCGATTTCCTCACCGAGGACTTCCTGCACGAAAAAGTGGGAGCCGAGTATCTGGAGCCCTTTTTCATCGACGCAGTGACCGAGCCGGTCGGGCTGCACGTGCCGGCCAAGCGCTATATCTGCACGGTGGATAGGTCCTATTACCAGACCTTGTCTCGGGCGTCCAAGCGGAGTTTTGAGTTGCAGGGCGGCTTCATGTCGGCCCAAGAAAAGGCGGCCTTTGAACAAAATCCCCATTGGGAAAGTGCCGTGCGGTTGCGCAAGTGGGACGACTTGGCCAAGGAGAAGGACCTGAAGACGCCGGGCTTGGAAAGCTACCGGGCGGCCGTGCAGGGCTGTTTGAAGTAGTTGCGAGCCCCGTTTAGGCTCTGGCTCACTTGACCAACGACACCTTGCGCTCCTGCACAACATCGCCTGTTTGCAAGCGCACAAGGTACACTCCGCTGGCGAGATCGCTCGCGTCCCAGAGCACTTGGTAAGCTCCTGATTTGCGCCACGCCTCTACCAGCGTTTTCACCCGCTGTCCAGTCGGGCCGAAAACCTCTAGCCGCACCTTGCCGGCCTGACCCACGCTGAAATCGATATGCACCCGGCTGTTGAATGGGTTGGGATAAGGCGGCTGTAGGTGCGTTTTTTGCGGCGTGCTTTCCACAGCCTGTACCGCGGTGGCGGCGGTCTCCCCCATGTACGCCTTTACATAGCCGTCCGTGGTCGTGACCACCGCATCCAAAAAGCCGTCCCTATCCGCATCGGCCAAGGCGATATCGCTGCTGCGGCCCTCAACCTCAAGGGTCCAAGCCCGGCGCAGGGTGTCTTCCTCCTGTTCCACGCAGATCAACTTGGTGCCACTGCCAAACAGGAACTCGTCGCGTCCATCGCCGTCCACATCGCCGGAGACCACGTCCGTGTGGGCACGCACCCCGTCGTCGAACTCCAGCAAAATCGCGCCGTCCGTCGCTTGGAAAAGGCGCACCCCATTCGCGGTCGAAGCGAGTAATTCGACAGTCCCATCGCCGTCGCTGTCGCCCACTCCCATCAGTGATCGCACTTCTGTATTGTTGCGGTACGGGGTCTGCCAGATGCGCTGGCCATCGCCGCTTAGCACGGCGTTCAAATAGCTGCAGTGCCCCCAGAGGAGTTCCGGTCGGCTGTCACCGAACAAATCGACCACCGCTGGAAACGCATAGCCGACAAAGGAATCGCTCTCGAACAGCGGGTTGAGTCCGTCGCCATAGGCCTGACGCACCACCTGCGCCGTGCCCGTTACCCCATCGACAATGTGCAGCCGGTCGGGCCACATCACCACGATTTCTTCCAGGCCATCGCCGTCCACATCCCCTGCGGCACTGGGATGCCCGCCCAGACTGCGGCCGCTGCCGTTCTCGGGCAGGATGAAACCCTTGGATTCCCAGACGATTTCGCCGCTGCGCCCGTCGAGCAAAAAACCCACTTCGCTGCCCAACTTGCCGCGCCGCAGAGTGGCGAATATATCGAGGTACTCGTTGCTGCGGAAATACCCAACGCTCCAGTAGGACAAGCCGCTGAAATTCCATATTGGCATACTGCCGTCAAAGCCGACGAACTCGGTCTGCCAGCGGACGGAGCCATCGGCCGCGAGCGCCACCAAGCTGGCGTTGCCACTGGCCGCCTCGCGCGCCGCCAGCACTTCCCGACGGCCATCGCCGTCCACATCGGCGGCGACTAGTCCCCAGTGGTAGGGTGCGTTGTTGGTCTGGCCGTAGCCCGGCACCTGCCACCGCAGTCGAGGCTCTCCCCCACCCTCGCTTGGAGCTTGCAGACACAGCACTTCCCGAGTCGCGGTCTGCACGACCACTTCCACCCGGCCATCGCCTTCCAGATCGGCCACTACCGGCGTGCCGGCCGGGGTAAATGCCTGGCGGCTCCACTGGTGCAGCACTCCCGAGGCCTGCTCCAGCATCAGCGTTTGATTAGGCAGCCCACTCCCCTTTAGATACAGCAACGCCGCTCCGTCATCCGCCACCGCAGCCGTCTCCAAGGCCATCCCGGCTGGACCGCGCACCGACCAGCGCGTTTCAATGCGTCCGGTCTCGTCGCTGCCCAATGCGATCAATTCTTCACCTGCCCCGTCCGGTGCGATCGCAAAGAAGTCGCGCCGTCCATCGCCATCCACATCGCCGGTTGACACCGTGCGCAATCCGTCGGCAGCCCCGGTGCTCACCGTTAGAGGCAATTGATTCAGCAATACCGTGCTGAAGCGCCCTCGCTCGTAGCTCCAGCGCACGGTTGCCGCCCCCGCCTCCAAGGACCAAACTGCTAGCGGCGCGTAGGTCGGTAGGGCCTCGCCGCTCGTGGCCGAGACGAACAGCTCCAGGTGCCCGTCGCCATCTACATCGGCCATACCGTGCAAATGGTGCTGGGGAAAATCAAAGATAGTCTCGCCGCTGAGCGCATCGACGCCGACGATGTGCCACTGGCCGTCGCCTTGGTCGTTGTAAATGCTGTACACCAGCTCGAAGCGCCCATCGCCGTCCACATCGACTAGGGCCTGCGGTTTGGGCCGCACCACCTTGGTCGATTGCGATGGGTCGGGCTGAATGTCGCGCAGCCAGCGCAGCGTCAGGTTTGTCCCGTCGTTGTCAATGACTTCGGAGTGCATGCTGAAATCGGCCACCACGCCGAATTCGGGATACGGGTCGTCGTCGATATTGGCGGCCCCGAACCAGCCGTAGTTGCGGTAGCCGTGGTACTGCAACTGCATCTTGGTCTCCCCGGTGGCTCCGTCGAAGACGAGGATGCGGTAGTGGGTGGCCACGACGATATCGAGCTGGCCATCGACATCGACGTCAACTACGAGGACATTGGGGTCCCAGGTGTTGGTAAAGGATTCGGTCTCCCACACTACTCGAGGCTCGCCGTTATCGTACGCGAGCAGCCAGCCTTGCTTGGGATCGGCCCCGCCGTCGCTGAAAGAATTTCCCATTTCAAAGCGCTGCAAGCCTTCTACCCCGGGCAGGACCTGGGCCACTTTGAAGACGTTGTCCACCGGCATGACCACCTCGTTGCCGCCGAGGTCGAATATCTGGGGCCCGACCCCCCAGACCCGCCCTTGGGTGCCGATGTATCCGGGATCTACCGGGGCAGCAAAGGGCAAGGCGACCGAGTCGTCTCCCGCGTGTTTCTCCACCTGCACATAGCCCTCCCAAGCGGCGATGTCGTAACGCCAGCGCTCTTGTGGTGGGTCGGGGTGCATTTGACCGACCCCCGAGGCCCGGCCGCTCATGTGGCGGTCGCCGCGCAATTGCAGCCACTCGCCCGTTTGCCCGTGCGCCCATCCTGCCAGCATCGTCAGGAGCAAAATCGCCGCTGCAATTGCTATACTGTCTTTGGAAAGCCTGTCCCTAGGCATCGCGTTTTTCCCGGTATCGCCAACTGTAGTTATGGAGACCCTCAGTACACGGCAGTAGGATTTCAACTGAGAGCGGTCGAATCAGAAGTCCGCGCTCGGGGACACCAAAAGACGCGTACTGGAGTAGGTATCGCGTACTGAGGGTAGCCACTCAGTACGCGATACCTACTTTCCGCTAAGTTAGGGCAGGGATAGCCTTGTGGCGAGGGGCGACCGGCTGGTCGCCCCTACTATACCCGGTCAGCGGGGTGCGGTCGTGGGAACGGCCGTACCGGATTGGAAAACCTCGCCAAAGTTCAGTTCGGGGTTGACCATAATGGTAAAGATCAACGCGTCGTCCGCGCCGTTGTGGTCGGTGGCCATGTACGCGACGGCGCGGGGGCCATCGGTCGCTTCTGCTGGCGTGCCGGCTATCGTGCGCGTGGCCTTGTCAAACGTCAAGCCGGCGGGCAGCCCGGCTAGGCGGTAGGTCAGCGGTGGGGTGCCGCCCGCCGCCGCGGGCAGCACCAGCGGCGGGATCGCGGTCTGGGCGGTGTAGGCTTGGTCTTGGACGGTCTTGGTAAAACCAAAGGGTTCCGGCGGAGTGCTATCCTCGTCGGAGGGGCGGTCCTCTTCGGGGGAGCTATCCTCGTCAGGGGGGTGGTCATTGTCGGTGATGGTGCCTGTCGCTTCGACGGGTTCGGGGGTGTCCAACAGCCGCACGGTGAACGTCTCGTCGGCTTCGGCTTCGGTATCGTC
>VXOR01000098.1 GCA_009840005.1 Gemmatimonadota bacterium
AACAAACAACAGGCCAAAAACATATCGGCGATAGGATTCATGCAACAACGCCCTAGAGAAGAGAAATTGTATCCGTAATTATAGGGGTTGGGTTTTGAGACCTGAAACCCGGAGGATTTCAGCTTGTCCTTAACCTGTTCGACTATATTCATCAGCTTAGAAATTCCACTTGCCGTTTCTTTGGAATACATCAGACAGATCTCCTCGGTGGAAAATATCACGGGTTTTGGGACAAACCTTTCGGATAGGTGATTGTAAAACTCGCGTATCAATTCGTTTTCAAGCTCTTCGGGAGGACCAAGTTTTTCAACGAATTGTTTCCAGTATATAGGAGGAAGAATCCGGATCCGGCCACTCTGATCGTCCTCATACGCTTGGGCCTTGAGTTCTTCTTGGTGATGATAACCGGCAGGAATCAAGAAGAGGACGAAACCTGTCTGTTCATCTTGGATGGCTTTTTGGGTCCATGGAACGTATGCCTCTTGCTGCGCGGGTTGTAGCCCCCTCTCCTCTTTGACCTTGATCTCGATGACGAGTATGAAATCGTGTCCGCGAATGACGAGATCTGGGATTCCCTTCCCAATGCCTCCCGAACGGTGCGTTTCGATAGAATTGATGCAGGAAAGGTTGACTTTCTTCCGTATGTCTTCTGGAAGTGTCCTCTGGAGGGCCTGCCGAACCGATTTATACCGGTAGAGGAGGTTCCTGAATACTATCGTCACGGCGTTTTCGTTGAGGCCGTCGAAGATGCTCATGTTGTTCCGGTCTGATCTTGACATAAGTGCGGTATAGATAGGGAGAATCTATCATAGAATGGATTGCGTGTCGGCGCATTGAGCCGACTGGACGCCGCGGACGAACTCAATGTTTGAGTTTGCGGTACTCTTGGCACGACTCGTCCAAGGACGGCGGTACGGGTGGCCTGAGCTTTTGGTCCTCATGGCACATTCGGTACAATTCTTCGGCAAAGGGACGAGAATCCTTCGACTTATAGGCACTGTAGTCCACTGTTTCGTTAACCGAAGTGCCGTCCAAGTAGGCAAACCAAGTCTCTATATTCCGTCGCGGAACGATGATGAGCACGGGGTCTGCTCGTTTCCTCGCAGGAACCTGTTGAGTCTTGCACTCATTATCAAGCTGGGATCGTCGGGCCTGTGTCGTGTGTGTGTCCGCGTCAATGACGACGATCAGGAAGGCGTTTTGCCGACTGCGAATGGCCTTCAATTCGCTTGGGTACTTTTCTCGAACCCATTGCTCGCCGGATTGGGAGCCATGTGGAATAGGCAACGTTGTGATGTCGCGAGCTTTGAATTGTCGCCGACGCAGAAATCGGCGTACGAACGTGTCTGTGGCCGCGTCCTCGCAGAGCAATACTATTCGGACGCTCATTCCCAGCGTCTGGCTATGGTTTCGGACAGTGGCAGTCCATCGACGGTATCCTTCGGTTCTTTGCTTACCCGCACCGGGCCGTCTCCGTCGCGGAAGAACCATCTGCCATTCGCGCCCGCCATGTAATCGATTATCACGGGGTGATGCGATGCGACGACAACCTGCCCCAAGGACTCGCCGACCCGCTCAACCGCTTCGGCGAGCCAAGGCTGTACTTCCCCAAGGGCGAGGTAGTTAGCGGGCTCGTCGATAAACAGCGAAACTTGACGATCCGTAGAGAGGTGGGTCAGGCTGTACATGGCGATCAGGGCCCGTTGGCCATCGGAGAGCTGATCGAAACCGTAGCGAATAAGTTTGGACGACGGGCTTTGAAAGATTGCTTTAAGGGCGCGGGAGTTCTCTCCAGATTCCGCCAAACGGATCGAGTCGAAACCTGGGAGCACTTCACCCAGAATCTCAAACAGCGGACTGATGGATCCCATATTCTCCTGCGCAGCACGACGATACCAGCCGACGAAGTTCTGCATCCAAGGCTCTAGAAACTCGTCCTCGGTTCTCGTTTCTGCAGACATAATAGGCGGACAGCAGCTAACAATTATGTAATTAGCGATCTCCTTCTTGAACTGTGTTAGCTTCCTATTGGCGCTCATTTCGTTCAAGAAGCAGATCCCGGACTGCGACCAGTCGAAGGGATACGAAGGGCCTTGGGAATAGTCATCGTCATATAGCTGCGCGTTTCCGTTCTTGAATTCAAAAATCGGGTTCCCGTCGTGTTCAAGCGTTTCTTCCCCGACTCGCATCATGCCACGAGAGAGGTCATGCTCGACCACGAGCGAATAACTGTAGGCTTCACCGGCGACGCGGGTCTCGATTTCAAATCGCTGCTCGCTGCGTTGGCTGTTGAGCGAAATGTCCCGGGCTGGGAATACTGCATCCACTCTCGATCCCCGCACGACTAGACTCTGGATGTTCCTGAGCACGTTCAGAACGGAGGTCTTGCCCGTGCCGTTCCTACCTAGGAAAACGTTCGTCTCGTCGAGATCGAGTTCAAAGTTTTCCAGACAACGGAAGTTGTCCACGTAGAGTCTTGATAGCACAGGTATCACCTTTACCAGTTGGATTTGCCAGACCACTGACGTGGTCACCTCCGTATCAATGTCGTTGAGATGGTATCGATATGTCAAGAAGACCGTGGCAAGACGCCCGACCCCACTGGTTGCGCAGCCATCTACGCGTACTGTCCTCCTCAGCGCTGCCAATAGTACGACACTTTGAGCTGCAGCGAGCGGCTAGCTTGTTCCAGCCCTCCCTCCGTATCCCACACCTGATTGTACACTATGAACAGATCGCTGCCGGGCAGGTAGCGGTAGTTGAATAGGAAATTGCCGCCCACTAGTTCTTGGGCGCTGTTCGACTGCAAGAAGCCGCGCACGAACATGTCGGGTGAGAAGGAATAGAGGAAGCGGTGTCCGAATAGGTGGGTGTTGAAAGCGCCGTTGGGTAGGTTGATGTGGTTGAACTCGTAGGTGCCTTCCAACTCTAGGCGGGCATTGTAGCGCCAGATGGTCTCGGCGGAAATGCGCTGGCGGGTACCGTTGAAAAAATCGCCGTATTCATACGAAGCGCGGCCCGAGAGGCGGCGGCTCGAATTGGCGAAGAGATTGAGTGAGTAGCTGCCAAATTCGTACGCGCCTATGGGGATTTCCTGCTCGTCGCGTATCTCAAAAGCCTCGTCTAAAAGCTCGTAGCGCTGGCGATAGCGCGCCCCGAACCAGTCGCCGATTTCCAAATTGACAAAGGCGGAGAATTGAAAGTCGCGGCTCTGCAAAGTGTTACCCCGATCCATCAGATAGGTAAAGCGCGGTCCGATCGAGAACATGCGGATCCAGCCGATGTCTGGGCGGGGTCGGTAGCGCCCGCTGCCTTTGAAGCGGCGGATGTCGGTACGCGGCACAAAGCCCACTTCGGGCGCAAAATCTTCTTCCATGTCCAGATAGTTTAGGCGGGTTTCAAAGCGGCCTTGGCGATAGTCCAGTTCCAGCAGGCCGGCTCGGTCGCGGCCTTCCACTTGGGGAGTCCAAGTTTTGGCGGCAAAGCCGCGCAGGTTGAGGGCGGCTTGCAACAGCGACAGGGTAAAATCCACGCCGCCGGTGCGGTTGTAGTTGGCCTCGGAGCCGGGTTGCTTGTCGATGGCGATAAAGCCGAGGTTGGAGCGGCCCAGCATGTCGCGCTTGATGCGCAGGACTGTGAAGTCGGTCTGGGCCACGTGCAGAGTGTCGAGGATGGTGTCCTCACGGCCCTCTTGGTTCTCCTCTTCATCGACAAAGGTCATGGCTTGGGTGGTCATGCGCAGAGTGCCAATTTGATAGGGACCGGCCCGTCCGGTGAGTTTGCCTCCGGCCAATACGGGCAGGTTGTGGCCCTCTTCAATGCCAATGCGACGGCTGTAGAACAGCAGGGTGGGTGGCCGGCCGCCGGAGCCCTGCCTTTCGACGCGTTCGCCGAATTCAAAAATGCCGGCTCCTTCGAGGAAGAAGTCGCGTTTTTCGGGGAAGAACAGGCTGAAGCGGGTGAGGTTGATCTGCTCTTGATCGGCTTCCACTTGGGCGAAGTCGGTTTTGTAGGACAGGTCCAAGGTCAGCGAAGGCGTGAGGCCGTATTTGAAATCTAGGCCTGGGTCTAAGTCGTATTCCGTAGAGCCATCAGCGGCGAAATCGCGCTGGGTGCCGCTCAGCAGGAAGGGGACGACCGCTAGGGGCGGGCGGCTCTGCAACTGGCCCAAACCTGTCAGGACGGCTAGGCGCGAGGTGCGGTAGCGGCCCCGAAAACCATAGGATTGGGGCGGGGGAACGAGAAATACTTCCTCGTTTTTGCGGCGAATGGCGCGGCCGATGTTAATGCCCCACACGGCTTGGTCGCTGTCGGGATAGCGCACCTGATCGAAGGGAATGGCTACTTCGGCACTCCAACCCAAACTGTCGATGCGAGTGCGGCTCTGCCAGACGCTGTCCCAGGCTTGGTTGCGGGTGCGGCCCTCGTCGGTGAGCAGCAGGTCTTGGCGCGCGCCCAAGGGATTGGTGCTAAAGTAAAAGCCGCCGCGGCGATCGTTATAGGGATCGAGGATAATTTGGATATTGTCGTTTTCGTCCAACTCGGCATCGCGCCGCATTTGGTTGGCCACTAGGCGGTCGGCCTCGCTGTCGAAACAGCGCAGGGCAAAATACAGGTGATCGTCGTCAAAGAGGATGCGGACCTCGGTCTGCTCGGTGGGCGGGGCACCTTCGATGGGTTCGCGCTGGAAAAAGTCGGCTATGGTTGGGGCTTGGTGCCAGACTGAATCGTCGAGGCGACCGTCGATGTTAGGGGGCGTGGACGTGCGGGTGGCTTGGACGACGGGGGTTTCCCCAGCTTGGCTTGGTGCGGCGAGCAGCGCTAGGACGACGGCGCTTTTGGCAATGGACGATAGAAGGTTCAAGATACAGGCTCAGGGCTCTCGCTTGAGCAGGTGAAGCTCAATTTTCGCGGTCTCTCTGTCAAGGAATACGCGCTCGCCGCTTCGTTGACACTCTATATTGGGCAAACTACCTTCCTTCGCCTCTTTCGCCGCAGCATTCTACAACGGAGACTGTGATGACCAAACTCCCGCGCCTGATTTTCAATACCGACGGCAACTGGATGCTCTTCTACCTGCCCGGCCGCAATCCCGACGATGTCACCCATCAACTCGACGAACTGGTTCCAGCCGGCGTTGACGCCCTCGCCGGACTTATCGGCATTGACGACGACGTGGTCTGGCGCGGCAGTCCGCATTCGGCCATGTGGGGAGACGAGACGGAAGTTTGGGACCCCGATCCCGATGTGGATGCCGACGGCAAGCCGGTCCGCAAGATGACGTCTGGCGGCTTTGAACTTAACCGCCTTGAACAACTTTACAACTGCATGGATGCGGTCATCGCCGACGGTCGCGAGCTAATGCAGGTCTATATCGACGGCTGTCGGCGGCATGGCATCGCGGCAATCGCATCGATGCGTATGAACGATGCTCACACTTCCGACGAGGCGCGCGAGTGGCAGGTGCGCAGCCGCCACAAGAAGTCGCGGCCCGATTTGCTAATCGGCTCCCCGACCCCGACGCGTGCGGGTGGTGCCGACCGCTGGAATTTTTGTTGGCAATGGGACTATGAGCAGGAGGAGGTGCGAAACCGCTTTTTAGGGCTCGTCGATGAGACCTTGGAGCGCTACGACTTCGACGGCATTGAACTCGATTGGATGCGCGGGCCGCCGTACTTCCGGCCCGGGCGCTTGCTCGACAACCTTCGGCTGAGCTCAGGTCGAAGCCTCGACATTCTCACCGAGTTCATGCGCCAAGCCCATGCCATAGTGCGCCGCCATAGCGAGCGGAAGGGAAAGGCGATCTCGCTGCTGACGCGGGTGCCCCCTTGTCTCGCTGAAGCGCGTGGTATTGGCATCGACGCGACGGCTTGGATCCGCGAGCCGGTGGCGGACTTGTTCGTGCTGTCCTCGGCCTCGTACTGCCCGGCCCGCATCGACATCGCCGAGGCCGTCGCCTGCGCCGAGGAGAGCAAGGTGCCGATTTACGTGGGATTCGACGGGGCCACGCATCTGACCTCGCCGCACGAGGGGTACGAACGCGGCGTGCCTGCGGTCCTGCGGGGCGTGGCGCTGAATGGGTACGAACAGGGGGCTGCTGGCGTTTACATTTTAAACTACGACTACCGACATCACCGCGCTTCGCCTTTTGAAGAGGAGGAGTACAACGAAGACCACCTCAATCTCCTGACCGATCTGACCGATCCCGAACGGCTGGCGCGGCGCGACCGCAGCTATTCGGTGTCCGATTCCGCCTTGGGAGGTGTCGTCCAGCACACGCCCGGGGACCACTACCCGCAGGTGCCCCGCGCCTTGAGTATGCCGGCGCGCGCGACCGGCGGCCTCGGGTACGAGATGACTCTCATCATCGAAGACGATATCGAAGCTGGCCTCGCCGATGGCCGCATCCTCGGCACTGAGTTGCGCTTGCACCTCACGGATTACGAAGCCTGCATGGATCGCATTTTCTGTCGAATTAATGGTCGCGCTGTCTCACTCGCTGGTGCCACCAAGCTGGAAAACGAGCTCGGTTCCTGGCTCGTCGTGAAAGATCCCCCCATTCAGCGCGGAGAGAACTTCGTGCTCCTAGGACTCGACGGTTTGCAGACACCTGATCCGTGGCCGATGCTGCACCAGTGCGAGGTGATGGTGCTGGGATGTGATAGCGCCTAGGAGCGCTGTAGCAGGCGAATTGTCATTGCCGATCACAGCTTGTCATTCTGAGTCCAGCTTGCCTATCGGGGACAAGCCGATGAGTGGAGAAGCATTGCTCACTACGCTCACAGACGTCCCAATTCCTTTAAAGTCGCCCGATCTTCCTCGTAATCCGCCACGTCATAATGAACAGGGATGTTTCTGCTCCCTAGCATGAACTGGAAATCCCACGCGCTCATGTCGGCCATTTCTCGCGCTTTGCCGAAAGACAACTTACCCTGCTGGAACAGATAGACTGCTAACTCTCGCTTCAATTCCTCGGGGGTCATATGCGTTATATTGAGTATTTCACGCGGTATTTCTATCGGCACGGTAGAAGACATGTTATTTCCCTCCTCTGCATTACTTAGAGGCTGTTCTAGAATTCCTCATGTCGTCCATTTTGCAGAAAAAAGAACCTAGGAGCAAGGGCATCTCGCCTACGAAAAAGCTCATTTCTCCTTTCTTGACTCTTCACGGTGCGAACCGATACTCCACCGGCAACTGAGCTACGTCTGTGATGCTCGAGTCGGCGTGGTAGTAGATGTTCACGCGTCCTGTGCCGCAGTCGCCGAACTCGTCGCAGGAGAGCGTGCCGATGATGCCTTGAAAGTCGGTCGTCGCTCCGATTTCTTCGCGCAGGTCGTCGCGGTCGATGTGCAACTTACCGCCCACCTCTACTGCAACGGATTCGATAGCGCTGAGAAGTAGCGTCGTGGCGTCGTAGGAGTGGAAAAAGAAGTTGGCGTCGGTAGCAGCTTGGTACTCGGCCGACAGCGCCCTCGCTGCCGCTGTCGCTTGAACACATGGTATCTACCGGCTGACCGAGCGAGACTGCGCGACCGTGAATGAGGCCATAGTCCTCGACGGCCAACTCGATAGCCTTCTGGATCGACTCGGAAATATCCTACAGGCCCGTGAGCGGCAGCATGGAGCGCACTTGCACGGCTGCGCCTGCGTCAACTTCGACCGCGCCGAGTGGTCCTGCCTCAAAGCCGAGCGGTTTATCCTCGCCGCATCCTGCCGCGAGCGCCGCGAGGAATGCGACGTGGAATACTCTGTTAGCCATTGGTGTATATCTACTGATGGTGTTGGCCAGCGGCGTAAGGTATCACGGTCTGTCTTCGGCTGCAATCCTGCCGCAGGTTGGAGATGACCGACTGCAACTTACCTATTACATTAGATATGAAAAGGCGAGATATCGTCCCTGAGTGGGGCCTTACAGACTGTATGCAAGAGATTCGCATAACTTCACTGACGTTACGCACGGGCTTCTTGGGTAGGAGATGCTTCGCTTCGCTCAGCATGACAGGGGCTGATGCCCTGCTTCTCGGTGTCATGCTGAGCGGAGCGAAGCGGAGTCGAAGCATCTCTATGAGCTGAACGATGCGTAACATCAGTAACTTCAGAAAGGGTATGTCGACAAACGCCATGAAATCTTTCGATTCTTCTGATGAACAGCCTTCCCCGTCCGCACAGCCGATAGCGATCGTGGGTATGGCGTGCCGGTTCCCTGGCGCGTCGAACATCTCTGCCTTCTGGCGTCTGCTCGCAGCCGGTCAGAACGCCGTCAGCGAAGGGGTCCCGGGTTCCGGAGTAGGGCGCTGGGGCCAGCTCTTTCCCGACGACACCGTGCAGAACGAAAGTTGCCGTTACGGTGCCTTCGTCGATGACATTGACCTGTTCGACGACGCCTTCTTCCGAATTTCGCCGGTGGAGGCGGAACTGCTGGATCCGCAGCAGCGCATGATGCTGGAGACGAGCTGGGAGGCTCTCGAGGACGCGGGAATCGATCCAGAGGGATTGAGGGAGAGCCGCACCGGCGTGTACACCGGGATCAGCAACGACGAATACCGAATGCTGGTCGTGGACTCGAGCAAACCCGCCGAGGCTGCTGGCTGCCTTTATGCCCTCAGCGGCACCAACCTGAACGGGGCCAGCGGACGGGTCTCCTTTGTGTTGGGTCTCAGGGGGCCGGCGAAGGCAGTGGACGCGGCGTGCGCGTCATCCATGGTATCGGTCCACGACGCGGTGGCAGACCTGCAGCAGGGCAAGGCGGATCTGGCCATCGCCGGCGGCGTGCAGGCGATCCTGAACGGCCGCATCTACGAGCTGCGCGCCGATTCGATGATGCTGTCTCCCGACGGGCAGTGCAAGGCGTTCGACGCATCGGCGAACGGGTACGTGCGGGGTGAGGGCTGCGGGGTCGTCGTCCTCAAGCGGCTGAGCGAGGCGGAGGCAGACGGCGATAGGATTTGGGCGGTGATACGCGGGGCCGCCGTGAACCATGGAGGAGCCAGCGTCGGGCTGACGGTGCCGAACACCCCGGCGCTGGAAGAAGTGATGAAAACAGCGCTGTCCGACGCGGGAGTCTCCCCGTTGGAGATGGATTACTTGGAGGCCCACGGGACCGGAACCTCCGTGGGGGATCCGATCGAGATTGATGCCGTAGCCGCCGTCTATGGGAAGGGACGAACCGCTGACCGCCCGCTTCTCATTGGTTCCGTAAAGACCAATATCGGCCATCTGGAGTCGGCCGCGGGCGTGGCTGGAGTGATCAAGGCGGCGCTGGTGCTGAACCGGGGTGTAATTCCCAAGCACCTCCATTTCCACAATCCCAACCCGAGTCTCGACTGGGATCGTCTGCCGCTACAGGTAACCTCGTCGATGATGGACTTGCCGCACCGTCCGGAGCGGCCGCGACTTGCAGGAGTGAACTCCTTCGGGATATCCGGGACGAACGCCCACATTGTGATGGAGGAATACCGTGGCCCGGACGGTGCGGCCGCTGGCGAACCGTGGGCTGTCGGCTCCGGGAAGTCGGTGACGGTTTCTTTGCCGGCGATCGTGGGGGATCTGCCGCTGTTAGAGCAGGAGATCCAGCCGCGCCGGACCCGTCTCCTTGCGCTGTCGGGCAAGTCGGAGGGCGCGCTCGGCGATCTGGCGGAGCGGTATCTGTCGTGGCTCGATGAACGTGCGGACCAGCTCTCACCTGAGAATGGTGCGCTGCCGCCGCTCCTAGCGGACATGGCATGGACGGCGGGCGTGGGCCGGAGCCACTTCGATCATCGCGCGGGCGTCGTCTTCCAAAACGCAGAATCGCTGCGAGAGCGGCTCCGTGGACTAGCTGAAGCGGATAGGGGCGCGTCGTCGCGGACACCGACTCGGGTGGCGTTCGCCTACACTGGGCAGGGGAGCCAATGGGTCGGTATGGGACAGACACTCTACGAGAGCGAACCGGTGGCGCGGGCGGTTCTGGACCGCTGTGAGGCGGTCCTTTTGCAGGAGAGAGGAACATCCCTACTGGATGTGATGTTCGGAAGGGCCGGAGGGGAAGGGGAACTCGGCGACACGGCGTGGGAGCAGCCCGCCCTGTATGCGCTGCAGTGCGCGTTGACGGCGCTCTGGTCGAGCGTCGGCGTCCGTCCAGAAGTGGTCGTCGGACACAGTATCGGGGAACTCGCGGCGGCGCAGACGGCAGGCGTATTCAGCCTTGAAGACGGGATGCGGTTCGCCGCCAAACGGGGCGCACTGATGTCGCAGACGGAAGAGGGCGGCATGGCCGCGATCTTTGCACCGGCCGAGCGCGTGGCGTCGGCGGTGGAGGAGGTGAACGCGGCCTCCTCCGACCTTGAGCTGAGCATTTCGGGATACAACGGTACCCACCAGGTGGTCAGCGGCCCGATTGCGGGAATTGAAGCGATCTCGCAGCGATTCGAGCTGGAGGAAGTGCGGGTCAGGCGGCTGAACACGACCCGGGCGTTCCACAGTGCCCTAGTTGAGCCTATCCTCGACGAACTGGAAGCGTCCCTCGGTGGCGTAGCGATCCAGCCGCCCTCTCTCACCGTGATTAGCAATCTGACGGGGCAGGCCGTGGAACCGGGTCAAGTGCAAGACGGAGCCTACTGGCGGCGTCATGCCCGGGAGCCGGTGGCCTTCGCCGAGGGGGTGAAGACGATGGCGGATCTCGGGGTGGATGTGGTGCTGGAGATCGGCCCGCGCTCGGTGCTGGCTCCGATGGCGGCCTCGTCTTGGCCGGAATCGCCGCAGACACCGGTGCCGGTGGTGCTGTCGAGCCTCTGCCCGCCGTCGGACGACCCCGTGGAGACCGGAAGCGCCGATGGTTTCGTGGAGGCGGTCGCGGAGGCGTACCAAGCGAGGCTCCCGATTCGTTTCGCGGGGCTCTTCTCAGGGGAGACGCGGCGACGGATTTCTTTGCCTAGCTATCCGTTCCAGCGCGAGCGACACTGGATCGAGTTGCCGAAGCGTCGGAGCGGAAGCGCTGGCCACCTGTTGTTGGGTGCCCGGCACGAATCCGCCCGCGGCGAGATCACCTTTGAGACGGAAGTGTTTCCCGCTGATCCGGCATGGATGAACGACCACCGGGTGTTCGGTCGGGTCGTGGCACCTGGCGCGCTCTACGGGGCTATGGCGTGTGCAGCGTCGCTCCTTGAAGAGAGCGGGCCGGTGGTTGTGGAAGACATGCAGTTGCACAACCCGCTGGTCTTCGAGGAGGACGAGACAGGTGACGAAGGCCGGAAGATTCAGCTCGTGCTCGATGCTGCCGAGCCGGAGTCGCCGCGCGGTGTCCAGATATTTAGCAGGGGGAGTGAAGGGGACTGGATGGTCCATGTGGAAGGTCGTCTGTCGCCGGGTGCCCCCGACTCGGAAGTGGGCGAGCGGATCGATCTGGAAAGTCTCAAGGCCAGCCTCTCGTCGATGGACGTGGCGGGCTATTATCGCCATAGGGCGAGTACCGGGGTTGATCTGGGGCCGTCCTTTCGCACGCTTGGGAGGGTCTGGTCCCGCCCGGGCGAGGCGTTGGGCGAGGTGTCGCTGCCGGAAACTCTGACCAAGCACGGGCTAGATGTCCATCCGCTCGTGTTGGACGGTTGCTTCCAGGTCGTGGGTGCGGCGCGCAATCTGGCGGGAACTGAGGGCGGGGCCACGTATTTGCCGTTTGGCTGGGAGCGGCTGTGGCTGGCGGGATCGCTGCCCGACCGGGTCGTCTGTCATGTGCGTTTGAGTGATGCGTCAATCGACGCGGAGAACAGCGCGGGCGAGCCTGCCGAGGTGCTGAGCGGCGAGCTGCGCATCTACGATCTGAATGGGGTGCCGCTCGGCCGCCTGAGCGGGTACGCGGTGAAAAGGGCGACGCGGGAGGCGTTGCTGTCGGCGGTCGAACAAGTGAAGGATCTGTTGTACGAGGTGGTGTGGCGCGAGCACGCCCTTCCTGCCGGAATCGCACCCGCGGACTTCTTCCCGAGCCCGGCGGCCGTCGCGGCCGGTTCGCAGTTGTTCGCCGGTTACCTAACGGACGCGGGCGTCGATCCCGAAGGCCGGGATGCCCTGCTGGCGGACCTCGAGCGATGGTCGCGGTCCCGTGCGCTCGCGACGTTGGAGGAATTGGGTTGGCAGCGCCGGGCGGGCGAAACCGTGGACCCGGAGGCGTTGCAGAGCCAGCTAAACGTCCTCCCGGAGCACAATCGCCTCTTCCGGCGGCTCTTTGAGATGCTCGCCAAGTCGGAGGTGGTGGAAGAGGTGGACGACGGGTTTGTCGTGGTCGTGGGCCCCGAGGACTCGCTGCCGGAAGAAATGCCGGGCGATCTCGAGGAGTTCGCCTCTCAGATGGCCGATCTGCACCCCGACGGCCTGACCGAGATCGGGCTATTTCGGCGCTCCGGTTGCGCTCTGGCCGAGGTGCTGCGCGGTCACGAGGATCCGCTGACACTGCTGTTTAGCAGTGGAGAACCAACGGCGGCTGATTTGTATCTGAAGGCACCTGTGGCGCGCGCGGCGAACCAAATGCTGGCGGAGGCGGTTCGGGCGCTGGTGGCCGCATTGCCCGAGGGACGGCGTCTCAGAGTGATCGAGGTTGGAGCTGGTACGGGTTCAGCGACCGCATCCGTGCTGCCGGAGCTTCCCGACGGGCGGTTCGACTACGTGTACACGGATATCTCCGCGGGCTTCTTTGCCGAGGCGGAGGCGCGGTTCGGCGATGGTGGTGGGTGCATTGAGTATCGTCCGCTGGATATTGAGAAGGATCCAATCGACCAAGGCTTTGACTCCCATGGTTACGACCTGCTGATCGCGTCCAATGTGCTGCACGCGACGCGGTACTTGGAGGAAACCTTGGGGCGCTGCCGGGATCTGCTCGCGCCGTCCGGACAGTTGATCGCGCTTGAGAACCTCAGCGGTCTGGGCTGGATGGACCTGACCTTCGGCCAGTTGGACGGCTGGTGGCGGTTTGCCGACTCCTACCGTCCGCACCACGCCTTGGCGAGTCCCGCGGTATGGCGTCAGGCTCTCGGCAACGTGGGTTTTGAGGCGGTGGAAGTTCTCGGGCCGGACGAGTCTGACGCATCCCGGACGCTGGACAAGGGTGTCATCGTGGCCCAGGGTCCGGCGACAGTGATGGAGTCCGCAGGCGCGTGGATTCTGGCAGCAGACCAGGGAGGGCTGGCGGCGAAGTTGGCAACCGATTTGGCGGCACGAAACCAGACGGTCGTGTTGGCGGGTAGTGAAGCGCCGGAAGACGAGAGGCCGGCGGCCGGTCCCGGTGTTTTCAGGGCCGCCGTGGAAATGGAGCAACGCGAGTCATGGCGAGCGATCGCGTCTAGTCTGCCTGACGATGTGCCGCTCAGCGGCGTTGTGCATCTCGCGGGACTGGACGGTCACGGGGCACAGGCCACGACTGAGGAAATGGCGGCGGATGTGCGACGAGCGGGAGCGAGCGCGCTCGCACTCGTGCAGGGCGTCGGCGACGCCGATGTGACCCCCACCAACGGCGTCTGGATGATCACTCAGGGCGCGCAGGTGCTGGAGCGGGAACGCGGCGGAGAACTCGTCGGTGCAACACTCTGGGGTTTTGGCAAGGCCATAGCCCGTGAAGCGGCGCATCTGCAGCCGAGGATGATTGATCTGGACCCCGGCGAGATGACACCGGAACCCGATCTCGTCAAAGAACTCCTGTATCCTGATTCCGAAAATCACATCGCGTATCGAGCGGGACGCCGTCAAGTGGCGCGCTTGGTTCGGGCAGGTGCCGAAGCGGAGCGGCTGTCTCTGCCGGAGGAGCCGGAGTGGGTGCTGGCTCCAGACCTAACCGGCGTGTTCGACAGGCCGTATGTCCACCCGCTGCCTGCGCGTGCTCTCGAGCCGAGGGAAGTTCGCGTCGGGGTCGAAGCGGCCGGGCTCAACTTCTGGGATGTGTTTCGGTCGCTCGGCTTCATCGAAGAGGGGCTGCTGGGCAGAGAGATGTGTGGTCTCATCCTCGAGGTGGGATCCGACGTGTCAACCGTGGCGGTCGGCGACCCTGTGGTCGGCTTGGGGTTCGGTGCGTTCGGGCCGCAAATGGTCACGCGGGAGGAGTTGGTGGCACCCGCGCCAGCGGGATTCTCAGTCACTGGACTTGCCACGGTGCCGAGCGCGTTCGTATCCGCGGCGCTGTCTTTCGAGCTTTCGGGGTTGGAGGCTGGCGAGCGAGTGCTGATTCACGCGGGCGCGGGCGGCGTCGGGCTGGCGGCCATCCAGTTGGTACAAGCCGCGGGAGCGGAGGTCTTTGCCACTGCGAGTGCGCCGAAGCAAGCGTATCTCCGGTCACTGGGTGTGGAGCACATATTCGACAGTCGGCAGACAGCGTTCGGGGAAGAGATCCTTGAAGCTACGGATGGCGCGGGTGTGGATGTGGTGCTTAATAGCCTGACAGGAGAGGGCTTTATCGAGACGAGTCTGTCCTGCCTCAGGCACGGCGGCCGGTTCGTGGAACTGGCTAGGCGGGACATCTTGAGCGAGGAAGAGATGGCGGATGTGCGCCCAGATGTGGCCTACGACATCTTGGAACTGGATGTCCTGAAAAAAACTGAGCCAGCGTGGGTAGGAAAGGTTCTGCGGGACGTGATGGACGGCCTTGCAGCGGGAGACCTGAAACCAATCGTCCACAGTAGGTGGCCGCTCGCCGAAGCTGGAGCCGCGTTGAGCTTCATGCGATCGGCCCGGCATCTGGGGAAGATCGTGGTGACGCCGTCGCCGCTCATGCAGGGACGGTTGCGGTCTGACCGAACTTATTTGGTGACTGGTGGTTTGGGTGGGATCGGATGCGCTATAGCTGGCTGGCTCGCGGACCGCGAAGCAGGGGCGATCGCGCTAAACGGACGCCGGGCACCGGATGCCGAAGCTGAGGAGGCGATCAGCAGGCTGCGGGAGCGCGGCGCGACGGTACAGGTGGAACTCGCGGATGTGACGGACACCGCGGCCATAGATCAGATGCTGGCGCGGATAGATGCGACGCTACCACCGCTCGGAGGTGTGATCCACAGCGTGGGCGTGCTGTCGGACGGCGCACTGACCAACCAGAGTTGGGAGCGATTCGAAACGGTACTCTGGCCGAAAGTACTGGGCGCATGGCATCTGCACCGAGCGACAGCGGACTGCGATCTGGATATGTTCGTCCTCTTTTCGAGCCGAGTTGGCGTCATGGGCAATCCAGGCCAAGCGAACCACGCCGCGGCCAATGCGTTTCTGGATCAGCTTGCCGCTCACCGCCGTGCACAGGGGCTCCCCGGACAGGCCATTGCTTGGGGAGCGTGGTCAGAAATCGGCGAAGCCGCGGAACAACGGGAGCGGATTGACCGCCAACGATCGGCACTCGGGGGCCGCTGGTTTACCCCGCAGCAGGGTCTCCGGGCATTCGACCAACTGGTGCGCCAGGACGTCACGACTTCTGTGGTGATGTCGATGGACTGGTCCGTATTCGAAGAGGCTGTGGAAGACCGTCCGCCGTTCTTGGAGGACTTGCTGTCCACCGAATCGGACGATGAAGCCGACTCCCCGGCTTCGGCAGAGGACCTGCTGTCCCGGTTGCGGGAAGCACCGGCGTCACGCGAGGAACTGCTCGTCGCCTTCCTGCAGCAGGAAGTACAGGCCGTGCTGAGGCTATCGACGGCACCGGAGCCTACAGTGGGGTTTTTCGATCTGGGAATGGATTCGCTTATGGCGGTAGAGTTGCGGAACCGCCTGAACCGGGCGTTTGCCGAGGAGTACGTGGTTCCCAACACTGTGGTGTTTGACTACCCGGACATCGTCAGTCTCGCCCGTCATCTGGTCGGGGAACTGGGCGAGGTCGGCAGTGCGCCCGCTGCTCAGGTTCAATCCGAGCCGGAGAGTCGGCCGATGGTGCAGCGAGAAGAGGACGGCATTGCGATCGTGGGTATGGCATGTCAGTTTCCCGGTGCTGCGGATATTTCGGCATTCTGGCATCAGCTCGAAGCGGGCGTAGACGTCGTGACGGACGGACGTGGAGATTCCGGTTCCTGGGGCGATCTTGCCGAAGATCTTCCCGCTGAGTACGCCGCGTACCGCCAAGGCGGGTTTGTGGAAGGGATTGAGCAATTCGACTCGAGGTTCTTTCGGATTGCGCCGATTGAAGCGCGCCTGATGGACCCACGGCAGCGGATGCTGCTAGAGACGAGTTGGCAGGCTCTTGAGGATGCGGGGATGGATCCAGATCGGTTGCGGGGCAGCCGCACCGGGCTATATGTCGGCATTTCCACCAGCGAATACCGAGACCTGATGACAGGCGGCGACTACGGCGTCAGTTATTTAGGTACTGCCGCGAGCATGACGGTCGGGCGAATTTCCTTCGCGCTGGGTTTGGAGGGGCCGACGATACCGGTGGAACTCAACTGCGCGTCGTCGCTGGTCGCGGTGCATCAGGCAGTGATGGGTTTGCGGGAGGGCGAAGTAGGTATGGCTTTGGTTGGCGGGGCACACGCCGTTTTGTCGCCTGATTTAACCAGAGAGATGGCGGAGTTGGGGATGTTGTCTGCGAGCGGGCGGTGCAGGACCTTCGATGCCGCGGCCGACGGCTTTGTGCGGGGAGAGGGTTGCGGAATGGTCGTCCTAAAGCGGTTGAGCGAAGCGGAGGCCGATGGCGACCGCATCTGGGGGGTGATCCGCGGGTCGGCGGTCAACCAGAACGGGGCGAGCGCAGGACCGACGGTGCCGAATGGTCCGGCACAAGAGCGGGTAATTGAAGAGGCGCTGGCGCGAGGGAGTGTTGTCCCGGCGGAAGTGGATTATTTGGAGGCACATGGGTCCGGGTCGGGGTTTGGCGACCCGATTGAGGTGCAGGCAGCGGCGGCAGTGTACGGCAAGGGGCGCGCAGCGGACCGTCCGCTTTTGATCGGCTCGGTGAAGACTAATATCGGCCACTTGGAGCCGGCTGCCGGGGTTGCGAGCCTGATCAAGACTGTGCTGGCGATGAAGCGGGGGGTGATTCCCAAGAATTTGCACTTTCAGGAACCGAACCCGCACTTGGACTGGGATCAGCTTCCGGTGCGGGTGGTGTCGGCCATGACCGACTGGCCGAGCCATCCCGAACGGCCGCCGCGCGCGGGGGTGAGTGCCTTTGGGATTTCAGGGACGAACTCCCACGTCGTGGTGGAAGGGTACTCTTCCGATTCAAATGGCGGAATGCAGTTGTCGGCGGGTTCCGCGCGACCCGTAGCCGTTTCCCTGCCGGAGCCGCTAGCGGATCTGCCGCTGGTGGAGGAAGAGTTTCGGATGCGCGCGACGCGGTTGCTGCCGCTGTCGGGGAAGGCGGAGGGTGCGCTGCGGGAGTTGGCGGGGCGCTACCTGTCGTGGCTTGATGAGTGCGACGGAGAAGGGGATGCAGAGACGATGCTTGCGGACATGGCGTGGACGGCCGCCGTAGGGCGGAGTCATTTTGATTACCGGGCCGGGGTGGTGTTCCGCGATGCCGCGTCGCTGCGGGATGGGCTGAAGGCACTCGCGGACAAACGGCCGGAGCCGCTGGCGGCGACCAAGGTGGCGTTTGCGTTCACCGGAGAGGGGAGCGAGTGGGTTGGCATGGGTCAGGCACTGTACGAAAGCGAGCCGGTGGTGCGGGCGGTGCTGGATCGCTGCGACGCGGTTCTACGGGAAGAACGGGGTGCTTCGCTGCTGGACACGATGTTCGGCCGGGCCGATTCGGCGGGCACTTTGGACGACCCGAGGTGGGCGCAGCCAGCCACTTATGCGCTGGAGTGTGCACTGACGGCGTTGTGGGCGAGCGTGGGAATCAGGCCGAGCACGGTGGTCGGGCAGGGTCTCGGGGAGCTTGCGGCCGCACAGGCCGCGGGGGTGTTCGGCTTGGAGGAGGGGTTGCGGTTTGCGGCGGCGCGAGGTGCAGATGAGCCTCTGGAAGGAGTGGCGATACCACCATCGCTTGCGTTTGTGAGCAGTGTGACGGGGCGGGTGATGGAGGGGGGGGACGCACTCGACGAGGCGTACTGGCAGCGACAGGCAAGTGAGTCGGTAGCATTCGACCGATGCGTGGAGACGCTGGCCGAGTTGGACGTGCAGGTTGTCGTGGAGATTGGTCCAGATGCGGTGTTAGGTCCGAAGGTGGCCCCAGCTTGGCCCGATGGTGCTGGGATGCCGGTCGTGTTGTCTAGCCTAGCCTCGCAGGGAGACGATGGTTTCGTGGAGGCGGTTGCGGCAGCGTACGAGGCGGGGCTGGCGATTTCTTTTGCGGGGTTGTTTGCTGGGGAGACGCGGTCTCGGATCTCGCTGCCGAGCTATCCGTTTCAGCGCCGCCGCCACTGGATCGAAGCGCGGCCCGCTCCAAGAATAGATTGACGCAACGCGCTTCTCTTGCTATCTTGTCCGTCGCTTTTTGAACCACTTACCATCACCTTTGCGAAAGGATTGCGAACATGTCCGCAACCGCCGATCGTCTCAGAAATCTCATCAGCGAAAACCTCGAAGTAGATGGGCAGCCAATAGATGTGCCCCAAGATCTGAACATCAGCCTCGTTGAGGCTGGCGTCCCCTCTACGGATCTTGTTGCGTTCGCGAAATTGGTCTCTCAGGAGTTCAACGTTACGTTCACTGTCGAACATTGTACGCAGCTTAAAAGCGTACAGGAAGTAGTTGAACTCATCGATTCTCAATAGTTAAACGCCTTTGGAAGGTGTCCGCTAATCCTGCGAAAACCGGCGGCTTTCTAGTCGGGCCGACACGGCCGATTGGGAAGCCGCCGTTTCCATGTGCATGGTAGCGTCCCGACCTACATGCGACGATCCGCAGATGGACGCAGATGGACGCAGAATGGTATTGACAAGACGAGCCGCATCTCGAAACGTTCAACTCATTCAGGATTGCTATATGCCTGCTTCCGTTGCCGAGTGCTGGTGGCGTCCGTTTAGAAAAGTTGGTCATGCTACGGTCCTACACGTCGATCTGACGGCTCATGCGGCCCGCGAGGCGGAGGCTTGGGCGTGGCTCGATGAGGAAGAGCAGGCGCGTTGGCAACGCTACCAGCACGACGGTCCGCGACGCCGATTTGCTTTGTGCCGTGCGGCACTCCGCGCCGTGCTCTGTAGTCAACTCGGTTGCCGCAACGAACAGCTTGCGTTTGGTGCGTCCGATCACGGAAAGCCGTATGCTGTGGTGCAGGGGGTGGCGGCTCCTGTCAGCTTCAACGTCAGTCACAGCGGCACGCATGGACTAATCGCGGTGGCAGCGGCAGGGCGGCTGGGGGTGGATGTGGAGGAGCGCAGCATGCCGCGCGATCTCGATGGACTGATCAGCAGCGTGCTGGGGCCGGACGAACAAGCCGAGTTGGCCTTGGCGCGTGGATGTCGCAAGTTGCACTTGTTCTTCAGTTTTTGGACCATTAAAGAAGCCTTGATCAAGGCGCTTGGCCTAGGGCTTGCTTTGGATATGTCCGGCTTCGAGATCCCATTGGCCATGCGCCACGGTAAGACGACGAGCGTATTTCAGTTTCCGCATATACCGACCGTTAGATGGCGGCTGGAAAATCTTGGCAACGAGCACTTCGCGGCTGCCATCGCTTGCGAATTAGACCCGAATCCCAATTGACTGCGAATTCAGAACCCGTCTGGGAAGTACCTGAACCGCTTTCCACTAGCGATGTTCGCGTGGATGATGACACTGTCATCACTCTGCGCCGTCATGGGAATCCGGCGGGGCCGCGGCTCGTGCTGAGCCACGGCAGTGGCCTAGCGATTGATCTCTATTATCCCTTCTGGTCGCTGCTGACCGACGATTTCGATCTGATCATCTACGATCTCAGAAATCACGGCTGGAATGCTGTCAGCCCCCTGCAAAATCACAATGTTCCGACCTTTGTTAATGACCACGACCTTATTATCGAAGCGATTGACCACCACTACGGGAAGAAACCGAAAATAGGCGTCTTTCATTCGGTTGCGGCGCTGACAACGCTTTTATCGCCGGCCAAAGGCAGTGGCTTCTCGGCGTACGTGCTGTTTGATCCGCCTTTGTGCAAGCGCGGTGCCAGCTATGAAGAATTTGATGCGGCTGCTGAGCGCTTGGCCGCCATGACGCGCCGCCGCACGCCTCAGTTCGAGACTAGGGAAGAGCTGGTAGATGTTCTTCCCTATATACCAACTTTCCAGCGCGTCGTGCCCGGGGTTTGCGAGCTGGTGGGAAGGACGACGCTGCGCGCAGGCAAGAATGGCGAGGGTTATGAGCTGCGCTGTCCGCGCGAGTACGAAGCGCAGGTCGTAGAGTATGCTGCCCCTTATGCTGTGCTGGTAGATTTTGCAACATTCCATTGCCCAATAAAGGTCCTCGGCGCTGATCCTACCTTGCCGTATTCCTATCTGCCGACGCTCGATCTTAGTCACATTTTGACCGTAGATTACGATTTCCTACCTGAATCGACGCACCTTCTGCAAATAGAGCAACCAGCAGAATGCGCCGCGGCCGTGCGCGAATTTATCGAGTCTCTGGCTTGATACCCATTTTCCTACTGCGCCACTTGCACCGTGACGATGTCCAGTCCGTGATACTTCTGGTGCCGCACCGACGAAGCGTAATGGCGCAACAGGCGAAACGATAGCTCTCGTTCATCGAAGGTTTCGGTCTGTTCGTCTAAATACGCGAGACGGTCTTCTAGGTTTTCCTCGTCAAAGACCGCTAGAAATTCCATTTCCACAGTCCCGCCTTCGGGCCGCGCGACGATAATCAAGCGCGGGGCTTCGCCTGCTGGATATGCGTCGCCCGGCTGCAACAAACTCGACAGGGTCTCCTCGCCGGCGGAGCGCAACCGCTCGGTCGCGGCAGCGTCCCAACCCATCTGGGCGGCAACCTCTTGGAGGAAGGCGTTGACGCGGGGAAGGTCGGCGATATCCAACCGGACCGCTAGGCGTCGGCGGCGCGGACTAGTCAGTTCGAGGAACGCGGTGAGCGCAAGCGCTGTCGCCGTGCCGACGGTTATGCCGTTGCCGAGCAATTCACCCCAAGGGCTGCCCAGCAGGTCCGCGAGAACGTTGCGATGTTCCATACCGAGGCCGATGGAAAACGCCAGTCCTACTACGATGGCCTTCTGCGGGTCGAGGCCGGCCCGCGCGAGAGTCTGTACCCCCTCGACGAAGAGCATTCCAATCGCGACTAGCAAAAATCCCCCCATGACCGGGCTGGGAATGGAGAGTAGTACGCTGGTTATCTTGGGAAAGAACGCCAAAACCACGAGAAGACCCCCCACGGCATATCCGGCGCTGCGCGCGGAGACTCCGGTGAGATTGATGAGCGAGACGGTAGAAGACGAGTAGGAGGTCGTGGGCGGTGTTCCGGCAATGCCCGATAGCAGAACGCCCACTCCGTTGGCGTAGGTTGAGCCTTGGATCAGGCGAAAGTCTGTCGTCCGTGGCCGCCGCCGCGACACCTGTTGAATGACCACACCGTCGCCGATGCCCTTGATCACTTGCACGAGGGTGACGATTAAGAACATCGGCAGCAGCGCCCAGAACCCCGCACTCGGCGTCAGGTCCAGCCCAGGGAATCCGCTGGCGGGGATTCCAACCCAAGCAGCGGTGCTCAAGTGTGCAAAGTCGTACAGTCCGAACGGTATCGCGGCCACGCAGCCGGCGGCGATTCCAATTAGTAGCGACCACGGCCGCCAAGTGCGGGGACCGCGCAGCATCGACATTGTGGCGGCAATCAGCGTCACCGCGGCCACGCACGGACCTGCCGCCAGTGAAGATCCCTCGGGCACTTCTTGCAGCCGGTCGAAAGAGATGGGCAGGAGAATCGCCGCAATCAGCATGAGTACCGTGCCGGAGACAACGGGCGTAATGATGCGGCGCAGCAACGGCAGCCATGCCGCTAATGCTAGATAAAAAAGCGACGAAAGGACGATGAGGCTCGCCAACATGGCCGGGCCGCCCTCCTCGATGGCCAGGACCGAGACGGCGATGAAGTTGGGCGTGGCTCCCATGATGAGCACGTGGCCGCCGCCCAGTCGTCCGATCTTGGCCGCCTGTAGCGCGGTGCCTATCCCGCTGATAATCAGTGCCGCGAAGACGGCCCACGACAGATAGCGTGCGTCTTGGCCGGCTGCTAGGGCGGTGATGGCGACGATCAATACCGTCGGCGCTATCCCTATTATGATGCCTTGGACCCCGACCCCTAGGGCCACGGGTAGGGGACATGGCTCGTCCGGTTCGTAGCGGATGGTTGCGTTTGCGCGGGCTGCTGTCAAAAGAGGCTCAACTTTCCGTCGGGATCACGGCGCGAACCGATCATCTCACGCTGGATAAATGCCCAAAAATTCGCGGGCCGGGTGGTGCGGCTCCGAGGCCGAGCGGGCATCGGGATCGTTGACTACTGCGGTAGTGGGCGGCACTACGGGGTGCCCGTGGGCTAGGGGGTCGTCGGTGTTTTGCATCCATTGGTCGAGGCGTTGGCGTAGCTCCTTTAGATGGTCTTGGGAATTGGGGTCTGCTGCTAGGTTGTGGGTTTCGTGCGGGTCGAAGATCAAGTCGTAGAGCCGTTCGCGCTCTAAGGGGCGTTGCCGCCAGCCTTGGTCGATAAAATAGTCTTTGGTCAGGCTGTCGTCGCAATTGGGCAGGACGGGGTATTGGCGCTGGTCGAAGCGGCGGATGTACTTGAAGCGCGGCGTGCGGATACAGCGCTGGGGCTCGTAGTAGGTGTGGTAGTTTACTTCGGCGAAAATTTCATTGCGGATTTCCTGCGCTTGGCCGTTTACCACCGGTAGGATCGAGGTGCCCTGCACGTGATCGGGCAAGGCGATTCCGGCTAGGGCGCAGATCGTTGGATAGATATCGATTTGGCTGACCAAGGCATCGATCACCTGACCGCCGCTGAAGCCTCCTGGGCCGCGCAGCACCAGCATGACGCCAAGGCCGTGGTCGGTGAGGTTGCACTTCATGGTGGGGAAGGCAATGCCGTGGTCCGTGGTGCAAATGACGAGGGTATTGTCGGCCAAGCCGTTGTCCTGCAGGGCGGCGAAGACGCGGCCCATTTTGGCGTCGAGGGTGCGGGCCGCGTCGATGTAGGCGGCCATGTCTTGGCGCGTCTCAGGGGTATCGTGAAAAGGCGCGGATGGCCGCACGTAGCGCGGATCGGTGGGAGCTTCGTCTTGGGGCTGGGGCGCAAAACCGCGTCTTTGGCGGTGGGTTTCGCCAAAGCCCACGTCCAAGTAAAAGGGAGCGCGATGATCTTCGGCCAAAAAGGCAGCGGCTCGGTCTTCGGTTTGGGTATCGGGAGCCTCTTGGGGCAACAGGCGGGTGAAGCCTCCGTCGTTGACGTCCGCTACTACGTGCTGGAAGCCGGCCATGGCCGTGGTGTAACCGGCCTTTTGCAGGGTATGGGTCAGCAGCCGTTCGGGGTGGGGCAAGGTCCAGCCGCGATTGACCAAGCCGGTCATGCCGCAGGAATGGGCCCACTGGCCCGTGAGCAAGCAGGCGCGGCTGGGCGAGCAGGTGGGGTTGGCGCAAAAGGCTTGGCGGAAGAGGACGCCTTCCTCGGCTAGCTGCTGGATATGAGGCGTGGGTATGGCATGGCCGTAGGGCTGGACGTAGCGGCCGGTGTCGTGCGAGTGGATATAGACGATATTGGGGGCTGGCATGGGAACCTATGGTTGGTTGATGGTGCGAAGCGAGGGATAGCGCGGATTCGCCATTTAGCTGGAGTCATCGCCTCGTTGTCCTAATAATATAATAGCCTGTTTTTTTTGACGACGGCACCTTCCCAGACGCGACCTTCTCAATGCGGACGACCACCTCCTCGACAATGGCATTGAAGACATTGCGGCCGGCCATCCGGCCGTCTGGACTCCTTAGGAAGGAGGGTATGTCGACGCGGTCGTCCATGCAGCCGTCTGGCCCCACTAGGAAATAGGAGGGTATGCTCTGAACCTGGTACAACTGAGCGACTGCCGACTGCCAGCCGCCCGGAGAGTGGACGTGGACGCCGGTCAGTCCGTGCTCATCGACTGCTTGGTGCCACTCGTCGGCAGGGTCCAAAGAAATGTTCAAAAATACCACCTTCTGGTCACGGGTCCGCTGTTTGATCTCTTCCAGATAGGGCACTGCCCCGATGCACGGACCGCACCAACTTGCCCAAAAGTCCAAGAAAACCGCCTGCCCTTTGAAATCGCTTAGGGAGACGCTTTGGCCTTGGAGATCACTGAGGGTGAAGTCGGGCGCGGGCTGGCCGGGTTTGAGCTTGGATATTTCCCGCACGACCTCCTCGACGGCCTCGGTGTATGCGGGATAGGGATTGTCTTGGCGGAATTCGGCTAGGCGTTGTTCCCCTTGGTCAAACCAGCCCTTCCGAAAGTCCCAAACGATTTCCCCGGCGAGAAAAAAGTACCGGACTTTGCCGTGCAAGGTCTGCTTGGCCTGATTATAGGGGGTGTAGGTTTCAATATGGTCTTGGCGTTGGCTGTCGGATAGTTGCTTCAGTTGTACTCGATCATCGGCGTCTTTTCTTATACGAACGAAATTGCGATCCAGAAAGGTGCGGTAATCGGTGGTGCCGATAGCCGCTTCGTCAACCAGTTCAATCTGGTTGAGGGCTTCGTGATAGTCCGCGGGGAGGTCTTCGTTTTTGTGTCCATTGGCGAACATGTAATCAGTGGGATAGGAGACCACTAAATTGGCCCATTCATAAGTGATTTCAGCGCGGTAGTAATCGACGAAGGCCGGCGTGAGTCCTCCTTGGGCACACCCCTCGTCCAGAAAGCGAGTCATTTCCAAGCGCCGCTGGTCGATTATTTTGCGAAAGGCATCAACCTCCAAGTCTGCGTAGTCGATGTCTAGGTAATCGGGGAAGCGGGCCCGCAGAGCAGCGAGGAACTGGTTGTTGGCCGCGCCTTGGCCGGAAAAGCGGAGGGACTGAGGAAGGCTGAGCAAGTCCGCGTCGATGTGCAATTGGTCTCCCGGTTCCAAGAAGAGCTTGACCTTCTTGTCGAGCTTGACCGAAACCATTTGCGCTTCAGTAAACGGCAGTTCTACCGTGAGGGTGCCCTTTTCGTCGAGTGGGACTTCGACGGTGACGGGCGTATGGTAGATGGGCGTTTGCTGGTACTCGAAGGCAATGCTGCGGCGCTCTGAAGCATTGGCTAGCGCGGCGGTGACGCGGGTGGAAAGCGGTGCCATGTAAATCTCCTCTCATTATCATCCAGAATGTAGTGGCCTAGCGGCCCCTGTAAAAGTCGTGCTCCACAGATAAACAATGCGGCTACCCTCTGATGTGCATCTCCGATCGGATGCTTTTGGGCGATGACGACGGCACCTGTCCAGACGCCACTTTCTCAATGCGGCTGACCACCTCCTCGACGTCGGAGACATGGCCAACGTGGCCGTCCATGCGGCCGTCTGGACCTACCAAGAAGTAGGAGGGTATGCCGCTAACTTGGTACAACTGGGCCACCGCTGATTGCCTGCCGCCCGGAGCGTGGACATGGACGCCGGTCAGGCCGTGCTCATCGACTGCTTGGTGCCACTCGTCGGCGGGGTCCAAAGAGATGTTCAAAAAGACCACCTTCTGGTCGCGGGTCTGCTGTTTGAGCTCTTCCAGATGGGGTACTGCCTCGATGCAGGGACCGCACCAACTCGCCCAAAAGTCCAAGAAAACCGCTTGCCCTCTGAAATCGCTCAGGGAGACGCTTTGGCCCTGGAGATCGTCGAGAGTGAAGTCGGGGGCGGGCTGGCCGGGTTTGATCTTGGATGCTTCCCGCACGACCTCCTCGACGACCTCGGTGTATTCGGGGTAGGGGTTATCCTGGAGGAACTCGGCCCAGCGTTGTTCGCCTATGTTAAATAGGCCGTATTGGAAGTCTATGACGATTTCCCCGGCGAGAAAGAAGTACAGGACTTTGCCGTGCAAGGTCCGCTTGGCCTGATTGTAGGGAACGTAGGTTTCAAACTGGTCTCGGCGTTCCCCAGCGGCCATCTGCTTAGTGTCGGGATGGTTGTGCCACTCTTGCCAAAGGCGTAAGAAATTGCGCGACAGAAAGGTGCGGTAATGGGTGGTACCGATAGCTGTTTCGTCAACCAGTTTGACTTGATCGAGGATGTCGTAATAGTCCTCGGGGAGGGCTTCGTTCTCCCGTCCGTTTTGCCTCTCGTAATTGCGCGGATAAGAGACCAGTTCTTTGGCCCAATCATAGGTGATTTCGGCGCGGTAATAATCGACGAAAGCCGGTGCGAGTCCTCCTTGGGCGCACCCCTCGTCCAGAAAGCGAGTCATTTCCACGCGCCGCTGATCGATTGTTTTACGAAAGGTATCGACCTCCAGGTCTTTGTAGTCGATGCGTAGGTAATCTGAAAAGCGGGTCCGCAGGGCGGCGAGGAACTGGTTGTTGGCCGCGCCTTGGCCGGAAAAGCGGAGAGATTGGGGCAGGTCGAGCAAGTCCGCGTCAATGTGCAATTGGTCGCCCGGTTCCAAGAAGAGCTTGACCTCGCGCTGGGGGCCGACCGAGAGTACTTTCGCTTCGGTGAACGGCAGTTCCACTGCGAGGCAACCCTTTTCATCGAGGACGGCTTCGACGGTGACGGGCGTATGGTAGATGGGCGTTTGCGCGTACTGGCCGAAAATGCTGCGACGCTCCGCAGCATTGGCTAGCGCGGCGGTGACGCGGGTCGAAGGCGGTGTCATGAAAATCTCCTCTCTTGGAGATGCGGCTTGTGGACAGGAGCCAAATTTCGTATCTCGCTTCCGAGTGTCCAAATGGGTGCTCTACGTGAATCGGAGATGAAATTTTCGGGACTCGATCCATGCTATTCGGGCATTGATCGCACACTCATTTAAGGAGGTCCACCGTGACTGAGAATAGAGAAGTTATGCTGCAGAATTACACTCGGCGCGAATTTCGCGAAGGGCTTGAGGCCGGGAAATTCCAGGCCGCGGTCATCCCCACCGGCAGCATCGAGCAGCATCTCGAACACCTGCCCTTTGATCACGATATCGCCTCGTCAACCTGGGTGGCGCAACAAGCGGCCCTGCGCATGTACCCAAAGGTGATCGTGGCCGTGCCCATGGCCGTAGGCATTTCCGAGCATCACATGAAGCACAAGGGCAGTCTCACGGCCAAGCCGGGCTCGTGGCTGGCGGTACTCTTCGACGCGGTGGAGTGTTTTGCCCGCCACGGCATTGAGAATATCCTAATCCTCAACGGTCACGGCGGCAATGTGCAACCCGTGAATAGCATACTCCGTCAGTGGCGCCTCTTTTTCGAGTCCACAGCCCCGGGGGTCAATCTGCACTTCCATCCCTATTGGAACTTAATTCCAAGGACGCTCATCGACGAGCACATGGTCACCAAGAGCGCCCCAGGACACGCCCAGGAATTCGAAACCTCACTGGCCATGCACATGTTCCCGGAGAAAATCCGCCACGACGCCATGCAGGACCAGGAGGACAAGACACCCTTAGAGGCCGATGCGGAAAAGGGAAGGATTTTGTCCGAAGAAGCGGTCAATCGGGTAGTGGAATATCTCGAAGCGATGATGGAAGGGAAAACCCTACTCGACGTGGGAGAGCGGTACTAGCAGCTCGTAGAGCCACAGTTCAAATGTGGGGACCGCGCTCCCGGATGACGCGGATCGCCAGATCGGGATCGACCTGCACAACTCCTCTTGGTTTGCACCTGGTATTAATTTCTCGATCCTAGTGCTGAGTCTGGCGGCCCTGTTAGGGGCAGCGCCATCCACATTCCAGCCGGAATTGCCCAACAAATAGAGATTGATGGGGAATTTGTCGATTGGTATTGGTTCCCCAGTTACGCCATCATTACTCGGGATGCGCTGCTCAGCCGCGATGGCCCGGACGGGCTCGACTTGAATGACTACGACGTCACCATCTGTGTGGGGTGGACGGGTGTCGATGAAGGCAATCAGCTCTGGGTCGCGCTCTATACGTTCGACGACTTCAATAAATGGGGGGCATCCGACCTGCGGATGCCCCCCATTCAGTTGCTTATCGCTCGTTTAAGTGCGTTTCTAAAAGTGACTTTTGAGCTGTCCCCAAGACTGGCTTTCAACTGCCGTAGCAGCGGATTCCGGAAAAAAGCCAGCGCCCAAGACAAAATCTTGGCCGAGAGCGGAGTAGGGGATGGCGTAGCTCACTTTAGGCGAGCCGGTGTCTCCTTCTATCTGCGGATCGGGCCAAAGATATTCGACGTACCCGCCTCCCTCAGCCGCCACTGCGATGAGCTCTTGGACAATTTTGACCCCGTTGGCGTCTTCGAGGTCAATCAAGTTTTGGCCTTCGAGGCTTGGATCCGCTCCGTGCAGGATGAAGAGACCTTCAGTGGTAAAAAGAAAGAGGTAAATAGAGCCCTGCTTCCAAGGCCCTTCGGTTCTGAATTCCTGCAAGATAGCCAGATACTCGGGAAGGCTTGAGGCTTGATCCCCGTACGCCTTTGCCGCGAGTACAAAGGCTTTTAGGGTTTCCCGGTCCACCACATCACTAGCCGTTACCTCTGGGTCTTGGGCGATAGCCGGATGCGCGGCGGACAAGAGACTGGCCAGCGCCAGCATGAGTGCTGCGGTCAGACGCTTCATGATGATCTCCTCTCTTTTGCTAATTCTGTAATGCGTGTCCTACTAGCTAAAAGTCGCTTTTGAGCTGTCCCCAGGACCGTCCTTCCACCGCTGTAGCGTCTCCCGTATATATCCCAGCACCGACGACAATCTCCCGGCCAGCTCTCGTGGTAAAGGATTGGGCGTAACTAATTTTGGGCGAACCGGTGTCTTCGTCTCCCGTTACTGACGGATCATCGAGGTAGTATTCGACGTAGCCGCCCCCTGCTCTAGCTGCCTTGATGAGTTCTTGGACGACCTTGACCCCGTTGATGTCCTCAGAGTCGAGCACGGTCCGGGCTTCCTGTGTCCGATTCGCTCCGTGAAAAATCACGTATCCGTTCGTGGTAAAGATGAACAGGTAGATGGAGCCATGCCGCCAATCTCCTTCTTCTGCTCTGAAGACGTTCAGGATGTCCCTGTAGCGCTCGACGCCATGCTCCTGCAATGCGGCGACATAGGCCTGAAGTGCTCCTATTACAAAAACCCGGAGGCTTTCGAGGTCTGTAACGTCGGCGGCTGTCACCTCCGGAGTCGGAATGAGCGAGAGGTCGTACACGGGCGGAGGAACATGTGATACATCCTGATAAAATCCTCCAATCAGGACGTTCGTGTTGTCGTATGCCTGGCCGGAAAACTGGGTGGCATAGGCGATCTTGGGGGTGTCTTCGTCCCCTTCCTGCGCTGGATCGTCCCAGTAATACTCAACGTGGCCGCCTGTCTCCGAGGCGGCGATGAGATCCTGCACGACTGTATTCCCACGATCGTCTTCGAGCGCAAGGAGGTTCTTATCTCCCGCATCCTCATCGTCGGCGTGGAACAAGACGGTCCCTTCATCGCTCAGTAGAATGAGGTACAGGTCCCCGTGCCTCCAGTCTCCTTCTTTTCTGAGGGTGGCGATAAACGGTGCCAGCAGTTCTGTCCCCTCGTTTATCTCCTCAATGCGCGTTTTCGCACCTTCCACGAAGGCTTTTAGCGTTTCCGCGTCCACCACTTCGCTGGCGGTTACCGCCGGAGATTGGGCCGCGGTGGGTGCGAGGCTGGCTAGCCCCAGGATGAGTGCTGCGATCAGATGCTTCATGATGGTCTCCTATCCTTGGTGAGTTCGGTGTTACTTGAGGTAGAGCAGCCGCTGTGTCTGCTCCCCGCCGGGATAGCTCAGGCGGGTGATATAGACCCCTGACGATAGGGTGCCGCCTTGCTGGTCGCGGGCATCCCACTGGGCTTGGTAGGAGCCAGCGGCTTGGTACTGATCCACCAACGTGCGCACCGGCTGGCCTAGCACATTGTAGATTACCAACTGCACTGGGCCGGCACTGGACAAGCGGTAGGCAATCTGGGTGGCGCTATTGAAGGGGTTGGGCACATTAGGTGCCAGACCGCTGGTTGCTACCACGGCTTT
Source organism: Gemmatimonadota bacterium (assembly GCA_009840005.1). The sequence continues at coordinate 29,977 of VXOR01000098.1, forward strand.
GGCTGCGGCTAGTTGTTCGACGTGTACGACCCTCATGCCGCCGCCCAGCGTCAATTCCAAGACTTGGCGTTGGGCGCGATTGAGGGGAATGCTGTGCCACTGGCCGACGATCTCGCCGACGGCGTTGCGGGCGCGCGCCCGATAGTAACCACTCACCCCACGTGTGCTGGAGATAGTCAGGGATACGTGGCCAGTAGCATCGGTGAACGCGTTCCAAGCGTAATTGGACTGGCGGCCGGCGATGGCGCGAGAAAACTCGACGGCCAATCCTTCGACGGCGTCGCCCAAGACCGTTGCTTCTACTTCCGTGCGGGTAACAGTCCTCAGGGCACGGTCGGGGGCACCAGTATAGAACCCGGCACCTAAGACATATTCCCGACCTTGGAACGTGAACAGCTCTGCATAGCCCACCTTGGGCGAGCCGGTGTCTTCGTCTCCTGGCACCGCCGGATCGTCGAAGTAATACTCGAGAAAGCCGCCGCCCGCCTTGGCCAGCTTGATGAGTTCCTGGGTGACCTTGATTCCGTTGATATCCTCCCAATCGGTCGCATCCCTCAGCTCTCGCGCCCGGTCGGCACCGTGGAAAATTACATGGCCCTCTGTGGTGAAAAGAAAGAAGTAAATGGACCCCTGCCTCCACGGCCCGCCTTCTTCTCGGAAGATATCCAGATGTTGCAGGAGCTCATCGATCCCGAATTCTTCCAGAGCATTGAAATAACTGTCCCGCGTCCCGTGTACAAAGGCCCTGAGGGTTGCTCGATCTACCACGTCAGCGGCCGTGACCTCGGGGGGGTGGATTATCGACGGATCGGAGGTCGCCGCAACGGCTTGCGAAGGGTCTTGGTAATAGCCGCCAATCAGGATCACCGTGGTAGCCGTTGTGCCGGAGAGATAGCTGGTGGCGTAGGCGATCTTGGCGTCCTCTTCGTCCCCCTCCTGCGCTGGATCGTCCCAGTAGTACTCGACGTGGCCTCCGCCCATATTGGCTGCCGCGAGGAGGTCTTGCACCACTTTATTCCCACGGGCGTCTTCTGCTTCGTACAAGCTCTTGCCGTTGGCAGTTGCGTCATCAGCGTGAAAGATCACCGTGCCGTTCGGCAACATGAGAATGAGGTACGTGTTGCCGTGCTTCCAATCACCCTCGGTACTGATGGCACCAATATAGGGCGCGAAATCGTTGGGATCGGTAAAAGTCTCCGACCATGCCCTTGCGCCTTCTACAAAGGCTTGCAGCGTTTCCGCATCCACTACCTCGCTGGCCGTTACCTCTGGGGTTTGGGCTACAGCGGGATGCGCGGCGGGCAAGAGGCTGGCTAGCCCCAGCATGAGTACTGCTGTCAAACATTTCATAATGGTCTCCGTGTCTATTGAGGACGTGAATGATATAGAGCTAAGATATGCCCGATCCTACAAAAAATCTATCAGACAAATCCACCATATCCGCTGCTTCACCGTCTTGCAAAAGCTGATGCCAGCGTGCGTCACGGCTGATTCTGGCTGGCCACGTATTGAGATAGGAGGGTGAGGTTGCGGTTGAAGGTGCGGCAGGAGATGACTTGGGTGACGATGGGAGCATGGCGGTCTTCAGGGTTGCGCAGGCGGCCTTCTTCTAGCCAGCGGCCCGCTGGGTCGAGGGTGTCGATGATGGCTTGGATCTGTTCCGCAGCGACCGGACGCACTTGGGCGCGTTCGGCTAGGATGGTTTCGCGGCCTTCTTTGAGGATGCGCTGGTACAGGCTTTCAATGCGATCTGTGCGGTTGCCCACTTTAAAGGCATAGTGCGTCGGCAGGTCTGCATCGCTGTAGGTGAGCGCGTATTCTTTGGTAAAGTAGAGCGGCCGATTGGTCTGCAATTCGTAGAATCGGGCCATGCGCCCGTCGGGCAATTGCGCTGCTTTGGCCCAGGCCAAGGCAGGGGGAATAGGTGCGAGAAAGCGCGGCTCGCCGTATGCGAGATAGAGTTCCAACAGGATTTGCATCACGCCAAAGCTCTCGCCGCCGGTGATGGCGGGGGGTTCAAATCTGCGCGCCCAAGCTGGCTCCATCGCCAAGTTGTACTGCTGCGCCCAAGCCGGTTGTGGATCGGGCATCTGGGCTAGGATAATAAAGTCGCCGCCTCGTTCGGCTGCGCGTCGCCAGCGCTCGTCGCCGTAGATTTTGTGCGCTTCGATCATGGTTGCAATGACATCGGCGATGGCGTTGTCGTTAAAGGTGTAGTGCGCGAGGTAGCGCTCTTTGGGGTACTGGCGGGACCAAGTCGCTGGATAGTGCGCCTTTTTGATGGGGAATTGGCTAGGATCGGCCCATTCGCTGTAGCGCTGGGGCCAAGCGCCGTTGGGGTACTGGGCTTTGAGTAAGGATTCCAGTCCGTAGAGGACAGCGCGGTGTATATCCGCATCGGCAAAGTCGAGGTGCTGATCAACCCGCATGAGCAAGCGCAGAGCGCTTTGCGTATTGTCGTCGTCCAAGGTGGTGCGGTTGCGGCGTTCGCCAGTCGTGCGGTCGCCCTGTTCGACATCGCGCCGGTAGTGCCAGTTTTTGCTCGCCTCTGGGTCAAAGTCGATCCGATAGTCCCAACCGCCCGAAGATAGTTGTCCCCAGACTAGGGCTTGCGCCGCCTCGACTGCGCCGTTGAGAAATAGGGTGTCGCCGGTGGCTTCGTAGGCTCGGAGGAAAGCCATGCCGACCGCCGGGGTGCCTGGGGGCTGGACCCAGATAGTGGTCGGCGATGCGATGCCTTCGCCTTGGCGGCGGGTAAAGTCGCTTTGGTAGAGCCAGAGATAGCCGCCGTTGGTGGCCACTTGGCTGCGAAAATAGCGCGTCGCTTTGACCATGGTCTCCACGGCGGCTTGGTGTAAAATCTCGTCGCTGTGGAGTGGCGCACTGCATAGCATTAGGAGGAATAGCGAGACGATTTTGTGCATCCGGTTGCCTTTACGATTTGTCAGCTTAAGATACCTAAATTATCAAAAAAACTGCCAGTGGTTAAAATTTATTGACAAGCTAATGAGGCCAAACGTAGCTTAACCCCGACAACAGGGCCAACCTTCCCATCCGCCGAAAGAGGGGTGCAAAATGACTACCGAGCAATCTCCGGCACAGGAGACCTACCGCGCCACAGCTTTTGCCGACTCCAAACCCGAACTCGCCGCTCCCGGGGCCACGCCCGAGCGGTTGGAACACTTGCGAGAGCATGGCTTCGTCATCATCACCGATTTTGTCGATAACCCGTGGATCCCCGTGCTCCGCGAGGCCGGCCGCCGCGCCACCGAAGCGTGCGCGCCCGAGCATGGCTACAGCAAGATCGACTGCTCAAAGGGCTACGTGCATCGCGCCGGCGGCAATGAGCCGTGGGCGATTCGGGGCCTCATCCATCCGGCCTTTGAGGAGCCTTGCTTTGCCGAGTTCCACGGCTCGGACGATTTCCTCAATTTCGTCGCCTCTTGGTGCGACGGGCTTGGGCCTGAGGATATGTCGCTGAGTGGTCTGCTGCTGTGGTGCAATCCCCGGCACCACGAGAATGGGCCGAGTTGGCACCGCGATGTGACGTGGTGGGGCGAGGGTAAGCCCTATTTTTCGCAGCGAGACAACCGAGGGGAAAGCCCGGAGGATTATTCCGAGGAAGTCGAAAAAGTTCGCTGGGCAGAAATCCGCGCCAATAACGCCAAGTCGCTCACCGAGCGGAACGGCGTGAGCATGTTCTTGGCGCTGGTGGACGACGAGTGCCACGAACTCATCCCCGGCAGTCACGAGCGCTGGCGCACGCCGTTTGAGCACGATGTGCTCCTGCCGCAATCCATGAAGGACCAAGGGGTGCCGTACACGCCTAGTTGGAATAGGAAGGACCCGTTGCCGGGCCAAGTATCGATCCGGCTCAAGCCTGGGGAAGCTCTCATCCGCAATGGGGTCACGATCCACACCGGGCACACCGTCCCCGAGCGCGAGCGCAACACCTTGTCCATTGGCTGGTCGAAGTGGTCGGGTCCGTTCACTGGGGAGCCGTCAGTGGCGGATGCGCGCAGTGCTTGGCAGCTCGATCCCGCGGTGCGCGAGGCGTTGCCGTACGATTGGATGCAGACCGCGTGGGACCGTTGGGCTGAGACCCAGAAGTTAGGGGATACGCTTGAGGATCGGTACGCGGGGTTTGATATCCAGCGCATTAAAGCGGGGGAAGTCGTGGGTTGGCGCAGCGAGTTGGAGCGCCAAGCGGCGGCGGCTGGCGAGGCGTGGGAGCGGTTTCAAACGGTGGCGTGAGGTGCGATAGAGTACATAAGGCTCAATCCCAATAAGTGGAGGGGAATATATAGTGGAACTTATTCTTGTTTTATGTGCCTTAGCAACCGTTGGCGGTTCCGCTGCCATAGTAGGACGGAAATATGGCCCTCGTTAAAAAAGTGGAAAATGCCTCAAAATCTGTACGCACTGAGGCCGCTCGGCTCGGCAAATCTTAGTATTGAGATGAGAAAGAAGCTCAAATACACTTAAAAAGGCTTTACAGACGACTTCTGAGGTAAAATCGGGTGCTGTAGTAAAAAGTTCTGATGGAAAGGTCGTCGTGTGACAGATATAGGTCGTTTATTTCCCTCAGAGCCGCTAGCATTTATCCGGCGTTGTGTTCAAAATGATAGGATAGTCTGGACGTATCATGTGAATATGAGACTTAGAACCAAGAGTATCAGTAGAAAATCGATTATAGATTCTGTACACGCCTATGAAATCATTGAGTCGTACCCAGACGACAAATACCTACCAAGTTACTTGATATACACGGAACACGCAGGAGAATGTTATCATATTCTCTTCGCGACGGATGTAGAAGACAAAAACGTCCGGATCGTGACCACATACCGACCAAGTACTCTAGAATGGTTGCCAGACCTAAAAACACGGAGGGCATCACCATGAAGTGTCATACCTGCGGAGGACGCTTGGAGCCGACTATTTCAGACCTTCCCTTCTGCCTTGGGCCAACCAGTATCGTCGTTATCAAGAAGCTACCTGTGCTGGAATGCACCAATTGTACGGAGTTCTCCATTGAGGATCCGGTCATGGAAAAGATTGAGAATTTACTTGAGCGGACGGATGAAGCCGCTGAACTCGAAGTCATCGCCTATGCAGCCTAGAAAGCTGAAGTGTATCGTTGAGCTTGTTGACGCCTTGAGGACGTTATGCGATGGCTCCCCAATCTGCGTTACCCGCTAAGTGGGGTACGCAGATTTCTTTTTGGCTAGCGCCGCTTTACGCTCGATAAATTCCTGCGGTGGGGGCGTCAAGATCGCGCGCTTGCGCTCGTCGATCCCTTGCCATTGGTCGGCGTCCGTTGGGCTGAAAAAATTATCCGGGCCGGAATAGGCTTCCCCGCACGGCGTGTATTTGTAAAAGAGCGTGGTCCGCGTGCTCGGTGCTGTCCACGGTAGGGTGACGTGACACAGGGCTTCGGTGAAGATGATGGCCGTGCCAGCGCGGGCCGGCACGCGCGTGACCATTGGATGCACGCCCTTGGACAAATCGATCCACGCTTCCGGGACGGGATAATGTCCCTTGTGCGAGCCGGCCAAGCAGCCGAATCCACCCCCGTTGCAAACAGTATCCTCCAGTTCGTACGCCACAGTGACCAAGCCGTTGGAGAACGTTCCGCTGGCGGGATCGCGCTCAAAGTAATGCGTGACTAGCTCGTGCGGCCGATTGGGATCTAGCAAGCGACCGTTGCCGCCGTGTATGGTCCCTCCGGCGAGATTTTTGTTGAAAGTACCGTGCGTGTGCACGTTGATATGGTCGATGCGGAAGGGGGGGAGCTCTCCGGGGCGTTGGCCACCGTAGATCTCTGCTAGGATTTCCGAAATTACCGGTACGTCCAGTAAATCGACGAAAGTCTGCGACCAGAAGCCGCCGCGGTCCGCGTGTTGCGAGTGGAGCTCTGGGCCTTTTGCATCGACGGTAGTCTTGAGGTCTGCAATCTGCTCGGGGGTGATTGCATCCTCTACCGCGAGGAAGCCCCATGTGTCAAAAGCGAAGCGTTGTTCCGCATCCATTTTGGCCCGATCCCTCAGTACGCGACGGCAATGGTTTTCAGTACCTGTTCGCCATCGATGCCAGCGCCCTCGGTGTCGGTGTCGATCCGCAAGCGAGCATAATACACTCCGGGCGGCACCAAGGCTCCCGCATCGTCTCTGCCGTCCCAGCCGATGGCGTAGGAGCCGGTGCTCAAATCCCGCTGCTCCACTAACTGGCGCACTCGACGGCCCGCCAGATCGAAAACTTCTACTTCCGCTGGGCTATCGTCGCCCACCCGCACTACCTTGAAGGCGAATTGAGCTTGGTCATTGACGCCGTCGCCGTTGGGCGTGAAGACGCGCGGGATCACTTCTACCTCTGTCAGCAGCGAGGTACTCTGCACCGTGCCGACTAGCGTCGTGGTATTGCTCTTGATTCCGACTAAGGCCTCGCCGGCATCGACGCGCTGCCAGTTGCCCTCGCTCGCGTCGCTATTTTTTAACAGCGCCCGCAGCACCGCGCCCGTCGAAAACAACGCCGTTGCGAAATCTAGCCGTAGCACTTCTACGCCTGAGCGCGGCCCCACCGGCGGGGAGGCCAATTGCAGACTATCCGCGTGCGTCTGCATCACCTCCACATCGGCCACAGCTAGACTGGATAGGTCGGCGCTGGGCCCGAAGGCGTCCTCGGCACCGGCATATAGTCCCACAAAGCGCAGCGGCATATCGGACGGTGCCACCAACAGCAACTGGTCGAAGCCCGGGTCCCGACTGCCGAAGTCTGGACGCACATAGAACGAAAACATCTGCTCCTTGCCCAGTTGGTCCACCTGAAACGGCGAGATTTCACCGATGATGCTCTGTGCCACGGGATTGCTAAAGTTGAGCCGAATCGAGCGCAAGGTCGGACTGGCCTCGGGATCGTCCGACAGCAAGGTCGCCCGCAAAGTCAGAAACTCGCGCGGGCTGGGCGAAGTTACTGGCGAACCGGTCGGGTCTTCATAAGGCTGGCTCCACGGCTCCCAGTCGGAACCGGCGGTTTCTTCGGCGACGATCTCGCCGCGGAAGATCGACAGCAGCTTGTCGTAGTCTTCCTTGGATACCTCCGTGCCGTCTTTTTTGAAGTAATGCAGGGTTTCACTCAACTCGTTGCCAGTGCGGGTCTGGATCAGCACGCTCGTGCCGGGCGGCGCGTCGGCATCCCACTCGACGGAGAGCAGGTTGCGGCTACCTCCCAAACGAATCAGATCGGAGGTCAGCGTTACTTCAGGGAGGAAACCTCGCCCGTATAGCTGTAGCTCTGCTGGCTGCCCAGTGGCTCCGCCTTTGCCCGTGGAACTGGTACTTTCGAATTGCTTCCAGACGAAGCGAAAGAAACGGGCTTTGAGCCGCGTGAAATTGTTGCCTTCGTAGAAGCCGAAGCCCAAGGCCGAAATCCCACCGCCGCCGCGTTGCTCGCGATCGACCGCAGTATTCCACTTGATGCTGCCGTCGGCGGCCAGCGTGCCGTCCGAGAAATCCAGCCGGTAATTGGAAAACCTAGACCCGCCGTAGGCCATCCTGAAGGCGTCAATCCAGTAAAAGGCTCCCAAATCGAAAAGTACCTGCCCTTCGGGCGACTTGAGCGATCCTCTGCCGTAGGTGTAGATGAACTGCACTTTGCTTTCGATCTGCCCGTCAATCAAGCTATTGATCGATGCCGTCTGAGAAGCCGTGCCAAAACCGCCCCTGTCCAATGCTCCGGTGAGGATCTCGTCGCCTTCTGCCCACACTTCCAACTCGGCCAGCCGTGGACGCTCGATCTGGTAATAGCGCACCGGGCCTTGTTGTTCGGGCTCGAGTTGGCGGTGTACCTCTTGGGGCACTAGGGTCTCGCGCCCGTTTGCATGGAGCTTAAAGTAATCGACCTCGCCCCGCTCGCCGCTCGCGAGTTGATCGTATTCGGCCTGAGTGACTTCTCGACCTCGGCCGAAATTGCTGCCAGTCACCACCACCTGCACGAAGCGAATGCCGACACCCTCGAACTCGCGCTCTAGGTCCATGTCGATCTCGAAGAGCCGTTGTTCCTTGTTGGGCTTGAGGGTCCGCCACATAGTGGTGTATTCGAGAGAGGGGCCACGACTACCCGTGGGCTTGTTGCCCTGGGATACCAGCACGTCGAACTGTAGGAAGGGATCGCCCAATGCCTCGTCGACGAACTTCAGCACGATGCTCTTGGCGATTACTAGCCGCCCCAGATTGACGGTAAACCACCATTGGTTGGCCAGCTCGTCTTCACCTGTGGGCGGGTCGGGCTGCCAGTACGTTTCCAAGTCGCCGTCGAAAAGATTGACCACGTCCGCCTGATTGCCAGCGGTTCCAGCTTGGATGCCGTCTAGGACGGTAATTTCTTCGGGAGCCTTTTTTATTCCATCGGGCGGGCGCGCTTGCAGATAAGCGGCAATGTCCCGCACCGCGTTGATGTCGCGGTGCAACTGGTGTGGCGTCAAGGCACCACTGGACGAAATTTCCACTACCCCTTTGGGAAAGGTCCAATTGCGCCAGTGCGCTGCGCTGTTGACCACTACTTGGTCGGACGTCACTTGGTGGCCCGCCCCCTGACCGTACGCTGCCGTACCCAGAACCGCCGACAAGACCGCCCAGCTTATGCGCTTAAGAATCCGTTCCATATCTCTTACCACCTGCTGAGTCCTCAGATCAATAAACCAGCGAAACTACTCGTTGCTCCGATTTTATCCCCCCATCGCTTTCTACTTCTAGGCGCAGGATATAGAGGCCCGGCGGCACCAATTTGGCTTGGGCGTCGCGGCCGTCCCAAGTTACTGCAAAACGACCGCTGGTCGCGGTGCCGTGGTATAGCTCGCTGATGCGCCGCCCCGAAAGGTCGTACAGATCAATAGCTACCGGTACAGCACCCAGATTGAGCAATTCGTACTGAATTTTTAGCTGATCGTTGACGCCGTCTCCATTCGGAGTGAATGACCGCGAGGTCAAGCGCAGGTCATTGACCGCCTTTTTGTCGATATTTATTAGACCGACGCGCAAGGTGTTGCTATCGACCAGTTGATCGGCATCTCCTGCCGTGACCCCCTGATGCACTTCGTGGGGCTGCTGGCTATCGAAGATCCGCGCTGCGAATACCGTGCCAAACTGGAAGACCTGGGCTTGGAAATCCACTTCCAGCAATTCGTTGGTGCGCTGCAGGTCCATGCGGGGAATTCGCAACTCAAATTCATTTTCTTCCACTCGGACCTCGGTGAAGTCCACTGGCAACCCTTCCAAGCGGACCTGATCGATGCTGGCGACCCGAGCTGGCGTTTTGATCTCAATGCTGTCAAAACCCAGATCAGTGCCGGTTAATCGCGGTAGGATCTTGTAGGTGAACTGCGTTACTGCACCCGCCGACACCTCCACCGGGACGATCTCGGCCAACGCTTGAGACGCCACCGGCGGATCGGATACTTCAAATTGCAGATAATGCAGCCACCCGCCCGCTGCCGAGGTAGAAGAGAACTGGACGGCGAACTGGACGAATTGCCGCGGCTTGTTGCCGGCGAGGTCGCCGCTGCTGAGGGCCAGATCGTACGGAGGGCTCCAAGTTTTCCAGTTTTCGGTGTCTGGCGTGATTCCGGCTCGCTCCCCTTTGTCCAGTCTGTTGTACGTGGACAAAACCAAGGCTTTGCCGTCGCTATAGCGCGTAGTCTCGTCGCCGCGAAAGGTTTTGCGCCAGTAGGTGTTGGGATCGGAATCGTCGCCGCTGCGCATAGTCAGATCAATCGCCGCACCTTCGTCCTCCTGCACAGACCAGTTGAGTCGGCCCAAGCTGACGGGTTGGCCTAAGTCAATCACATTGGAGACGTAGGTGGCCTGCGGTGCAAAACCGGAACCGTAAATTTCAAATTCGGCGATTTCCCAGACGCCGCGGATGTTGGCCGGTGCTTCAAATAGGATGTTGCGGATGGGCCGATCAGGCATTTCGATGACGATATCGGAGCGGGTGTTCTCGGTAGCGTTGAGGACGATTTCAAAGTCTTTCCGAGCGCCTGGCGGCCGCCGTCTCCACCCCTCGCCTACTAGGTATTCCCGAGTCCCGTCCTTGAGCGGATCGCCGTCGTTGATGCCGACTATAACGGTCTGGATAAAGCGATCTACAAGGTGTTTTTCTCGGGGATAGAAGCGCACTCGGTCGATGTTGAATAATCCGCCCATATCAAATACCAGCACTTTGTTTTCTATCGCGCCGTAGTCTCCGCCCCAATCGCCGTCACCGAGAAAGTGAGTGGTGGGATCGCCGTCGAACATCGGCGCGTCGCGGGCGGGAAAATCGGCCCAGCCCACGATCGAGCGCAGCGTTTCGATTTTTCCGCCCCGTTCATCTAGCAGTGGTGTCAGGTTGACTGTGGGGTCTAGTTGCTCGGGCGCGAGGGTCGTGCTGATCTCCGTCAGCAGAGTACTGCCGTGCTGCTTGGCGTCGATATCGGCCCATTCCAGTTGGATGAAGTCAAAAGGCGCGTCGCGCTCGGGCGGCGGCAGGTCGGAGCCGCCGATGCGGTAGATGGTCAGCGCATGGCTCACGTTGGTCAGCGTGGCGCAAAATACCAAGGCTATCAGCGGCAATACCAGACGTCGGCTCATCTGAACAGTCCCCTTCGGGCGACGTGAACGATCTTTAACAGGCTTACTAGCTGATGTTACGCACCCGGGTAGGGGGCGGTTTCAAACCGCCCCCTACGACTATCCCAGAGCGAAGCGGACCGAAAACCAACCACCGGCCACATCAGGTACTTATTGGGATATATAGAAAAAGGGGAGGAAGAGCAACTGCTAACCGCATGTCTGCACATCGAATTCGGCGGCCACCGTGCAGCCGCATTGAGGCACCAAGTGTGTACCTATAGCAGTCCTACATGATTTGTAAGGTGATCCGCAGATAGACGCAGATAGACGCAGATAGACGCAGCAGGATAGAACAAGACGATCCACATCTCGAACCGTTCAAGGCATTCAGGGTTGCTACATTAGCTACCTTGGGGCAAAATGCCGTACTGGCGCAGCGTATCCTCCAAGGTCGGCCGACGGAGGCGAATGCGGTCGTCGCTTAGCAAGTAAGAGAACACGTAGCCAAGCCCAAGCATCAGAATGCCAATCAGGAAGCAATAGATGAACGCCCGGTCGGGGTATTGATCCTTCAGGTACCCCACGTACAGCGGCCCGCAAATTCCCGCCGCCGCCCAAGCCGTCAAAATGGTCCCGTAGATCGTCGACATTTTTTGCGGGCCGAAAACGTCGAGCACGAAAGAGGGCATGGTGGCAAAGCCGCCGCCAAAGCACAAAAGGACATAACAAACGAGAACCGAAAAGACATAGGGATTGCGCTCGGTCATCAAAATGCCAAAGACAACCATCTGACTGGCGAGCAGAATTCTGAAGACCTTGACGCGCCCCAGTCGATCTGAGAGCAAACCCCAAAACAGTCGGCCCACGCCATTGCACAGCGAACTGACGGCGATCAGCGTGGCCCCATATTCGGCCAGTGTTGCTGGTTCTACGGTTGGATCGGCTAGGCCCCAAACTTCCTGGAGAAGTTCCGACTGAAAGCTGATGACGGAGATGCCGGCGGCGATGTTGCAGAAGAAGACGATCCACATGAGGGCGAACTCAGAAGAGCGCAAATACGGGGCAGCTGAGTTGGATTCGTCGGCGGGCGTTTGTGCGGCAACCGCTTCGGTGGCGGCTGGGGGATTGCTCAATAGCAAGCTGCAGGGGATCAGGACACAGGCGAAAATTACCCCGAGGCCTAGGAAGACATCGGCCAGGTCGCCTGCTAGGTGGGATACGAGCAGGGGTGCCAAACCCTTGCTCAGCAGAAAGGCACCCACCCCGAATCCCATTACGACGATTCCGGTCGCTAGCCCCTTTTTGTCCGGGAACCACTTGGCCACCGTCGCCACGGGCGTGACGTAGCCCAGTCCGATGCCTGCGCCTCCGATGACGCCGTACCCCACGTAGAACAGCGCGAGCATGTCCCACTTTAGCGCCAGACTCGCCAGCATATAGCCGACCGAGAACATGACGCTGCCGGTCACGGCCAAGCGCCGCGGCCCGACCTTCGGCAGTAGCACGCCCGCCCAAGCCGCCGAGGTGCCCAGCGAAAGGATCGTCAGGCTGAAAGCCCAAGCCGTTTCCGTAAAAGTCCAACCCAATTGCCGCACCAAGAGCGTCTGAAAGAAACTCCACGCGTACACCGTCCCAAAACAGACCTGCAGGACCGTGCAGAACAGCGCCATAAGCGAGCGCGGAATCTGTACCCGTTGTCGTGCCATTTTTCCTAGACCTCAACGTCAGGCGTCACCCCACCGCTGTGCTAATCTGCGTTCATCTGCGGATAGTTAATAGGAATCGGATCTATTCCACGCTTTCCGGCGAGCGCGGGCCTTTGTCGGCAACGTAGAGGAAGAGTCGGGCTAAGTGTCCAGCTTCGTCGTCGCGCGCCAGCAGGTTGTCGTCGGTGGGCTTCTCATCGTGCGCCACGCCCACGGCGTAGCCCAAGAGCGCGCCCAGCGGCTTGGCCGCCAGATTGACCAACCAGATGGCGGCAAAGACGCCGACGACGAGGATGATGGAGAAGAGGTACACTTGCTGGCCGATTGCGCGTTGAATTTTTAGTGCGATCAGACCGGTGTCCATGCCCACGTGCACCGTCCCGGCAACGCCGGCGAGAATCGGGCTGCCCACTTCGACGAAATCGCCCATCCCGGGCAGGCTGCGCTCCACCGTCTCCATATTAAACGGGTCGCTGGCGCGAATTTCTGCGGGAATGCCCGGTACAAAGGTGTGGGCGAGAAACTCGCCGGACTCGTCGGTGATGTAGATGTACTTGATGCCCTGAATCTCGACGAACTGATCGATGAGCGACTGCAAGGCCGACAAGTCGCGGTTTAAGAGAATGTCCACACTGGAATCGGCGATGGTCTTGGCGATGTCGCGGCTGTTGCTCTCGTATTCGGCCGATAGGTGCGTATCGACCGTATAGACGCACAGAATGGAGGTCGATAGGCCGATCAAGCCGAATAGGGCAAAGACGCCGAACAGCGTTTTCTTAAACAGCTTTTGGACTTTTATCACCATCAGGCAAACCTAGCACGCCAATCGTTGAGGGGGACAAAGCGGCCTTCCTCGACCACTGTGTAGTACACTCGCTGGAGACCCTGGCGACGGTCGGGACCAAAGGAGACCTGTTCGCCAATGCCCAGATCGAAGTCCGCGACGGAGAACACCACATCTTCGAGTTGGTTGCGCTGCGGCTCGGCCCCGAGGCGGTGCAAAATTTCGACCAGCAACTTGGCGTTGAGAAAGCCTTCGAGACTGACGAAGCTATAGTCAAAGGGGGTATAGGGGTCTTTTAACAGCTCTGCGGGCGGCTGCGGGGCGTAGCGAGTCATCAAGCTGCGGTACTCTTGGACTGCGGGTATGGATGTGTCTTCGTAACTGGGCACCACTTGGGAGTTTACCAGCCATTGCGTGTAGCGCTGGCTGTCGTCGCGCCCTTCGGTGAGCAGCTTGAGGAGATTTTCGCTGCCGACAAACGACAGGTTGGCAAAGGGCACTTGTAGGCCGAGATCGACGGCATCGCGGGCAAAGGCTGCGCAAGCCGCATAGGCCCCGATGCAGATTACCGCTTCGGGCTTAGCCTCCTTGAGGATTTCGACCTGTTTGCGCATGGTGCCGGTGAATCGTTCGCCGCGCCGGTACGTGGCCTCGCCGACGATTCGCTCGCCGTGCTTTTTCAGGGCGCTGCGCACGCCGGCCCAGCCACTGCGGCCGTACGCATCGGCTTGATAAAACACGGCAATGCGCCGGCGGTTGATGCGCACGAAATTATCGACTAGACCGGCTGTTTCTTGGCGATAGGAGGCGCGCAGGTTAAAGGCGAAGGTGCCATAGGGCGGTTCGCGCTGGGGTTGGGCACCGGTGAAGGGGAAGAACAGCAGGATGTTTCGGTCTTGGAATTTCTTGAGGATGGGCAACACGCGCGTCACCGTCGGCGTACCAACGTAACCGAACAGCAAAAACACCTGATCGTCGAGCATCAGCTTCATGGTGTTTTTGACCGAGGGGCCGGGCTGGTAGCCATCGTCGTAGGCTTTGACCTGTACGGTGCGGCCCGCTATGCCACCTTGCTGATTGACGTGGGTAAAATACGCACCAGCCCCCCGATAGAGTTCGATGCCCAATCCTCGGGAGGGACCGGAGAAAGCGGCGGACGTGCCGAGGGTGATCTCGGTGTCGGTCACGCCAGATGCCGTTAGTGGCTCGGTGGGGCGAGCGGCAAAGGCCCGCAGTGCGTGCCACCAAGGGGCGACCAAGCAACCGGTAAGTCCGACACGGAGCAGCGATCGCCGCGTCATTGCTCGCATACAGTTACCGCTAGCTTCTTTCTGCTGGAGAGGCTCAGCATGTGGTCGGGATATAAGGCAAATAAAGGGGTTTTGCTGGTTGTGGGTCAAGTTCGTTCGCAATCGTAGGCGCTGAAGGTTTGCCCGTCGGTGTGACCATGGCGATGCGGATTTTGGGGGTGGACTTGCGGCGGCTTTTGGCAGTTTTTTGGACGACCGATTCTACCACCCGTCAGAACCATAGGAGCCTCTATGCAAGCTCTCACCTCCCGCGCTCCCACCTTGCCGCCGACCCTGCGCCCTCGCGTGGCCTATTACGACTTGGGCATCCCCTTTGTCGGGGCTGTGTGGAACGGATTCTCCATTACCTACGACCCCGCCAATGGGCACACCTTGGCTTGGGGTGCTGAATTTTCCCAAGACGGGGCGCACTACTTTTGCAATGACCTCGACACCGGCGGCTTGGAAGTCTTTCCCATGCCTTGCCGCGAGCACGGCCCCGTCTTCCAAGCCGCAGACGGTACCATTTACGCCCTGATCATGTCCGGCTTGTCGGCTGATCACGGCCATCATCTTATGGTCTTTGACGCCCAGACCCGCACCTTCAGCAGTCTGGGTCGTCCCGCCCCTGGCGATCAGCGCCTCCTGTGCATGGAGGAGCGCGACGGCCTGTTGTACATGGGCGGCCACGAACTGGCCGAACTGTTTTGCTACGATCCGCAAAAGCGGTGCTTTGACAAACTCTGCCGCCCGTTTGCCCCACCCACCGACCGCCTAGTGAATATCCAATTGCTGCCCGACGGTCGGCTGTTGCTCAGCGGCTATCCGGCCGTCCCGGCCAAAATATACGATGTGGAAAGCGGTCAGTTGAGCGATGTACCGGCCGCAGCCGAAGGGATTGCCGGCGCTGTATCAGAAAGGGAGCGCCTATTTTTGACGGCTGGCGAGCAAGTGCGCGTGCTCAGCGCCGATTTTACCGAAGTGGCCCGCCTCGACAGTCCCGTTGCTGGCCAGACACTCGCGCCCTTAGCCTTGGGCCGCAATAGCCGCGCTAGTGGTCGCGGGGTGGTGTACGCTTGGGCTGGAGATCAATTGGTGGGTATCGACGCCGATACATTGGATATCCGCTCTATTTGCCAAGGTCCTTTCGCCGGTATATCGGGGATGAGCAAAGATGGCCATTTGGTCTTCGCCCAAGTTGAGGAGGGACGCACCATTATGATCGACCCCGACACTGGCGACCGGGAAGAACGCAGTTTTGAAGCCTATCAAGGCAGCCGTGGCAGTGCGGTGTGCGCCTTGGGCAGAGGGCCGGAAGGCAAAATCTATGGCACCAATATTTACGGTATGCACCTGTGCACCATAGATCCCGATACGGATGCCATAGAGGATTTGGGTTACACTTGGTCTGGCGGCGAACTCTACCACGTCCACGCCCATAAAGACAAGCTCTACGTCGGTAGCTACGGCGGCTCCAACATCGGCGTGTACGACCCGAGTCAACCGTGGAACCCCGGCTCGGAGCACGACAGCAATCCGCGCAATTGGGGTCCGTTGGGCCAGAACCAAAACCGACCCTTTGAGGCGGTGACCGGCCCCGACGGCCGCATTTACGTGGCCAACCGCAGCAATTATGGCATCCCTGGCGGCTCCTTGGCTTCGTACGATCCCGCAACCGGCCTCGATGATAGGGAAATTTATCTCGACCCCGAGCAAAGCGTGCAATGCGTGGCCGCGGACCAGCGTTATGTGTACGGTGGCACCAGCATTTACGGAGGGCGCGGCTCGGAAATCACTACCCGCGACGGCTTGTTATTCGTCTTTGATCCCCAGACGAAACAGCGCATTTGCCAACTGCGGCCGGTCGAAGGGGCCAACACGGTCACCAGTTTGGCCGTCCATCCCTCGGGGTTGGTTTTTGGCACCACGGACAACCGCCGCTTGTTCGCTTTCGACCCGGAGCGGTTTGTCGTAGAAGAAGTGATAGGTCCCTTGCGCTCGGAGGGGACCCGGTTGATGGGCGTGCCCGAAGGGGTGGAGATGTTTCCGCTGATCTGCGCCTCTGACGGCTTTATTTACGGCTTGACGCGCTTTGACCTGTTCCGCATAGACGGCTCGTCCCGCGTCTTGACCTATCTCAACGATCCGCCCCTGCCCGAACTCTACGCTCTGACCGAAGGAAATCCCGGCGTGCTCTACATGAGCGCCGGCACCCACGTCATCAAGTGCCTGCTGAGGCCGCCGCCCTTTTACCGCTGAGGCTAAGTACACGACAGTAGGGTGGTCTGAGATGCTTCGCTTCGCTCAGCATGACAAGTGGATGCGTTGCTTCACCGTGTCATGCTGAGCGGAGCGAAGCGGAGTCGAAGCATCTGATACCTCGATGGCCATGTATAACGGTACTGTCGTGTACTTAGCCGCTGAGATTAGTTCGCTACGCGAAGGCTTCCCGCACCACTTGTCCGGCCCAATCCTCTGCCGGAGCCACTTCGAGCAGAGCGGCAATAGTAGTAGGGTTGTCGATGATGCTCACCGGCTCCTGCAAGCTCCGTCCGGGGGATACCGCAGGACCGGAGATTACCCACGGGATGGTCATGTCCTCGTCCATTTCCGTGCCGTGGGTGCGCTCGTGTCCTCCGTGGTCGCTGGTGACGATGGCCACGGTCTCTTCTTGGTTGACTGCCTCCAGCACCGCGCCAATGGCTGTATCGGCCCGGCCAATAGTGGCCAGATATTCGGCCGACATCCAGCCGTGGTCGTGGCCGGCTATATCGGTACAGCCTAGATAGACAAAGGCGAAATCGGGCGTCCATTCTCGCAGCGTGGCCGCGGCCAAGTCGGCCAAGTCCTCATCGCCGTTTGGCTCGTGGCAATTGTTCATATAGTACGAGCGGTCCAGCGAGCCGGGGTCGGCCAGATCGCGCAATTGCTCCCAGTTATAGAAGAAGGCCGTGCGCTTGCCAGCTTGGTGCAGCACGTCGACGAGGCTGGGCACGGGTCTGACTTGGGGCACCCAAGTGTTGGTGAGGATGCCGTGCCGTTGTGGGGTCACGCCGCGAAACATGGAGGTGTGGCAGGGCAAGGTGGATGAGGGCATCACGGTGCGGGCCGTATAGGTGCTGGCCCCCTCGCTGATCAAGCGATCGACGTGGGGAGTGGGGGCCTGTTGCAAGCCGTCGGGCCGCAGTCCGTCGAGGACAAAGAGGATGACGCGCATGGGATTCCTTTCTTTGGGGGGTGGTGTTCGCATCTCACGCGTACAGTTCCGCGTCGTGCGGTTTTAGTGGATACCTCGGCACTACACCTCGGTTGACGATATTTTCCGGCGCTGGCCAGTGGCCCTTGAGGACGGAGGCCAGATTGCAGACGCCCGTGCGCGCCACGTCTTCGCCAGATTGCACCGAGTGAGCGGAGACATGGGACGTCATTAGGACATTGTCCAGTTCCATGAGGGGATGCTGCAAGGTCTGATCCTCGTCCGTGAACACGTTGAGCCACTCGTAGGTATCCAGCGCCGCACCAGCCAGTGGGCCTTCTCGTAGGACCCGCGCCAGCGCATCTTCATCTACCAAGGCTCCGCGAGACGTGTTGATGAGGTAGGAGCCCGGCTTCATTTTGCGCAGCAGTTCTTCGTCGAACATGTGGTAGGTGTCCGCGTTTAGGGGAACCTGCAAGGAGACGAAGTCGGACTCGGCTAGTAGCGTTTCTAAGTCCACCATTTCGATGTCCAAGTCTGACGGTAGGGGTGCCTGCAAGTTTCTGCGCGTGGCCAAGACCCGGAGACCGAAGGCCCTGGCGCGGCGGGCGACCATCTCGCCGGTGGCTCCAAAGCCGACGATGCCCAGCGCACAGGTGGAGAGCCGCTGCAACTGGGTGGACTCGGTGCGGGCTTGGCGGAAGCGGCCGGCGCGCATGAACTGCTCCATCCTCGGCAGTTGGCGGGCTAGGGACAGCAGCATGGCCATGATGTGGTCGGTCATTTCCTCGGCGCAGAAGAAGGGGGCATTGGAGACGATGATGCCGCATTCCGTGGCCTTTTCCACGGCGATTTTATCGGTGCCGTTGCCGAGGCGAGAGATCAGGCGGCAACGGTCCAGCGACGCGACCACGGCCGCGGGCAAGCCGGTTGAGACGACGGCGACGGCGACGCAGTTAGCTAGTTGGCGAATGAGTTCCTGCGGGTCCTCTTCCTCGACGTATTCAGGTTCGATGCCGAACTTGGCGTACAGCGATTGCTCCAGCTCACCGGCTGGGTACATGGTGGCGTTGAGGCGGACGAAGCGGAAGGACGATGTGGTGTCAGACGCCATGACGAGGGTGAATCCAGTTCAGAAGTGCGGAGCGGGCCGACATGGGGGCGATTCTAGGGCGTCCACAAGGGACGCCCCTACAAAAGAACCGATCACCAAGCCACTTCCATCATGTCCCGCGCCCAGTACATCGGCCCGGCGAAGACGCTTTTTACCTCGGCGATTCCCTCGGTGGTCTCTTCTGCGGGATCGAGGGTTAATGACTGGTGGTTGATTACCAAGCGCTTGGCACCGGCCTCGGCGGCCATGCGCCCGGCGTTCAGGGTGCCGGTTTCGGAGATGACGCTGGGGAAGGTCTGGATCTTCTCTTCTCGATGCACGGCCTCCATCACGAACAGGTCCGCGTCTCTCGCTAGCTCGACTACGGACTCGATCGGCGCGGTATCGCCGCTGAAGGCGACGACGCCTTCTTCGGTTTCGAAGCGGAAGCCGTAGCATTCGATGTAGGGCTGGGCGTGTTTGACCTCGCGCGCATAGCAGGTCCAGCCTTCCCCGGCGGCCACTTTTCCCTCGGCGTATTCGACTGTGTGGACCACTGGTTCCGGTCTGGACTCTCCTACGCCGCCGCGCATCTGGTAGGCGTGGACGCTCATGGGATGATTGGTGCGGGCGATCACGTCGTACCAGAAGAGGCCATTGGGACTCCAGATGCCGTCGGTGATGCGTTTGATCGGGGGAGGCCCATAGACGTGGAGGTCTGGCTCGGTGCCGATGCACTGGTCGAAGCGCGTCATTAGGAAACAGAGATAATCGGAGATGTGGTCGGAGTGCAGGTGGGTGAAAAACAGGTTGTGCACCGAGGTGCAGGGGATACCCAGGCGGTGCATCTTAAAGGTCGATGCCGGGCCGCAGTCGATCATCAGCCGCTGGTCGCAGATTTCGAGGATGAAACAAGTGCCCCAGCGGTCGCGAGTGGGGGTGGGCGTACCGGCACCGACAATGTTTAGCTTTGGCATGGGATCGTCTCCGAATCGTAGGGCAAATAAATAGGTATTATTGGTAAGGGGTCAAGCTGGCCGATAGTATTTTGAACAACTGCTTCTTGCCAGAAAATAGTGAAAAAAAATGCCAAAAGCCCCCGACGCCACTGCGGCATCGGGGACTTTTTGAGGTCGAGAATCGATAGCGGAACCAGTGAGGATGAAGCCTACTCGGTCGAGAGCACGTAGCCGCCGACCGCCCTAGTTATCTATATCACTCGCTTTAGTTCGGGCTCCTTCTAGCAATCCTTCTATGTGGGCTACGCGCTCTGCCAAGCTTGATACGCGCCTATCTACTGCCGTTATTTTCTCGCTTAAACGCAATTCAACGCCCGAAATATCCTTAGTAAGTTTCCACAAAAACGCTAGAACAGCAGCTATTCCGGCTAAGGTAATCCCAGTGCCTAAATCAATCATGACGACCTCCTTTCAAATCCCAAATTAAGCAAACTCCAACGGTCCTCACCAAATCCCACGCCATCAACTTCTCTCCCTAAGTTTGGGATATTTATAAACGGAAACGAAAATGATAGCTCTGTCAAGACAAGAAATCCTTCCCGCAGTGTCGAGTGTGATATTTTTAGGGAGAGAACCTATCAGCCTCTACTATCCGGGAGAATCCACCCTTGGAATTCGACACTAAAAAACTGTCCGCTACCCCTGACGTGATCGCCCCTGATGGCTCGGATGTGCGCATTCTATTGGGCCTGCAAGGCGGCGGCATGGCGCATTTTGAACTTCAACCCGGCCAGACATCCAAGGCCGTTGCCCACCGCACGGTCGAGGAGATTTGGTTTTTTCTCGCTGGCCGCGGTCAAATGTGGCGGCGGCAGGACGACCGCGAGGAAATCGTGGCGGTCGAGCCGGGCGTCTGCCTGACTATTCCGCTGGGCACCCACTTCCAGTTTCGCGCCTTGGGCGACGAGCCGCTCGCCGCGATTGCCGTTACCATGCCCCCGTGGCCCGGTGAGGACGAAGCCTATCCGGTCGGGGGGAAATGGTCGGAGACTGCGTCCGATTAGGCGAAGACAGGGCCTTCTCCGAATCGGGTGTATCAGTGGCGACATTACCGTATATTACAAGGTGATTGGAGGTATTGTTATGATTGAATCCTCTATTACAAAAAAAGGACAGACGACACTACCTAAGTCCGTGCGGGAGACACTTGGTCTAAAGGCTGGAGACCGGGTGCGCTACGTCATTTCCGACGGCGAGGTGCGGATGCTACCCTCCAGCACGACGGCCCCGCCGTCACTGCGGAAGAAATGGAACAGGCTACAGCCGATGGGGCTTGTGAGGCGTGAGCAAAAATAATAACGTCAGACGGCGAATTTATCGCCGGAAATGAGCAGATGTCGTTCCACAGAGTATTGGAAGGTCTTCAAGCTGTAGGTGAACTGCTGATCAAGCGGGGCTCAGCCATGGGGCGGCTGGTCCCTTCGATCATTGTGCTGGTCCCGGGGTTTATCGTTGCGGCTTGGTTTTTTCGATCAATAGCTATGATCAAAGGTGTTACTCTCATCAGCGTCTTGTTCGTAGTAGCAGCCCTCGGGATCGTGATTGACTACCACCGCCGCTACGCATTTTTTGCAAAGAATGATCCAGACAGGTTGCAGTCAGAGGAGTACCGATACAAAACAGCGCAGATGCAGATGATCGCAGCTAAAGAGTTACCCAAGCCAATCCCCGAAGATGAGCTTCCAGATCCGAAGGAAAAGCCGGACGCGCCTAGACCGTCTTCCGAAGGAGACGAACCACCAGCCTCGACCAATACAGATGAGGAAAAGATCGCATGAAGTCCTATCTCTTTACGTTCAGCCAAGCCTGCACACAGGCGCAGGCGCACGGTATTCTCAACAACATTGAGGGAGTTCAAACGTGGATTGCGCCGTTTCCGTACTCCGCCATCCTCGTCTCCAGACTCAATGCCCAGGACCTCAGTGCCCTTCTTCGCGAGCGACTGCCCAATGTGTGGTTCATGGTCGCAGAAATGGACCCCCAGACCGTGAATGGTTGGCTGCCCGGAAATCTCTGGGAGTACGTAAACGATCCTCAGAAGGCGTGGTCTCAGCAATTGATCAGGACTATCGTCGATCCAAAGTATCTCCGTCGTCCCGTCGCCGATGCAGACAGAGTGACGGGGACGTAGAACTGCCTAGCCCGATCCGTTTGGGCTTCGCAGGCACCATGCCGTCCTCACTCAAAAGCCACACCGTCCACCTGCATACGCCCCGCCTGCACCTGCGTCCCATGACCGACGCCGATTGGGACATCTTGTTGCGCTGGAACCAAGATCCCGACGTGTTGTATTACGCCGACGGCTCAGATGTAACGGCCTATACGCTCGACCAGATCAAGCGCATCTACGGCGGCATCTCGCAAGCCGCCTTCTGCTTTATCGCCGAACTCGACAGCCAGCCCATCGCCGAGGCTTGGTTGCAGGAGATGAATCTGTCGCGCATTATCGAGGCTCATCCCGGCTGCGACTGCCGCCGCATCGACCTGTCCATTGGCGAGAAGCAGTACTGGAACAAAGGCTTGGGGACGGAAATAATTCGCGCGTTGGTTGATTTCGGTTTTTCTGAGGAAAAGGCCGATTTTATTTTCGCCTGTGACATTGCCGACTACAACCCCCGCAGCCGCGCGGCGTTTGCCAAAGTAGGCTTTCGCGTCGTGGCTCACATCGCCCAGCCGCCCGGCAGCAAGGCACGCTCCATCTGCGATATGCGTATTGCCCAAACCGAGTGGGCGGCAAGTACTCATTCCGGCGAGGAGACCGACCTATGCGCCTAGTCATCTTGTCATACAGCCACCACGGCCGCGGCATCGGCCAGACCATCCGCGCCTTGGGGCACGATATAATTGGGGTTATGGATGGGGAAGAAGCCCCGCGCCAACAACTTGCAGAGATTTTCCAATGTCCGGGCTTTGCCACCGCGGGCGAGTGCCTCGACGCCGTGCAGCCCGACGCCGCCCTAGTCGCGGGCAAGCACATTGAAATGCCGGATCACGTGCAGGCCTGCGTCGATCGGCGCATTCCCTACCTGCTCGACAAACCCTTTGCCGATTGTGCTGCTCGGCTTCGCCCCGCAGCCGAAGCTTCGGCCAAACACGGGGTCTTCAGTGCCCTCACGCTGCCCAACCGCGCCAGCCGCATCGTTGCCACGGTGGAGCGTTTGTTAGCTGATGGTACGTTGGGCGATGTGGTCCAGTATAGCTGCCGCCTCAACAACGGCCCGCCCTCGCGCTACGACCCGACGCCCTCGGCTTGGCACAACGATCCGGCCATTTCCGGTGGCGGCAGTTGGGCCGTAGAGGCGGCCCACGGCATTGACACCTTTCTGCAATTTGTCGGCGAGCAGACGGTACACGTGGTCGGTGCTATCATGTCCAATGCCACGCACGGCCGTGTAGTGGAGGATATTGGTTTGGGAATGCTGCGCACGGATGGGGGCGTGACCGGCGTTATCGAAAGCGGCTACGCCTATCCGTCAGGGGTGCGCAGCGGCGACCACTTCTTCCGCTTTATCGGCACTCGCGCCATGGTGTTCCAGCAATACGGCAAAGAGGGCGAGCCGCTCATCGAAGTCCACACTACCGAGGGCGTGCAATTCAGTGAGGATTTGTCGCACGGCGAGCGCATGACGACCATTGTCGAGCAAGCCCTGACCGCTTTGGCAGATGGGCGGTCCTTCACCCCGAATGTTGACCAAGCCGTGCGCATCCTCGAAATACAGGATGCGGTGTACGACCGCGCCCGCCGAAGCTCGCTGACCAATGGGCCGCATCCCATGGGCAACCCGCCACCCGACCGCAGATCTCCCCATGACTAATGTGCAGTGCGACCTAAATCCCTTCTACTCTACCGCCGACCTCTTCAACAGCCTTCTTGACAACTTGGCGAACGTCATCCAAGAATTTTTGGGCCGCTATGCCCGTCACGGAAGTAATAGACGGGGCAGCCGCGTTATAAATCCGCTCTATCTCTTCTGCTCTTTGGTAGCTTGATCCTATGCCCCTGAAATCAAAAGCATCTTGCCATTCACCGAGATGTTCATTGATTAGACGTCGCTTTGCCAAACGGTGGATGCGGTTAGACACTTTCTGGCGTATCGTGTTGATGGTAGCCTGCTTTTTATCGTCCGGCGGTGGGGGAGTTATGTCCCAGCGGTCAGGGGTCTCCAGCCATCGGGAAATGCTAGCCTCTAACTGGCGAATCAGATCACTCACCGGCCGTAATCCGTCATATTGGTCGGCCCCCATAATGGCAAGGCGCCGACACAACGCCTTAACACGTGTCCAGTGTTCCTTAGAAATATCTTCATAATATCTAAGGCCTAGCCGTCCCCACCAAGGATTTTTGAACCCGTCGGTAGCGTCCCGTAGGGCGAGTTCTAGCTGGCCAATCTTATAGATTGGATTAGCATCAGGCAGGTCGGGAGATGTAGCCGATTCCTGCATCTTCTCCAATAGGCGGTTCATATCTTTGATGAAACCGGACGGTAGTCTATCGGTGGCCTGATTCAATCCACCCAAGTAAAAGTCATTGTCCTTTAGTCGTTGCTCTAGCATCTCCATTACCGACGGTGTCAGTTTTTCACGCAGGCCATTAAGGGCATTGCCAATTGCGGCACGAACGTGATCTCTCTTCTGGGTATAGTTGCCGAGATTATCACCCTTTACTTGGTCAAAGTGTGTGAAAACGACAGAGATTTTGTATACGTGACCGCTGTTCCCGACCGTCTCTAAGAGTTGCAAGGGGGCGGCCTGCATGGGCGATTCTGCATTGTCCACCAGCAGAATCATATCCGTTTCAGAGAACCTTTCCGTTACCTTCGTGGATATACTCGTCGCTTCCTTCGCTGAATGGCCTAGTCCTTCGCCGTCCAGCAGCACGAGCTTTCGGTCATTGTCCTGTAGTTCAGGTTTGGCAGGCTGAAACGGCCCGCTCACTCGAATGCCGTTGACCAACGGGGTGAGTAGCCGCCCAAACTGCTGGCTATGGTTGCTGGTAAACCACCGCACCTGTTTCAAGAAGGTGTTGCGATCCTTTTCCTCGTAATACCAATGGGAGCACCAACCCGTTTTGCCGCTATCAAATATGCCCTCTTCAATCAAGTTGAACCTGTGTTGAACAGCCTCCATTATGTCAAGGGAGAGCCGTGTGAAGTCTTGATTCTCGTACAGTACGTCTCTGAAATCTTCCAGCCAGTCCTGTCGCTTGTTGGGATTATCGATCCCCTTAAAATCGCCGAGTTTTTCCGCAGTTTGTTTCTGTACTGCTGCTGCCACTTCCTTGATACGGACGATGTACTCGGATAGGCGATCTTTATTCTCGGTGAGCTCAGTTCCAGCAACAATTTCGTCCTCCGCCAGAGTAGCGGCCTCAGTTTCTTCCTCTCCCATTTCGTATTCGTCATCCTCTTGCTCGGGCTGTTCCTGTTGCCAAGAACCGAGGATATAGGAGAGCCGAAAACGCTGTTCTCGATGTTCTAAGAGGGCAGCGGCGATATCCTTATCAGAGGCGTTGTCAATTGCACTGATGCACGCCTCCTCCAAGCATTCCTCAATATCCCCGCGGACCTCGTGCTCGGTCATAAAAGTAACTACAGCCTTGAAAGGATGGCTAGGGGTAATAACTATCTCGATGTCAGCCGTTGTTGTCTTTGCTGTTGATGTGGAAGGGAAACGATCGCTCTTGTGGTCGGAGCCAATAAGCTGGCGCAGAAGGGTGGTTTTGCCTGCTCCCGTGGGACCAACGAGCATCACTCGTGCATATCCGTCCTCTGGCGTAGGCAGTCTAATCATATCCTCTCGTAATTTTTTAGAATCGACGCGCCCAGCCTCCATGTTGTCAAAGAAGGCCGAAACAACGACGCTATCGAACTGCTGCTCGGCCTCGGCACGCCGGTCAAGACTCCACCAGGAGGAGTTGGCAAGCAGTTGGTTAAGCTGCTCAACCAGCCGATCAGCCTCGGCATCGTCCTTCGTCCCAAGACCACGCCGCACCTTTAGTCCAAATTTACCTCGGGTGTCTGTACGACGTGGATGGCTGAAAATTACGCTCCAGCCTGGTCGATTTTGTGAGCGCGTTTTGGATGCTTTGTAGGTGGTTTTGCTTGCCATCGTCTTTCTCCTTGATTGAGAAGATATGTTGTTCGATGTTGTAGCGAGAAAAGAAAATAGATAGCGACAAGCGTCTTGTCAAGAATTCTTAGTACAACATCGAACAACATTGTTGTAGATCTTAAGATGAAGCAACGTTCAACAGCCGAATGCGGGATCATCATGCGGATATGCGGCGCGGCGGATAGCTACGGGCTGTAAGCTGCTTATATAGTTGGATGGTTCGCTGAGCCGCGTCTTCCCATTTTGAAGGCCGCGGCTCGTTGGCATCCTTGGCGTAATAGTCGTTGGCGGGGAGCGACGCGATTATGGGAATAGCGGGAGGAGCGCAGATTTACAGGATGTGTTCTGTCGTTATATATGGCTTGGGGCGGGCGTTGGGGTGGCGAGGGGGTGGTTGAAAACGATCATTTCAAAAGTCCAAGACGCTCGAGGTCGTTCTCTCCCCACCGAACTTGTTTCTCAATGATTGACTTGAGAGTACCGATAGCAAAGGTCTGGTTCATATTGTGAAGGTGAATAGTCGTCGTTCTCCCATCTGGGTGAATAAAAAGACGGATCGCGCCTTTCCTTTTGTATTCGCGAAACCCGTCTCTTTTTAATGCCCGTATCAATCTGCGTGCTGTCAGTGAGCGAAGTCTGCTATAATCAATCGCCATACTAGACGGCTACGGCGACCAAAGGAACATCGCTGACCTGAATTTGCGAAGGTGGGTCAGTAGGTATGTCTTCTCCAATTTCCAGCAGATGCGCAACGAGAAGATCAACAGCATTTTCTAAATTCTCTAAAGCCTCTTTCTCAGTATATCCCCAACTCGCAGCCCCTTTATGCTCTAGCTCGGGAATATAGGCTCGCCAGACCGCTTTCTCATCGGGCTCATCGGGCCACTTGTCTTGCTCTAAAACAGCCTGAAACAAATACGTTTTCATACAGATCCCTCCTTTTTATTCGCGCTTCAGAACCCCCTCGACGGGACCCGCCAGCTTCCTCGACTAGTAATAGTTTACAACTCGCGGCAAATTAACCCAAATGTGGAGCGGACCGGACGAGACGCCTGCGGCGCGGCGGCTATAGCTGCTTATACAATTGAATAGTTCGCTGGGCCGCGTCTTCCCACGTGAAGGCAGCGGCTCGTTGGCGTCCTTGGTGCGCTAGCCGTTGGCGGAGCGCGGAATCGGTTAGCAGGCGCTGCATCCCGGCGGCGATGGAGGCGGTGTCGAGCGGATCGACGAGCACTGCATCTTCTCCGGCGATTTCGGCGAGCGACGAACAGTTCGACGTGAGTACCGGACAGCCGCTGGCCATTGCTTCGAGTACGGGCAGCCCGAATCCTTCTATCAGCGATGGAAACGCGAAAAAGAGCGCGTGGGCAAAACAGGCGCGGATTTGCTCGTCGCTGAGTTGGCCGGCGAGGAGCACCCGGTCGCTCAGGCCGAGTTGATGCGCCAGCATCACGAGTGCAGGATTGCCCTCGCCGCGGCCGGCGAACACGAGGGCGAGAGCGGGATAGTCCGAGGCGACTTGGGCAAAGGCACGCACCAGCCGAGGCAGGTTTTTGTAGGGTAAGCTGTTGCCTAGGCCAAAGACAAAGGGCCGTTTTGCAAGACCGGCGAGAATATCCTGCTGCACACGGTTTTGGTCGGTCGCGTGGCCCAAGTCAAACTGGGCCGGTTCCGCGTTGTCCGAGTGCCAGGCGGAAGCCACGCCGTGGAGGATGGCGGTTACTTTGTCGGCGGAGACGCCGTGGTCGAGCGCAGCTTGGCGCGTACTGGCGGAGACGGCGACGATGTGGTCCGCCGTGTCGATGGCTCGGCGGATACCGAAGCTGCCCAGAGATCCTTTGACCCACCGCCGCCATCGCCGTCCGTCGGAGAGGTAAGAATGATCCACCCAGATCAGATCGTGCAGGGTGATGACGACGCGCCGAGCGTGCACGCCGATGGGGAGAAAGTGGTATAGGGAGTGGTACACGTCGGCGTCGAGGGTGTTGATGACCCGGGCACCGGCGAGGATGTTGTGCGGCGAGGAAATATCGTGCGGTGAAAAAATTTCCCTGAAGTTGGCCTGATCGGCGATGGGACCGTGGCGAGAGGGTCGGCGGACGACGATGTACTCGTTTTCGCGGTCTAGCTTGGCGATGTGGCTGACGAGGTCGGCGGCGTAGCGGCCGAGGCTGGTGGGCACATCGCGCAGAGAGCGAGCGTCGATGCAGATCCTCATGGGGGGAGGCCGGCGCAGTAGTTGGGGATGTGCGCCAGTGCTGACCGCGGCCAGACCCGGAAGTCGGCGTAGGCGGCTGCGGCGTACCCCCGAGTCGAATTGGCATCGGTGAGTAAGGCGATGCCAATGGTTTTTTTCGGCAGCTTGGACGACAAAATGCGCTCGTGATCTTTTTCTAGATCGACCCACTCTTGCAGCCATTGCCCCAACTTCTCCGGCCCGCTTTGGAGCACGACAAACCAGGGGCGGGCAATTCCTTTGCGGCGGGAGACGGTGCCTGGGGCTAAGGTCGTACTCCACACGTATTTGATTTGTCGCGGGATGCCGAGGAGGTTGCGCGAAAAAATGACGTGTACCCCAGCGGCGCTGTCGTTGGTCTCGGTGTAGCGTTCGTCGCCCCCCGGTGGCAAGGCGTCGGTGCGCCAGCACCAAGTCATAATCGGGTATTGCCGGGGATTCCAATGGAATCGCTTCATGAGAACGACCGAGTGGCCGGTGTCTTGGGCGGCTAGGTAGCGGCGGCCGTTGACCTCGCGGACGGCGTAGAGTTTGGGTTTGTCATCGTCCTTGCTGCGCCAGCGCCAGGCACGGGGCAGGCTGTCTAGGGGCGTGGAGGCAAAGTCTTCAATGACGATGTAAGGGGGGGCTTCATGCTCGCCTCCAGCCGGTGGCGCATCTTGGGCAGAGGCAGTGTAGAGAGAGAGGGCGCAGCAGCCCGCCAGGCAAGCGAGTATGTGTCGACGCATTGCTCTATCCCTTGTGAGTCGGGATCAGCGCGGGTTTTCTTGTTCCTGCAGCATGGTTAAGGCCGTTGCGGGACGGCGCTGGAGCGCGGTGCGACTCATGTAGCTGAGAAAAATCCAGCCAATGAAAATCCAAAACACGCGGCGCATGCGGCGCGTAAGACCCAAGGACAGGCCGAGAGACGGATCCAGCCCCAAGCTGGAAAACAGAAATACGAGGCTGCCTTCCATGACCCCGATATTGGAGGGCATGAAGAAGAACAGGCCGTTGATAACCGCGCCCAAGGCGTTGAGTAGAAAACAAAACCAAAAACCGACGCCCGCGTCCAGTGCCCAGAGGATGGCGTAGGTCTCACAGGTGCCCATAAACCAGCCGATGCTCTGAAAGAACAAGGCGCGCAGGAAGCGAGTGCGGTGGGTGCGGTAAAAGGTGCCGATGTTGGTGTCGATGCGCGCCGCGCGCCCCATATTGCGCTCGATTAGGTCGGTGCGCAGACCAGCTGAGCGGAGCAGTTTGAGCAGGGACGTGAACATGTGCTCTTGACGCTTGTAGAAGACCCAGAAGGCCGCTAAGCTGACAATGAGCAAACCGGCGAAAAAAGCCCGGTACTCCAAGGGAATAAGCTCGGACACGTCGTGGTAGTAGAACAACAGCCCAAGGCCGAGGATGGTAAAGGACAGGCCGACCGCAATTTGCGCGGTTTTGTCAACGACCACCGAAGCCATGCCGCGCGGACCGGGTGTTCGGTGGGTGAGCAAATAGGCCTTGACCGGCTCGCCGCCGAGATTAGCCAGCGGCGTGAGTTGATTGACCGCCTCGCCGGCCAGCTTGGCCGCGAAAAGGGTGAGCAGCCGCGGTTTGAAGGCGTCGGGCGGGAAGGCGAAGTTCCAAGCAATCGTGTTGGAAAGATGCCAGGCGCACGAGGGTAGCAACAGCAGGGGGAACATCCACTTGATCGCGTCTAAATGGTGGAGTACCTCATCGACCCCGAGCTGGCCGACGAGATAGCCCAGCAGCAGGAAGCCCAAGGCGACCATGGAAATTTGCAGGGCTTTCACGCGGCTTCCTCTGGGTTGACGGCCGGGGTCGGCAGCGCGGCAATCTGCCGCTCGGCGGCGCGCTGGTTGCCCATCAGCCGGTAGTGGGTGGTCAAAACGCCTAGCGCCGCTACGTGCAGCAGGACGACGAGGAGCCAATAAACGACCGCCAACAGATTGGCCACCAAGCCGATGGCAATGAACAACGAGAGGAAATCCCGCTTGGTAATAAAGCCGGTGCGCTCTAGGAACCGATAGCTCCAGTCTTTTTCGCCATCGGGCACCTTGTTGCCCAAGTCGCCGAGGTAGTACTGTAGGCTGCCAGTACCGGTTTTCAGGGCGTAGCTGTAGAGCAGGGCTAGAGTCAGGACCAACGAGACGATGGCGGAGATGCCGGCGTAGATGGGCAGGTAGTTGTCGGGATAAAGATGCCACATACCGGCCATCAGCGCGGCGTAGCCGAAGAGATAGGCGAGGTTATCAGTGACGGTGTCGAACCAAGCGCCGAATTTGGTCTCGGCCAGCTTGACGCGGGCGATTTCGCCGTCGCAGCCATCGAGGATGGAGGCGAGTTGCCAGAGGATGCCAGCGCATGCGAGCCGCAGGTAGGAGTCGGGCTGCGTTGCCAGATAGGCGGCAAACAGGCCCGGGCACAGGACCATGAAAAAGGTCACCATGTTGGGCGAGATGCCGGTATCGACGATGAGCTTGCTGATGGGCACCGAGATGCGCACGTTGAGCAGGCGCGCTACTGTGCCGCTGGTGGTCTTGCTCACTTGGTCGAAGAGCATATTTTTGGCGGCGCGTGCGCTGCGCTTGTCAGTCACGCGTTGCCACAGGTGCGGCGCGATGTCTTCGCAGCGGTGCGGACGCGCTACGAGCGCACTCCAAAGGTCGCCGGTTAGCGCATTCGAGGACAACGCGCCCGCAGCGCAGAGGAACGCCCCGCTGCTGACGCCTTGGCTAGTCTGGGCAACGAGGTCGTTTCGCTGTAGGCCCGCGTCGATGAGAGCTTGCAGCGAGGAGTGGTGGTGGACGCAATCACCTCTGAGCAGCAGCAAGGGGGTGTCGGGTAGGCGGGCGGCCTCTGGGGTGGTTTGCTCTACTTGGATGTCGAGGTCGGGGGTTAAGGATTTGCTGCTGGGGGTATGGCCGGGGGGAAGCACGACCAAGACGCGCTTGATGCCCGCGCTGGCCAAGGTGCGGACCCCGCGTTGGAGGAGGGTGCGGCCAGCAACCTGCACATTGGTTGCCGCGCCAGCGGGAAAGACCAAAATTCCTTGTTCAATTGCGCGCTTTGGCATGCGTTTGCCGTTTAATTTGGGGATGTAAATAAAAGAGGCGCTTTATAGAGAAACACTTAGTATAAGGAATTTTGCACAGTTTGTCGGACCTTAATTTCGCGTGGCTATTGTGTTACAATTGACCAAAAAGGCTTGTCATGGCGGTTAAGACCTTCACATGGCTGCTTATAATCTGCTGGGCGACGGCTAGCGGTGCCCAGCGGCAAAGTTGGCAGATCGGCGGCGCGGGCTTGGCTTGGAGCGAAGGCGATTCCTCAGTGGTGCTCGTCGATTTAGACTCGG
This sequence comes from Gemmatimonadota bacterium, assembly GCA_009840005.1. The sequence goes on from VXOR01000098.1 coordinate 61,370, forward strand.
CCCCCGGCGCGATTCAGCCTGTCTATATCGAGTCTGACAAGAGCTTGTTCTCGCTGTTTACCGGCTGGGAACCGCTCAAAGAGCCGCGCGAGTTGACCTATGTCGAAGGCGAGACGCCACGGGCTTGGAAGGGTTCGCAGGGCAACGAGACTACCGCCCACAATGGCACCTATATGGTCGATGGCGACAGCATGTCTTTTAACCCGCCGGTCTCGTCCAATCCCGAATCAGTCTGGTACACCATCGATCTAGCCGTGCCGGTACCGGCGCATCGCTTTGGTTTTTTTACGCCACCGCGTGGCTTTCGCTCCGACGGTATCCCCTTTGCCCTGGATGCCGTGCCCGCCTACGAGGTGTCTATTGCAGCGGAAGGCGATCCGAGTTGGCTGGTAGGCAATCAGCCGTATCGGCGCATTGGCCCGCTCATCGCCGATGTAGCCGAAAACTTTGCCGCCCGGGTGCAAATTGAGTTCCCGAAGCAGTACGTGCGCTTTGTGCGCTACAAGCGGAAGACGTCGCTGTTGGATTCGGGGAGAGGGGGCAACACTAGCGTGCGTTCGGGGACTGCTTTCAAGGGATCAATCGGCGACTTTGAACTCTTCGGCGAGGGGGTGCCGCGCAAGGTGGTGTACCGCTCGCGGATATTCGACTTGGACGCGCCCCGCAATTTTGGTCGCCTGTTTTGGGCGGCAACGCCGCTGCGCGTGGTTGATGGGGCACTGGTGGAGGCTCCCGATGCCGAGGTGGGGGTGGAGGTGGAGGTGCGTACCGGTCGCGACGGGGATCCGAACATCTACCACGAGTACACGGACCGAGGCGGCGAGGAAGTAGTTACGCGCGAGCGCTACGATTTGGTGCTGCAGCCGCGCTGGCGCGCTGGCCTCCTGCGCGATCCCCGGCCGGGCATGCGCGCTTCTATTCAGTACGATAGCGACAATTGGTCTTTTTGGTCGTTGCCCTTTGCCGAGTCGGGGCAGGCGATTGACCTCAAAGGGGGGACTCATTTTCAGTTGCGGATTACGCTCAAAAGCGAGGATTTTGCTTCGTTCGTGCGGCTCGACTCGTTGTGGATTGAGACCGCGCCGCTACTGGCTAGCCGAGTCGTGGGCGAAGTGGCACTAGCCGACGATGTGCAGCCGGCGGGGGGCTTGACCCAAGTGCCGTTGGGGACAGCGGCGGAACTAATCTACGATGTCCGCGGCGAGTTTGTCGGTGAGGGGGCAGGCTTTGATGCGCTGAGGATTCGCACCGGGACGCGGGCTAGGTTTACCCGGCTAGAAATGGGGGATCCGCCGAGGGAGGTAGAACCGATTGAAGTAACCGAGGGTGCCGAGGAACTAGCGGTCGTGTTGCCGGAGCGGATCGGGCCGGGGTCCGCGGAAGGCGCGCGCGTCGTCTTTGTCGCCGATATGTTTTCGCTGGCTTGGACGTTTTCGGGCGAGGTCTATAATGACGGCGTCGATGCGCTACCCCAGCCCGTCGAACCGGGCGATGCCAGCGCCGAACTGGGGACCAATAGTCTGCGGGTCCTGGGGCTGGCCGGGCAAAGCGATGGGCCGGTGGTGGGATTGGATTTTTCCACTAGGGTGCTGACGCCCAATGGCGACGGAGTCCACGACGAGGTCGAAATCGGCTATGCACTGGTGGGATTGCCCGAGGATGTTCCCGTGATGTTCAAGGTGTATTCACTCGACGGAAGGCGGGTAGCCCAGCGGTCATTGGGTGCACAGCGTTTCGGTGCGCAGCGGGTGCGCTGGGATGGGCGCGATGGGGACGGGGTTTTATTGTCGCCGGGTATCTACTTGGTTGAAGTAGTGCCTGAAGCCGAGCGGACGGGAGCCCGTCGGTTGCGCCCATTAACACTAATCTACTAAGAGCTAAGAGCATGGCGATGCGCTCGTTGTACGCGCTACTATTGGGAATCGGCGCGGTGTGGGCCGATGAGCTGCGCTTCGACAGGGCGGCGGCGTGGCGGTCGTGGCAAATGCCAGCGGATCTGGTGCAGATTGGAGCCGACGGCAGACTGCGGCTGCGGAAGTTCCGCAAGGAGATCAACGCCGTGGCCAACGCCGGAGACTTCCGCCATGCGACGCAGGAGCGCGGCGAGGTAGCAGGCGGGATCTGGGAAGCCAAGAGCAATCCACAGACGGCAGATTTGATTGTCGATGGCGATCTAGAAACCTTCTGGCAGCCCGACCCCGACTATGCGCTCGATCAGTGGTCGGTGCAGATCGATTTGGGGCGTCCGGTGCTGGTGCGCCAGATTCGCTTGGTCTTTCCCAACCGCGAGGGGGCGCGGCCCTTGCGGCAGTTCAGCGTCTTCGTCTCTTCTGGTGCGCGGATTCAGGCGCTCAACGATGTGTTCAAGTTTGAAGCGATCTATCGCACTTCTAGGCCCAACACCGAGACCGAGTTGGTGATTCCGTTGGAGTATCTGGGTACGGACAGCACCTATGTGTTGGACGCGTCCTTGGACATTGATCGCGAGCGCGAGCGCCGTTATCAGGTAATTCAGTACATCATCGTCGAAGCCGACGAGCAGCATCCAGCCGCGGCGCTGGCCGAGATCGAGGTACTGGCCGTAGGGGATAACGTGAGCTTGGGCACGGCCGAGCGCGGCGGCAGCTTTCTCGAAGGGGGCCGTACCACGGGTGCCGCCCTGATGTTCGACGGCGATATGGATAGCTTCGCCCTGTTGACTAGTGCCGAAGGCGGTTGGCGCGATGCGGGCGTGTGGTGGCGGGTGGATTTGGGGGCGGTGTTTTTTCTCGAGGAAATTTTTATCTACTTCAGCCAGCTAGGCGAGGGGCTGCGCAGTCAGGTCCAAGGCGGCAACCCTTCGGCGGCGGGTGGGCTTTTCTTGGTTTCCGACGGTCGCCCGGCCGCCGGGTCGGGGTTGCCAGTGCCCGAACAGGTCGATTACGAGGTCCTCGTCGAAGATCGCTGTCGGCCCCGGTGTTTGGGGCGGCTTTTCCACCAGCGCTACTTGTTCGCCCCGCGCAAAGTCCGCTACCTACTCTGGCACGAGATAGATGGGACGGCCCCGGGCTTTGGTTGGGGCTTGGAGACCATGCTCTTTTCGGCGGGCTACCCTGCGCGCGTGGAGATGCGCTCGGACTTTGTCAATTTAGCGGCAGCAGCCGGCGACGGGCGGCCCAAGGTGATTGAGCGGCTGACGTGGGATGCCGATCTGCCGCCGCAGACTAGAATCCAACTGCGCTCGCGCTCGGGCAATGCACTGCAAGAGGTGTACACTTTTTCCGACCGCAAAGGCGATATTGTCACCGAGGAGAAGTGGAACAGCTTGCCCAAGGTGTTAAAAGGCCCGATTGATACGACCTTGGTAGTAGGCGAAGACTGGGACGCTTGGAGCAACATCTACCAGTTCTCGGGCGAGACCTTTAAGTCGGCGAGCCCGCGTTGCTTTGTGCAATTGGAGATGATCCTCTCGACCGAGGACCTGCACGTGGCTCCCTCCGTAGATGCGCTGGCGATTGAATTTGTCGATGCTTTGGTACAAGAAGCGCGAGGACGAATCTGGCCGCGCGAGGCCCGGCTCAACGAGAATACGCGCTTTACCTATACGCTGTGGACGGACGCCGACGGGCAGGACAGCGGCTTTGATCGCTTGCGCTTGCGCATTCCCGGCGCAACTACGGGCGAGGAGGTGGTCCTGCGGATTGGCGGAGAAGAGGCCGCGCCCGAGGCGGTGAGATTGCACGGCGATTCACTGTTGGTCTCGTTGCCGCGCATTGTGGTCGCCGATTCGGTGGAGGTGGATTTTACGGCGCGGATTTGGGACAACGCGGCGCTGTTTGCGCTCGACCTAGGCATGGGTGAGCGCCCGGGGATCTGGCAGTCGGTAGTGCCGAGCAAGCGCCGGGCCAATATCGTGTTGTTGCCCGACCTGCCGGGCCAATCTGCGCTCGTCGGCGATGTGAAAATTGCGCCGGTGGCGTTTACGCCCAACGGCGATGGAGTCAACGACGCGGTGGAGATCAGCTTTATGGTCTTCAAGGCAACGGGCATAAAGCCACAGGTGCAGATTTTCGATGTCGCTGGTCGGTTGGTGGCGCAGCTAGCGGGTAGCGAGGGGGTTGGACGTTGGCACTTTCGCTGGTCGGGGCGGACTGCGGACGGTGCATTGGCGCTGGCGGGGATGTACCTCTGCCGGATTGACCCGGGGACGGCGAGCGGTAGCGCGGCGATTTTGCGGCCCCTTGCGTTGGTTTACTAGTGGCTGATGGGCAGGCTCCGCTGATGTTAGGTAGCCTTGTATCGTCTTCGGCTTGCGGCCCCTTCGACAAGCTCAGGGGCCGGAGGTTGCCCATGCCGGAGGTTGCCCATGCCGGAGGTTGCCCATGCCGGAGGTTGCCCATGCCG
>VXOR01000027.1:0-26936 GCA_009840005.1 Gemmatimonadota bacterium
TGGAGAGCCTGCACCATTTCAAGACCCTAACACCGCTTTCATGCAACAACGCCCCTCGGCGTCGTATTTCGCCGCACGAAATCCCAAGCCTGATCGACTAGCCCTGATTCGACTAGGGAACTGTCTTGGGCACAGAGTGGAACCAATGGTCCCTTCAGGTACTCATCGGCACGGACCGCGTGAGCTGAACTCGCGCCAGAATAGCATATAGCACGGATGCCCGATTGAGGAAGAAACCGCTTGGGATTCTTCCCGAACAGCAACATCCCGTCGATGGTCGCAGTCATTTGCTCGTGAGAGGTCGTCGCCAGTCTCAGATGCAATAGCAACGTCCACCACTCGTCAACTTCATTCTCGCCGGGAGCATGGCCGCCTAAGACGCGGACGAAGTAGTCCCGCAAGCGGCGCAGGTCGAAGATGTCGGTGGTGGCGTCCAGCACCATCTTGTCGTCTTTGAGTATCGGCTTTTTCATAATCCGCTCTTCTCTCCGTAGTGCCCTTCGTCTTCCCGAACTTCCATCGGCCTAGTCATCGCGTTCACGTCCAGCCAGTAATGCTGCACCTTAATGACCTCGTGCCACGGGAACTGGGCTGGGTCTTTGATCGGCTCTTGAAGCTCCGGAGCATTAGCGCAGTTGGTCACCACGTAGAGCCAGTAGCAATCGCGGCGATCCTCGGCGACGCGACGCTCATTGGGCGTCAGTAGAATGCTGCCAGTGGCAGCGGCGAGACCTTTTATCTCGATCAGACGCAACTCGCCGGACGCTGGATCGAGGCTGGTTATATCGTAGCCAACATTTTTCTCGTGGACATCTTTGACCTGACGACCTTGCGCGGTCTCGTACTCCATGACCACCCGCATCGCCGTCATCTCGGTTTCGGGATGTGGACGCAAGCGCCGGACATCGAGGGTCTCGCGTTCGGGATGAGGTAGGATCAAGACACTGGCGAGCCGCTCGACTCCCTGCAAGGTCAGCGCCCGCTGCCGCTCGAACTCTTCGCGCCGACGGTCGCGGCGTGTCATCATCTCGGCATGGCGGGCTTCGGCCTGTGCCAAACGGCCCTCAGCACCGATTACATTGTTATCCCTCTCCTCGGCGGCGCGGCCAATCTCCTCATCGGCCCGCTGTATAACCTCGGTCAAGGACAATTCGACGTGATCGGCAATGCGCTCGACTTCGGCCAGACGCTCGGCGCGAACCTCGTTGATAAAAGGTGCCAAGGCGTTTTCGTTGAGCCAAGCGGTCGCTTCTGGTAAAGCAGCTACCGGCGGCAGGTCACCCGGAACAGTAGTGGAACTGAGATTGCCAAGAACATCCGGCTCGCGGAGACAGGGAGAGCCACCATCCGTCAGCTCCACGGTGAACAACCGTTCGTGAATCACCTTTCCAAGGCCATCCACGACCCGCGCCCGATAGAAGTCGAGGCGCGCCGGTGCTGCGTGCGCTAGGGAATGGAAACAGGCCCCCTTGGCAAAGGTGTCTTGGCCGAGATTGAGACTGTGCCGGCGCAGGGCCTCGAACAGGGGATGGCCTGGGGTCACCCATTCGAGGTTGTGCTGCTCTGCGGTGTCGCGGTCCGTTGACAAGCGCGGATAGCGAATCGCTAGCTCCGAGAGTTTCCAGTCAAGATTGTGCTCGTATTCTTTCAACTTGGACGGCGTTCGCCCTGGATCGAAGGTATGCGTCAAGTGGCCCACCGGCTTCAGAGTTGGGGCCGCGTGTTGGGCGCACTCCGCGATGAAGCGCGCAATGGTCTCCGAGCACGCGGGTCGTCGTCCTGTGCTGCGGCGCGGGCACTCTGCCGTTTCACAAACCGCGTGACGTTTTGGTAAAGCTCGAACTCAGCACCTTCAATGGCGAACTCAGCGGTGTGCGGGATGCGTTTCGTAAAAACCGGCTTCGCAGCCCATGTCCCGTCTGTCTGGCGCTCCGGGAAGTACACCATCGCCTCCTTGGTGCGCCGCAGGTAGAAGGGTGCTCGCCTCCGTTCCATGGCCTCGCGTATTGAACTCACGTCGGCGTAGGCGTCGCGGTCGAGCAGTTGCAGGAATAGCGTGAAATTCTGCGGGTCTCCCTTGTGGGGCGTAGCAGTCAGCAGCAGCACATGATCGGCACTATCGCGCAGCAATTATCCGAGTCGGTAGCGCTGGCTCTTGTGGGTCTCGTCCCGCGCTGACATGCGATGCGCTTCGTCGATAATCACCAAATCCCAATGCACCTGTTGCAGGCCGGGCAAGATCTCGGTGCGCTTGGCGAGGTCGAGCGAGGTGATGATCTGTTTTTGCTCTAGCCACTGGTTGACACCGAATTGATCGCGGATGTCGCTGCCCTTCATCACTAGGAACTTCTCGTCGAACTTTTCCTTGAGTTCGCGCTGCCACTGAAATGTCAGATTCGCAGGGCAGACGACGAGCACCCGTTCGATGAGGCCCCGGAGCTTGAGCTCGCGGATCAAGAGGCCGGCCATGATGGTCTTGCCCGCACCTGCGTCGTCGGCGAGCAAGAAGCGCACACTGGGCAGCTTGAGGAGGTGTTCGTACACCGCTTCGAGCTGATGTGGCAGCGGATCGACGCGCGAGATGGAAAGTCCGAAATAGGGATCGAACTCGTAGGCAATGCCGAGCGCATAAGCCTGGAGGCCGATTCGCAAAAGCTGCCCGTCGCCGTCGTAGGAAAGAGCCGCGTCGGCGATGATCAGGTTGGAAATATCAGCGGAAGAGAGCGTGACCTGACGGAACTGCTCGGACCGTTGGCCGACGAGGCCCGCCTCTAGGTAATCAGTACCGTTTGCGCGAACGGTCACCACTCGCATCGGCTCGCTAAACAGCGGGCCGGTCAGTATCTGTCCTTCGCGGATGGTGGATTCAACTATCATTTCACCACGCAAAAAGCTCACCCATCTCCATCGTCAGTTCTCGCCCCTGACCGCCGTCCTCGCGCACTAGGAGCTGGCCCTCGGAATATTCGACATCGGCGACGCCGGCGAAGTCGGAGGGAATCTCCATGAGAAAGTTGGCGTAGGTGAAAACTTGGGTCTCGTCGGCGTCGATGTAGTGAAAGAGGTAGCGGCCGAAAATCTGGCCCTTTTCCAACAACACTGGGCTAGGTTGGTGTAGGCCCGTAGTGCCAAACTCCAAGCCGCGGGCAAAAGGCTTGCCATCGCGGACGTGCCGCCAGGCGTCGAACCAAGGGTATTCCTCCTCCGGCCAGATGTAGCCAATAAGGAGTCCTTTGCTGGCGTTGATAGCGGTGGTCCAGCCGTATTCTTCCTCGATTATGTACGAAACGACCGCTGGTGAAGCGTCATCCGTCAAATAGCGAATATCGACCTCGGTGCCGTCCTTTTTGAGTGCGGAAGGCCAGCGCACCTCTGGCTCTTCGGGCGTCGGCATGGGCGTTTCCTGCATAAAGCCGCGCGTGCCGTTGGCATCGACGCGGGTGCTCTCGTCCAAAAAGGGCGGCCCAATGGTCGGGTGCTGGACGATGTTGTACACGCGGCCCAAGTGGCGAGTATTGGTAACGGCCTCGGCGACCGCAAAGACGGCCTGATTCTGAGCCATGCGAATCGAACGCGAGACCTTGAGGCCGGCCAAAGGCAGCTCGGCCGACATTTGGGCCACGAGGTGGTCGTTTTCTGTGTGGACGTCCTCATCTACGGTCCACCACACGCGCGTGGCCTCGCCGTGCCAGCCCATGCCGTGGGCCTGCTCGGCTTCGGTGGCCGGCCCCCAGCGATCGAGGCAGAGGAAGTGCCCCATGGAGCGCGGCTCTATGGGCGGTGCTTGGTCGGGGGTATCGCCGAAAGACCACGAATCCCATTGCAGGGGGTTGAGCGGATTGCTTTTGAGGTGGAAGTCGGAAATGGAGCCGCCGCCTAAATCGACGACGAGCATGGCTGCTTGGCCGTCGAGCACGAGGCGGGGGCGGTCTTCGGCCGTGCTATGCGAGGCCGTCCAGAGGAAAGCGACGAGGAAGAGGGTCCATCTCATTACAGGTGCTCCTTCTATTGGTGAGAGATGTCAAAAGAGACGTAACAACGTACTAGAAATTGACAGCAGGCAAAAGACGGCGGATGTTGTTTCTGCTATGAGAATTCTTCTGGTCACTACCCTTTCTATCCTCGTCCTAAGCGGCTGCCAAGAGCCGACTGGCCGCTCCGAGGCGTTCCTCCAGTCGTACCACCGGGGATTGGACTTGCTGGAGCGCTACCGGCTCAGGGCAGCCGAGCGCGCCTTTGCGCATTGCGTTCGGCTGGAACCGGAGGCTGCCGAGGGCTACTGGCAGCTAGGAAGGGTGCGACTCGTACAGGGACGGATAGAAGAAGGCGTGGGGTTGCTGGAACAGGCGGCGAGCCTGGACCCTGAATTAACAGCGGCGCGGTCTTTGGTGTTGGAGACGTTTTTGGGGCGGGGGAAAGAGGCGCTGGAAGAGGGGCAGTTCGCGCAGGCGGAAAAGTATTTGCAGCGGGCATTGGCCGCCGACCCCGAGGGATATGAATCGCTGTACTGGGCGGCGGTTGCCGCGCTGTGGCAGGAGGATTACGCCCGCGCTGATTCGATCTTGCAACAGGCCGTGGCGTTGCATCCCGAGCCGCTGGAGTTGCGCTGGCACCGGAAATGGTTGCAGGAGGCCTTGGGGCGGTCGGTGACCGGAGCATTTGTCGACGCCGTGCCGCAGGGAACCATCAGCGGGCGGTTTAGCGAGGTCGGGGCCGAGGCCGGAGTCGACAAATTCGACGGTGGCCGCGCCAGTGCTTGGGCCGACTACGACGAGGACGGAGACCTCGACTTGGTCGTCATCGGCCATCCAGCGCTGGCGTACTTCCGCAACGATGGCGTGCGCTTTGTCGATCAGACGCAGGCCGCTGAATTGGTACTACCCGAAGGTGGAATTGGGGTGCAGACGGCTGACTACGACAACGATGGAGACGCCGATGTGTACGTGACGCGCGACGGATGGTTTGGCGGCGGCGTGAATGTGCTCTTCCAAAACGACGGCCGGGGCGTCTTTGCCGATGTGACGGAAGCGTCCGGCACGGGCGATCCGGGGTCGAGCTTTTGCGCGGCGTGGAGCGATTTTGATCGCGACGGATATCTCGACATGTACGTGGCCAATGGCACGGGCGCGACCGGGGACTCGACCAATGTGCTCTATCGCAACCAAGGCGACGGAACTTTTGTCGGTGTGGCAGAAGCCGCTGGGGTGGCGCACAAGGGGCAGGCGTTGAGCACGGCGTGGGGCGACTTTGACGGCGATGGCTGGCCTGATCTGTACGCATGCAATTTCACCGAGCCGAATGTGCTTTTTCGCAATCGGGGTGATGGTGTGTTTGCCGATGTGACGGAAGCGTCCGGTGTAGGTGCCGAGTACATCGATGGCTTTATAACATTCGTCCTTGATTACGACAACGACGGTGCGCTGGACATCTTCGTGGGCAACTGGAGTCAGTACCCGGTGGTGCTGGCCGATCGGGTCGCTGGAAAATCGACGAGCGAGCGGGACCGACCAGTGCTTTTTCGCAACAAGGGCGACGGCACCTTTGCCGATGTGACGGAAGCTGCCGGGCTTGGGAGAGCGCTGGGCACGATGAGTGGCGTTCCCGGCGATGTGGATAACGACGGCTGGGTAGATATCTACCTCGGCAACGGCGGGCCGCAGATGGGCCGACGCGAGCCGGATGTACTTTTCCGCAATCGAGGCGATGGCACCTTTGTTGATGCGACCGAAGCTGCCGGGCTGGGGCACTTGGGCAAATCGCACGGCGTGACCTTTGCCGACTACGACCGCGACGGCGATCTCGACCTGTACGCGCCGGTGGGCGGTGCCCAACCAGGCGACCAGTGGCCCAACGCGTTCTACCGCAGCGAGGGCTTTGGCAATCACTACTTGGTGCTGGAGTTGGAAGGGGTCGAGAGCAATCGCGATGGAATCGGTGCTAAGGTGTGGGTGTATGCTGACGATCTGATGCAATACCAGGAAGTGGCTTCTGGATACAGTTTTGGCAACAGCAACAGCTTGGAATTGGAATTTGGTTTGGGGCAACGGGTGCGGGCCGACCGCATCGAGGTGGCGTGGCCTAGTGGACAGGTCGATGAGTATTGGGACGTTGAGGCCGACCAGCACTTGTTGCTCAGGGAAGGCTTCGACCTGAGCTCAGTCGAAGGGGAGACGCGGTGAGGGGGCTGACTGTAATCGCGCTGTTGTTGGCTGGGTGCGCCGAGCCGGATGCGCCGACCGCGCATCGCCAGGTGCAGGAGCTGATTGGTGGCCGACCGCTACGGAGCTTGAGCCAGGCGGAGTTAGCGCAGGCTGAACGTCTAGTAGCGCAGGCGCGGGCACTCGATCCCGAGCTGCACGAGGCGACCTTTACCTTGGCCGCGCTCTACGCGGCGCGCGGTGCGTACGAGGACGCGACCGCGCTCTATCGCAGCCTAGTGGAGGCGCGTCCCGACGACGGGCGAGCCTATGCCGAACTGGGGCTTAGTCTAGCCGCCCAGGGACGCTATAGCGGCGCACTGCGCGCCTATCAGGATGCCGTGCGCCGAGGCGAAAAGTCGGCGCTGATTTACGCGCGGCTGGGCCACGCCTATCAGGCGCTCGGCCACTTGCAAGAAAATCTCCACGCGGCGCAGGCAGCCTATCGCGCATCTCTACAGCTTGCGCCCGCGCAGGCAGAGGTGAGTTACCAGCTAGCGCGAGTAGAGGCGCGGTTGGGGCGGGACGCGGAGGCGCGCACACTGATGGAGCAGGCTCTCGCTAGTGCGCCCGAAGACACTGGGATCCGGGCCGACCTCGCTGCGCTCTACAGAGAGGCAGGGCAACGGGAACTGGCCCGTGCCGCGCTCGTCGAGGGCTTCGACGGCTCGGCTGAGCTCGCCGAACGCCTGAGCTCAGCCGAAGGTTTGGCCGCACGCGCAGGGGATGGTGAGGAAGCCGTCTTGCACTACGAACTGGGGCGGCTGTTCTGGGAAGAAGGGGATGGTGCCGGGGCACTGGTGCAGTTTGAACGGGCGCGGATCGCCGATCCCGACCTATACCCGGTTTATCGCTATCTCGGTTTGATCCACAGCGCGGAGGGGCGGCTGGACTCGGCACTCGTCGCATTTGCCGAGTTGGCCAACCGACAGCCCGGCGATGCGGCCGTCCAAGTAAGCATCGGCATTGTCCACAGCCGCACGGGCGCGCTCGACGCGGCGGAAGAGGCGTTCAAGGCGGCGATCGAGTTGGGCGGCGTGCAAGGGGACGCGGCTTTGAAGTTGGGCGGGCTGTACGTGCATCAGCGGCGGTTGCGGGCGGCCGTACAGGTGTTCAAAGAAGGCACGGTTGCGCATCCGCAGCACGCCGAACTTTTCGCGTCCTTGGGCGATGTTTATCGGCAGTTGGGCTTGCTCGCCGCGGCTGTGCAGGCCGGTGAGGAGGCCGTGCGGCTCGAACCCGAGCGGGCGCTGTGGCGCTTTCACCTCGCCTCGACCTACGAGCGATTAGATCCCGACCAAGCGCGAGCCGAGTGGCGGGCGTACGCATCTTTGGCAGAAGACGACGCGAGCGAGGTGCAGCGGTTGGCCCACGCACGCTCGCGTTTGCAAACCTTGCAACAGGAGGAATGATGATCGACTTAGTGGCTTTTGACCTCGACGGTACAATACTCGACGCAGAAGGGCGGCTGGCAGCTTCGGCTGCGGCGACGCTCGAGGAGCTGATTGTGCGTGGCATCCCCATAGCCAGCGTCACTGGGCGCAGCATCCTGCGCATCCAACACCCTTTTGAGCCTCATCCAACACTGGCGCGGGCACTTTACATGGCTGGCTATAATGGCTCGGTGATTCTCGGGCCGGGAGAAGGAGCCGAGCGAGAGGTGCTGCACGAGGAAAGGTTGGACGAGGAGTCCTTTGCTCAAATAGTTGAATACGGACGCGCCGAGGGGCTAAACCTGATGTACTGTCTATTTGAACGCACGGACGCGGGGATCGCCGAGGAGTACCGGCACGTCCGGCCCATAGATCACCTCGAAGCGCTCAGAGGGCCGGGCATGGTGCTCGACGTCGATTTGTACGCGCGTTGCCAGAGCGGCGAGTTGGGCGTACCGCCCAAGCTCATGTTAGAGGTTGATCCGGCGCGGCGGGAGCAGCACATCGCCGACATCAAAGCGCTGTGCGGAGATCGAGTCTATATAGCGTGGGCGATTCCCGATCGGGTGGAATTTATGCGTCGGGGCGTGAATAAGGGCGTGGCTCTGCGGACGCTAACCGAGCGGATAGGAGGGAGTACGGATCGCGTCTTGGCGGTAGGGGACGCGGACAACGACTTGCCCATGTTGCGCGCGGCGGGGACTGGGGTGTTACTGGGGAATGCAAAGGCTGAGGTACAGGCGGCCGTGGCCGGGGATGGGGTGCGGATTGGACCGAGTTTTGCCGAAGATGGATTTGCCAAAATGGTGCGGGAATACGCACTGGATGGACAGGAGCAGAAATGATGCAGGTGTTTTGCGGAATCGCGTTGTGCGTTGCCGTTGCGGCCTCGGCTTTGGCTCAGGAGGCCGACTCCCTCAAGGGTGGGGAGATGGTAAAGATCGCGGGGGAGAATCATGGGTTTTACATAGATAAGTACGAGGTGACCAACGAGGAATACGTAGCTTTTCTGACCGAGAAGGGAAACGCCAAGGTGGAGGGCATGTACTGGGTGGAGTTGGGGAGTCGATATACGGCGTTGGTGGAAGAAGAGGGCGTGTACAAGATCAAAGAAGGGTTTGCGCGGCATCCGGTAATCGAGGTGTCGTGGTACGGGGCGATGGCCTATTGCCAGTGGGCGGGCAAGCGCCTGCCAACACAGGAGGAATGGCAATTTGCCTGTGAGGGAACTGAAGGGCTAAAGTACCCGTGGGGAGGGGACTTTGGGGAGGGACGCGCCAATATTTTCGGGGATAAGGATGGGTACGGGCGCACCGCGCCGGTGGGGTCCTTTCCGAGTGGAGCCAGTCCTTTTGGACTCTTGGATATGGGCGGCAATGTGTGGGAGTGGACGCAAGGAGGCGAGAAAATGCAGTTCTTGCGCGGAGGATCGTGGGTCAACGGCCCGACCTTGACTCAGTGCAACAAGCGGACCAACACCAAGGACTCGCATTCGTATATCAAGGGCAACACCATAGGCTTCCGCTGCGCCCGCTAAGTCTATGCCGCGTCGCAAAATTCCAATTATCCCTCAACCTCCTCCCCCCTCTGCGTTCATCTGCGTCCCTCTGCGGGTACGCATGGTACTCGTCCTTTTGTTGCTCGCTGTCGCTAGCGCCGAGGCCGATCCCTTCTTCGTGGATGCGACGCGAGAAGCCGGTCTGGATCATCCCACCGTCAGCGGCGGCCCGCACAAGCGCTTCATCCTCGAATCCACTGGCAGTGGCGCGGCGTTTTTCGACTACGACGGCGACAGCGACCTCGATCTCTATGTGGTGGATGGATCGACTTATGTCAACTATGGTGCGGGGCCGGGCAATGTACTCTATCGCAACGACGGCGGAGCCTTTGTGGTGGTCTCAGCCGGCGTCGAAGATCGCGGTTGGGGCATGGGAGTGGCTGTGGGGGATTACGACGGCGACGGTCAGCGCGATCTGTATGTTACCAACTACGGGGCCAACGCGCTCTATCGCAATCGCGGAAATGGCACCTTTGCCACGGTTACAGCGCAGGCTGGGGTTGCCGGCGATGACTTCAGCGCGAGTGCGGCGTTTTTCGACTACGATGGCGATGGCGACCTCGACCTTTACGTTGCCAACTACGTAGTCTTCGACATCGAGCCGGTGCTGCAAGACCCGGATTTGGACGATCCCTGCATCTATTTGGGCGGGCTGCGGGTTTTTTGCGGTCCGCAGGGTATGGAAGGCGGGCGGGACCGGCTCTATCGCAACGACGGCGGGGTTTTTGCCGACGTCACAGCCTCGTCCGGCGTGGCTACAGCCAATTTCCACTACGGCTTGGGCGTGGTGCCCGGAGACTTTGACCGCGATGGCGACCTCGACTTATTCGTGGCCAACGACGAGACGCCCAATGTGTTGTTCCGCAACGACGGCGGTCGCTTGTGCGACATCGGCTTAGAAGCTGGCGTGGCGTACAACGGCGACGGCGAGCTTGAGGCGAGCATGGGCGTGGATGCGGGGGATTGCGATGGCGACGGCGACCTAGACCTCTACGTGACCAACTTCTACGGCGAGACCAATACGCTCTATTTGAATTCGGGCGGTGGAACCTTCGTTGACGCTACTGCCGAACGCGGCTTGGCTGCTCCTACGGTGGGCTATCTCGGGTGGGGCACGCGCTTTTTCGACTTTGACTTCGACGGCGACTTAGACCTGTTCGTAGCCAACGGCCACATCTATCCCCAAGTCGATCACACCAGCGCCGGGGGCACATACGCCCAACGCAACCAGCTTTTTGCCAACGAGGGAGCAGGTGCGTTCTCGGCGGTGGAAGAGGCCGGCCCCGGGCTAGAGGTACAAAAATCGAGCCGCGCGACCATCAGCGGTGACTACGACCAAGACGGCGATGTCGATCTGTTGACGACCAATATCGACGACAGCCCAACGCTCTTGCGCAATGAGACGCGCACGGGTCGCTATCTCGTGGTGCAAGTCGAACCGGAGGTCGTCGGCACTTGGGTGCGAGTGGTGGCAGGCGGGCGGACGCAGGTGCGGTCGGTCGGTGGGGCGGCGAGCTATTTGGGCCACAGCGACGTGCGCCTTCACTTTGGTTTGGGCCGGGCCGAGCGCGTGAAACTCGTTGAGGTGCTGTGGCCCGATGGGGCGGTGACGCGGCTGGAGGATTTGCCGGTGAATGAGGTGGTGGTGGTAAAGGGCGGGGGCAATTGACGCGGCGATTCTTATTCCCTAGCTTTAACGTTTTTGCCAATTCACCTGTATATAACTCATGTCTTGGAATTTTGTCGTCAAAAGGGTTGCCCTTTTCCTGATCGTGGTGTGGGCAGCAGCGAGCGTGAACTTCTTTGTGCCGCGGCTGGGTACGGGCCGCGATCCCATTCGCGAGAAGCTCGGTCAGCTAGCGGCCAGCGGAGGTTTGCGCCAAGACGGCATTGAGGCCATGGTCAAGGCCTATCAGGCCAAATTCGGCCTCGACAAACCGCTCCACGTCCAATACTTCAACTTCCTCAGCGACACCTTTACGCTCGACTTGGGCTATTCGCTGGCCAACTATCCGGCCCGCGTCGGGCAAATCATCGGCAATGCCATTCCTTGGACCATTGGGCTGATGATCGTTTCAGTGCTGATCGGGTTTGCCTTGGGCACGCTCATGGGAGCGCTGTCGGCTTGGCCATCGGCCCCGCGCTTTATGCGTAACTTGGCGGTGCCGCTGATGACCATGTCGGCGATTCCGCCCTACCTGCTAGGGCTAATTGTGCTTTACATATTGGGCCTCAAGCTGAACCTCTTTCCGCTGTCGGGTGGGTACTCGCCCGGCATGTTGGCGATCTTCAGTCCCGCCTTTGTCCTCGATGTGTTGCACCATTCGATTTTGCCAGCGCTGGCCATTGTCTTGCAGCAGGTCGGCTTCTGGGCACTGGGGATGCGGGGGATGATGGTCACTACTTCGGGCGAGGATTACATCACGCTGGCCGAGGCTAATGGCCTACGCAACCGCACGATTTTCTTCCGCTTCGGCCTGCGCAACGCCCTGCTGCCGCAACTCACGGCGCTGGGGCTGTCGCTGGCCAACGTGGTCGCCGGTCAGGTCATTGTCGAGGTGATTTTTGCCTATCCGGGAATCGGTACGGTGCTCTTTCAGGCTATTCAGGCCTCGGATTATACGGTTATCAACGGCGTGGTGCTGATTCTCATCATGTCCATTGGCTTGGTGACCATGCTGATGGACTTCTTCTATCCGCTGCTCGACCCGCGGATTTCCCATAGCCGACACCACTAGCCATGCACCGCTTAGACCAAATTCTCTACTACTTGCGCGAAAGCCCAATGCTGGCGGCCGGCCTGTGCATGATCCTGTTGGTGGTGCTGTTTGGGGTCTTGGGGTCGATCTTCGTCGATACCTCGCTGGCCCAGCCGCTGGCCACGCCGCCGAGGCAAGCGCCCTCGCTGGAGCACCCCTTTGGCACCGACGACTCCGGCCGCGATTTGCTCGCCGTGATGGTGGTGGGGGTGCCGCTGACTATGCGGATTGGTTTGTTGGCCGGTACGGTGGGGCTGGGGCTGGGCATTTTCCTCGGCTTTACGAGCGGCTATATGGGCGGCAAGATCGACACGGTCATCCGCGGCCTCGTAGATACGCTGCTGACGGTGCCCGGCTTGGTGGTGCTGGTCTCCATTGCCTCGACGATCCGCGAGGAAATTAGCGTCAACATCATGGCCTTGGTGGTGGCTTCGCTGGCGTGGATGTGGCCCACGCGCACGATTCGCTCGCAGGTTTTGACCATGCGCGAGCGAGCGTATGTGCAGATGGCCAAACTCAACGGCATGAGCAACGGCGAGATCATCTGGAAGGAACTTTTTCCCAATCTGCTGCCCTACCTCGCGGCCAATTTTACCAATGCCGTCAACTGGGCCATTCTCTCGTCAATTGGCTTGGAGGCGCTCGGCTTGGGGCCGCAGAACGATCCAACGGTCGGCATGACCATTTATTGGGCCATCACGTTCAGCGCGCTCATTCGCGGCATGTGGTGGTGGTGGGCGATTCCCATCTTCTTCATCGGCGTGATCTTCGTCGGCTTGTTAATGACCGCGGCGGGTTTAGACGAGCTGGCCAATCCCAAACAACGCAAAGCCGTATGAGCAAGGCCGACAAAGAGGGCTTCGGCGAGCTCAGCCGAGACGTCCTGCTGGACATCCGCGGCTTGGAGGTCCACTTCGAGACCCGGCGCGGGATTGCCCGAGCCGTCAACGAGGTCGATCTGACCCTATACAAGGGCGAGCGCTTTGGCCTCGTCGGCGAATCCGGCAGCGGCAAGACCACGTTGATTTTGGCGCTGTTGCGGATGATTAAGACACCGGGCCTCATTGCTGGTGGCAGCGCGACCTTAGACGACGGTACCGACCTGATCCAACTCAACCGCGAGCAAGTGCGGCAAGCTCGACTCAAGCGGGTCGCCATGGTGCCGCAGGGCGCGATGAACTCGCTCAATCCGGTGATGAGGATCGGGGATCAACTGATGCTGACGATGCGCGAGCACGCGGTCGAGGAATCCCCGCCGCCCAAGGCCGCACAAATGGAGCGCGCGATCGAACTATTGGACAAGGTCGGGCTGAAGCCGGAAGTGGCCCGTCTTTATCCCCACGAATTGAGCGGCGGCATGAAGCAGCGGGCCTGCATTGCCCAGGCCATCTCGCTCAATCCGCAGCTCATCTTGGCCGACGAGCCGACCTCCGCCCTCGACGTGGTGGTGCAACGGCAAATCATGCAGACCTTGCGCCAGCTACAGCACCAGCTCAACGCCACCGTGCTCTTGGTGGGCCACGACATGGGTCTGATGGCGCAGTTCGCCGAGCGCGTGGGCATCATGTACGGCGGCAAACTGGTCGAGGTGGGCCGGGTCGAGGAGATTTTTCACAATCCGCAACACCCCTACACCCAACTCTTGATTTCCAGCATTCCCTCGTTTGAGACCAGGGGCGAGTTCAAGGGCATTCCCGGGGTCGCGCTGTCGTTGTTGGAGCCGCCGTCGGGCTGCCTCTTCCACCCGCGCTGCCCCCAGGCCATGCCCCAGTGCAGCCAGCGCATCCCTACCTTGAAAACAGTCGCCCTCGACCACTTAGCGTCGTGTTTGTTGCACGAGGAGGACGCCGATGCCCCCGCTTCTTGAGGCGCGCCATCTGCGCAAGGTTTTTCGCAGCGGCGGCCAGCGCTTCGGCCCTAGTATCGAGACGGTAGCTGTGGACGATTTTTCTCTGTCGATTGACGCCGACCGGCCTTCCTTTACCACGATTGCCGGCGAGTCCGGCAGCGGCAAGACCACGATCGCCCGCATGTTGCTCGGGGTGCTCAATCCCAGCGCCGGCGAGGTGCGCTACCAAGGCCGCGATGTACACGACCTGCAAAAGGAGGAGCGGCAGCAATTCCGCAAGGATGTACAGGCGATTTTTCAAGATCCCTTTGAAGTTTACAACCCTTTCTACAAGATCGATCACATCCTGACGACGCCAGTGCGGAAATTCGGGTTGGCCGCGTCCAAGGCCGATGCGTACGACAAGATACGCGAGGCTCTGCGCGCGGTCGGGCTGCGGCCCGAGGAAACGCTGGGCCGCTATCCGCACCAGCTTTCGGGTGGGCAGCGCCAGCGCATCACCATTGCGCGTGCGCTGTTGCTCAAGCCCAAGTTGATCATCGCCGACGAGCCGGTGTCCATGGTCGATGCCTCGCTCCGCGCCACCATTCTCTCCACTCTGCACGCGCTGTATCGCGATTTCGGCATTTCCTTCATCTACATCACCCACGACCTGACGACCGCGTACCAAGTCAGCGAGAATATCGTCATCCTGTTCCACGGGGCAGTGGCCGAGGCTGGCCACACCGAGAAGGTGATCAAGGATCCGCAGCATCCTTATACGCGCGAGCTGATTCACTCGATTCCCGTGCCCGAGCCGGGGCGCGAGTGGATCGACGAAGCGGTGGAAGAAAAGGAAGTGGTCGATATAGAGGATATAGAGGCCGAAGAGATGGCTACTGGCTGCCGCTATGTGCTGCGCTGTCCCCAAGCTATGGCGCAGTGTGCGGCTGCGCCGCCGTTTTACCGACCAGAGGCCGAGCGGGCGGTGGCTTGTTTTCTGCACGATGAGTCACCGGTGTTGGAAAGCGGCGATCTAAACGAAGTGTTTTCGGCAGCAGCCGACGCGCAAAAATAATTTTCCGGAGAAATGTCATGCAGGGCCTGTTGTTGTGCTTGGTGGGGGTGCTGTTGTTCGGCTGTGGGGACGGAGGGCACAAGAACGTGCCTCGGAGCCGCACCTTGGTCATGGATTGTTCCAGCTTGCAGGACTGTAGCGGGCAGATCAAGGACTACAACTCGTTTAACCCTTTTTTGCTGACCGGCGTCTCCAAGACGGGTTGGAATTTCCAGTACGAGCCGCTGTATTTCTACAACGCCTACAGCCCGCAAGCCGACAACATCATTCCTTGGATCGCCACTGGGCACGAGTACAACGAAGACTACACCGAGGTTACTATCCACATCCGCACGGGGGTTGAGTGGAGCGATGGGCAGCCGTGGACGGCGCACGACTTGGTCTTTACGATCAACATGCTCAAGGACAACGCGCCGCATTTGTCTTTTTCCACCGACATGCAGACGTGGGTAAAGAGCGCTGTGGCGACCGACGATCACACGGCTAAAATCGCGCTGACCAAGCCCAATCCTCGCTTTGTCTTTAGCTACTTCACCAACAATTTCGACAACGGCATTCCCATTGTGCCCAAGCACATTTGGGAGGGCCAAGACCCGCAGACGTTCAACAACTTCGACCAGGAAAAAGGCTGGTCGGTGGCCAGCGGCCCGTACGAGATCTTCATTTCCGTACCTGCGCAGCGGGTGTGGGATTTGCGCCCGGGTTGGTGGGCGCAGAAGACGGGTTTTCGCCAGCCGCCAGCGGTGGAACGCATCATCTACCTGACGCACATGGAGGAGACCAAGCGGGTGCAGAACTTGATCTCCAACGCCATGGATACCTGCCTCGACATCCGGCCGCCGAACATACAATCGATTCTCGACGCCAATCCCAACGTCTCTACTTGGACCGGGCGCGAGTTGCCGCTCGGGTATCTCGACTGGTGGCCGGTGTGCTTGGGGTTCAACAATTTGGAGCCGCCGTTTGACGACCCGGAGATCCGCCGCGCCATCAACTACGCCATTGACCGCGATCAATTGGTGGCCATTGGCTGGCAGGGGGCGGGGACCAAGTCGCATCTGCCGCTGCCAGACTTCCCGCCCATCCGCCAATACACCGATACGATCCAAGACTTGGTAGAAAAGTACGAGATCGGCGTCCACGACTCGGCCAAGGCTGCGGCGATTATGGAGCGCAAGGGATGGAGCAAGGACGCCGAGGGTTTCTGGGCTAAAGAGGGCGAGCGGCTCAAGATCGTCATTGACATTTTCGATATTTTTACGGACTTAGCGCCAGTCTTGGTGGCGCAGTTGGAGCGCGCGGGTTTTGACGCCGACTTCCGCATGACGCCCGATGCATTTTCGCGCATGGCGCAGGGCGCGGCGCGGGCTTTCTTGATGGGCAATGGCGCGAGCGTGCGCGATCCGTACTTCACGCTGCGACTCTATCACAGCCGCTTCGTCCGGCCCACTGGTACGCATTCCGAGCGGTTCTGGCGCTGGTCGAACCCGGAGTTTGACGCGCTGGTCGATCAGATGGGGCAGACTGCGCCCGACGACCCGGCGCTGCAAACGCTCTTCCGCGAGGCCATGGAAATCTGGCTGGCCGAACTGCCGTCCATTCCCATTGTACAGTGGTATCACCGCATCCCGCACAACCAGACTTATTGGAAGAACTGGCCGTCAGCGGAAAACCCCTATATCAACAGCGCCTACTGGCACAACACTTGGCTCTTGGTGTTGCTCGGGCTGGAGCCGGTGGAGGGATAGGGGGCGATGCTACAGGAGATTTATACTACTCGGATCACTGTCAGATAGGAGATCTGCCTCATGCACCAGATAACCGCTCGCGTACCCGATGGCTTGGCCAAAGCACTAGACGAGGCTGCTGCGGAGCTCAAGCGGAGCCGCGCCGACATCATTCGCCAAGCATTGGAGCGCTACCTAGAGGATCTCGACGACCTCAGCGTAGCTTTGGAGCGGCTGCACGACCCTGCCGACCCGGTGCTGGATTGGGATCAGGTCCGGCATGAGCTACGCAATTCGGATTAAGCGCAGTGCTGCCAAAGAGTTGGCGCGCGTTTCGCGCCGTGATCGCCTTCATATTGAGCGGGCCATCAACAGTCTAAAAGAACAGCCGCTCTCAGGGATCCTACTGAAAGGGGAGTACCGCGGACTTCGACGCTTGCGCTATGGCGACTATCGCATTGTGTACGCGGTACTCGCTAGCGAGCTTGTAGTACTCGTGGTACGAATCGCGCACCGACGGGAAGTTTACCGCCGCCGATGACCTTAAAAGGAGAACAACCATGCGCTATCGGCGATTTGGGCGCACCCAATTGCAGGTGAGTGTGGTCAGCTTGGGTGGGGCCTACTTGGGGGGCAAGGATCCAGAGCGCGCCGAGGAAAACGCCCAGGCAATTGTGCGGCGCGCGTTGGATTTGGGCTGCAATTACATCGATACAGCACCGCTCTACGGGCCGAGCGAAGAACTGCTGGGCAAGGCGCTGGCTGGGGAGCGCCGCCCCTTTTACTTGGCGACTAAGGTGGGGTTTAAACCGGAAGGTTTTGACTACCGGCGCGATTCGGTCTTGCAGAGTTTGGAACGCAGCTTGGCCTTGCTGGGCCTGACTAAGCTGACGGTGGCACAGATCCATGAGGTGAACATGGCGGGCTGGGAGCGGATCGTGGAAAAGGGCGGGACTTTGGAGGGTTTGCGCGCCGCGCAAAAACAGGGGCTGTGCGATTTTATTGGCGTGACGGGCCGGGCCATCCCCCTGCTGGCGAGGCTGGCGGCGACCGGAGAATTTGATACGGTGCTGTGCTACCACGACTACCATCCCTGTGTGCAGTTAGCAGCGGAGGAAGTCTTGCCAGCCGCCGCGCAAAGCGATATGGGGGTGGTGCTGGCGACGGTGCTGGCTGGGGGGGTGTACGTCGCTGGCAAGGATCAGCGGGCGGCGGTGGAGCGTAGGTTCGAGGGCGAGGAAGAGCGGCAACGCGCTTGGGCGACGATTGCCCAGCTAGAGCAGGAGGAGTCCACGCTGCCGCAGAGCGCGTTTCGCTGGGTTTTGGCCGACGAGCGGGTCTCGACCGTGTCCAGTGGCGCGGCGAGTGTGGCGGAGCTAGAGGAAGTGGCGCAGGCCGGGGATATGACGCCGCTGGCGCATTAGAATCATCAGGGATGAAGGGAGATGCTTCGACTCCGCTGCGCTCCGCTCAGCATGACAGGAAGCATACGGCAGCCCCGGTCATGTGGAGTGAAGGATCGCTAGGGATTTTCCGACAGCTTTTTAAATCCACCCATGCTGAGTGGTCACGGGCGAGCCGGAAGTCTGGGTCTGCCAATGCGGGCGGCGGCCTATTTTGACCTCGCGCCGGGTGAGGGACGAGGCTTCGGCGGCGAAGAGGATTTCCATGATGTGCCGCCCGTATTGGCCGTGGGTCGGCGGCTCGATGTTGAGCGCAATAGCCTCGGCAAAACTCTTCCACTCGTGGTACATCTCAGTTGGCGCGTCCTCAAACGGGACGTCTTCCCACGTATCGCCCTGGCCTACTTTGACGTACTTCTCGCCGTGCTGGCTGAAGCGCAGCGAGCCATTGGCGCAGATCACTTGACATTCAAAATTCGGCGCACCATCCGCGAACCCCACGGCCACGGCCGTGCCGGCGAGTCCGTTCTTGTAGCGGATGAAGGCGGTAGCTGAATCGTCGCTGGCTTGGTAATGAGCGCGGGTGCCAATGGAAGCTGAGACCGACGCGGCTTGCGAAGCCATCACCCACGTGAGCCGATCGACGACGTGGACTCCGTTGGTCAACCACATGCCGCCGCCGTGGAAGCGACTGCGGTATTGGGGCCGGCGGCCGGCGAAATTCCAGTTTTTCGACATGTAGCTGACAGCCGTAATCACGGGGCCGAGCCGGCCGGAGTCGAGGATTTCCTTGGCCTTGAGGCTGGTGCTGTAAAAGTGCTGCGACAGCCCGACCATCAGCTTGACGTTGTTTTCCGCGGCCGCGGCGACCATGGCGTCGCATTGCTCTAGGTTGATGGCCATGGGCTTTTCGACGAGCACGTGCTTGCCAGCGCGGCAGGCGTCGATAGTGAGCTGGTGGTGCAACTGGTGGCCGAGTACGACGGCGACGGCATCGACGTCGGCATCTTCCAAGAGTTCGTGGTGCGTTGAATAGCCCCTGGGGATGTGGTACTTGTCCATGTACTCGCGCCGCTTTTCTTCGAACAGATCGGCGACTGCTACTACTTCTACTTGGTCGAGATGGGCGATTGCATCGCAGTGGGAGCGGGCGATGCCGCCGAGGCCAATGATGCCGACTTTGAGAGCTGTCATAAGGTATCCTTTGGTGTGAATGAGGGTGCGGTAAGTATAGAATGCGGCTTGGTCGGCCACAAACCGCCGTGCGTTTGCGCCGAAATAGATAATGTCCTAACATGCTCTAATGCCCGGTAATTTTACCTATCGCTCGTTCGCTGTGGGTGCGTTGCTCTCGCTGGCGATCAACATGTTTTTCGCGTATGCCCGGCTGGCGATGGCTACCGCGGGCATGTCCTCCGATTACATCACCGCCGGAGCGGTTTTCCTGTTCTTCTTAGCGGTGGCTTTTATCAATCCCGTGCTCAAGCTGCTGCGCCGTTCTTGGGGTTTTAACCGCTCCGAGCTGATCGTCATCTACGCGATGATGATCATTGGCTCGGCCATTCCCACCTGGGGTTTTACGGGCAATTTGATCGCCATGTTGCCCAACATCTACTACTATGCCACCCCCGAGAACAATTGGTCGGAGCTGTTGCACCCTTATGTCCGCGAGTGGCTGGTGCCGCAGGATTCAGACGCGATCAAGTACTTCTTCGAGGGCCTGCCCAAGGGGCAGCCCATTCCCTGGGAACACTGGCTGGTGCCGCTTGCGGCTTGGGTGTCGTTTATTCTGGCGATCTATCTGATGATGATCTCCATCGCGTCGATCGTCCGCCGCCAGTGGGTTGACTACGACCGCTTGACCTTTCCGCTGTTGCAGCTACCTATCGACTTGACTGAAGAAGGCAAGAGCGGGTCCATCGTCGTTCCTCTGTTCAAAAAGCCGCTTTTGTGGATCGGCTTCGCGCTGCCCTTTTTGCTGTACAGCACCAATGCCTTAAACCACTATTTCCCCTTTATCCCCGAAGTGCAGTTGCGCAATAGCGTCTCGCTGTTTAACCACGCGCTGACGCTGACGACGAATGTGAACTTTGTCGCGCTGGGGCTGGCGTACTTTTTGAGCTTAGACGTGGGGTTGAGCATATGGCTCTTCCACTTGTTGACCAAAGCGCAGATCACCACCGAGAACGTCCTCGGCTATTCGCTGCCCGGCCGCCGCGACCTGTTTATGGAAGGCTCGATGTCGGTGTCCTACGAGGGGATGGGGGCCATGCTGGTGCTGGTGCTCTACGGGCTGTGGAACAGCCGCGGCTATCTGCGGCAGGTCTGGCGCAAGGCTCTGTACAACGAGAGGGGACTGGACGATTCGCAGGAGATTCTCTCGTATCGGGCGGCACTTATCGTCTTAGTCTTGGCTAGTGCGTACGCTACGGGCTGGCTGACCCTATCGGGCGTACCGTGGTGGGTCGCGCTGTTTTTTCTCTTCGTCGCCTTCTGCATTTTTTACGGGCTGACGCGGATCGTCGCCGAGGGCGGGTTGGGTTTTGCGCGGGCGCAGATGACGGCGCAGCCGTTTGTGATCGACGCGGTAGGCACGGAGGCGATAGGTCCGTCGGGATTGGTGAGCTTGGGGATGACTTTTAGCTGGGCGGGCGATTTGCGGACTATGGTAATGGCCTCGGCGATCAATGGGCTCAAGCTGGCCGATATTGGCCAAGTGCGGGGACGGCCGCTGTTTTGGGCGCTGATGCTCTCGATAGTGGTGGGCTTGGCTGGCTCGATCTGGATGGTAGTGTGGATGGGCTACCAGTACGGGGGCATCAATTTGGACTGGTGGTTCTACAACCGCTTCGGCGAGATCGTTCACGGCGACTCGGCCTACAAGATCGCCAACCCGAGGAATCCCTTAAACGACTTTGGCGAGATCGGGCCGCGCTTCATGTTCGCGGGAATCGGCGCGGCGATCATGGGGTTGTTGATGTACGCCCGGCACCATTTCCTCTGGTGGCCGGTGCATTACCTCGGTTTCCCCATTGGTGCGACCCTGACGATCATCTGGACATGGTTCAGCATTTTTATCGGCTGGGTCTTGAAGGCGCTGGTGCTCAAATACGGGGGTGTGACGCTTTACCGGCAGCTACGGCCTTTGTTTTTGGGGTTTATTTTGGGGCACATTTTTGTCTCGGGATTCTGGGTACTCTTCGACTATGTCACTGGGGAGACTGGCAATCGGATTCCGATTTTTTGAGGAGGAAAAATCAATGCGAGCAGGAGATAGAGAAAAAATTGGGCCGTACGGCTTGGAGGTGACGCGCTTGGGGTTGGGCGGCACGACCTTTGGCAATATGTACTCGGTGCTGAGCGAGCAGGAGGGGCTGGACGTGCTAGACGCGGCTTTTGCGGCCGGAGTGCGCTACTTCGACACGGCGCCGCTGTACGGCTACGGCCTGAGTGAGACGCGCTTGGGGCCGGGGCTGGCGCGCTACAACCGCGACGAGATCGTCCTGTCCTCGAAAGTGGGCTATACGCTGGTGGAGCGAAAGCCTGGAGATGACTACGTCGATCTGTTCGTCGATGCGCCCGAGATGACCAGTTATTTCGATTTCTCGCGCGACGCCGTGCTGCGCTCGATTGAAGGGAGTTTGGAGCGGCTCAAAATGGATCGCCTCGATATAGTGCTGATCCACGACCCGGACGAGGGGAAGAGCATTGAGCCGGATTGGACGCCGGGCGAGCGGGGGTACTTTGACCAAGTGATGGCTGAAACCTATCCCGCGCTCGATGAGTTGCGTCAGCAAAAGGTGATTAAGGCGCTTGGTTTGGGTATGAACCAATGGCAGATGCTGGCCGACTTCGCTCGTGCCGGGGATTTCGACGCCTTTTTGTTAGCTGGCCGCTATACGCTATTGGAGCAGGAATCGCTGCGCGAGTTGTTGCCGCTGTGTTCGGAGAAGGGAGTGCGGATCGTCATTGGCGGGCCGTACAATTCGGGGATTTTGGCTACCGGAGCGGTTGAAGATGCGTATTACAACTACGCGCCGGCAGCGGACGATGTGCTGGAGAAGGTGCGCCGCATTGAAGCGGTCTGCACGCGGCACGAGGTGCCCTTGTCGGCCGCGGCGCTGCAATTTCCCTTTGGACATCCGGCGGTGGCAACTGTCATTCCCGGGGCGCGGACCGTCGCGGAAGTCGCCGCTAACGTGGATTGCCTAGAGCGCACGATCCCCGCCGACTATTGGGCCGAGCTCAAGGAGGAAGGGCTGATCGACGGGGAGGCTCCGACGCCTTAGATCCGCAGATGGGCGCAGAATAGTAGGGGCAACCCTTGTGGTTGCCTTCGTAGGATCTCGCTGGCTGAATACGCGGTGTCGAATGGGCGCCCACAAGGGACGCCCCTACTATCCCTTTTTCCATATCCACACAGAGGAGTAATCACAATGTCTAATTGGCCGATGCTCAAGCACTACGATCGGGATCATCTCGCCAACATTGCCATGCCGATTGGCGGCATTGGCACGGGCACAGTTTCACTGGGCGGGCGCGGGGATTTGCGCGACTGGGAACTGATGAACCGCCCGGCCAAGGGATTTGTCCCAAGCGGCGATGGGGGCCGAGGAGGGGGGGCATTTTTTGCTCTGTACGCCAAACCTGCTGGCGGCCCGTCCGTCGCTCGTGCGCTCGAAGGGCCGGTGGATGTATCCGAATACCAGGGGGCGAGCGGCAGTATGGCGACCAATCACGGCTTGCCGCGCTTTGCACAGTGTGCGTTTGCCGCGGCTTATCCACTTGCACAGGTCCAGCTATCCGATCCACACGTTCCGGTCGCGGTTTGTCTCGAAGCGTTCAACCCGTTTATTCCCGCCAACGCCGATGACAGCGGCATCCCCATCGCAGTGCTGCGCTATACGCTGACTAATCGGACCAACAAGCGCGTCGCGGCCTCGGTGTGCGGATCGCTGCCCAATTTCATTGGCAACGATGGCGTGGAAGAGCTGGCTCAGGCCAATCGCAATCACTTTCGCAAGGCAGCACACTGTCAGGGCATTTTCATGGACAGCAAGGGGGTTGATCCCACCGCTATCAGCTATGGCACGATGGCCCTGACCACTACGGCCAAAACGGGCGTTACCTATCGCACGGCGTGGAAAAAAGCCGGGTGGGGCACGTCGCTGCTCGACTTTTGGGACGACTTTGCCGCCGATGGCCGAGTGGAAGAGCGTCTTGGCGAAGGGGCCGACATGCCGAGTGCCTCGCTCGTGGTGCGCACCAACATTTTACCCAAGGCACACAAGACGATCACCTTCTTGCTGACGTGGCACTTTCCCAATCGGCACACGTGGTCGCCGGGCGACGATCCCTACCTTGGCAACTACTATGCGACGCACTATGGCGATGCGTGGGACGTAGCCAGCAAAACCGCGCCGAGGCTCAAAAAGCTCGAACAACAGACCGTGCGCTTTGTCTCAGCCTTGGCGACAAGCGATCTGCCCGAGGTAGTAAAGGAAGCCGCCCTTTTCAATCTCAGTACCCTGCGGACGCAAACGTGCTTCCGCACCCCCGATGGACGTTTATTTGGCTGGGAGGGATACAACGATCACAGCGGCTGCTGCATGGGTTCCTGCACGCATGTGTGGAATTACGAACAAAGTACGGCGTTCCTCTTTGGCGATCTGGCTCGCACGATGCGCGATACTGAATTCAATCACGCTACTGACGACCAAGGCATGATGAACTTTCGCGTCCACCTTCCCCTCAGTCGCGCGCAAGAATTTGGCAAGGCCGCGGCCGACGGTCAGATGGGCTGTATTATGAAAGCCTATCGCGACTGGCAGCTTTGCGGCGACGATGCCTTCCTGCAATCGATTTGGCCAAAGGTCAAAAAGGCCCTTGAGTTTTGCTGGATCGAAGGGGGGTGGGACGGCGATGGCGACGGCGTTATGGAAGGCTGTCAGCACAACACCATGGATGTCGAATACTATGGGCCTAATCCACAAATGGGGATCTGGTATCTGGGCGCTCTACGCGCCGGTGAGGAAATGGCGCTCCATCTAGGCGAAGCCGACTTTGCCCAAACCTGCCGTCGGCTCTACGAGAGTGGTCGCGCCTACATCGACGAGCAGTTGTTCAATGGCGAATACTACGAGCACCGCATTGAGCCAGCCAAAAAAGTGGCCGCATCCCTGCGGCTGAGTATGGGCGCGGCCGAACTCTCCGATCCAGATTACCAACTCGGCCGCGGTTGTCTGGTGGATCAGCTCGTCGGCCAGTTTTTCGCCCACGTCTGCGGCTTGGGCTATCTGACCAAGCGCGCCCACGTGCGCCAAACCCTCAGGAGCATCCGCAAGTACAATCACCGCAAGAAGCTGACGGATCACTTCAACTGCATGCGCTCTTATGCCTTGGGCGATGAATCGGCCTTGCTCATGGCGAGCTATCCCCGCGAGCGGCCCGACAACCCATTTCCCTATTTCACGGAAGTGATGACCGGGTTTGAATACACCGCGGCCATTGGCATGCTCTACGAGGGACAGCGCAAAAACGGCCTGCAAACCATGCGCGACATTCGCAATCGCTACGATGGGGCCAAACGCAGTCCCTTTGACGAAGCCGAATGCGGCCATCACTACGCCCGGGCCATGATTGCTTGGGCCGGGGTGCTGGCGCTGACGGGATTTAATTATTCGGGGGTTACAAAGTCCATCGCCTTTGCCGCAGAGATAGGGACCTTTTTCTGGTCAAATGGCGCTGCTTGGGGTACGGTGCGCATTGCCCAGCGCCAGGCGGGCTATCGCATTGCCTTAGACGTTTTGTATGGGCAGATCAAAATCAAGCACTTTCGGCTGACCGGCGTGGGCGAGCATACCTTTGACCGGGAGCTCGTGCTGCGCGAGAATAGCCAACGGACTTTTGTCGTGAGATGAGAACATCGAGCAAGGAGCATACAAATGACGCGCTATACCCGCATTGGCCTGACCGGGGCCAATGGCACCATCGGCCGCGTGCTGCTGGCCGGTTTAGGAGCCGAATACGAATTCAAGGCGTTCACGCGCCGCCCGGTTGATTTTCCCGCCACTATTGTCAACTTCGACCGCGCCGCCGAGGTCGAAGGGGCCTTTGAGGGCTTGGAGGCCGTGATTCACCTAGCGGCCGATCCTAGCCCAAGTGCCCCTTGGGAAAGCGTGCGGGATCACAACCTCGAAGGCATGTACCAGGTGCTGGAAGAGTGCCGTCGATCTGAGGTCAGACGCTTGGTCTTTGCCTCGACCAATCACACTCAGCACGGCAATACTATTTTGACCACGCCTGAGACTTTGGATCCGTCCAAGCGCATCCGCATGCGTTTGGACGAGCCGCCCAATCCCGACTCCATATACGCGGTTTCCAAGCTCTTTGGCGAAAATATGGGCAAGCTGTACAGTCAGCGCTACGGCCTCGAATTCGTCGGTCTGCGCATCGGCTGGATCATTGCTAAAGACGATCCGACCACCATGCGCGGCACCTCTGCCG
Organism: Gemmatimonadota bacterium; assembly: GCA_009840005.1. Next base: position 25,490 of record VXOR01000027.1, read on the forward strand.
AGGACTATATGCGGGCCATGTTCCTCAGCCACCGCGACTGCATTGAAGCCCATCGTCGTGCCCTAGAAGTGGACACCCAGTACTTGCTGGCCTATGTGGTCAGTGGCAACGAACGGCGCGTTTTTGACTTGAAGGCGACCGAGAAAGATCTGGGTTATGTGCCACAAGACGACGCTGAGGATTACTTTCGCCGCGTGGAAGGGTAGGCCGTCTTGAGCAGATAGATTTTTAGCCGTAATTTTAGCAGTGCTTTTTAACTTGATGGACACTCAGAGCGTGTTTCATCTCAACCTCGTCCTCGGCGTTTTTCAAGCGCGAGGACTCAATTAGAAAGGACAGGAATGATTCCTTCCCCCCGCACCTCGCATTCGCGCTTGGCGTTTCTGCTTCAGAAACTCACCTCGTGTGCCACTCCCTTGCTCATTACGGCCCTCACCGTGCTGCTGCCGCAGATGGCCGCAGCCGGGGCTTGGACGCTTGGAAAGGGCCACGTGTGGAGCAAAATCACCTACATGTCGCTATCGACCAACGAGCAGTACGATAACGATGGAAATGTCGGTGAGATTCCCGCCCGCTATAAGTCCCAGCAGGTCTATTTCGACGTTTACTACGGTTTGAATGACCGGATCGATATTGGCGTAAAGATTCCGTATATCAGCAATGAGTTTGTAGATGTTAGTCCCGAGCATCCTTTCTATGGGGCAGCAGATAAAAAGGACTCGGGCATAGGCGATATACGCGGAGTTGCCAAAATCAACCTCGTCAACAGCGCGGATTTGGTGGGCACACTGAAGTTAGAATTCAAAGCACCTATGGGCGAATATCGGGAAGTGCCCGAGGCCCTTTCCATAACTGGAGGCCAGTGGGATTTTGACGTTGTTGCACAACTTGGTCGGTCCTTTTGGCCGGTCCCGGTGTACGGCAATGTCGATCTGGGGTATCGCCTGCGCGGCGAATACGCAGATTCCAACCCCAGCGACGCCGGGGGAGTTGATCGCACGTACACCCCGGGTGCCGAGTTTGTTTTTAACGCTGAGGCAGGCTATAGCCCGATGGACAAACTCCTCGTCGCCCTCAAGTACGAAAGCATCATAGGAGCCGAGTACGACACCATAAACAACCCCCCAGCAGGCAGCCAGGTAGAAACGCTCAACCAAAGTGTTTCCTACCTAGCGCCGACGGTCTTGGTTGGACTCCATCCCAACGTGAGTCTTGAAGCCCAAGCCCGCATGACGGTCAACGGCAACCGGTATTTCGCTGGTCCGACCTATGGGGTGGGGCTTTCTTTTACGGCCGCCTTGATCGAGCAGTTGGTTCGTCAGGGGACGCCTTAGTCCTCTTCTACGGAGTAGAACAAGCAAGGGAAGGGGCTTTTGGGTCTCTTCCCCGTTTTATTTTATTCGCTGACGTTACGCATTGTAGGGGCGGTGCGGAGCGCGCTCCGCAC
>VXOR01000027.1:26946-64221 GCA_009840005.1 Gemmatimonadota bacterium
TACCTGTTGGCGCTCCTTTTTTTTTATTTTTTTTTTATTTTTTTTTGTTTTTTTTTTTTTTTGGGGGGGGGGGGGGTCCCCCTCCCCCCCCCCCCCCCTACAATCCAGATAAGGAGCAATCGACATGAATGCGCCAGACATTACCTTGGCCTCGGGCCACGCCATTCCACAATTCGGGTTGGGCACTTGGATGTTGCGCGGCCAGCAGTGCAAAGACGTGGTCAAAGAGGCCCTCGAAATGGGCTATACGCATTTGGATTCGGCTTGGATGTACGAGAATCAGGACGCCATCGGCCAAGTCCTCAAGGAAATCGGGGCGGACCGCGATAGCCTCTTTATCACCTCCAAAATTTGGCATTCGCACTTGGAGTACGAGGCGACCTTGGAGCAGATGGAGGAGATTCTGCGCGATCTGCAGACTGAGTACGTCGATCTCCTGCTCATCCACAGCCCCGGTCAGGGCGTGCCGGTGGAGCGCACCTTGGCCGCTTTTGAAAAAATCTACGAGGCCGGCCAGGCTAAGAGTATTGGCATCAGCAATTTCAGCATTGAGCAGACTGATCGGGCTCGAGCCGCTACCGGCTTGCCGATCTGCACCAATCAGGTGGAATACCATCTGCGCCACAACCGCGAAAAGCTGCGGCACCATTGCCACACCCACAACGTGGTGCTGACGGCACACCGCCCGCTGGCCCGGGGTGACCTAGCCCAGGACGAAGCCCTAAAACAGGTGGCCGCCGACCACGGCAAAACCCCAGCGCAGGTGGCCTTGAAGTGGCTTTTGCAGAAGGATATGATCGTCATCCCCAAGGCCAGTTCAACGGCCCATTTGCGCGACAATCTGGATTTATTCGACTGGCAGCTAGGGGACGAGGAGATGGCGCGTCTCGACGGAGTGGGTAGCGATCCCGATTAAATTTTGCAGATGTGTTTTGACTTGAGAAGCGGTATGAAAACTCTGAGTGCGGTCCCTTGTATGCAGGAGCCCCACTGGATGGCACGCCTAAAGGCGCGGTGAAGTGTGGGAATGACGGGAGCCACCGCGACTGCATTGAATGAAGCTCATCGCCGCGCCAAACCAGCGGTGTATCTCCCTACCCGGCGGGCTCCTCCACCTTCTGCGGTACAAGCCGGTATCCCATCGCCCGCATTATCGAGTTGATGTTGTCGAGGCGCGGGTTTCCTTTGGCAGAAAGTGCCTTCTGCAATCCATGACGAGTCATCCCGATTTCATCCGCTATCGCAGATACGCTTTTGACGCGGGCAATAATTCGCAACGCAGACAACAACGCCGCAGAATCGCCATCCTCGGCGTATTCCTCAAAATTTTCCGTCAGAAAGTCCTCTATCTCTTCGGGGTGCTCTCTGAAATAGTCTGCCGTTACTTGTTTCAGCGTCCTGTACTTAGCCATGACTCAAATACTCCTCCCAATATGCTTTTGCTCTCACGATATCCTGAACCTGACTGCTCTTGTCTCCCCCGCACAGTAGCACAACTATCGTATCCCCATCTTCCCCAAAATACACGCGATAACCGGGACCAAAGACAAAACGCAACTCAAAGACACCGTCTTTGAGCGATCTACAATCACCATGATTACCACTTTCAACACGCAACAGCCTCGGCGCCTTGCTCGTGCGTCGCGCAAGCTCCTCAACCAGTCGTTGAACGGTTCCTTGCCGGTGGCATCTTGGTAAAAAACGACACGTCTTTCTGTAGTCATTCCCCGGCCCTATCATGATGCTAGCACACATGATTGTAGTAGAATATAGAAGTGCCAATTATAGTTGGCAATCCACCGGAACACGACTTGCATTTCTTCGACTTGAGGATCACCGTGCTGACTACCCCAGCACTAATCCAGAACACTGCCGCACGGAGACGGAGATGTCCAAAGTAGGGCGTCGCGGTTGGCTCAGTAATAGTAAAACGCATAGACCAGCGCGGCCCCGCCGACGCCAACGCAGGTACCCAAAATCAGGCCGATAAAAAAGGGCAGTAGGGTGCGATAGAGCTGGATGCCGCCGTAGCGCAGGGCTAGGAGTTTGATAAGCCAGGCCAAGAAAATCCCGAACCAGTCGATGGAGACAGTGTTGGTCAGGGCAATGCCTAGTCCCACCGGGTGCAAGGGCCAGCCGGCGAAGCGGTACTGGGCCAGCGCGAGCAGCCCGGTGAGGCCCGCGCCAATGGCGAGGAACACGGCCACCAGCGGCTCGGCGGGATTGGGATTGTTGATCGAATTAGCGACCCAGGACCAATGGTATTGCGGCGACATGACGAAGTACCAGCGGTAGCCGTGGATCAATCCGTGACGGTAGCCCAGCCAGATATAGCAGACCATGGTGGTTATGAGGCCGACGATCATGGCGGCCGACAAAAAGAACACCAGCTTGCGTCCACTGATCTTGAGCCGAGCTGGCTCGCAGACTTTGAAGGCGTGGGCGAGGGTGCCCATCAAAAAGAGCTGAAGGTCGGCCGTCCAGACCATGCTCAGCCCCATCGCGCTCAGCCCTTGGGCACCAAAAGGGGCGGTGCCCACGAGATTAGTCAGAATCGGCGGCACGGAGGCTGGAGCGCGCAGGCGGCCGATCCCGGTCTGGGCCAACAGGCGGGCAATGCCAAAGAAAATCACTAGCGCGACCAGCAGGAAGATGATGCTCCAGATCAGACTCAGACCGCTGGCCCAGAGGAAGCCGGTCATGTACGTCAGCCCGACCAGCCCGAGCAAAGCGGCGACACGCGGCGAGATCGGGCTATCGCTGTCTGGCTCCCCGCTGATGATCAGCCGCCACTGGCGACGCAGGAAGTGGCGCGACATCCACAGCGAGATTCCGACGATGCACGCCAGCGAGCCAATCTGCTGATGGGCGAGCAGCACGTTGGGTGCGTGGGGCTGGGCCGGCAGCGATAGGGAAATGCCTAGCCAGTTGAGCAGGGCGCCCTCGGCGGCGATGAGTAGGTGAAAAAACCAGACGCTGAACAGCACGTTGAGGCCGACCAAATAGCTCAAACCCACGACCAGCAGGTCGGTGTTAAGCCCGTAGCTAAGCCCGAATTGACGGATCTCGATGCGACCGCCGGGGATGCCGAAGCCGTGGATGATCTCGATATCCAATACTCGGTCGAGCATGTTGACGGTCGGCAGGGTCCAGGCGATGAGAAATCCCAGCCACAACAGCTTGCTTTTGAGAATGGACGCGGCGGGGTTTTCCAAGCTTTCGAGGAGCATGTTGGGGACGGCGGCGAGTGGGTACACCAAGCGCTCTTGGCGCGACCACTGGTGGTGGACGAGGCTGATCAGCGCGATGCTGACCAAGAAGAAGGCTAGCATGAAGAGGCCCCACCACAACAGCGGCCCGGCCCACAAGGCCCAAGGCACGGGCGCGGCCGCATCCGTGCCTTCAAAAAGCTGGCGGATCGCTTCGAGGTCGCGGGGGACGGCCCAGTGGGGGATGTGTGGCCAGAGCAGGTCGGACCAGTTGTTTTCCGGGGTGGCGTAGTAAAAGACGCCGGCGATTAAAGGGATGAAGTAGCCGCCAAAGCCCATGGAGGGCAGCACTACGGCGACCATGAGCGCGGCATAGACCAAGGCGAAATTGGCTGGCGAGAGGCGCAAGAGCGGGTGGAGCAGGCGCAGCGCGAGGGCGACAATCACGATCCAGAAGATCAGGAAGATGACGCCGACGGTGTTGAAGTGATCGGTCAGCCCTGTGTAGTTTCCATAGAGAACGTAGGTCCGCACACTGGTAAAGGTCATGCAGACGGTAAAGACTAAGACGAGGACGAAGGAGAAACAGGTGCCGAGGAAGGATGAGCGCATAGTTGTCTGTTGGTTGATAGCCACTAACGATACCATTCAGCAGATATATTCGCAATGATCGCTGGGTTACAGGCTAGGCGCTTGGGCTGGCTCGTCTTTGCCCTCGCCCTCGTAGTGCGGGTCGTCTATATCTTCGAGTCAGATGCGAGTCCGCTCTTTGGGCATCCGGCGGTTGACGCCAAGACGTACACCCACCACGCCCAACGCTTGGCTGCGGGCAACTGGTTGGGCGTGGGCGAGGGGCCGTTTTGGCAACCGCCGCTCTACCCGTACTTTCTCGGGGCGGTAAAGGTTCTATTCCCAGAGTCATTTTTTTACGCCGTGCGCTTTGTCCAGGCCCTGTTAGGGGCACTAGTCTGCGCGATGAGCTGGTGGATCGGACGCGCCTTGTTCAATCCGGCGGTGGGGTTGCTCGCTGGGATTGGCGCGGCACTGTGCGGGCCGCTGATCTTTTTTGACGGCGAGCTGTTGCCGGCTTCGTTAGCCACCTTTGTCGATTTGCTGGCCCTAGTGGTGCTTTTGCGCGTCTGGCGTCATCCGAGCCGTTGGGGATTTTTGGGTGCCGGGGTAGCCTTTGGCTTTGGTGCGTTAGCCGTGCCGACCGTGCTGACTTTTGCAGTCGCTGTGCCCATCGCTCTCCTATGGGTCACTCCCCGTCGGCAGGGTTTGATTTGGGCCGGTGCGTTTTCACTCGGCGTGATCTTGGCTATCGCGCCAGTGGCTTGGCGCAACTGGGCCATTGGCGGCGATGGGGTAGGGATTTCCTACAACGCGGGGATCAATCTGTACATTGGCAATAACTCCAACTATAAAGAAACCGTGGCTATCCGACCGGGGTGGGAGTGGGACGATTTAGTTACCCAACCGGCACGGGAAGGGATTGAGCGTCCCTCGGCTAAGTCGGCTTATTTTGCCGCTCGGGCTTGGGACTACATCCGTGGCGATCCGATTGGGTGGCTGGGGTTGATGGGGCGCAAATTAGGGGCGTTTTGGCACGGTGACGAGCGGGGGCGCAACCAGCCGATTTACTTCTGGCGTATCTACTCAACAGTGCTGTCGGCGACTCTGTGGAAAGCGGGTATTGCTTTCCCCTTTGGTTTGGTGGCCCCTCTGGCGCTGTGGGGCATGTTGCTGAGTCTGCGGCGGATTGGGCCGACGTGGCCGCTGTTGTACGTGCTGTGCTATTGTCTGGGGGTGATCGCGTTTTTTGTGGCGGCGCGCTACCGAGTGCCGGTGCTGCCAGTGCTCGTAGTCTTTGCTGCCTACGGGGTGTGGGCGTTGTGGGATTGGGGACGGGCGAGATGTTGGCGCAACTTGGGGCTGGGGTTGGCCGTCTGTTTGGTTTTTGCGTTGGCGGCCAACAGTCATCTAGCGCCGATGGACATGGAGGGGGATGCGGCGATCCACTACAATCTGGGCAATGCGTATGCCGAGGCTGGCGACAAAGAGCGGGCACTGGCGGCATTTGAGCGGGCGGTGGCCGAGGATCCCGAATACTGGCAGGCGTGGTTAAACTTAGGTGGGGTCAAGGCGGCGCTGGGTGATCTCGCCGCCGGCGAAGCAATTTTTGCGAGGGTGGCGCAAAAGGCCCCTCGGCAAGTCGAGCCGTGGATGAACTTGGCGCACGTGCGGATCATGCGGCGAGACCTAGAGGGGGCCTTTCGTTACTACGAGTCCGCGCTCGCGGCTAATCCCAAGCTGCTACCGGCCTACGTGGAGATGATCCGCCTCTACGGGCAGATAGGCGATCTAGCCCGAGCAGCACACGTCCTCCAACGAGCGGTCGATCACTTGCCCGCCGAGCGCGAGCGCTTGCGTCAGTTTTACGAAGAGATACAAACGCGGGCGTTAGGTCGCTGATGAACAGAATTAGGGGTCTGGCTGGACGCCCCAGTCAGATACTAATGAGACCGAGGCATTGCTGCCCCGGAAGTTTCAATCTCAAGGCAAAGTTCAATGATGACTTCTAACTGCTGACGAACTTCTGCTGGTGTATCTCCATGACAACAGTTCCCTCCGGCAATTTGGGTATAGCCGATGAAGCACTCGTCTTCGTTTGACCAGTAAATGCGGTAGGGAAATTCTCGTCCTATTTTCTTATAGATGTCCTCTTCAATTATCGCTGGAGGATTGAGAACTTCGTTCATCATTTGACCCTTCTGAGACTTAATCTGACGTCTCTTTCTTGGTAAGGTTTGGCGTCTGCGCCTCGTTTGCCAGAAATAGTCACTGTAACTCCTTTTGAATGTTTATAGACTCGGTGACTTCCCTTGCTCCTTTGAAGGACAAAGCCAGCTCGCTCTAGGTCGGAGATGAGCTCGCGTATCTTTCTTGGCATTAAATTTTATCACGCCTAGCGGGGTTTCTGAATGTACTCTATCGTGGCATCCCCTAAAAGTCAAACTCAACGCGGCTGTGCTACCTTGAGCACTTGATTGGCGGCGACCTTTTCGAGAACCTGATACGTCCCATCTGGCCAGTGGATTTCCACTTGGGCGCTCGTCGCCGCACCCAGTCCGAAGTGCAGGCGCGGATCGTGGCTGGCCAGATAGCTGCCGCCTGATTGGCGCTCCTGTACTTGGCGCACCCCGTCGGCCACAACCTCTACCCGCGTGCCGAGGGCGTCGGGGTGGAGCTTTCCCACTAACAGAATTTGTAGCCAGTGGCGAGCATTGCCACCGTCGTTGCGCAACAGCCGTGGCCGGGCCGCCACTGTGGTGACTAGGAGGTCGAGGTCGCCGTCGTCGTCGTAGTCGGCGACTGCGGTGGCGCGACCGGCGTTGGCCCTTTGGAAATCGGGTCCCATCGTGGCCGAGACGTCGGCAAAGCGATGGCCAGCGTCGTTGCGGAACATCTGGTTGGGTTGCCGATAGGTCTGGCTCGAATCCACTTCTGCAATGCGATCAATGACGTGGCCGTTGGCGGCGAAGAGGTCGAGGTCGCCGTCGTTGTCGTAGTCGAAAAACTTGGTGCCAAAGCCGAGGGGTCGGTACGAGGGATCGGCCAGCCCTAGGCGCTGGGTGGCGACGGCGAATTGGCCTTGGCCGTCGTTGCGGTAGAGGGCGTTGGTCTCAAAGGCGAAGTTGGTGACGAAGAGGTCGGCGTCGCCATCGCGGTCGTAGTCGCCAAAATCGACGCCCATGCCCGCATCGGCGTGCCCGTGTTCGTTGTAGCGGGTGCCGGCAATCAAGCCTACTTCGGCGAAGGTGCTATGCTGGTTGGCGTAGAGGAAGTTCATGGTGCCGTCGTTGGCCACGTAGATGTCGGTGTCGCCGTCGCGGTCGTAGTCGGCCAGCGCGACGCCCAGCCCCTTGCCCCTGAGTGTGATGCCGGTCGCCTCGGTGACGTCGGCGAAGGTGTTGCCATCGTTGCGGTAGAGGAGGTCGCCGGTGGGGTCGTACACGCTCGGCTCGCAGTACGAGCGCACTTGGCCCTGTTGGCAAACGGATTCATCGTCGAGGGCGTAGCGCACGTAGTTGGCGACGAATAGGTCGAGGTCGCCGTCGGCATCGTAGTCGAGGAAGCCGGCACTGGAGCCCCAGCGCGGGTCCGCTAGGCCGACCGACGTTTTGGCAAAGGTGCCTTGGTCGTTGCGGTAGAGGGCATTGGGGCCGTAATTGGCGACGAATAGGTCGGGGTCGCCGTCGGCATCGTAGTCTGCGGCTGCGACGCCAAAGCCGTAGCCGGGGTCGGCGCTGCCGCTGTGGGTGGTGACATCGGCGAAGGTGCCCGCGCCCGCGTTGCGGTAGAGTCGGTTGACCGGCGGTTGGTCCGGGGGATGGCCGGTTAGGTAGGTGCCGTTGGCGAGGTAGAGGTCGAGGCGGCCGTCGCCGTCGTAGTCGAGGAAGGCGGCTCCGGCACCGAAGGTTTCGACGTAGTAGTAGGAGCCGGAAAAGCCGTTGTAGTGGACGAAGTCGATGCCAGCGGCGGCTCCGGCGTCGGCGAAATGCACTGGTGGTACTGGAGGGTCTTTAGGGGCACAGGCGCAGAGGAGGCTGGCGAAGGCGAGCACCCATATTTTGTAGTACTCAATCAGACGAATTCGATGACGTCGAGGGTTTGGGGCCGGGCTAGTTCCCTGCGCTGCTGGACGAGTTGATCCAGCGTCTTAGCAGTTTGGGCCGTCATATAGGTTTGATGACAATGGGGACAACGGACCATCGGTACCTTATCCACTAGGAACTTATCGTTCTTGGGGCCGCATACTTGCGTCTTGTAGCGCAGCTTTGCGCCGTCTTTACCACAGTAATCGCAAATCATGAGGTTTCTCTCCAAGCCGTGATGAAAACCAGTTTGCCGGTTGGGCTAATTTTGGCGACGACAACAGCCAAGTTGCCTGCGTTTGTCTCGCCTAGGATGACGTATTTGTGTTCACCCGAGGTCAAATCCTGCTGCCGCTCAACAATGCGTCCCGTGAGGATTATGTGTTCGCCATCCAAAATGCTCAGGTCGTTGTCCTGTAATTCCTCGTACGCATGATCGGGAACAATATACTCATCGGCACGGATTTTGTCGCGCATCTGGTGGAGGATGTGATCGTACATCGTATGAGGTTCCTTTGAACGGTACCAATATATAGACCGCCACGTTTCCTTGCTGTGCGGCGATTGCCGCGTTTGCAGGCGGACGAGTCCTCCCTCTTGCGTGATGTGGTTGCGGATGATTTAATGATGGCGTCACTAACCACTAAATAGGAGGATGGACGATGCCATTTATCAATGTGAAGATGCTCGCTGGGCGTTCCACCGAGCAGAAGCGGGCCTTAGTCGAAGCGCTGACCCAAGCCATAGTGGATACCTGCGATGCGCCCCGGGAGGGGACGACGGTAGTGCTCGAAGAATGCGAGCGCGAGAACTGGGCAAGGGGCGGGGTGCTGGTAGCGGACCGCCAGCAATAAGGTAGAAGAGACCAGATCACAGCACGTGGGCCAAAGCTGCGGCGATGAGCAGGCCGAAGGAGACCCAGCCTAGCAGGGCCTCGGCGACAGCGAGGAGTTTGAGCTTGCCTGTCGCGTCATAGGCGCGAGAGTTGACGTGGATGAAGGTATAGAGGCTGAAGGCGATGCAGTCGGCGAGGGTGGGCTGGTCTGCGCCGGAGGCGGAGCGCATGGAGCCGGAAGCGGTGCGGTACGCCAGGCCGCAGAGGAGGACGATGGCGACCATGAAGGCGATTATTCGCTGGGGAGCCGTGCCGTAATCCGCACTCAAACGCCACAGTTCTAGGCCCCAACGCGCTGGCTCGTGCCAAGCGCGTGCAAGGCGCTGGTGGTCCATGCGTTCGGCGTGGCAGGCCGCGGCGTCGCCGTTCAAGCCTTGGGCTAGGAATTGGTGGTACAGGGCGGCGTAAGTTGGGTCGAGGCTTCGACCTGAGCTCAGCCGAAGGGCGGCGGCGTGGGTTGAGTCGGCTGTGGCGAGATGGCCTGCTAGCTGGGGCCAGCGCACTTGGATGCGGCCGAAGCGGGGCTGGTGCAAGTAGAAGTGACTGTTCGCGGCGAAGGTCGAATCCGCTCCGGCTGACCGCAGGTCGATCAGGGCGAAGGCGGCGCGGCTCAGGTCGAGGGAGCGGTTGAAGAATGCACCGAGGCGGATGACGCGGCCTTCGCTCTCGCTGAAGTCGGCCTCTTGGCGGAAATAAGCCCCGTCAAAGCTGGCTCGGCCAAAGGTCGCACTGCGGAAGTGCGCCGCCCGCGCAAAGGTAAAATCGGCAAAGGATGCCTCGCCGCTGAACCGCGCTCGGTCGAAGGCGACTTCTCCGTCGGCGCGCCCGCTGTCGAAGGACACTTCCTCGGCGAAGCGCGCGTCCCAAAACAGCGCTCGGTCGGCGAAGCGGACTCCAGCGAAAGATATGGGCTGCGCCCAAGTGGTCTCTTTGAAGGAGGCGATTCCGGCGAAGGCGGCGTCGGTGAAGGTGGCTGGCGCGGCAAAGGTGGCCTGCTCGAAATAGGCGGCGTTGTCGAATTGGGTCTGGGCGAAGTGGGCGCTATGACCTGTAAAGTGCGCGCCGACGAAGGAGGCGACTCCAGCGAAGTGGCTTGCGGTTAGGTCGGCATCGCCGAGGAAATGGGTCTTTTGGAAGGTTGCGTGTTTGGCCAGATGGCTTGCGCGCAGGGAGAAGTCGTCGGTAAAACGCGCTTCTGCAAAGGAGAGGCCACCGGCGAAGTGGGCACGTTTAAAGCGTACTGGGGCGAGGAATGCTACTTGGCTGAAGGATACCTCGTCGAGAAAGTGCACTTCCTCCAAGTCGAGGGGGACGCGCAGGGTGTCGAGTCCTGAAGTGGGAGCAAACAGGCGTCCGCGGAAGGCAACCTGCCGGTGGACGACGGCTGGGCCGTTGGCCGGGCTTTGTAGTTGGGCGATTAGTGTCTCAATGGGGAGCAGGGAAAGGGTTTGGCCGGCGATGGTGGTATCGGCTACGGGCGTCTGGGCGCTCAAGGCGGTGCTCAAGAAGAGCAAGGCAGCAAATGAGAGTTTGGGTAGCATACGGACTGTTGACTTTCAAAAGCGCAGCGTGGCGATGGCGGATAGGCCCCCCTTGGGGGCCGGAACCAAATTGACCGAGACTCGGCGGGCTTGAGGGAGCTTGCGCGATAGTTCAGACACCGCGAGTGAACTAATAACAGAGACTATGGACGCTAGCCAGAACCCGGACTCTTCCACGGAGTTGCCCATTCGCCATAAACCTATTGGTATAACACCGGCGAGTAGGGTCTTGGGAAAAGAATCATAAGGATCAACCAAACTCACCCCCAACGGGAATCCGACACTAGTGCCGATAGCTGCGCTGGATAAAACAAGGGCTGCCCCTTCAAGACCGCTATCGGAGTAAGAACCGTCACTTGATGCGTCTCCAGATCCCCAAAGCACTAGGCCTGTAAAAGCGAAACAAAAAACAGTCCCACCGGCCACCTTTTTGGCAATCCGTAGGGTCATGTCTTCCGTATAATACCTTTTTATCATCGCCTTCATCTGCTCCGACAGGCTATCGCTAGCCGCTGATCTCTGAGAAAACGACTGTGCGGTCTGTTTACCGCAGTTGGCAAAGGCGATATGGTCCATCCTGACGCGCCCGCCCCTCTCGGCATACAGACAGCGCCGGCCGTCTCGTATCGTGGCGTTGGATACGTCGGCGAGGCCACCGCGCTCAATGACAATACCATACCAGTCGGCTCCCAACGAAGTAGCCGCCGCCGAACGAAAGACGATGCCTTTGGCTTGGGCATGCAGCCGCCCCTCGACGATCAGTTCCGCGCGAGTGGAGTCCAAGCCGCCTTGGGTATCATCGCGGTAAGGAAGGAAGAGGACTTGCGTATCGGGAGCAAAGGTCAGGGTTGCTCCTGACGTAATGATCACATCGCCGCTGACATAGACCGTGTCGCGCCAGGTCGTGTCCTGTTCGATCCGGCCTGTCCAGTAGTGGGGAGAGGTGTCTTGGGGCTGCGTGTTGCGGGTTTGCTCCGCCTTTGCAGCTTCTACCATGAGCATAGCGAACAGAGTAATGACAGCGGGCATAAGCGGCACGATGGGAGTCTCTTCCTCTATTGCGTTTCAAAAGCGCAGGGAGGCGACGACGGATAGGCCCCCCTTGGAATTCGGAAGCAAACCGACCGAGACCCGGCGAGTTTCAGGTTTCAAGCGGCGCTTAGCCGAAAGGGGCTTGCGCCCTCGTTCCGACGCAATCGTTGCACCAACAATAGGACCTAAAAAGGCACTCACGCCCGCTAGAGTCTCTAATTTCCAGCCGGTCTTGGCACTTATAAAATCTATAGCACCAACAGGCACACCTAACCCCAGAACACTGCCCGCGAGTGTTATGAGGAAATCATCCTGCCCATCAACCCAGCTCACGCCAGTCGCGGTTCCAACTACGTATCCACCCTCAAGGCCCTTCGTGAAAGCCGCAAGACCACCGAAGACGTCGTCTCCGTTTTTTGCTTGGTATAGATCCGCCATGATGAACGCTCCTAGGAATGCGCCAGCGATCCCTCCTCCCAAGCCAGCCATCAACTTGTTGCCAATCCGAAAAGAATCCACCTCCGCAGCTTTGAGAATCTGTTCGTCTGGTTCCCGTCTGGGTGGCTCCGGCTCGACAGATTGTACATAGGATAAGTTCCAATAGGCTCCGGCAACGGCGGCCACATCCGCGACCGGCGGGAACGTCAGCCGAAAACGATGCCCATAAAAGCCAGAGGATCTTCTACCTTTGCGATATATCCCCATTAGCCCATATGTGGAAGAAAGAGAATCAAAGTCGGCTATCCCTGTAACTAACGTCCCCTCATCAACCGCATCCAACAGAGCCGCCGCCACCGTTTTGTGATATCCACTGATATGGATCGTGATTTCTTTTGGCTCCATTTTCTTTTGCGTGGCGGCTTGGGTTGGCTGAACTAGCAGTCCGCACAGAGTGGCCACAATCAACAGAAAAAGAGTATGAAATATGACCCTCCTCCTTTGCTTTCAAAAGCGCAGTGTGGCGACGGCTGATAGGCGTCCTCTAGTGTCTGGCCGCAGACCGATGGAGAAACGACGGGATTCATCTGGCTTGCTCGGAGTCCCGGCTTGATCGGGAGAGTCAGACGCCAAAATTATGCCGATATAAAGTCCAGCCAAAAAGCCTAATAGGCCGCCCTCAATATCCCTGAGATCACATTTAAAAAAGCTGCCATCTGGACAGTCCTCCGGCTCTTTAAGTATTACAGGCCCCAATTCAGCTCCGATTAGGGTTCCCCCAATGACACTGATCCCAAACAAGGCCAACTGATCGACGGTTCTCTTTCTTTTGGTTCGCTCCGTACTATTGCTGGCCGCCAGCGGAGCTTGAGCCGAGCCGATTTTCTCGGCTTCCTCGGCTCTCATGACTCCCTTCTGTATTGAAAGACTATCGTCGCTAGCGGCTAAGGGTAGGGCGTCTGCCAGCAGGGGTTCGGCCATTTGCACCACCAAGGTATCGCCGTTCACGACCAAGGTCTGGTAGCTGTCTGGAGTGGCTATCGCCGGTCGAGTCAACAGCCAGAACAGGACGAATAGGGTCATGAAGCGATTCAGTTGGGCAACCATGCTCGTCTCTTTTACCTATATGCAATGTTCAAAAATGCAGCGCGGCAACGGCGGATAAGCTGCCTCTCGGGTTCGGCATCAAACCGACGGAAATACGGCGGGCGGCGGGCGGCGGGCACCACCATTCTGATGCCCATGTAGCACCGACGATAGGACCGACAAAGAAGGATGGCCAGAATACATCGTCATTGACATGTGTCAACAAAACGCCTCCGATTAGTCCTACTGCACTGCCGCCTAGGGACACACCTAGGGATTTGATGAGGAACATCTCGGAGCGGACGCGTGGATCAACAGTCTTTACGGCGACCTGACTGACACCAATCGCAATTCCGGCTGGATAGCCGTATAGAAAAGCTGGTCCCAACGAGTCGCAAAAGATGGGTCTATCTCCGTGATAGTCTTTCCAATAACAAGGTAAGGTTTCGGCGACTATCATGACTCCCATCAAACCTCCAATGGTACCGGTGATTAGCTTGAGGGCAACTCGCTTACCAGTACTCATAAACCCCCTGCTCTCCACAAGACTATCCGGCGTCGCTCTGAGCCCATCCGCTACGAGGAGAGCATCTACTTGCTTACTATCTGAGGCTGAGGCCGCCGATCTTTGGGAAAGCGATACGCGGGTCGGCTTCCCACAGTTGGCAAAAGCGACATGATCCATTGTAACGCGCCCGCCCATCTTGGCATACAGACAGCGCAGGCCATCTCGTATCGTGGCGTTGGATACATCGGCGAGGCCACCACGCTCGACGACAATGCCATACCAGTCGGCCCCCAACGAAGCAGCATTCGCCGAACAAAAGACGATGCCTCCGGCTTGGGCATGCAGCCGTCCCTCGACGATCAGTTCCGCGCGGGTGGAGTCCAAGTTGCCCTGAGTATCATCGCGGTAAGGCATAAAGTGGACCTTCGTATGGAGTGCTAGGGTCAGAGTCGCTCCCGACGCAATGGTCACATCGCCGCTGACATAGACCGTGTCTCGCCAGGTCGTGTCCTGTTCGATCCGGCCCGTCCAGTAGTCGAGAGGGGCATCCGGGGGCTGCGTGTTGCGGGTATGATTGACGACTTGATCCGCATTTGCAGTCTCTACCATGAGCATAGCGAACAGAGTAATTATAGCGAGCATAATCGACACGATGGGCATCTCTTCCTTGATTGAGTTTCAAAAGCGCAGCGTGGCGATGGCTGACAAGCGCCCCCTAGTGTCTGGTATCAAACCGACGGAGAAATGGCGAGCTTCATCTGGCTTGCTCGGAGTCTCGGCTTGATCGGGAGGGTCAGCCGCCAAGCCCAAGCCGATTATTACTCCGACCACAAAGCCGCCGCCGCCGCCAATCAGACTATCGTCCCCACATGTAAAGCCATCTGCATAATATGATGAGCAGTCCTTCGTAGCTTTAGCTACTATAGTCCCCGTCCAAGTACCGATCATGGTCCCCCCAATGACACCGAACCCGAACCTAGCCAAACGCTCACTGGCTCCCCTGCTCTTGCTCTTCTTTTTTATTCCCTTGCTTTCCATGGCTTCCTTCTGTGCCGAAAGGCTATCGTCGATCGCGGCTGAGAGCGGTTCGTTAGTCGGCAGGGGTTCGGCCAAGACTTGCACCATCAGGGTATCGCCGCCCACAACCAAAGCTTGGTAGCCCACTGGCAGGGGTTCGGCCATTTGCACCACCAAGGTGTCGCCATCTACGACCAAAGTCTGGTAGCCGTCTGGCTCGGCCATCACTGGTTGAGTCAACAGCCAGAACAGGACGAATAGGGTCATGAAGCGGTTCAGTTGAGCAACCATGCTCGCCTCTTTTATAGTGACTTACCTATATGCAACGTTTCAAAAGCGCAGCGCGGCGACGGCTGGTAGGCTCTCTCTATGATTCGGCAACCATCACCGCTAATTATATATCGTCATCTATAGAACCCGAAAAGAGGCCATAAGAGCACCAGCCCCAACTTTTTGGCAATTCGCCTGCCGTCCTACCCCGCTGTCTGCGCGGCGGATTCTTGACAAGTCCGGCGGAAAAGCGTAACAAACAGCCATGAACCCCCCCCTTCTTTGCGCCGTTTTCATCGCCGCTGTGAGCGTCCTGCCCGTCGCTGCCGACACCATCGTCGTCGGTGCGAGCGGGCTGAGTTGGCGCGATGGTGGCGGCGAAATCCAAGCCAAGGTCATTCGCAGTGCCCAAAGCGTTGAGAACACCAACGCGCCCGGCGGCGTTATCGACTTTGCAGCCGCTAATTTTGCCGACTGGATTTTTCCCCAGCGCGCCGATACCACGCTAAACATCGCCCTCGGGGCCAACACTGAGTCGCGCGGCGGCTCGATCACGTCGCCCAACAACCTCAACGTCCGCGGCGAACTGGCCAAGCTCATCGACAACGACGGCCAAAGCGGACTCGATCTGCGCTTGAGTGCCGGGGCCAAAAGTGCCCAGGTTTTGGGGCTGATCATCGACTTGGACTTGGGTGCGCGCTTTGGCGTTGATCGCTTCCGCTTTTTTCCGCGCAATGCCGCGCCCGAATTCCCCGCGCCGAATTTTCCCTTCCAGAACGACTTCATGCGCAGCTTTGAGATTTTTATCAACGACGGTACGCCGGATACTCAGCGCGAGGGGGTGCCCATCCGCACGAGCGTGGCGCTGGAGGGCCAAAACGAAGAGGCAGTCGTCGATATCCGCATCCCGCCGCAATACGTGCGCTTTGTGCGGCTCAAATCCCTGACGGCGCTGGGTTTTGACATTGCCGAGTTCCAGGTCTTTGGCACGGGCTTTGTGCCCGAGGCCGTCTATATCTCCAACATCTTCGACTTTGGCGATCTGGCGCTGTTGGGTCATGTGCGCTGGGTGCAGGAGCAGGTCGGCGACCCACAGCTTTCGCGAATTGCGGTACGCACGCGCACGGGCATTGATCCCGAGCCGGTGGAATTCAACAAGGTGCGGCCCGGCGAGCAGATTTTCCGCGTCGGCGGGGGCAATGTGGGGTTGCAGTCCGGTGGGGCTGGGGGCAGTGGCGCTGGGATCAGCAGTGGCTTAGGCACGGGCGAAGTGGGGGTGCCGTGGAAATTCGCCAAAGATGTGGAAGACGAGGCGCTGCAAGCGCTAGTTGCGGAGATACTCGACAACGAGGAAGTGGATTTGCGCGATGCGATGCAGGCGTTTAATGCGCTGTCGCAGGAGGAGCGGGAGCAGGTGACTTTGAGCGAGGCCGACTACAAGAAACTTGCGCGCGGCGACCGGGCGACGATTCGCAACGACGTGAGCAACTGGAGCGCGTGGTCGCCGCCCTATCCCGCGAGCAGCATCGTCTCCTTGGCGGACTTGGGCACTGAGGGCGCGGGCGGGCCTATTGTCTCGCCGAGTCCAAGGCGCTACTTCCAGTTTATGATCGAGTTCTTCAGCGACGACTTTGCGGCGGCCACGGGCGTCGGGGGCCTTTCCTTTGACGTGCTGCCATCGCCCTTTGCCGAGGAATTGATCGCCGAGATCGGCCCCCGCAGCGCGGCTCTGGGCGAGAATACGGACTTTACCTACGCGGTGCGGAGCAAGTTTCGCAGCGGTCAGGATCGGGGTTTTAATCGCTTGCGGATCGCCACTCCGCTCCGGGTGGAACAGGTCGGCGCGGTGAGGATACAGCCGCCCGGGGGCGATGTGCTGGAAGCCGATTTCAGCGGCGCAGTGCTCGACGAGTTGCCGGTGGTGCGCGGCGACTTTGCGGTTGTAGAGGTGGCCGACGACGCCTTTGCCATTGAGTTTCCGACTGTGGGTGAGGACGACGCGGAGTTGCGGGTGAGTTTTGAGAATGCGGTTCTGCGCTTCGGCACCACGTTCAGCGGCCAAGTGTTTAACACCGCATCCGAGGGGCAGCTAGGGCAGAGCGTGGTGGCTGGTAATGCGGCCGATTTGGGGGAGGGCGACCCAGACACGCAGGCGCTGGGGACGCCTTTTGAGGGCAATCTGTCGGTGCAAGTACCCATCTCCGGCGAACTGCTGATCAATGTGCGCGCCGAGCCGCCGGTCTTTACTCCCAACGGCGACGGCGTCAACGACCGAGCCGAGCTGCAATACGACTTGACCAATGTGGGCCGCCCCACGCCGCTGCGGGTTGCGATTTTCGATCTGGCTGGCCGGCCGGTGCGGCATCTGTACGACGCGCTGGATCAGAGTGGGCGCTTTGCCCGGCTTTGGGATGGGCGCGACGATGCGGGCCAGTTGGTGCCACCGGGCAACTACGTATTCAGCGTCGCGCTGGACGCCAAGACGGGCCAAGCTAGAGCGGTCGCGGCGGTTGGGGTGGTTTATTGAATGGCTTACTACACGGCAGTAATCCAATGGCCGTTACGCCTGAGCATCTAGGTATCTGATGCTTCGACTCCGCTCCGCTGCGCTCAGCATGACACAGGGAACAGCGCACCAGCACTTGTCATGCTGAGCGTAGCGAAGCATCTCATACCACTTCTATGGTTCGTGTAGTTATGTTCAACGGGAAATGTGTGTTATGAAGAAATACTTCGTCATCTTGGGGCTGGTGCTGCTGGTGGGCGTGTCGGCTTGGGGCCAGACCGATGTCCAGCGCGGTGGAGCTGTCACCTTTGAGCCGACCGGCCCGGGCGTGCTTTTTGGGGCGCTCGATCCAGCGGTTAAAAAGTGGTATGTGCCGCAGGAACTCTTCTTCGACTACGGCTGGCGTCAGTGGGAGTACTCCAACTACGCCCGCACTCCGTATGAGCGCTACGTCAACACCACCCGCGAGGGCGACTACTTCTACGATGTGTACGGCAACTTCACCACGCGCGGTTGGCTGATCTACGACTGGCGTCAGTTTCAGCCGCAGCCCTTGGGCAGCGGCATCTTCCAGAGTACGCGCTTCAACCGCTGGTTCAACGCAGTGACCATCAGCGGCGACTCGCAGGGTCAGTACAACTACGCGATCACGGTGGGCGACCGGATTCGCACGACGCTGACGCCGATGACGTTTTCCAAGCCGGACTTCAACGGGGTGCAGGTGGATTTTGCCTCGGACAAGTATCAGGCGACGATCCTCGCCTCGCGCATCAGCGAGCCGATCCGCGGCTCCACCCAGCTTTCGGGTGGGATCACCGAGCCGGTGACGCAAACCAATATCACCTCGTTGTTCGGCGGGCGGGCGACCTTTCAGGTTGGTGATTTCGTCGAGGTTGGTGCCCAAGTGATGGATGCCAGCAACGGCAATACGCTGCTCGACATGTTCACCGGCGATTTGGTCGCCGGCAGCCTCACCGCTGGACAGAGCACGGCACCACTGACGGCGATTGCGGTGATTCTGAGCGACGACTCGCCCGACGACAACGAAGGGGGCGCGGCGCTTTTCAGCCACGATGTGCGGATCACTAGCCGCGACTTCGACACCGGTAGGGAGACGGTCTATACCTTGCAGGAGGTGGTCCGGCCTGGCTCGCAGTGGCCGGTCATCTTCGGCGGGTTCCGGCGGCCGGGCTTTTTGGCGGCGGACGGGCCGGAGCGGATCATCGTCAACTACGACTTCAACGACCCGGGTTATGTTGGTCCAGACCCGACGACGATTGTCGGGGTGGATTTCAACTACGTGCTGGCTAACGACTTTAAGGTAGAGATATGGTCTGACCGCCAGACGGGCTTGCGCGGCGCACCGCCCCCGCCGCTGACCGCCGAGGTGATTGACGCGGCGCAACCAGCGTTGATTGCGGTGCGGCGGGCCGAAGGCAATGTGGCGGACATTACCAACTTGCAGCGGATTGAGTTTTCCTACGGCCTGCCAACGGCCAATCTGGTCGGCGGCTTTACCATTGAGGGCACGGGGGTGCTCGGCTTTGACTTCTACGGCGAGTGGGATCGCAACAGGCGCTATTTCCAGTTTCCCAATGCCGCGCTGTTCAACGAAGGCGAAGAGCACGCGATTTCCTCTGAGGGGTCTGACGCTTGGTACTTCAATGTCTCGCGCAATGTGTTCCCCTACTTTTTCTACGGCGAAGCCTACGCCATTGACGAAGCCTATTCGACGACCGCCTTCTTGGTCAGTGCTACGGGTGACGTGCAATACGACAATACCCAGCGGCATTTGTACGAGTTCGTCGATGACAATGATGACCAAGATCGCTTCCCCGACTGGATTCGCTTTGGCTCGACCAACGACCGGTCGATTTTTCCCGGCTGGGACCAGAACAACGACTTCATCTCCGACTTCAACCAGAACGACAACGCCACTGCGGCCAATATCATTCCCGATTACGACGAGCCGTTTCTGCGCTACAACGTCGATCGGCCGGAATTTCTCTTTGGCATTGATTTGAATAACAACCATTGGATCGACCGCTTTGAAGACGACGATCTGCCCGATTATCCGTATAAGCCAGACCGGCGGGGGTACAATGTTTTCGGCGGCATCCACCTCGCGCCGGATATGCGGCTGACCCTCGGCCGCACGGACGAGGAGTCCCAAGCGACCGACGCCTTCAATGAGACCAATTACGCGATGTTCGCTCTGGATCGGGACTACGCGGACCTGGGACACTTGCGGGTCTTCAACATGCTCAAGCAGGCCAAGGACACCATTCCCGATGCCCGGCGCGAGCCGACCCCTTTTGTCGGCGCGCCGATTCAGCCGGTGGTGCGCGACATCTTGGCGGCGCAGGACACTTGGGTCAATACCGCGTACGCGCAGTTCGATTATCAGGGTATCGAGGGGCTGAACGTGGTCAACAAATTCAAGTGGGAGCACTTCCAGCAAAACGCCGAGGACCCGCGCGACAGCATTGGCCGCCCGCTGAAAAGCACCGCGAGTTTCCTAGGGCTAATCAACAAGGTGGATTACAGCTACGGCCTCGGCCGCTTTGACTTGCAGCCGAGGTGCAAGAGCGAGTTTTTGCGGCAGACGCCCTTTGTCGCCGACGAAGAGCGGCGCGAGGAATGGGCGCTGACCGTGCAGTTGCTCGCCCGTTTGCCGGTCATGCGGCGCACGGTTATCGAATCCGGCGTGGAGCAGTTGTGGTTTAGCGACCGGGTGCAGGACGAGGACGCGCTGCGGGCGGCCGGGCTTTTGCAGGACACAGGGGATTGGCGCTCGACTCATATCGCGCTGCAACTCTCTACAACTTCCGATTACCAGGGGTACCGGCTGACCACGCAAGCGGGCCTGCGCTTTGGCCGCATCCTGAGCGAACGGGTGATTGAGGACAGCGACCGGCCGGGTGTTTTCACAACCGACGACAAGGTCAAGAATGAGACCACGACCTTTATCACAGTATTCGCCGGTCTGGAGTGAGGCCGTGTTGCGCTTTTGCTTGCTAGTGATTGTAGCCTTGGGTTGCGCCCAAGAGCCTGAGGAACTGGTGCTGGCCCGAGTGGGTGGCGAGCCGATTACTGCGTCGGAGTTCAGGGAGTTTGACGCGCGGATTCCCGCAGGGATGAAAGAGGGAGGTCGGCGCCAAGTGCTCGAAAGCCTGATCGATAAAAAGCTGCTCCTGCGCGAAGCGGACGCCGCCAATATGGCTGAAGACAGTTGGTTCAAAGGCGAACTGGCCCGCTTCAAACGCGCTCGGCTGATGGCGCTGTACATGGAGCGCGAGGTCGTCGCCAAGATTGAACTTACTCCCGAGGAGATAGAGCGGTACTACCGAGAGAGCGGCCGTCACCGCGCCCTGCGCTTGGGCGGCATCATGGTCGAGAGTTTGGAGGAAGCAGGTGCAATCACCGACCAGCTCGCCGCAGGGGCTGATTTCCACGAACTGGCCAGCGAGCACTCGGTTCACGAGCGGACTGCCGCGCGGGGCGGTGACACTGGCATATATCAGATGCGCGATCAGATGTCGGCGGAGACGGTCGAGCAGGTGCTCGGGTTGGCGATAGGGGGTGTTTCCGCGCCGGTGCGCGAAGTGTTTGGCCATGAGGACTTTTACGTGATCTACAAAGTACTCGACGAGATTCCAGCGCCGCTGAGCGCGTCCGAGCAGATCATCGTCGAGGAGCTGACGGTGCAAAAGCGCGAGGAGCGGAGGCAGGCGCTTAGCGATTCGCTCGTGCAAGCGTACGCACCCATGCCGCGCCCGGCGGCGATCCAGCGGCTCGTCGAGAATGGGGTCATGGCGGATCAAGCCGAAGTTCTCTGCGCGTATCGGGGCGGCGAACTCACCGTCAGCGGATTTTTGGCGGCGTACGAGCTTCTCACTGGCAGGAGTTTACAGACGGCGGACAGTGCACACGTGGCCGAGGTTTTGCACCGTCGAGTGCTGCCCGACCTGTTCGTGAGTGCCGAGATCGAGGCGGCTGGTCTAGCAGAGGATGAGCTTTTCAAGGAGACCGTAGCGGTTAAGAACGAGGAGTTGCTGCTCAGCGCGTTGCGCCGGCGGGAGGTTGACCAGTACGTGAGTGTAACCGAAGAAGAAGCGCGCGATTTCTACGACGCGCATCCCGAAAAATTCGCTCGGCCCGAGGTTACGACCATCGTCGAGATTTTGGTGGCGTCGGATTCGCTGGCCCAGCGCTTGGGGGATGAGTTGCGCGCGGGGGGGGATGCCGCAGCGTTGGCCCAGCGTCATACCCGGCGCGAGGGCAGCTTGCACCACGGCGGTCAGATGGAGCTCAATGCCTATACCCAGGGGCTGTTTCCCATACTGTCTGCTGCCGTGCGGGATGTCGCCATCGGCGAGGTGGGCGGGCCGTTGAAGACCGAGCAAGGCTATTCGGTCTTCAAGGTGCTGGAGCGCACGAGCGAGCAGATCCCGTACAACGCCGAATCGCAGCGCCGCGCTCGGGCCTACGTGCGGATCGACAAGTCGAAAAGAGATTACGTGCGGTTCGTGCGCAATTTGCGGAATAAGTATCCGGTGGAAATTGTCGAGGGTAGTTTGGGGAAACTCTAAATCGTGCGTTGGGCAGCTAACATAGCGTTGGTTTTGGCACTGGCCTTGCAGGCCGGAGCGCAGACGGATTACGGCTATCGCTTGGGGCGGCAGGAAAGAGGCGAAGTCCGCTTCAATGCCCAAGGGCCAAGCGTGCTGATGGGGGCTTTGGATCCCACGGTTATGCGCTGGTACATGCCGCAGGAGCTGTTCGACGAGTACGGCCGCCGTCAGTGGCGCTACACCAACTACGCCACCGAGCCGTACCGGCGCTACATCGACCGCAACCAAGAAGGCACGTATTTCTACGATACCTACGGCAAGCTGATCTCGCGCGGCTGGCTGGTGTACGACTGGCGACAGACGCAGGCGCGCACGGTCGAGAGCAGCCAGTTGACCAAAGAGCGGCGTTACGCCAATTGGTTCAACCGGCTGATTATCTCCTCGGATGCGAGCGGCGACTACAACTACTCGCTGATGATCGGCGACGAGATTTTCGCCACCCTGACGCCGATGACCTTTCGCAAGGTTGGCTTCAATGGCGTCGTGACGAGCTTTGACGCGCGGCATTTGCGCTTTACTGGTTTGTTCTCGCGCCCGAGCCTGCCCATCGTCGAGATCGACCCGGATATTCCGACGGCCTCGCAGGATAATTTTACCAGCTTGATCGCCGGGCGTATAGAGGCCGATTTGGGGGCCAATGCGACATTGGGCCTGACGTTGGTTAATGCCCACAATGGGGCTGGCAACCGCGAGAGCTTTGAGGGCAACCCGCTCAAAGGCGTGCTGACGACCGGACAGTTAGGGAGACGGCTCAACAAGCTGATCGTGCGGCTGTCCGACGATTCGCCCGCTGACGGCGCAGGTGGGCCGGTGTTGTTCAGCACGGAGGTGGAGATCACCACGGCGCTCCAGCGTGAGGTGCCGGTCGAAGGTGGCGTGCGGATGGTCTTTAAGGACACCACGTTCACGGGCAGTAGCATTGGCTTTGCGCCGGTGATAGAGGGCGGGGAGGAGCGCGGCGGGTTCTTACGGGCCGATGGGGCGGAGAGCATTGTGCTGCAGTACGCGTTGGCTGCCGAAGAGGGCGAGAGCGAGGAGGGCACCTTGCGCTTGGCCTTGCAGCGCCGGTTAGATCTGGGGTTGGACGAGGCCGACGATGCCATCACCCGCGTCAAAAACGTGCGCTTCCGCTTCGTGCTGGCCAACGACTACCGAATCGAGGTGGCCTCCGACCGGCAGAACAGCCGCATCGGCATCCCGGAGTTTTTGGTGGTGACGCGGGCCGCTGGCAATGTCAAGAATCAGCTCAATCCGCGCGAAGTGGTCTTTGACTACGGCCTGCCGACGGCCTCGCAGATCGCCGGTATTACTGCCGAGGTGCGCGACTGGTGGGGCTTCGACTTGTACGGCGAATTCAACGTCAGTACCCAGTACCGCCAATTCCCCTCGACGACGCGCGAATCGCACCGCTCGTTTTCGGGGATCCAAGGCGACGAACACGCGGTTGGCTGGCTGTTCAATTTCGTGCGGCAGGCAGACCCTTGGCGCTTCTCGCTCGAAGGCTTTGGCATGGACGACGCCTACGCCACCAGTTTCAAGCCGGTCGATAGCCGCGGCTTGGTTGACTACTCGCCCGAAGCCACCGACCGGCTCTACGACTTCGTCGAGGACAACGACGACCAGGACCGTCATCCCGATCAAAAGCGGTTTTTCCAGGGCGGGTTGGTGCCGCCGCAATCGACTGCGCTGGGCGGCTTCCAGGTGCGCTCGGACGGCGTGCCCGATCCAGCGGTCTTTCCTGGCTACGACGAAAACGGCGACTTCATCTCCGACTTCAATCAGAACAGCAACGGCGACCGAGAGAATTTCTTCCCCGACTACGAAGAGCCTTTTCTGCGCCACCACTCGGACCGGCCGGAGTTCCTGTTTGGCATTGACCTCAACAACAACGGTTGGGCTGAGCGCTTTGAAAACGACGACTTGCCCGACTATCCCTACAAGAAGGATCACTGGGGCTACAACGCCTACGCCAGCGTGGAGGTCAATCCCGAAATCCGCCTCTCGGCCGGCTATCTGCGTCAGGATATGCGACAGGTTGACCGCAAAAATCATACTGCCTATGGGCTAGTTACCTTTGAACGGGATTGGCCCGGTCGCGGTCGGGTTCGGGTTTTTGACATGCTGAAGAAGGCCGCAGATACCATCCCCGATCCGTTGTCGCAGTGGGTCGTGCCGACGCTCGAATTCGGGGCCGCTGGGCAGACGAGTGGGCAGCACATTGCCGTGCCTGACTTACTGGCGGCCGAGGACACTTGGATCAATACGTTCTACGCCGAGTGGGAGTACGCTAGTTCGCGGCGCTGGAAGACTAAGCACCGCTTCAAATGGGACTGGTGGTACCAGCGCGACGCGCAACTTGGTGCGCTGGGGCCGTTGGGCCGGAATGGCCGCGAGACCTCTGGGTTTGTGGGGTTGATTGACAAGATCGACGGCGTTTTTGCGTGGGGTGCGGTGGTGATTTTGCCCCGCTTCAAGAGCGAGTTTCTCAGCCAATCGCCCTTTTCCTTGGCCGAGCGTCGCCGCCGTTCTTGGGACGGGATCGGGTCGCTGTTGGTCCGCTTTCCCGTGATGCGGGATTCAGAGCTTGAATTGGGGTTTGAGCAGCGGCTGTTCTTCGAGTTGTTACAAGACGAAAAGGTCTTGGTGGAAAACGTGCTGACGGGCGATTTTCGCGGCACGGTATGGGCGGCGCAATTGAGCAATCAGCGGGAGTATCTAGGCTACGGATTGACGACTCAACTTGGGTTGCGCTTTGATCGGCGTTCGTTGGAAGTGACCGGGCGAGAGCGCGAGACGCGGGTCGCGGGATTGGCGTTTTTGTCGATATTTGCGAGTCTGTGAGAATTACCTAAGTGTCACACAATATGCGACAATTTTATCGAACCTTTTCAAAGCACTCCGCACTGCGGAGCGAATCTCCTAACCCTGCACAACTCGCCTCGCGCCAGCCTTCGGGACATACCAGAACCACAAATCGAAAGAGAGGATAGATGCCCATTCAACGTTACTCAATTAATCAGCATTCTATCGAGACCCTGCTGGCTTGGATCAAATCCGATGCAATCGCTATTCCTGAGATCCAGCATCCCTTCGTCTGGAACGCGACAAAGGTACGTGATTTTATTGATTCACTTTACAACGGCTATCCCGTAGGGTATCTCATCACTTGGCGGAATCGAGATGTCCGCTTAAAGGACGGTACCCTATCAGAAGGGAAGCTTATCTTGATTGACGGCCAGCAGCGTGTTATCGCACTATTTGCCGCTTTGCATGGGGAGCAGGTTGTTAACAAAGACTACAAGCGGACACGGATATCTATCGCCTTTCATCCTGGCGAGGAGCGTTTTGAAGTGGCAAACGCCGCCATACGCCGGGATCGGGGATGGATTGCCGACGTATCCACTGTCTTCGCTCCCGACGCGAGAATACGTCAATTAGTGGACGACTACTGCGAAGCAAATCATGTTGCAGACAAATACGAAATCGATGATCGCATGGAACGCCTTCGCGGTATTCGTAATAATTCTCTCGGCGTCATCGAATTGAACGCTGATCTAGAGGTTGAGACTGTCGCGGAAATTTTCGTCCGCATAAACTCGCAGGGTGTTTCGCTTAATGCGGCGGACTTCGCAATGTCCAAAATGGCTGCCAGTGAACAGTACGGCGGCCATCTGCTACGAAAGTGCATCGACTATTTTTGCCATCTGGCTGTCGCGCCGGAAGCATATAACGACTTGGCCAAAGATGCTGATTTCGCCTCGACGGACTACTTCCGTGCAATGGAGTGGCTGAAGAATGAAAAGGACGACCTCTACGATCCCTCATACACCGATATGCTTCGTGTCACGTTTACGTCGCAGTTCAAACGCGGACGCTTAGAGGACTTAGTCGCTCTACTGTCAGGGCGCAATTTCGAGACACGTACGTTTGAGGAAGCTACCGCAGAGAAGGCTTTTCATACACTCAGAGATGGAATCCTACGCTACATGAACGAGACCAACTTCAAACGGTTCGTCATGATCTTGCGCTCGGCGGGGTTCGTAGATTCATCGCTGATCAGATCCCAGAACACCGTCAATTTCGCCTACATCCTCTTCTTGACGTTACGCTCGCAGGGTGAGGCCCCTGAGCAAATCGAGACGCTCGTGCGTCGGTGGTTCGTGATGTCGATCTTGACAAGTAGATATACTGGCTCGCCGGAAACCGCCTTCGGCGTCGATATTGGAAACATCGCTAGACAGGGTGCAAGTCGGTATCTGGATACAATCGAGCAGGCCGATCTCTCAGACGCCTTCTGGAAGGTAGGTTTGCCACAACAGATGGACACCTCGGTGGCCAGTAGTCCCTATTTCAATGTCTTCCTCGCAAGCCAAGTAAAAGGAAACGACAAGGGATTCCTCTCACGTGACCTCACCGTACGCGATCTTCTGGAAGGCCAGTGGCACATTCATCATGTATTCCCGCGCAGCTATTTGCAGAAGCACGGCTTCCAACGTGGTCGCTACAATCAGATTGCCAATTATGTGATGATGCAGAGCGAAATCAACATCGCTATCGGGGCTCTGCCACCAGAAA
The DNA here is from genome assembly GCA_009840005.1 of Gemmatimonadota bacterium. Next base: position 53,313 of record VXOR01000027.1, read on the forward strand.
AATACTTCTCAGACCTGTGGGAGCAGTGTAGAAACGGAGCAACTCACTACGGCGGGATAACCGATGTCGATCAGTTGCAAGAAAACCTTGCGGCCCACTGTATCCCCGAAGGAATGGACGCCGCAAGTGTCGAAGACTATGACACGTTCCTGCAAGGGCGTAGAGAACTCATGGCTGCCAAGATACGGGACTACTACAAGACTCTGTAGAGAAGGAGGAAGATCATGGCTACCACGAACCCGTATTCTCTCCATCTGCTCGCCTCGCTCAAATCCGAGGCCGAAAAAGTGGCGGCAGCCGAGGGCACGACGCTCGACCAGTTTATCAACGTGGCCGTAGCAGAGAAGCTATCGGCTTTGCGAACCTCCCGCTATTTCCAAGACCGGGCTGCCGGTGCCGATTTGGAGGCCTTTGACCGTCTGCTGGCGACGGCGGGCGGTAAGCCACCGCGCCTTGAGGATGAGATATTACCGGCAGAAAATGAATGTTCCGATTAACACGGGGTGCTTTTTATCCCAGTTTGACCTGTTTATATCCAATTGGTTATCTTGATAATGCCTTATGAACCACGAAAGACTGAACTTAAAAGAGGCTATATGGGTCGGGGATTCTAAGGCAAAGCTGAAGAAATTTCCGGAGTCTGTTCAAAAGGATATAGGTGACGCTCTGTTTATTGCACAGGCGGGAAGCATGTCTCCGGCGGCCAAACCATTCGGGGGCGTTGGCTCAGGAGTTTTTGAAATACGGGTGGATCACAGAACAGACGCTTACCGCGCTGTGTATGCGGTGAAAATTGGAGAGAGGGTTTATGTGTTGCATTGTTTTCAGAAAAAATCAAGGCGCGGAATAAAAACTCCAAAGAAAGAGATAGACCTTATCAAGAGCCGTCTGAGAATGGCGCGAGACTTGGAGGCGAATGAATTATGAGTGAGAAGATTACATTTGAAAAGAGTTCAGGCAATGTGTTTGAGGATCTCGGCTTACCAGATGCGGAGGAATTGTTTCTCAGGGCGACACTTGGGTTTAAAGTGTTTCAGATCATAGAGAACCGGAAGCTGACCCAGGCAGAGGCCGCGAAGATTTTAGGGGTGAAGCAACCTGAAATATCTCGGCTAAAGAAGGGCAATTTTAACCATTATAGTGTTGAGCGGTTAATGACGTTTCTCAACCGACTGAATCTCGATATTGAGATCCACATTATTCCCTCAGAAAATAGAGAAGGAAAACAGCGAGTTGTTGCTGTTTAGCTCTTCCAACTCCTTTGGCGCATCAGTTACCGGCTATATCGCCAGAGGGCTGTTAAAGAGGGGCCACGCTTATGCTAAAGACCTGTATCCGACTTGTGCTGGCGTTCGCTTGGCTGACTAGCAGCGCAGATGCGCTGACGATTTATCGGATTGGCGGTTCGTCGCTGCCGGTGCCAGAGTTGGCCGAGGGCGTGGAGTTTGTGCAGCTCGATTGGGAGGAAGTGGAAGCTGCGCAGCACGGCCATGTCGAATCGCTGAAGATCGATGCGGACTTTATCGAGCCAGAGCAACTGGATCCGTCGATAAATCTGACGCCGCGTCTCAAGGAGCGCGGGGGTCGGGTGCAGACGCTGGTCTGGCGAGGTTGGGAGCGAAGCGGCGACACCGAGGCCGTGCTGTGGGACGAAGACGTCGAGACTGTCTTCTTGGGCGACGGGCATTGGACGACCTCGGGCATTGGCGTGCGCAACAAGAGCCTGATTTTCGAGTTCGGGGGCAACTTCACGGTCGAGCGCGTCAAGTTCTATCCACGCGAGCGCTTTGAGGAAGAGCGCTTCTTACAGCGCTTTATCATCGGCATCAGCGACGGCGATCCGCTCAAGGAAGGTACACGCGAGTACACTGCGGGCACGCGCGGCTCTTTCATCGACTTCGATATCGTGCATCAGGCCACCGAAAACACGACCTCGGTGGTCGAGCTTGAACTGCCGCCAGAACCGATCCGCCGCATGCTCTTTGAAGCGCCCGAAAACACCCAAGGCATCTGGGAAATCGCCGAGTTTGAAATCTATGGTAAGGGCTTCACGCCAACGGCGCGCTACGTGTCCAATGTCCTCGATTTGGGTGGGCGTGCCGCGCTGGGCGAATTAAGCTGGGGCAGCCAAGTTGATCCCGGTGCGCAAATCGGGCTAGGTATGCGCGCGGGCGACGACAGCGATCCGAATATCTATTGGCGCAGCACGTTCCGCGGCGATGAGCGGACTCGACTAGATACCCGGGGGCGGCCTTTAACGTTGCGGTCGTACAACCGGCTGGAGAGGGCCCAGCAGGCCGGCATTACGCCCGACACTGAAAACTGGGAAGGCTGGAGCGCGGCCTACGACTTGACGCAAAGCAGCGCACCCATGCAGGGGACGCAACCTCGGCAATTTGTGCAGGTCCGGGCCAACTTCCAGTCCACGGTAGAGGCAGGGGGGCGGCTGAACTTTGTGCAATTTGCCGTGTCTAGGCCGCCGATGGCTTCCTTGGTGTTGGCCGAGATTGCGCCCGTCTTGGCGACCACAGGTGTGGCGACGGAGTTCACTTACATGCTGCTGCCGCGACTAGAAGCAGAGGACTTGGGTTTTGATACGATTGAGATCGACACGCCGACTCAGGCGCAGGGCATTGACGCAGTGCGCTACAGCGGCGAGGAGGTCGCCTTTGAGGTGCGGCGGCTCGATGGGCGCGGCTTTGAGGTCGGCGTTCCGCGGATAGACCAAGCGCGCGATGGCGAGTTGATAGAGGTGGTCTTCCGCTGTGAGGTTTTCAAGTTTGGGACGCTGTTTTCGGGCCGGGTGTACGACAGCACTCGGCCGCAGGAGGTGCGCCAAGTGGTGACGCCGGGCGAGGTGGTTGAGTTGGTTGAGGGCAACACGCTGAGCGTGGGGCTGACTCATATCGCCGGGCAGGTGGTCGGTGCGCTCAGGCTCGTGCCAGCCGCGTTTACGCCCAATGGAGATCAGATCAACGACGCGGTGCGGATCGAATACGACCTGTTGAATGTGATCGGGAGTGCCGAGGTAGCGGTGGTGCTGTACGATTTGCAGGGGACGCGGATTGGCGAGGTTTTTCGCGGCCCGGCGCAGAGTGGCCAGTTTGCCGCCGAGTGGGACGGCCGGGATGGAACGGGTGCTTTGCTCAATCCTGGACTGTATGTCCTGCGTCTCGAAGTGGAAACCGACGGTGGCACCAAGGCCCGCTCGCGCATTGTCTCGCTGGCGTACTAAGAGGAGAGGACCTTAGTACACGCCAATAACGTTATACATGGACATCGAGGTCTAAGATGCTTCGACTCCGCTTCGCTCCGCTCAGCATGACACGGTGAAGCAGTGCACCCACTTGTCATGCTGAGCGGAGCGAAGCATCTCAAACCACCTCTACTGTCGTGTACGTAGGGAGAGGACTTATGCGCTACATCGCCGTCGTTTTGCTGTGGGTTGCCGCGGTCCATGCCCAAGGAAGCGGCTACCGGCTCACCGCAGATCAGCTCGTCATTGACCGCGCTGCGCACTGGCGCGCTTGGGAGTTTCCGGTGGGGACCTTGACGATAGACGGAAACGGTACGGTGACGCCGTTTGCGCTGCGCCGCAATACGGACGCGACCAAGGACATCGTCCACTTCTTGCGCCTGCATCCGCCCGAAGACCTCGCACGGGACAAGGCGGCCGAGGAAATCGAGCTTGCGGATGCTATAGAAGCGGGTTCCAACGCGCCCGGCGTGCTCCATGTGTTCGACGGCGACTTGGCGACCTACTGGGAGCCTGAGCCGGTCGCGGATGCTGCGGAGTTGGGTGCACAGTGGTGGTTTACAATCGACTTAGGCCGACTGGTCATTGCCAAGCGCATCGTGCTAAAGTTCGTCGAGGAAGGTTTAGGCGATCCTTTTTTGCAGTACGATGTGCTGATCTCTGACGGCGAGGTGCCGGAGAAGTTCATCGCTTCGGAGGAGCCGGAGTTCGATGTGGTGTGGCGCACGTTGAAGCCGAACAAGACTGAGCGGCGGCTGGAAATTTCTCTCGGCGAGCAGGCGGAGGCTGAGGAGCGGGAACTGTCGGATCAGCCGATCAACGCCCCGCCGACTTCGGCGATCTCGGTGCCGCAGCAAGAATTCGCTGGCACCGGAGTGCGGCTGGTGCAGGTGGTGGTGCGGGGGTCGGACTTTGAGCGCGGATTTGAGGTCAGCGAGGCGGAGTACGAGGCGTTGCCGGCGGCCGAGCGGGGCGCGGTCGTCTATTACAAGTTGCAGCGCGACGGGCGGCTGACCGAGGTCGATGAGGCAGACTACGCGCAGCTACCCGCCGACCAGCAGGGCGGGATTTCCTACTATCGCTGGGAACGGCCCCGGCTGGCCGAACTTGAGGTTTGGCACGAGGGCGACGACGCGATGATTGCCGCCTTGGCCCGGGGCGGCGACGTGTTTGCTTCCCAGGGGCTGCCGGTGGGGCGGACCATCGACGGCAACGTACAGACCTACGTGGATCTGATCTTCTCCTTCGACCGCCAAACCATTCCCGGCCCCGAAGGCCATCTGAGCTTTGACTTGGGTTCGACGTACTGGATCGACACCTTCCGCATTGCCTACGGCGGTCAAGCGCTCCGCGACCGCCGTAGCTTTCCCTCCTACCGCCTCGATGCCTCGGACGGCGCGCTCAACGCCGACGGTAGCCTCAAGTGGACGACCGTGGCCAGCCGCCAGCAGTCGAGTACGCGCAAGGAATACGAAGGCCACGACTTTGAACTGATCAAGACGCGCTTTTTCCGCCTAGTGTGGGAGCAAATCATCGTGGCCGTCGGCGGGCACCGGGGATTTCCCGCTTCGGTGCAGCTCTACGGCCGGGGATTCCAGCCCGAGGTCTGGCTGGAGTCGGGTTTAGTGCGGTTAGGCGGGCGGCGGAACCTGCTGTCGATAGAATGGGATGCGGATGCGCCGCCGGGTAGCAGCGTGCTGGTGCAGACGCGCACGGGCAACGAGTTGAGCGAGGTGCTGCACTATTTCAAAAAGGACGGCACGGAGATTTCCGAGAAGGAGTACAACAATCCGACGCTGTTGGACATCTTCAAGGGGCCGATTGTCGCCGAGGAGGTGGAAGGGGACGACTGGAGCGGCTGGAGCCAGCCCTATGAGAATCCAACGGGCAGCGCGATTACTTCGCCTAGCCCGCGCGAGTTCCTCAAGGTGCGGGCGACCATGCTGTCTGAGGACCCGGACATCAACGCTACGCTGCGCTCGATCCGCCTCAATTTCACTAGTCCGGTGGCCCAAGGGCTGACGGGCGAGATTGCGCCGTTCCGGGTCGATTCGCTGGGCGTGGAGCGTCCCTTTTCCCTGTACGTGCGGCCGCAATTCGATCGCCGCGACCCTGGCTTCGATCAGTTGCTGCTGGTTGCGCCGGCGGATATGGCGCTCGGTTTTGCGGGGCTGTACGCGGGTCAGGCTGGAGACGAGCTCGAGGTGGCGGGCGTCGAGGTTATTCCCACGGGCGTGGACAGCTTGCGCCTGTCCTTTGCCGAGATTCGGCCCAACACGGACGTTGAGGACTTCGGCGAGCTCAGTCGAGTCGTCGTGCGCCTCGACTTTCGTACCGCGCTCTTTGGCATGGGTGCGGTGTTGCGCGCGTCCTTACAGCACAGTGCCGAGGGCGAGGGCACTTGGCAGCGGGTGGATCCGGGCAACGCGCTCGACGAGGTGGCGGGCAATACGACGACGCTAGTAGGCGACCCGACGCGAGGGGAACTGCTGATCGACGTGGAGGTGCGCCCACCGGCGTTTACGCCCAATGGCGACGGGATCAACGACCATGCGGTTTTTGCCTTTAAGGTCGTGCGCTTGGACGACGATGGCCCGTTGGAAGTTGCCATCTACGATCTGAGCGGTCGGCTGATGCGCGAGCTTGCCGAGCAAAGAGCGACGACTACTGGCCAGTACGAGATTGCTTGGGACGGCACGGACGAACAGGGTGCGCGCGTTCCGCCGGGTGTCTATTGCGCGTTGCTTAGGGTGGCTGTTGACGCCGGGGGGTTGAGCGGGGAACGGACCGAGGTGCTGCGCACGGTGGCGGTGGCCTATTGAAAGCTGTGGTATTTGCGCGAATCCGCAGTTGTTCCCTCACTACTTGCAGACTCGTCGATCAAATAGCTACGCGACTTGTACAATCTTCGGATAATGGCGGAGACTGTGTGCGGTGACTTCGTCGAACAGTGGAACAAATAGCGATGAGCAATAGACCCAATATTCTTTTTTTAATGGCCGACCAGATGCAGGCCTGCGTGCTCGATCCAGATCACGTCTGTCAAACTCCACACTTGGATCGGCTGGTCGGGGAAGGTGTGCGTTTTACTCGCGCCTATACGCCCAATAATATCTGCTCGCCGACCCGGGCGAGCCTGATGACCGGACTGATGCCGCACAACCACGGGGTCTTGGAGGTGCTCTATCCCAAGGTGCCGGATTTACATGCGCTACGCACCGATAAGGCGCACTGGGCCGAGCGCATGGTAGATGCTGGTTATCGCACGGGGTATTTCGGCAAGTGGCACATTGAGCGCGATAATGCGCTGGATCGCTTTGGCTGGCAGGTCAACGGGGTCCGCGGTGGGGTGCTTTTCAATGAGTTGGTCGCCGAGGTGCTGGGAGATGAGCCGCTGCGGCCGGAGTGCGATCCGGCGCATTATCTTGAAGCGCCGCACGGCTATGGCCCTCATCTGCTCTACGGGGTGACCGGCCGGCCGGCCGAAGAGCGCAGCATGGGGCTGACGACGACGCTGGCGCTGCGCTATCTGGAGGAGGTGGTACAAGGCGACGATCCGTGGTGTGCTTTCGTCAGCTTTGAGGAGCCGCACGATCCCTTTATCGCCAGCCGCGAATTTTACGACCGCTATGCAGAGCAAGAGTTGCCGCCACCGCCCAATGCCGATGATGACTTGGCGGACCGGCCGGGGCTTTATCGGCGGGCGCAGGGCATTTGGCGTCAGCTCAACGAGGAGCACAAGCGTGAAGCGCGGGCGTGTTACTTTGCGTCGATTAGCGAAATAGATGCCCAATTCGGGCGGGTGATAGACTTTATCGAAGGGATGGACAAACTCGACGACACGATCGTTGTAATGTGCGCCGACCACGGGGATTTGTTGGGAGCGCACGGTCTGTTCTTCAAGGATATTTCCGCTTTTGAAGAAGTGTATCAGGTGCCGCTTATTGTGCGTGGACCTAACGTTGCGAAGAATGCTGTTTGTCATGGTCGAGTCGGCTTGCACGATCTGTGCCCGACGTTGTTGGAACTGGCCGACTGCGAGCCTATTGATGGGACCGACTCCCGCTCTTTTGCGGAGCTGTTGCGCGAACCGGCTCATGTCGCCGATGAATGGACCCGAGGTTATGCCGAATACTTTGGCAACCGCCACCGGCTGACGCAGCGGGTGGTGTGGGACGGTCCGTGGAAGTTTGTGTTTAACGGCTTTGATTTTGACGAGTTGTACCAGCTAGACGAAGATCCCTATGAAATGAAGAATCTGGCGCAGGATCCCGCCTATGACGAGCAGGTCAAAAAAATGACGCGGCTCTATTGGCGCTATGCCCGCGATACCGGCGACACGCCGCTTTTTGAAACGCTTTATCCCGCGCTGCGCTTGGGTGCGGTGGGGCCGCTGGCGGCGGATGAAAACGAAATCTCACAAAAATAGAGGAGCTAACTATGGCACGAGATATCAAGATCACCCGCATCACTACGACGCATTTCAACTACGAGATCGCCGATATGGAGTTGGAGGATCAATTGGGCTTTGACACGGTCTATAGAAAAGGGGGTCGTTTGCCTCAGAGCGGCGGATTCCTGACCATCGAGACCAGCGTCGGGGTCAGCGGCATTGCGGCCGGCGGCATCGACGCCCGCACGGCGCAGTACTTGCTCGGCCGCAACCCGCTGGACCGCGAGATCATCTGGCACGATCTCAAGCGCTCGCGGCGCGGCCAAGATGGCACGCCACCGGGCGCAGTGGACACCGCGCTATGGGATTTTGCTGGCAAACTCTACGACGCGCCGATTTACGAGCTTTTGGGCGGAGGCTGGCGGAAGAAGTTGCCGGCCTACGCTTCGACCTACCACGGCGACGAAAACGGTGGTTTGACGACGCCGGACGATTTTGCGCAATTCGCGCTGCGCTGCAAGGAGCAATACGGCTACCCGGCGTTTAAGATCCACGGCTGGGTCAACGGGCCGATTGACCGCGAGGTGGCGGCGGTGTTAGCCATTCGCAAAGCGGTGGGCGATGATATGGATCTTTTGCTCGATCCGGCCGGGTGTTTTCCCACTTTCGAGGACGTGCTCAAGGTGGGGCGTGCCTGTGACGAGGCGCGCTATATGTGGTATGAAGATCCGTTTAGGGGCGGCGGGTTTTCGCGCTTTGCCCACGTCAAGCTGCGCGAGCTGATCAAGACGCCGATGCTGATGGGCGAACACGTGCGCGGGCTGGAAGCCAAGGCCGATACGATTACTGCCGGTGCCACCGACTTTGTGCGTGCCAATAGCAGCGCCGATGGCGGCATCACAGGGGTGATGAAGATCGCCGCTATGGCTGAGTCGCACGGGCTGGACGTGGAGTTGCACGGCGGCAGTCTGGCGCACCGCCACATCATGGCGACCTTGCGCAATGCCAACTATTACGAGTTGGGCTTGGTGCATCCTCTGGTCAACGATACCAAGCCAGCGGTTTACAGCGAGCGGTGCTGGCTCGACGAGTTGGATTCAGTGGACGAGAACGGCTGTGTGGAAGTGCCGGAGGGGCCGGGGCTGGGCGTGGAGATGGACTGGGATTGGATTGAGGAGCACAAGAGCGGGGAGATGGTTTACGAGTAGCGCACGGTGGCGGTGGCGTACTGATCCGATGCGAGAAATGCTAATATCGACGATATTCTATCGGGCAAGCCGCCGCTGAGGTACGATATAGCTCGAGTCTTTAGTTGATGCTTGGGAATACCTATGGAGAATCTCAAGGAAGGGACGTATGGACCTTGAGTTGAAAATTGAGAATTTTGGGCCAATCGACAAGGCGACCATCCGAGTTGGTCAGTTTACGGTATTCGCTGGGCCGAATAATACGGGGAAGACGTTCGTGGCGAAGATGCTGTATTCGATTCTTAGTGCTATGAACGCGAATCATGCGCGAGTGTTTTTTGATTCTATAGCCCGCCACATAGAATCGGATTTGCAACGTTTCGAGCAGAGTGGTCGAGTGATAGAAGAACGCCCCTTGTCCGTAATTAGAAGGGGACTTCAAAAGATCGACTCTATTCTAAAGGAGGCGTTCCCAAGTCATCCGCTCCAGAATGAACTTGACCGACTCAAGGCGGTGCAACCTGCATTGATGGCTGAAATCGAGGAGATAAAGGGCCATTCAGGGACATCAGAAACCTACATAGGCATTTTGGAAGAGAATTTCAGGAATGTGGAATTGGCGATTGATTTTGGACGACATCTCAAGTTTAGCCAGAACTTACACGGAAATTTTCAAGTGCCCGATTTTTCAAATCTCAGAGGCGACGGCGATTCCCCCTTGTATTTCAGCTTTGAAGGAGTGGCAGAATTCCGGGAAACAGAAGAAGAGTCTTTCGAGTTTACTCCTTCTCCGCTAATCATTCAGTATGTGCAATCGTTCTCTGAAGCCTTCTATTTAGAGTCGCCGCTTTATTGGAAACTGAAAAGTGCTTTGGAGTCGATTAAGCTCGACTCGCGTTCCCCTTTCGGTAGTTCTTTGAACGGAGTCCCAGATTATTTTTACGACATGGCCGTTGCCCTCAGAAGGAGGCGTATAGAGCATCCTTTCGCCGAAATCCACACAAGTCTGCACGATGCGATTGGAGGGCAGATTTTGCTGAGTGAAGCGGGCGATCTTGAATTTCAGCAAAAAGGCAAGTCGATTCCGCTCTCTCTCACGTCGGCGGGGGTTGCAAATATGGGAATGCTGGCCTTGTTGATTGAGCGAGGGGCCTTAGATCGAGGATCTTTTCTTTTCATCGATGAACCCGAATCGAATCTCCATCCGGCTTGGCAGGTTGAGATGGCAGCATTCCTGTTTGAATTAGCTCGTCAGGGTGTCAACGTGGTGATCTCTACTCATAGCATGACGATCCTCAAGTGGCTTGAAGTGCATGTAAAGGAAAAACCGGAAGACCGGGAATTCGTCAGGTTGAATAAGTTTCCGCCGGACGCCGAATGGAACGACGACATGGACGCGGTGATGGCAGAAGTCAAACAGTCGTTGACTAAGCCTTTCTCTGATCTCTACATCAAAGGGCTGTAGAATGCCCTTATCCCAATTCGCCGAGCCAATAGAGTCTGCCGGCGGCGTCTTCAAAGCGTATCGGATGGACAGCACAAAGGAAGGGTCCAACATGCGCAGCGCCGCCGGACTTGGAACATGCGAGTGCTGCGACTATGTAACGGTCAGCAAGGATAACCAAAGCGTCGTTCTTATAGAGGAAACCGACTTAGAGCGCACGAAGACTAAATTAGAAAAAAGATATAATTACCTGAATGATGACGACCAAGTTGCATTGTTTCACGACCAAGTTCTTAGAGAGAACCGGCTTAAACTTTACGGGTCGATGTTGGTCCTGTGTCGCCTGTCAAGCTTGCAGGACGATGTGAAATCATTTCTGCCAGAGAATAAGCTCCAATTTTGGCTCGTAACAACTAGCACAGATTCACCGGACTTTGTTCTATTGGATCACCTGAGAGACAGGTTGAGAGATTTTCTAAAGACTACATTACCCAAAGAAATGATGAATGTGGTCAATGTTATTCCGTCAACTAAGCTGGCCGAAAAACTATCGGCCCAAGCTATTGAAATAGACTGCGGATTCAACTTGTAAGTGCAATTTCGCCATGTTTAGCTTGCGTTCCTGTTTC
>VXOR01000114.1:0-2014 GCA_009840005.1 Gemmatimonadota bacterium
CCCCCCCCCCCCCCCCCCCCCCCCCCCCCCCCCCCCCCCCCCCCCCCCCCCATGGAGTTTGTGTGGATTCCTACGGGTACGTTTTGGATGGGATCGCCGAGCTCGGAGGCGGGTGGTCGGTCGGATGAGGCTTTACATGAGGTGGAGATTAGTAGTGGGTTTTGGTTGGGTAGGTATGAGGTTACGCAGGGTCAGTGGGAGGCGGTGATGGGGACGAGGCCGTGGTCTGGGAGGGATCACGTGGTGTCGGATCTGTCTCATCCGGCGGTGTCTATTTCTTGGAATGCTGTTCAGAGGTTTATTGGTCGTTTGAATGATGCGGCGGGTGATTCATTGTATCGTTTACCATCGGAAGCGGAGTGGGAGTATGCCTGTCGGGCGGGGAGTAGGACTCGTTGGTCTTTTGGGGATGATGAGAGTGTATTGGGCGATTATGCTTGGTATTGGGATAATGCTTGGGATGTGGGAGAGGAGTATGCCCACGCGGTGGGGACGAAATGGCCTAATGCTTGGGGATTATATGACATGCATGGGAATGTGTATGAGTGGGTTCAGGACTGGTATGGGTCTGACTATTATGATGTTTCACCTCGGGTTGACCCCCGGGGGCCATCATCCGGCTCTCTTCGCGTCGGCCGGGGCGGCAGCTTCGTCGATGGTGCCTCGGATTTGCGGTCGGCGGATCGCAGCGGCTTCTCGCCGGGCGGCCGCGGCGACGACATTGGCGTGCGCCTGCTCAGGATTTATAACCCTTGATCTCTTTCACCCTTTAATCCTTGATGTGCGCCTGCTCAGGATTCCGGGGGATTAATTTCCCTTGGTCAACCTACTAGCACCATTGGCGGTACGCTGTCGCCATACTCTGCTACGGCCGCGGTCCCTTCTCCTCAGGCTTCAAAAAAATATGCTATTATGCCTTTAGTAAGAATCCTAGTGGGCTTGCTCGTTTTCGTCCACGCTGGCACGGCACAGGAGCAGACGATTTCTGGTAAGATACGGCTTGCCGATGGGCGGCCGGTGGCTAGGGCAAAAGTGACGCTGTTTGACTTGGCTAATTTGCATAAAGGCGCGGTGGCACGGGCGATGACCGATGGGTCTGGGTTTTTCGCACTTCCGCTGGCGTCATTGGGTGGGTCGTCATTGCCGCAGGGATTTGCCCTAGGACCGAATTACCCCAACCCCTTCAACCCTTCGACCGTGATCCCCTATCAAATTCCTACGGTTACGCATGTGCGGCTCGATGTGTTTAATGTGTTGGGACAGCATGTTGCGACGCTGGTGGACGCGGAACAGCCAGCTGGTTCTCACACGGCGCAGTGGGACGCGACCAATGCGGTGGGGCAGGCGATAGCCGCTGGGGTGTATTTCTATCGGTTGACGGTGCGTGGGGGGCAGCAGACCCAGCGGATGGTGCTTTTGGATGGGCAGGCGGGGATCGCGGCTTCGGCTGCGACCTCGGCCTCGGTGTCGATGGCCACAGACGCGGCAGAACGGGCATATGGTCTTGTTGTTTCTAGCGGGGGCTTGACGACCTACACGGATGCAGCGTTCGGCGTGCGAGAGGGGATGGCAGCGGTAGAGTTGGTCTTGGATGCAGCACCGTTGACAAGTGGCACCGCGCTGGCAGAGGACATTTTGGGCGATGTGAATAACGATAGGCAGGTGAGTCTGGAAGACGCGATGCTCGTGGCGGTGTCCCGCTCCAATCCGTCGATTGCCATGCCGAACAACGGCAGTATTCGCTTGGGAGATGTCAACGGCGATGGGCAAGTCAATGAGACGGACGTGCTGGTGCTTATGAGGTATATATCGAATCCATTGGATGGGGCACTGCCTGCGGGGGTTGGTCAAAGGATAGGGAGAGGGAAGCGGACTTCGGACGATTCAAGTGAGCCGCGTAATCTAACTAATCACGAGGCAGCGGATAGTTGGCCTGCTTGGTCTTCGGATGGTCGTCACATTGCCTTTTCATCGAATCGCGATGGCGACCATGAGATTTACGTGATGGGTTCGG
>VXOR01000114.1:2114-64209 GCA_009840005.1 Gemmatimonadota bacterium
ACAACTCGGCCTCGGATGAGTTTCCTGCTTGGTCTTCGGATGGTCGTCACATTGCCTTTTCGTCGAATCGCGACGACGGCAAAACGGAGATTTACGTCGTCGCGACGAAGGCGGTCTCTGATACGATGGAAGTGGTCCCCGATACTACTTTTGAGAAACCAACGCGTAGCGAAAGGATCTTCATTGATGGTATTGAGGTCGAAGCAGCCGAGAACGAGATATTAGTGTTTCTCGACGAAGACGTACTGAATGCCGAACTACAGGATGTACAGGCTGCGATTCTGGGTCGCGGCGGCAGCATTAAGTCGCTGAATTTTGACTTGCGGACGATTCAAGTAGGCATTACCGACGATAGCTCGGAGCAAGACTTCATCAAGGCATTGTCCCGGCAATCTGGTATATCGGGGGCAAATGTAAACGAAGTTGTCGTGCCAGAGAGATCATTTATTACGTCTAATGACCAAGGATACCGGCAGTGGCGCACCAAACCTCCCCATGCCCCGCTTGCAAAGGTGCCAGCACCGACATCTGTTTCGTTTGCTGGTGATTACTGGATTAATCAAATCGATGCCACGTGCGCTTGGGCGGCCCTCTCCGATCCAAGCGTAAGGCTGGTGCCCAACGCGATAGGCATTGTCGATACAGGGGTCCCTCGCTCTCAGGATGTCCTAAATGGCGCACGTATTAGTCGATATACGGAAGAAGGGGTTAGTATGTCCAGCGACGATACATCGGACCCGCATGGCTTCTACGTGACAGGGTACGCGGCCGGATACAACAATGGGCCTGATAGGCGAGGTGTGAATCCGCATAGTGATGTGGTATTCGTTGATGTCTTGGGTACTGATTCGGAGGGTACGTATGTTACGAATTTGCTGCTGGGCATTAAGACCGCGATAGATAAGGGAGCTAGCGTCGTCAATATTTCTTGGGGCCCAAAACTTGATTTTTGTAACGATGCCGCCTCTGTTAAGCAAACTACGATGCAGCGGTGGCGGATGGGCAACACTGGTGTTGTCCATTATGCACGTGTATACGATGTCCTTCTTGTTTTTGCGGCAGGCAACAACTGCGAGAAGCAAGATGATCGCTTGCTTCCCCTCGACGAGACCGGTACAGTAGATATTGCCAGCACGGATTCTTGGCTTAGCCATGTTCTGATTGTTGGAGCATCGACAGATTATCTATCAGATGCACGGTTTTCGCAGATGGGCAAGGTGGTAAATATCATGGCACCGGGAGAAAAAGTTGGATTCGGCGCGAATATTACTGGAAATGGAACGTCGTATGCGGCACCCATGATAACGGGCGCGGCCGGCCTCATAAGGGCCATCGAGACTACGATCTCGGCGGAGGAAACGCGCTCGATATTGATCAATTCGGCGAAAAATGTGATAACTCCTGCGGATCCTATCACAAGTTCTCCATCCGGCCTTTTGAATCTGAACAGTGCCATTCAATCTTCGCTGATAGCGGATGGTGTAGGCCTAGCAACCGCAGATGGCATCTATTTGTCCAAGGGGAGAACGCAAAACGTGCAGATTGACGTTACAGTGCCTGCTAGCAGTACGCCGGCGATTGATGTGGGGTTTGTCATTGATCAAAGCGGGAGTTATGAGGACGACATCGCCACTCTCCAGACACTCGCCCAAGATATCGTCCAGAGTCTCAGATCGCGTACAGATATTGACGTGCAGTTCGGCGTAGCGGGTTTTGCCGACTTCCCTAAAGGTGATTATGGGGATGAAGGGGATGTTCCGTATAGACTGTATCAAGACATAACGGGAGACTCCGATGCGCTCATTGCGGCCATTGACAAACTAAATAAACCATTGATGAATGGGGATGATTATCCAGAATCACAATACGAAGCACTATTTCGTGCGGCCCGAGAGATCGGTTGGCGAGATGGCACCTTGAGAATCCTGTTGTTGGCAACTGATGCTGATTTTCATGACTCCGATACAGATTCAAGCTACCCTGGAGCAGGGCGGCGGACTGTACTGGCGACGTTGGCGGAGGAAAACATTATTGTCATTGGCCTGCAAAGCGGCGATAGGTATGACGTGACGGAACACTTGCAGGAACTTGCAGATGCCACAGGTGGAAGTGTGTTGTCCCTTGATTGGGCGAGTTCACAAGTCGTTGATGCCATCACCCGGGGCCTCGATATCGTGCTGGCTGATGTGGATGTAACACTTGACGTACTCGCGGGTCAAAGCTGGGTCACAGGCGTCGATCCAACAGTGCATGAAGACGTTAGAGGTGGTCAAACAGTCAGCTTCATGGTTTCACTGACGGGTCAGCGCGATTCGTCGATAGAAGACCTCCCATACAATGTGTACATTTGGGCGCGAGGCGATGGTGCTGCGCTGTTGTCGCGCACAAAGATACCTATTCTCGTACCGAGGGAATCTGCGGAATGAAGTGGGGTTCTACCGTAGTAGTGGTGCTGGCGGCGGCTTGCGCGGGCTGTTTGGGGCGTACGCATACAGGAGAATGTACGTACGAGGGTTTACCTGCCAAATGCGGAGAGCTTCTTATAAATCTGAGCAAGAACTTTCGCACCGATGATCTGCACCCTTTGACGGGGGACTTGCGAGACCTGATAGCGAAAGAGGGAGGTAGAATCCTCATGGACGATGCCGGTCTTGGAGTCATCGTCGCGAAATTTGATCGCGACGATGAGAAGTTGGATCGAGTGCTCAATCTCCTGCGCCAACACCCGGCTGTGCGAAGTGCGAACTATAATTGGGTCTTGACCTTAGGTGAATAATCTCCCGCGGTATTCTTACTGCCGTGCAATCGTGGCCGATTGACTCACTCCAAATACCCCAGTGCCCGCAGCCGCTGCTCCAAGATCGTGCGATCGGCGGCTGGGGCAAACTCCGCTTGGACATAACTAGAAGCCGCTCTGAGTGCCGCGTACGCTTGGTGGTATGGGCGAGTGTTCAGCGCCGCGAGCGGCCGCTCGCTAAACGTTTCGACCAAAGTCTCGCGCTGGGTCGCTTGATCGCAGGTGAATTTGGCGCTGGCATTGAAGAGGGACCATTGGCGACCTTGTTGCGCGGCTGGGCCGGGGTCGATTTCGGCGAGGTAGTACTCGGGTGGGAAAGGGGAGCGGATGTCGCGGGCAAAGCCGTTGTAGGGATGATCTAACTCCAACAGAGACAGGAAAGTAGGGAAAAGATCTACAAGGGAAATTAACCCGCGCCCGACGAGTTCTTCCGAGGGAAGTCGGTAGTACAGAGGCACCCGTAGCACATCGTTGCACAGGGTCTGGCCGTGATAGGGTTCGTCGGCCCGCCAGCTCTGGCCGTGGTCGCTGATGATGAAGACCGTCCACGCACTTAGGTTCAAGTTGGTCAACAGCCGAGCAATGCGTCGCTCGAAGAGCTGTTCAATAGCTGCGCGATAGCGCGTCTGTACTAAGTCGATGCGCCCATCCGCTAGCAATTGGCCCACTTCTCCAAAGGCCAGCCCGTCTGCGGCACCGTAAGGGGGATGAACGCTCCAGTAGTGAATAAAGAGAACGGTCGGCTCGCGGCGTTGCAGCCAGCCGGCGAGTTGCTCATCTGGGGGCAAGGGAGCGATGTGGTCGGCGTAACTCAGTCCGGTGAAAATGTCTGGGGCCTCTGAGAACGCGCCGACCGCATAGCCGGCTCGACGGCAGAGGTCGAAAAGGTCGGCAACGCCTTGCCGCATAGCGGGGGAGTGCTGGCCTTCGATGCCGTGTTCAAACGGGTGCAGCCCGGTAAAAAGCGAGGTGTGGACCGGGCGCGTCGCCGAAGAAACCGAAAAGCAGTGCTGGCAGAGGTGAAAATCACGCGTCAAGTCGGAAAATCGGGGCGTGCGTACAGCCGCACTGACCCCCGGGGAAAAATCCAGACGCAGGCTATCGACCGAAATCAACAGCAGGTTCATGTTAGGGCTGGACGATTCTGTTCTTTACCGCATTGGAGGGTTTGAAGGTCGGGGTTTTGCGCTTGGGTATTGCGACGGTCGCGCCGGCTTTGGGATTGCGGCCGGTGCGCGGTGCGCGCTCCACGACCTTGAAGGTGCCAAAGCCGCGGATTTCGACGTGATCGCCCCTTTCCAAGGCTTGGGATATGGCTTCGATGAATCCCTCGATAACGGCTGCGGTATCTACTTGGGAGAGTCCAGTACTCTGGGCTAGCTGCCGGGCGATCTCGGCTTTAGTCATCTGCTTTCTCCGTTGCTATTACTCGGCGTCAGCGCAAAAGGCCCCGTGCTGAGATGTCCCATATTTTCTCCACGCGTCCTTTGCGGACGGCGACGAAGTAATTGTGCAAAAAGGTCGTCGAATCCGAATAGCCGACGAGCAATTCGATCTGCTCGCCCAAGGCCGGCCCGGCCTGCCCTTCTACGATGTTGAAGACGCCGTGTTCAGCAGACAGGCCGCGCAAGCGCAGATCGTCTCGGCCCAGCACCTCTGGCGGCTGGTGGCTGGACGACAGCGTCTTAAAGCCGGCATCGACGACGACCCGGTCGGCTGCGCGGCTGGTGACCGAGGTGAGCACCGTTAGGGCGGGGGTGAGCGCTTCGACGTGGCATTTCCGGCGATACATGACGTCCATGAATACGCCGCCGCCGGCTTGGAGTTCAGTGACCCCATCGTGGAGGGCGCTGAGCTCGTACGAGCCCGTGCCACCGGCGCTGACGATCTCTATCTGTAGTCCATTGTTTTCCAGTAAGTTACGAGATTCTACTAATATATCCAGTGCTTGGTAACAGGCCTTTTTCTTGGCTTGGAGTGGCCAGCAGTCGAGCACGTGGCCCTCGTAGCCCATCAGGCCCTTGAACGCCAGCCCAGGTTGGTCGCTGATGGCTTTAGACAAGGCGAGGAGAGGAGGGCCAGGCTCCACGCCGACCCGCTTCATACCAATGTCGATCTCCACGACCACGGGGATGCGGACGCCCTCGTCGATGGCTGCGGCGGCCATCGGTTCGACGACGGCGATATTATCCACTGCGGCAATGACTTCAGCTCGGTGTTGCAGGCGGGCTAGGGCCGCGAATTTGACCGGGCTGACGATCTGGTTGGCCAGCAGGATGGAGGGAACCCCGTGCGCGACCATCCACTCAGCTTCGCTCAATTTGGCGCAGGTGATGCCACAGGCCCCGTTGGCCAGCTCGATGTGGGCTATGGCCGGGGATTTGTGCGCCTTGCTGTGGGGCCGCCATTCCTTGCCATTGTCGCGGCAATACGCGGCCATGTGCTGTACATTGGATTCAAAGCGGTCGAGATCAAGCAGCAGCACCGGGGTTTCTAAATCGTCTAGGGCTTGGCCAGGCATGGGTTTATTCACGGCGTAGATACCCTCCAGTTGCCGGGGTTGAGTAGGGCTGAATCCGCGACCTCGATTGCGCGCACGGCTGCTACTAGATCGGGCGGTAGGGGACCGGCCTCGACTGCGCGGATATTGGCTGCGAGTTCGGAGACGTTCGTGGTGCCGAAAATAGCTGAATGAGCGCCGGAAGCAAAGGCAGCAAAGCGCAAAGCCAGTTCGGCCAGGTCCATGCCTGCGTCCTGCGCTAGCCGCAGCAGGGGAGCGGCCAAAGGGGACAGACCGTCGAGCGCGGTCGGGAGCGAGTCGAGCCGATGCGACAGGACGCCTTGAAGGAAGATAGAGCGCAGGATGACGCCCGTACCCTGTGCTTGGGCGCGGGGGATCACCTTGCGTTCCATCCGGCGGTCGAGCGCGCTATAGGGTATTTGCAGCGCGTAAATTAGCTCGGGATGCTCTAAGGCGTCGAGCGGTGCCTCTTCACCGTACGTGGTAACGCCCCAATAGCGCACCCAGCCGCGTTGGCAATACTGCGCTAGCAAATCCAGCAGTTCCGGCGTTGCAAAGCGCGTGTCGAGGCTGTGTAGTTGCACGAGTTCGAGTACATCGACGCCGAGCCTGTGCAAGCTCTGGCTCAGCGACTGCTCGACGGACTGACGCAGTGACTGCCCGGTCAATAACCCTGCGCTGGCGGCATCGCGGATGGAGAGCTTGGTGGCAATTACGGGCCGACACCTCAGCCCAGCACACGCGCGGCCGACGAGACTTTCACTGCGGCCGTACTCTGCGGCCGTGTCGATGTAGTTGATGCCCAACTCCAAGGCGCGACGGATCAAGCCAATCACGCGATGATCCGACGGTGGCGGCTGTTGGTCCCAGCCATACGCCATGCCCAATTGCACAGTGCCAAGGCCCAAGGCCGACAGGCGCAAGTTCGTGCGATCTAGGTTTGCGTATTGCAAGGGGTTGCTCCAGTGGAGAGGCTTCGACCTGAGCTCAGCCGAAGGGTGGCGGCCTTGACGCTCCCGCCGCAGGTGTCGAGAAGGTGTTGTGCTTGGGCGCGATCTAATTGGCACAGCTCCATGACCAGCGCCAGCTTCAAGCTTCCTTCAGCCGCTTGCAGCCGGGCGGCGGCCACTTGTGGCGAGGCTCCGGTCAGCGTCGCCAAGATGCGCTCGGCGCGGTCGCGCAGCTTGGCATTGGTGGGTTGGAGATCGACCATGAGGTTGCCGTATGTCTTGCCCAATTTTACCATTGCGCCGGTGCTGATCATGTTGAGCACCAGCTTGGTCGCCGTTCCGGCTTTCATCCGCGTTGATCCGGTAATGACTTCCGGGCCGACCTCGGGGACGATCTTGATTGAGGCTGTAACGGACTTGGCAGCCATGGGGCTACACGTAAAAAAAATCGTCGGGCAACCCCGCTGCGCGGCGTACTCCATGCCACTGATAACGAAAGGGGTCACGCCGCTGGCGGCAATGCCCATGACCACATCGTCCGGCCCCAAGCCCTGTCGAGCCAATTCGCTGGATGCGGCCTCGCGGTCGTCCTCGGCACCTTCTACGGCTTGGCGCAGGGCCGCTGGTCCGCCGGCGATTAGGCCCTGAACCAACTGGGGACTTGCGCCAAAAGTGGGGGGGCATTCAGCCGCATCCAGTACGCCGAGCCGACCGCTGGTGCCTGCACCGAGGTAGAACAGACGGCCTCCGTTGCCAAGCTGGCTAGCGACTAAGTCAACCGCCTCGGCGATGGGGGCCAATTGCGTGGCGACCGAGGCTGGCACGAGGGTGTCTTCTCGGTTGATGATCGCCAGCATCTCTAGCGTCGAGACTTCGTCGATGCACTCAGTGGCTGGATTGCGCTGCTCAGTTTGCAACTTGGACCAGTTGCTCATATTGAATGGCCTAGCACAGGTGAAATGAACTGGACACAAAATAGCCAGCCGGACGCGGCGAGTAAAATTGTCAGGGTAGGGGAATGGGTTATATTTTTAATTTAACTTGCATATTAAACATACGGATAAGGACGCGGCATGACGAAAGAATTGGCCAAAACGTACGATCCCGCAGCGATTGAAAAGAAATGGTACGATTTCTGGGAGGAAAACGGCCACTTTAACGCGGAGATCAACCCGGACAAGCCCCCCTACAGCATAGTAATTCCCCCACCCAACGTGACGGGCGAGCTGCACATGGGCCACGCGATTCAACACGCCATCCACGACTTGGTGGTGCGGTGGAAGCGGATGCAGGGCTTTGAGACGCTCTGTCTGCCGGGCATGGATCACGCGGGTATTGCCACCCAGATGAAGGTCGAGCAGGAGCTTTTAGAGGTCGAGGGTAAGAATCGCTACGACTTGGGCCGCGACGCCATGCTCGACCGGATTTGGCAGTGGAAGGAAAAATACGGGGATGCCATCTATCGCCAATTGCGCCAACTCGGAGCCAGCTACGATTGGCGTTGGGAGCGATTCACGCTCGACGAGGAGTACATCGAAGCCGTATTGCAGGCTTTCGAGCATTTTGCGGAAAAAGGGTGGATTTACCGCGGCACCCGCATGATCAACTGGTGTCCGCAGTGCCGTACGGTCATTTCCGACCTAGAGACCGAAGAGCGCGAAGTCGCCGGCCACTTATGGCACATTCGCTACCCAGCCCAAGAAGGCACACTGCAAGTCACAGTCGCCACCACGAGGCCGGAGACCATGCTCGGGGACACGGCCGTGGCCGTCCATCCCAACGACGACCGCTGGCGCGAAGCGATTGGCTTGCAAGTCAAACTGCCGCTGATGGATAGAACCATCCCCATCGTCGCCGATGAATACGCCGATCCCGAACTGGGCAGCGGGGCGGTCAAAGTTACTCCAGCCCACGATCCCAATGACTACGAGCTAGGCTTGCGCCACGACCTAGCGCAAATCCAAGTCATCGGCTTTGACGGGGTTATGACCGAAGCGGCCGGCCGCTTTGCCGGATTGGATCGCTACGAGGCTCGCGAAGCCGTCGTGGCCGCATTGAAAGCCGAGGGGCTGCTCGAAAAAATAGAAGATCACCAACACGCCGTGCCCCACCACGACAAGTGCGGCACAGTCGTCGAACCCCTGCCGATGGAGCAGTGGTTTATGAACATGAAAGAGATAGCGGCCAAGGTGCGGCCCGTGCTCGTGCGGCAGGATATTCAATACGCGCCCGACCGCTTTCGCCACTATGCCATCGAGTGGTTGGACCAAATACGCGATTGGGCCTTGTCGCGGCAGATCTGGTGGGGGCATCGCATTCCCGCTTGGTATTGCACCCATTGCAGTGCCGATGGGCTGAGCGTCATGGGCGATTTGGACCGGGAGCAGGCTCTGCGCGAGGGCAACTTTAGGGTTTCGGTCGCGGCTGGGGCCAAGCCCGTAGTTAGTGTGGCTAAGCCAGAGGCCTGTGCCGAATGCGGTGGCCAAGATTGGGTGCAAGACCCAGACGTGCTAGACACGTGGTTTTCTTCCGCGCTGTGGCCATTTGCCACCCTCGGCTGGCCGCAGAGACGCGACGCGCTGGAGTACTTTTATCCCACGGATTTGATGATCACGGCCCGCGACATTCTCTATTTGTGGGTTTTGCGGATGGCCATGACCTCGCTAGAGTTCGTAGAGCAGATTCCCTTTAAGACGGTGCTGGTCCACCCGACGATTCTGACCCAAGATGGCCGCCGCATGAGCAAGAGCTTGGGCACCGGCCTCAATCCGCTCGACTTGGTGGCGCGCTACGGCGCGGATGCGACCCGCTACTGTCTGTTGGCACAGGCCGGAGCCGTCCAAGACGTGCGCTTCGATGCAGCAGTCGAGAACAACCAAGTGCGGGCTTCGGCCAGCGCGGAGGCCGGCCGCAACTTTGGCAACAAGCTGTGGAATGCAACCCGCTTCGTGCTAATGAACATCGACGGATACGAGCCAGGCCCCTGCGAGCGCAGCGAATTGGCCGACCGCTGGATCTGGAGCCGGTTGCAGGTGGCTGTGCGCGAGATGACCGAGGCCATGCAATCCTATCGCTTCAGCGACCTGACGCGGGCCATTTACGACTTCGTTTGGCGCGACTATTGCGATTGGTACCTCGAATTGGCCAAGGTGCGCTTGCAGGGAGGCGACCCCCAAGCGCGGCGTGCGGTTCAAGAGCATCTCGTGCGCGTGCTCGAAACGGCCCTGCGGCTGCTGCATCCCGTTATGCCCTTTATTACTGAGACCTTGTGGCAGGCTCTGCCTCAGGACTCGTCGCCTAACAGCATCATGGTCGCGGCTTGGCCGGAATGCGACGACGAATTGATAGACCCGGAGGCCGAAGCGCAAATGCAGTGCCTGCAAGAGGTGGTGACCGGGGTGCGGATCATTCGCGGCGAGATGAACGTCCCGCCGGGGCGCAAAGTTGAGGTCCTGATTTCGGCGGCCTCGGCCGAAGCCAAACAGACCCTGCGCCAAGCCATACCCTACATCTCGCTGTTGACCCGGGCCGAATCCGTACAAGTCGGCCAAGGGCTTGTCCGACCACCGGCTTCGGGCAGCGCGATGACGGCTGCGGCCGAAATTTTCGTACCCTTAGAGGGATTGATCGATCTAGATGCAGAACGGCAGCGTATCAAGCGAGAAATTCACAAGATGGACGGCTTGCTCAAGGGGCTAGACGCCAAACTGGCCAATGACCGCTTCCTGACCAAAGCGCCGCCCGAAATCGTAGAGCAGGAGCGCCAGCGTCAAGCCGAATACCGCGCCACCCAAGAGAAACTAAACGCCAGCCTCAAGCTCGTCGAAGCCTAGATGGCGTTTGATTACTTCACCATTCAAGCTCTCGCCGAGGAACTGCAGGAACGCCTGCAAGGGGCGGTCATCGAGCGGGCCTATGCCCAGCCTACAGAACTGGCCTTCGCGGTCGACGAGGGCGATTGGCTGTACGGTGCCAGTGGCCGGGAGGGCTTGCTCTGCCTGCGGCGCGAGGCGTGGCCGCGATCTTGGCGGGCGAGCGACGGCCCGGAAAAGTACTTGATGCGCGCGAGGATCGTGGCCGTGGAGGCCGAGCGCCGCGAGCGCATCTTGCGCTTGCGCTTAGAGCGTCGGAACCGCGAAGGCCGCACGAGCTTTGGCGTCTTGGTATGCGAACTCATTCCCAACAAGGTGAGGTTTATGCTCCATCGCCAAACCGATGGCGCGATTTTGGGCTATTGGGGTGCGGCCAAAGACAAGTCGCCCGTGGGGATGTCGTATCAGCCACCCGAGCCATCGGGCCGACTGTTGCCCGACACGGACGCGCTCAGCGCGTGGCATGACCGGCTGGCAGGGGCGGATGCCCCCTTGGAAAAGGCGGCGAGGCGTTGGTTGGCGGGGGCGGATGCCTCACTGGTGCGCGAGTTGATCTTCCGCAGCCAACAGGGTGGGGGAGACGAACCAGCTACAGCCTTGTGGAGCGCGGCCACAGAGGCGTATACCAGCGTGGTAACAGGCCAAAGCTACGTGTGGCAGGAGGCCGGCCGGTTTCACTTTTCCGCCCTTGAACCGCGCCGCTTGCAAGGGGCCTACGAGCAGTTTGACGCGGTCAGCCTAGGAATATGGGCGGCGTGCCAACAGGAGCGGAACCAGCGCCGTACACAGCAGGCGCAGCAACAAATCCGCCGGCGGCTGAGCCAGACTCTGAAAAATGCTCGGCGGCGCTTAGCTGCCATGCAAGTCGAATTCGAAGAGGCTGCGCGCGCCGAAGAATACAAGCGAAAGGGGCATGCGCTGTGGGCCAACATCGGGCAGCTATCCGGTCGGCCGGCGCAAGTAGAGTTGGCCGACCTCTTCGATTCCGAGGGGCACTCGACTCTGCGTATTGATTTGGATGTAAACCGCAACTTGGCAGAGAACGCCGCATCCTATCTAAAGGCCGCGCAAAAATACGAGCGCCGCCAACAAATCCTGCCGCAGCGCCTCGCCAAACTCAGGCGTCAGTGCGATCAATACGAGCATTGGGTTAGTGCTGTAGATACCGGCACTTGGGAATCTAACGCCCCGCTACAAAACTGGTTGGAGAGCAAGGTGACAAGCGCCGATAAAGTAGCAAGCAAACAGCCCCAAGCCCATCCCCGGCGCTATAGGACCTCCACGGGGTGGTCGGTGTGGGCTGGGCGCAACAACAAGGAAAACGACGTGCTGACGCACAAAATGTCTGCCCAAAACGATCTGTGGTTTCACGCCCGGGGGTACGCAGGCTCGCACGTCGTCCTGCGGAGCGAAGGCCGCAAGGAAGCCCCCAACAAGCAGACTATTGAGGAAGCTGCGGCCTTGGCTGCGTATTGGAGCAAGGGTAAAACGGCGAAAAAGGTCTCCGTGGCGTACACCATGGTAAAACACGTCACCAAGCCGCGTGGCGGCGCACCCGGGCAGGCGCTGTTGCGCCGCGAGAAAACGATCATCGTGGAGCCGACTTTGTTAAAGAAAGAATTAGCCGAATAGTCATATAATATTTAATATGTCAATCAAACAACTAATCCTAATCACCGGACCCACCGCCACCGGCAAAACAGAAATAGCCCTCGAGGTCGCCCAACACTTGCCCAAAGTGGAAATCATCTCGGCCGACTCGCGGCAGATCTACCGCTACATGGATATCGGTACGGCCAAGCCAACCGCTGAACAGCAGAATCAATGCCTTCATCACTTACTCGATGTGATTGATCCCGAGGAAAACTACAGCGCCGGAGCGTATGCGCGATCCGCGCGGCGCATCATTGAGCAGGTCTGGAACAGAGGGGGCCTTCCCGTCATGGTTGGAGGGACAGGCTTGTACTGGCAGAGCGCACTGGACGGATGCTTTGAGGACGAAACCGAATACGCGCCAATTCGCGCCGAATTGCAACATCGCCTGCATTGCGAGGGGCTTACGTCCCTATACGAGGAGTTAGGCCGTCGGGATCCGGTCGCGCAAGCGCGTTTGCAGCCGGGTGACGCGCAGCGAATCCTGCGGGCGTTAGAGGTAGCGATGGTGGGGAAGGGCACGCTCAGCAAGCTCTGGCGAGAGCGCAAGGGGCAGCCCCTTATGCAGCGGCCACAGATGATTTGCCTGATCATGGAGCGCAGCCGACTCTACGAGCGGATCGACCAGCGGGTTGAACAGATGGTCGAGCAGGGATGGGTCGAGGAAGTCCGCTCCTTGCGCGAAATGGGATACAACCCAAGCGACAGCGCCTTGGGGACTTTGGGCTATCTCGAGATGTGCCGTGCGCTGGCCGGGCATTGCCCTTGGCAGCAAGCCATCGAACAGACCAAGCAGCGCACCCGCCACTTGGCTAAACGGCAAATAACGTGGTGCCGCCGCGACCGCCGCTTGCGCGAATTGGATCTCGACGTATGGGGAAAGGCTGGCGTCGTCCAGCGCATCGTCGGCGAGTGGGAGTATCGATGGGGTAGTGGGGCGAGTTGACAGCGGTTGGGGCCTCTCCTACCTTAGGGCCGCAAAATTAGCGGGAGTAGCTCAGGGGTAGAGCGCAAGCTTCCCAAGCTTGATGTCGCGGGTTCGATTCCCGTCTCCCGCTCCATCATCCGCCTGGCCAACTTGGTCGGGCGGATTTTTTATTTCTTTCCAAAGTATTGCCGTCGACGCAATATCCATATACCTTTACCGATAGAACGTCTTGCCCCACACTATGATACGTAGATTAATTGCTTAATTCACTATGGTTGTCGTAAAACAAATTGAGCCCGATGGCCTCGGCGCACGCGCGGGATTTTGCATCGGCGATCGCATTTTGCGCATCAATGGCGAAGAAGTGCGCGATTTGATCGACGTGCAGGTCAACAGCGCCGAAGAGGTAATCTGCGTAGAGATCGAGCGAGACAAAGAACGGTACGAGGCTGAAATTGAGCGCCAGAGCGGCGAGTCATTAGGGCTGGTCTTCGAGGATATGCGCTTGCGCAGTTGCAACAACAAATGCGTCTTCTGTTTTATCCACCAAATGCCCAAAGGCATGCGGCGCAGCCTGTATTTTGAGGACGACGATTTTCGGCTCTCCTTTCTCCACGGCTCGTACGTGACCCTGACCAATGTCCGCGAAAGCGATATCGACCGCATTATTGAACAAGGGCTAACGCCGCAATACATCTCAGTCCACGCCACTGATCCCGAGCTGCGGCAAGTCATGCTCGGGCGCACAAAAGCGACCGTCGATATCAACGAGCGCTTGCACAAACTAGCCACCAACGGCATTGAAATGCACACTCAAGTCGTAGTCTGCCCAGGTTGGAACGATGGGCCGCATCTGGAGCGCACGGTGGCCGACCTGTCCGCGTACTATCCCGCGGTGCGTTCGGTGGCGTTGGTACCGGTGGGGCTGACTGATCATCGACACAAGCTCGCCCAACTCGATCCGGTGACCCCGGCCAAGGCCGCTGAGTACGCAGATGCAGCCGAATCGTGGGGCTCGCAATTCAAACCACGCTTTGGCGAGCGGTTTGTCTATGCGGCGGACGAGATTTTTTTGCTGACGGATCGGCTTGTTCCAGAGGCGTCTTATTACGATGCGTTTCCCCAGCTAGAAAACGGCATCGGCATGGTCCGCTCCTTCCTCGACACTTGGGACGAGGCCAGCAAGCGGCTGCCAGCGCACACGACCAAGGCCAGGCGGATTGGCCTGCTGACCGGGCGCTTGGCCGAGCGCATCCTCGCGCCCCTAGTGGCTAGGCTGAATGCCATCGAGAACGTACAGATCGATCTCCTGCCAGTAGATAACGACTTTTTTGGCCACGGCATCACCGTGTCGGGTCTGCTGACCGGCCGCGATATGGCGGCGAGAGTGCGCGATGGAATCGAGCGGGATCTGGTCTTGCTGCCGCCCAATTGCATCAATGGCGAGGGTTTGACACTAGACGACATGACCGTGCCACAACTGGCCGAAGAGGCTGGCGTTCCTCTTGCGGTAGGGGGGTACGACTTGGT
This sequence comes from Gemmatimonadota bacterium, assembly GCA_009840005.1. The sequence continues at coordinate 16,366 of VXOR01000114.1, forward strand.
CGAATCACTTGAGCGCGTTTGGACCGATCAAGGCGTGAACGTGCAAGGGGAGGGGCGGCAGCTAACCGAATTGGGTTACTACATAGGGCGCGAAAAATGAGCACCCAAACCGTCGAAAAACATCGTCGGCCTATTGTGGCGATTGTCGGGCGTCCCAACGTGGGCAAATCGACTCTCTTTAACCGCATCTTGGGGACCCGGTGGGCCATAACCGATGGCCAGCCCGGAGTCACGCGCGATCAAATATTCGCTGAAGCCGAGTGGGGAGGGCGCTCCTTTACTTTGGTGGATACGGGGGGCTACATGCCCAATGCCAAAGACGAGCTATCCTCGGCCGTGCGCTCCCAAGCGGCAAAGGCTCTAACAGAAGCGGATATAGCTATTTTTCTTTGCGATGGGACTACGGGTTTGACCGACCTTGACCAAGAGATAGGGGCCATGCTGCGCGGCGGGGGCGGGAAATGCTTGCTGGCCGTCAACAAGGTCGATGAGGCGGGGCTAGTTGCACCGCTCGATGAATTCTACCGGCTCGGCTTGGGGGAGCCCCTGCCGGTTTCAGCCGTGACCGGGCGGCGTTCCGGGGACTTGCTCGATGCACTTATTGCGCTCTTTGAGGAGGCCGGGGCGTATGGGCCGGAATGGGACAAGGCGGCGATTCGAGTCGCTTTGGTCGGGCGTCCCAACGTGGGCAAATCCACGCTGATCAATCGCCTCGCCGGCTATCAGGTTTCCATCGTCCACGACCAGCCTGGTACGACCCGCGACCCAACGCAACTGCGCTTGACTTGGCAGGACAGCCACCTGCAGTTCGTGGATACGGCCGGTTTGCGGCGGCGATCTAAGGTCGATGGTCCAGTGGAATTCTATAGCACGCGCCGGGCGGCCAATAGTATCGACCAAGCCGATGTGGCGGTTGTGCTCATAGACGGTGCCGAGGGGTGGGTCATGCAAGACGCTCGCATCATGGAACAAGTGATAAAATCTGGCTGTGGCTTGGTAGTGGCGATCAATAAATGGGATTTAATCGTCGAGAAAACGGTGGCCGAGTTCCGTAGCGAGTTGCGCGACCGCTATCCCTTTTTGCGCAATTATCCAGTGCTGTGTATATCGGGCTTGACCGGGCGGCGGGTGCACAAGTGTCTCGAAGCAGTGGCCGCAGTGGGTAACAAGCGCCGGACGCGGATTCCCACCGCGCGCTTGAACAAGATCATTCAGCAGCTATCCGGCGAGTACCTAGCGACGCAAGAAGGCCGAGATATTCGTCTGCTCTACGCGACCCAACACGCGATTAACCCGCCGGCGTTTACGATCTTTACAAATCTACCCCGCTCCGTGCCGGGAAATTACCGACGCCACATCGAAAATCGACTGAGGTCGGAGTTTGATTTCGAGGGAACGCCCTTGCGCATCGCTTGGCGTCATCGCAAAGGATACAGGGAAGCTCGATCGTGAAAAATCCATTGCAAAACAAGCTGTATTACAGCATCAGCGAAGTCGCAGACCTCACACAACTACAATCCTATACGCTCAGGGCGTGGGAGAAGGAGTTTGCGTGTTTGCGGCCGCGTCGTGCGCGCGGTGGCAAAAACAGGGCCTATAGAGAACGCGACATAGGGATCATCTTGTTGCTCAAACGCCTCCTCTACGAGGAGCGCTATACGACGCAAGGGGTAAAGAAAAAGCTCAAAGACGAACCCGAACTCCTGCGTCAGGTTGGCGAGCAAGTGTCTGTTTTGCTTGCCCAACAACAGGACAGGCCCGCGCCAGCAGCGGAGCAAGCCAACGCCGAGTCTGTACAGGACCGGGAGGCTGCATTCAGAATGCTAGAAGAGACTAAAAAAGAACTGCGCGAGATATTGCGTCTCTTCTAGCATCGACATTTGGCTAGAACTGTTAAGTCGTCTTGCCTAAACTAATATAATTCTATATTTTATAATCCTGAGTGGGCGTCATAGCCCACTTTTTTGCTTAAGGGGGAAAAGCGCGTATTTGCGCCGTAGATAAATTCGCATTAAAGGCCGGTCTAGTAGCTCTTGTCGAACCCATTATCCGCGAGCACGAGGCCGAACTCGTCGATATTGAACTCAGCGGAGCTCACGGTAATCAGTTAGTTAGGTTATTGGTTCACAAAAATTGCGGTATAACGCTGGCCATCTGTGAGTCGATCAGTCGCGAAGTGGCCGATCTCTTCGATATAGAAGATCCCATTGCCGGGCGGTATCGGCTCGAAGTGACCTCGCCGGGATTGGACCGGCCCTTAGAGACCGATAGGGATTTCACCCGCGCCTGTGGCCGTTTGCTAAAAGTCGTGCTCACGTCCGGCCGAGCGGTCAAAGGTCGGCTGATCGCTTGGGAAGCCGACCGGATTCAGCTCGACAGCCCAGCCGAGACCGTGGCCCGCGCCGATATTGCTAAAGCCAACATCGAACCAGAATTGTAAGCAGCGAAGGTTGAGCAAAAAATCATGAATAACGCAAACATTGTCGAAGCCTTGGGGCAGATTGCCCGCGAAAAAAACGTCGATCGGGAATTGGTGGTACAAACCCTTGCCGACGCTCTAATTTCAGCCGCCAAAAGGCACTACGGCAATACCGAAAATTACGAGGTTGACATCGACGCGGCCCAAGGTAAGATGGCCGTGTACGCCCGCAAGACCGTCGTCGAAGAAGTAGCCGAGCCATCCATGGAGATTCTCCTCGCCGACGCCCGCAACATCGACCCCCATGCCCAACTGGGTTCCGTGCTGGTACAGCAGCTCAATTTCGCCGACTTTGGTCGCAACGCCATCCAGACCGCAAAGCAGATTCTCATTCAGCGGGTGCGCGAAGCCGAGCGTGAGCGAATATACGACGAATTTATTGGTCGGGTCGGCCTCGTCGAGTCCGGTACCGTGCAACAGATCAGCCACGGCGACATCATTCTCAACCTTGGTCGGGCCGAGGCCGCCGTGCCATACAAAGAGCAAATCCGCCGTGAGCGCTACCGCCAAGGCGATGCGGTGCGGGGCTATATATACGAGGTGCTCAAGTCGAGCCGGGGGCCTCAGGTCTTGCTTTCTCGAACGCGGCCCGAATTCCTCAGGAAGCTCTTTGCCACAGAAGTGCCGGAAATAGCCGAGGGCATCGTTGATATTCACGGCGTGGCCCGCGAGCCGGGCGAGCGAGCCAAGATTGCGGTCAGCAGCAGCGACGAACGCGTCGATCCGGTGGGGGCCTGCGTGGGGGTAAAAGGATCGCGAGTGCAAGCCATAGTCCGAGAATTGAGTGGCGAGCGTATCGATATCGTTCCTTGGATCGACGAGCCGGATATATTCATAAGCCGCGCTCTAAGTCCGGCCACCGTAGTGCGTTGCATTACGGATTCGCGCCGCCGACACGCGGTGGTGATCGTCGAAGAGGATCAGCTATCGCTGGCCATTGGCAAGGGCGGCCAAAATACCAAACTCGCGAGTCAACTGACGGGTTGGGGGCTCGATATTATCACCGACGAGCAATACCAAGAGCGCCGCGCCAAGCAGGATAAGTACCAGCAAGTATTCCGCCAGATCGATGGTATTAGCGAGTTGATTGCCCTGAGTTTAACTACGTCCGGTTTCGGCTCCATCACCGCGATATCCGATGCCGATACAGAGTTGTTACAGACCGTGCCGGGCCTAGAGTTAGCCGAAACCGCCCAAGGAGTAAAGGCCGCCGCCGCCGCGTACCTGGCCGAACACGGTGAGGTCGATATTGAAGCATTGATTGCTGCTGAGGAGGCCGAAGCGGTCCAACAGGAAGCTGAGCAAGAGAGTGGAGAAGTACCTGCCGCACCCGCTGTGAGTGGAGAAGACGAGACAGACCAAAGGGCTGAGTAGCTGAGGGAATAATTTTGGAAAAGCGCCGGGTTTATCAAGTAGCCAAAGAACAGAAGCTGTCCAGTGATGCGCTCATATCCATGCTCAAGGGCATGGATATGGAAGTAAAGAGCCATATGAGCGTACTTACGCCTGAGATGCTGGAGGCCATTGACCGCAAGCTGGCTGAAGAAAAGAAGAGCTCGATAGAGGAAGTAAAGCGGCAGAAGGCCAAAGAGGACAGTCGCAAACAGGCCGATGGCATGCGACCCGGGCGTCGCCGCGAAAGGGGGCCGACAACTCGCAAGCAGAGCGTTGAAGGGCAAGCCGGGGAGAGCGCCGTGCCTCTGCCCGACAAGGCCGAGGGAGGGCGTCGCCGCGGTCGCCGCCGTGGCAAGGGGCAGGATAGTTTAGAAAGCATCCGCGAGGGCTTGGGCGAAAAGCGAGAAGTAACCGCCCAGGCCAATTTGCCCGGGTCGCCGCCAAAGCGCCGCCGAGGGAAGCGGCGCAAAGGGGCACCCGATGCTAGGGAAGTCCAAGAAAGCGTGCGGCGGACCTTAAGCCAACTCAACGAGGGTCGGGTGCGCCGGCGCTACGAGCGCGGCCCACGCGAAGACGGTGCCGAGGAAGACAGTGAGATTCGCCAGATCAAGGTCGGCGAGTTTATCACGCTCGGCGAATTTGCCGAACAACTCGGCGTCAAGGTCAGCGAAGTGATCGCCTTGTGTTTGCAGTTAGGTACCATGGCGACGATCAATCAACGCCTCGATATGGAAACCATGCAGACGCTGGCCGACGAGTTTGGCTTTGAAGTGGTTCCGCTGGAGGCCGAAGAAGACGAGTTGGATGAGATTGTTGAGGAGGAAGAAATCGGCGAACCCGAGCCGTGTCCGCCGGTCGTTACTGTCATGGGCCACGTCGATCACGGCAAAACTTCGTTGCTCGACTACTTGCGTGAAAGCAAGGTGGTCGAGGGTGAGTCTGGCGGCATTACCCAGCACATCGGGGCGTATGTGATCAACATGGAAGACGGTCGCGGCGTGACGTTTCTCGACACCCCAGGGCACGCGGCCTTCACGGCGATGCGGGCGCGCGGTTCAAGAGTAACTGATATTGTGATCTTGGTCGTGGCGGCCGACGACAGCGTCATGCCGCAGACCATTGAAGCGATCGACCACGCCAAGGCCGCGCAGGTTCCCTTAGTCGTCGCGATAAACAAAATAGACTTGCCTACGGCCGACCCAGATAAGATCAAGCGGGAGTTATCAGAAAGAGGAGTCTTAATCGAGGAGTGGGGGGGGCAGATTCCCTGTGCCGAAATCTCCGCCAAAACCGGACAAGGCATAGACCACTTGCTGGAATTGCTCCTCATTGTGGCCGAGTTACTTGAGTTGCAGGCCAATCCCCATAAGAAAGCGCGTGGGACGATTGTCGAAGCCCATCTCGACAAGGGGCGGGGGCCGGTGGCTACAGTTTTGGTGCAAGAGGGAACGCTGCGCGTCGGCGAGCCTTTTATTACCGGTGTGCACAGCGGTAGGGTCCGCGCCCTGCTCGATGAGCATGGCCAGCGCGTTGAAGGAGCAAAACCCTCTGTGCCCGTCCAAGTGCTCGGGTTGCCCGGGGTGCCGCAGGCTGGAGATATTTTTGCCGTGGCCAATTCCGAGCGCGAAGCCAAAGACCTCAGCCAGCGGCGGCAGCTCATCAAGCGCGAGCAGGATCACCGCAAGCTGCACACGGTTACGCTCAGCGACTTACATGATCAGATCCAGCAAGGCCATATTCAAGAGTTGCGGGTGGTGGTCAAAGGCGATGTCGATGGGTCGGTCGAGGCCATTGCCGAAGAATTGGGACGCATAACCCACGAGGAAGTGCGGGTCAACGTCATTCACAGCGCGGTGGGTGCCATCTCAGAATCGGATGTACTGCTGGCGGCGGCTTCTAACGCCATTTTGCTTGGTTTCCACGTAAGTACCCAACCTTCGGCCCGAGACCTCGCTGTGCAGGAGGGCGTGGAGATTCGCAACTACCGCATCATCTACGAGGTTATCGAGGATGTGCGAGCCGCCTTGGCTGGCCTTTTGGCTCCAACGACCGAAGAACAGGTGGTGGGCCGGGCCGAAATTCGCCAGATCTTTAGCTCGTCCCGCATGGGGACGATTGGCGGTTGTTTGGTGCAAGACGGCACCATCGCCCGCAGCAATCAGGTGCGAATTTTGCGCGATGGCCAAGTCGTCTTTACCGGAGAGCTTACTTCGTTGCGGAGGTTCAAGGACGACGTGCGCGAGGTCTCTGAGGGCTTCGAGTGCGGCATGGGATTTGCGGGATTCGACGACATTGCAGAAGGCGACATTGTCGAATCCTTGGTTATGGTCGAGACCGAGCGGACGCTGTAGGGTAGTTGAATTGTTTTGATCGTTATGAGCTGTACAGTGCAACTCTATATCGGCGATAGCCATTCGCTCAAAGACAAGCGGCAAGTCCTCAACAGCCTCAAGGGGCGCATCCGCAACCGCTTTAACGCGGCTGTGGCCGAAGTAGATGACCACGCGCTTTGGCAGCGGACGATGTTGGGGATTGCCGTGGTGAGTTCGGCCGTTGAACACTGTGATGAGATGCTGACTAAAATCGTCAACTTCGTCGAAGGCGATCCCCGGGTGCATATCCTTGACTACCAAATGGAAGTACACTGAGGGCAGGTGGCCTCTCCGCAACGCATTAGCCGAGTGCGCGGGCAGTTGCTGCGCGAGTTGACCGACATCGTAGGGCGGATGAAGGATCCTCGGTTGCAGCTAGTCCAAGTAGTGGATGTGGAACTCTCCGCCGACATGAGCTATGCCACGATCTTTGTAAGCACGCTCGGCAATGCAGACGACAAAAAGCAGGTACTCCAAGGGATGCAGCGGGGCTTGGGTTTTATACGTCGAGAAATCGCCCAGCGTATGCGTTTGCGCTACGCACCCCAGTTGCGGGTTGCATACGACGACACCGCCGTGCGCGCCGCGCGACTGACGGCTCTGATCGACAGTCTCGGTAGAGCGCAGCATGGTTGATCCAGCCCAGACCGGGGTTTTTGTCATCGACAAAGCCAAAGGCCCCACTTCCCACGACGTAATCGCCTCGCTCCGGCGTCTGTTGCAATTGCGGCGCATTGGGCACTGTGGCACGCTCGATCCCTTGGCCAGCGGCGTTTTGATCGTTTGCTTGGGGCGCTATACCCGGCTTAACCGGTGGCTCAGCGGTGCGGATAAGGAATACGAGGCCGAGATTTGTCTGGGAGCTGTAAGTGCTACGGGCGATGCCGAGGGGCCGGTCCGCCACCAAGCCAACTGCGCACCTCCCGACGTCGAAAATGTGGTCCAAGCTCTGTGCGAGTTTACGGGCGTCATAGACCAAATTCCGCCAGCGCATTCAGCCGTAAAGGTAGCTGGGGTGCGCTCGTATAAGCGGGTGCGCCGTGGGGATGAGGTCGCCCTCAAACCTCGCCGGGTCCACATCCACGCAATGGAATTGCTCAGCTACGATTTCCCCAGACTAAGGGTGAGAATCCATTGCTCTGCGGGAACGTACATTCGCTCGCTAGCCGCCGATCTGGGGGAGGCTTTGGGAACGGGTGCCTATTTGGCGGAATTGCGCCGACTGCGTGCGGGAGGTCTCGGGCTGGATAAAGCCCTGACATTAGACCAAGTAGCCCGTCTAAGTAGAGCAGGCCAAATTGAAAAGGCCCTCGTCCATCCGCGACTGGCCTTGAGCGAGCTGGCTGCCGTGGAACTGAACGAAGGCGAGCTAGTTGACTTCGTTCATGGGAAGGCAATCGAGTACCCCACTGGCGCAGGACCGCACGAAGTTTGTGCAGTCTTTGACGCAGCACAAACCTTGTTTGGTCTCGCGCGGTGGGAGCAGGGGTCATTGCGGCCCCTGTGCGTTTTGCGCCAACCTTAGATGGAGAGCGCTGGCGTTCATTTTTCCGGCCGCGTCACGAGGGGCCAAGGACGCGGCAAAACACTGGGGTTTCCCACGGCGAATTTGTTGCCCCCCGGCGAAAAGCCCTTGCCTCAGGGGGTATTTGCTGCTGAGGTACAATACCCGGGCAGTCGAGTTTTACAGGCCGTGGCGAATGTTGGCCCCCGGCCCACGTTTGCCGAAGCAACGCTAGTTATCGAGCTGCATATACTCGATTTTTCCGGCGACCTCTACGGACAAAATCTACAGGTCGCCCTCGTAAAAAAGTTGCGAGACCAACGCGCATTTGCCTGTCCAGACGAGCTGGTAGGGCAGATTCGCAAAGACATTCACCAAGCACGTGCGCTGTTCGCCTCCAGTGCTGAAGGCAAATAGCGCGGCGCGAAATACGGAGGTTGAAGGTGTCAATAACAACCGAACGCAAGAAGGAACTGATCGAAAAATTTGGTCAAGGGGCCGACCCTGGATCCGCCCCGGTGCAGATCGCCATTCTCAGCGAGCGCATCCAGAACCTGACCGAGCATCTCAAAGACCAGCAAAAGGACTTTGCCACGCGGCGGGGGTTACTCGTACTCATAGGCAAAAGGAGGAGATTGCAGACCTACTACCAAAAAAAAGACCCGCAGGCGTACTCGGCGTTAATCCACGAGCTCGGATTGCGCCGTTAGCTCGCACTGAGCTACTCACCGCGGCGTCCGCTGGTGCGGATGCTGCACAGAATTCAAAACCTCAAAGAAAGATCAAAAGATATATCTAATGACTAAATTTGAACATGAAATAGGCGGGCGGAGTCTGTCGATCGAAACGGGCAGAATCGCCAAACAGGCCAATGGGGCTGTGTGGATGCAATACGGGGATACCGTAGTGCTGGTCACGGCCTGCCGGACCAACACGCCGGAAGATCGGGGCTTTCTGCCCTTGATCGTAGATTACCGAGAAAAGGCCTACGCTGGCGGCAAGATACCGGGCAACATCTTTAAGCGCGAAGGGCGTCCCTCCGAAAAGGAAACCCTGAGCGCCCGGTTAATAGATCACCCCATTCGACCGATGTTTCCCAAGAAGTTTCCCTATGAGATCCAAGTCTATGTTTCGGTGCTTTCGTACGATGGCGAAAACGACGCTGACATCTTGGGTTTAATCGGGGCTTCAGCGGCTTTGAGCATCTCCGACATTCCCTTTGCTGGCCCTATGGGAGCCGTGCGAGTCGGGCGCATCAACGGCGAGTTCGTCGCCAATCCGACTTCGGCCCAGCTAGATGAGTCCGATCTCGAAATCATCGTCTGCGGTTCGGCCGATTCCATTGTCAGCGTCGAAGGGGGTGCCCACGAGATCGCCGAGCAAGATTTGGTGGATGCGCTGGCCTTTGGCCACGAGTGCATCGCCGAACTGGTCGAGCTACAGGAGCGGCTGGTTGCTGAAGTCGGCAAGGAGAAAATTGTCATTGAGGTCGCAGAAGCCGATCCCGAACTGGTCAGCGCTGTTGCCGAGTTGGCGCAAGAGCGGATCGCCGAGGCCAACAGAAGCCCACGCAAAGAAGAGCGGCAAGAGCGCATCGACGCGATTAATGCCGATGTCTTGGAGGGGTTGGCCGAGCGCTTTCCAGAATCAGAAAAGCTCATCTTAGGCGAGCTAGAAGCGCTGCTCAAGGCCGACATGCGCACTATGATCCTCAAGGAGAAACGGCGCATCGATGGTCGCGCACTCGACGCGGTGCGCGATGTTACCTGCGAAAGTACGGTGTTGCCGCGGACGCATGGTTCGGCACTGTTTACTCGCGGACAGACGCAAGCTCTCTGTGTGGCGACGCTGGGCACTAAGCTTGACGAGCGCATGGCCGACGATCTGCAAGGCAAGCGGTTTAAGTCCTATTACTTGGATTACAATTTCCCCCCGTATTCGGTCGGCGAAGTGCGCTTTGAGCGCGGTCCGGGCCGGCGGGACATCGGCCATGGGCATCTGGCCGAGCGCGCCTTAGAGCCGGTCATTCCATCGGTCGAATCCTTCCCTTATACGATTCGGTTGGTGTCCGATATTACTGAGTCGAGTAGCTCCAGTTCCATGGCCACAGTGTGTGGCTGCTCTCTCGCCTTGATGGATGCTGGGATCCCCGTCAAAACCTCGGTGTGCGGCACGGGCGTGGGCTTAGTCAAGGAAGGGGACGAATACGAACTGCTGACCGACATCCGCGACGCCGAAGATTTCCTAGGCGACATGGACCTCAAGGTCGCCGGCACCAAAGACGGGATTACTGCGATCCAGATGGACATCAAGATCCAGGGTTTGCAGCTAGACATTTTCAAGGAAGCCCTCGACCGCGCCAAAGAGGGGCGCGATCAGGTCTTGGCCATTATGGACGAATGCCTGAGCGCGGCGCGGCCCGAGCTTTCGCGTTGGGCTCCGCGCATTGAGTTTGTCAAGATCGACCAGAGCAAAATCGGCGCGGTCATCGGCCCGGGTGGCAAAACCATCCGCGAGATCGAAAAGACCGGTGCCACGGTCAATGTCGATGAAGACGGCACGATTACCATTGCCTCGGTTGAAGCGGGTCCAGCCGAAGAGGCACGGCGCATGATCGAGGGAATCACTGCCGACGCCGAGGTTGGCAAAGAATACGATGGGGTTGTCAAACGGGTCATGCCCTTTGGGGCCTTCGTCGAGATTCTGCCCGGCAAGGAGGGCCTGTTGCACATCTCCGAGTTGGCGCATCGGCGCGTGGATAAGGTCGAAGACGTCGTTGGACAAGGAGACACAATCGCCGTCAAGGTCCTCGAAATCGACACCGGCGGCAAGATGCGGCTCAGCCACAAGGCCCTGCTAAAGAAGTAAGTACTGGTCTTGCGCTAGACGAAGAAAAAGACTATCGAGTCTAGCTCGATAGTCTTTTCTTTATTTATCTTTAATGGTATATGGATAAGCAAATGGAGTTGATTCAGGTGGCTGATATCGGCCGCTATGAGGGCCGAGAAGTGGTGCTGCGCGGTTGGTTGTACAACAAGCGATCGAGCGGCAAACTGCATTTCTTGCAACTGCGCGACGGTAGCGGCGTAGTGCAATGCGTTGTTTTTAAGGGGGATGTTGAAGCCGAGTTGTTCGAGCAGTGCGATCACTTGCCCCAAGAATCTTCGCTCGTAGTCCACGGTCAAGTGCGGCGGGAAGAGCGCGCACCTATCGGCTATGAGGTGGGGGTCAGCGATCTCGAAGTCGTGCAAGAAGCTGAGCCATATCCTATCACACCCAAGGAACACGGCGTGTCCTTTCTCCTCGACCACCGCCATTTATGGCTGCGGTCTTCTCGTCCGGGGGCCATTCTCAAGATCCGTAGCGAGATCGGCAAAGCCTGCCGCGACTTCATGGAAACGCGTGGCTTTGTCCTCGTGGATGCGCCGATTTTTACGCCCGCGGCCTGTGAGGGGACTTCGACCCTGTTTGAGACCGCGTATTTCGATGACACGGCTTATTTGACCCAAAGTGGCCAGCTTTATATGGAAGCGGCCGCTATGGCCTTGGGCAAGGTCTATTGTTTTGGCCCGACGTTCCGCGCTGAAAAGTCCAAGACCCGCCGGCACCTGACGGAGTTTTGGATGATCGAGCCGGAGATGGCGTATTGCGATTTGGAGGGTGCGATGGCCTTGGCCGAGGACATGGTCCTATACGTGCTCGACCGCGTGCTCGACCGTCGCCGCGCAGAGCTAAAACTTCTCGAGCGAGATACCGACAAGCTAGAACGGGTCAGTCGGCCCTTTCCGCGCCTGACCTACGATGAAGCCGTCGAGCGCCTGACAGCCTTGGGCAGCGACATCTCCTGGGGGAGTGATCTGGGCGGGGACGACGAAACCATCCTCGCCTCCCAGTTCGAGTCGCCGGTTTTCGTCCACCGCTATCCCAGCGCGGTCAAAGCATTCTACATGAAGGAAGATGCCCAAGACCCCCGTTTAGCCCTGTGCATGGATCTGTTGGCACCCGAAGGGTACGGGGAAATCATCGGGGGTGGGCAACGCGAAGACGACCTCGCTGTCCTGCAGCACAAAATTGCCACGCATCATTTGCCCCAAGAAGCCTTTAGCTGGTACCTCGACTTGCGGCGCTATGGCTCGGTCGAGCACGCTGGCTTCGGCATGGGAATCGAGCGGGTGGTCGCTTGGTTGTGCGATGTCAAGCACGTGCGCGAGACCATTCCATTTCCGCGTATGATGCAGCGTCTCTATCCATAAATGTCTTATAAGGATAATTATGTCAACAAAATCAAAAAAAGGCCAATACAATTTCCAAACCATCGAAACCAAATGGCGGTCCCATTGGGAGGAAGAGAAGACCTATCAAACGCCGGGGCCGGGAGATCCCGGTTTCGATGGCAGTAAACCCAAGTGCTACATTCTCGATATGTTTCCCTATCCTAGTGGCGCGGGGTTGCACATCGGCCATCCCAAGGGGTATATCGCCAGCGACATCTACAGTCGCTACAAAAGGATGCAGGGATTTAACGTCCTGCACCCGATGGGATTCGACAGTTTTGGCTTGCCGGCCGAGCAGTACGCTATCGAACACAACATCCATCCGGCAACCGTTACTGAGCAGAATATCGATGCTATGCGCAGCCAGTTGCAGTTCCTCGGGCTGTCGTTTGACTGGACCCGCGAAGTGGTTACGTCGCAGGCGTCGTACTATGGCTGGACCCAGTGGATTTTTGCCCAGCTATTCGATAGCTATTTCGACGCAAGCGAAGTCTGGGAAGATGGCAATGGAAGCCAAATAAAGGGGCGAGCCAAGCCCATTGCCGACTTAGAGGCTCAATTTGTGGCTGGCAGGGCCTTGTCGGCCACAGATCGCCAGATACTAGGCACCGAGGCAGCTTGGTCCGCACTGACCACGGCTCAGCAGCAAGCTGTGCTGAACAACTACCGACTGGTGTACCAGCAAAATGCCGTCGTCAATTGGTGCCCGGGCTTGGGCACTGTGCTGGCCAACGAGGAGGTAACCAATGAAGGCCGCAGCGAGCGGGGAGATTTTCCCGTGTACCGCAAACCGTTGCAACAATGGACGATGCGCATAACAGCCTACGCCGAACGACTCTTAGAGGACTTGGACTTTGCGCTGGAGGACCGCAACGGCGCGCCCTTTCGTCTTGATTGGCCAGAACCTATCAAGCGGATGCAGTGCAACTGGATCGGGCGCAGCGAAGGAGCTGAAGTGTGCTTCGATGTCCTCGACCCGCAAAGCGACGCGGTCGCTGGGCAATTACCCGTGTTCACGACCCGCCCCGACACGCTCTTTGGCGCGACCTTTATGGCGATTGCCCCTCAGCATCCGCTGGTTGATCCCGCCGGGGAAGCCTACCTAGTGCCCAGCGTCTGGCCCGATGGGACGCCCGAGCGGTGGAAGGGGGGCGGGGAATCCATCCGGGAAGCGGTAGCCCAGTACATAGCTCAGGTTGCCGTCTCCACGGCGGATGAAACTAAAGAAAAAACGGGCGTCTTCTCCGGCATCTATGCCCGCAATCCAGTCAACGGACAAAAAATTCCCATTTTCGTCGCCGACTATGTCAACATGGACTACGGTGCTGGATCCATTATGGCGGTGCCAGCTCACGACGAGCGCGATTTCGCCTTCGCCACCGCCTATAACTTGGACATTGTAAAGGTAGTTACCGGAGGGGAAGTAAAGGGCGAAGGGTGGTATGCTGGGGAGGGGACTGCAATCAACTCGCCTCCAGTACGGAGCGGTGATAATCCATACACCATCAACGGCTCAGCAACGGTCGAAGCCCAAGCCCAAATCATTGATGCACTAGTCGCCCAAGGGCGCGGCCAAGCCGAGGTAAACTACAAACTGCGCGACTGGACCTTCGCTCGGCAGCGCTATTGGGGCGAACCCTTTCCACTGGCCACGCATCCCGATGGATATTCCGTCGCGGTCGAGCCTCCGGTGCTGCTGCCGGACCTAGAGGATTTCAGACCGGAAACCTCCGACGACCCCACCCACCCCGTTTCACCGCCGTTGCACCGGGCCGAAACGGAGTGGACGACGGTGGAAATTGACGGGATGGCCTGCCAGCGCGAACTCAACGTCATGCCCCAATGGGCCGGTTCTTGCTGGTACTATCTCCGCTTTATCGATCCGCACAACGAAGAAGCCTTCTGCGACCCGGCCAAGGAGGGCTACTTTATGCCCGTTGATCTCTACATCGGCGGCGCTGAACACGCAGTGTTGCACTTGCTCTACGCTCGATTTTGGCACAAGGCCCTCTACGACTTAGGCCATGTATCCACGCCTGAACCGTTTAAGAAGTTGTTCAACCAAGGTATGATGACTGCGGATGCCTTTCAGGACGAGCGCGGCGTGTATATCGACATCCGCGAGGTCGAGTTCCGCGACGGGGAGCCTGTTGAGAAAGGGACGGGAAAGGTGCTACGCCGGTCTTTCGGCAAAATGGGCAAGCGCTACAAAAATGGGTTGCCGCCGGAAGAGGTCGGCGAGGAATTTGGCGTGGATACTCTGCGACTATACGAAATGTACATGGGGCCGCTCGAGGCGAGTGCGCCGTGGAACATGGAAGGCATTCGTGGGATGCAGCGCTTCTTGCAGCGCGTTTGGCGCAACTTTGTCGATTCGGACCGACGCGCAAAGATAGGGGAGAGCGTTGCGCTGGCACCTGACCTAGAAAGAAAGCTGCACCAAACCATCCAGAAGGTAACCGAAGACATCGAGGGGCTGCGATTTAATACGGCTATCGCCGCCTTGATCGAACTAAACAACCAATTGGTGTCTTTAGACGAAGTACCACAGGTCGTTGCCAAGTCCTTCTTGATCCTGCTTGCGCCTTTTGCTCCGCATATTGCCGAGGAAATCTGGGAACTGGCGAGTTGCGGGAGGGGAGATCTCAGTCGCCAGAGTTGGCCTGAGTGGGATGCAGCCAAGGCCACCGAGGACATGATCGTAGTGCCCATTCAGGTCAACGGCAAAATCCGCGGACAAGTCGAAGTGCCCGTCAGCACTGAAGAGGACGCGATCAAGTCCTTGGTACTCGACATGGAAAGCATCCAGAAATACGTGGTCGATGAAACCGCGATAAAGCGGTTTATATGGGTGCCGGATAGAATTGTCAATATTGTGGTGTAAAATCTCAGTGAAGTTGGAAAAAATGTCTTATAAAAATTAATATGTAAATAAAAGAAAAAAACAAATAAACCTCAAATCCTCAACTACCAATCCTAATATAATCAGACGCATTATCGAGCAGCCTCTCCCGGTTTTCGTAATAGCGCATCGTCGTCTTTAAATCCTTGTGGCGCAAATGGGCTTGGACCTGCTGGGGCTTGGCTCCACCTTCAATCGCCAAAGTGCAGCAGGTGTGGCGGAACATGTGTGCGGTGACGTTTTGGGGGAGACCAGCGCGTAGGGCGTACTTTTTGACGATGTGATTCACCGATTGATCGGTTAGTGGCTGACCGCGGGACTGGTTGCGCGATAGGCTGATGAAAACCTTGCCAGTCGCCGATAAGCCCGCCATCTGTAGTTGTTGTTTGTATAATTCTAGATGATGTAGGATGATATTTTGCAGTTTGATTTCCTGCTCCACGCCTGATTTAGTATCGGGCAGGTGCAGGATGTAAAAGACGCCTTCCAAGGATATATCCTCCCAAGCGATGCCTGCCACTTCGGAGCGGCGCAGCCCGCCGAACGTGAGCAAGTGAAATATGGCCGCATCGCGTGTGCGCACCAAATCGTCTTTTTCTTTGGCGATGGCTTGCTGGATCTTGTTCAGCACCTGATTGGAAAGTGCTTTGCCAGCCAGCGTTTCCTCTACTTTGTAGCCGCGCACCAAAGTAGAGTCAGCGGGATTCTTCTTAATGTGGCCTAAGGCGACCAGCATCTTGAACAACGACTTCAGGCTGGACAACTTTCTGTTGATGCTACTGCGCTTGTAGCCTTCGCTAGCGAGTTGATTTCTAAAGGCGACCACGTGCTCAAAGGTGATCGACTGCAAGACGGCAAGCGAGACTTCATTTAGTTCCAGGCCGATGGATGCAAAGAAATGCTGGAGATCGGCGTAATACGCACGCCGCGTGCGCTCGCTTAGTTGACCGCTGAGAAATTGTTCGAGAGGATCGTCCGCTACCAACGCTTGTGCTGGCGCTAGCCTGCGGACGACCGGATTGAGTGTTTTGCTCATAAATGCTCGCCTAGGCTTAATTGGCATCTGATGTCCCAAATATAGCGAACATCACCGGATTTTGCCGCTGCGTTTCATTAGAGATTCACCTAGTTTTTATACTACCGATAATGCTTGTTATCGGTAGTATAAAAACCAAAATTGAAGAACTATAATTTTCGCAATAAACGCTCCATATCGCTCAATTTCATCCGCGCCATAATCGGCTTATCCGTTGGGCTTATGTGCGGTGAGTCAACTTTTAGCAACTCGCCGGTCAAATGCGCCATTTCCTCGGCGTTCAGTTTCTGCCCCTTCTGGATGCTCGCTTTGCGTGCGTAAGCCAAGACGAGTGCTTCGCGCCAAGATCGGCCCGAATGCTGGCCATCGCGCACATCGTTCAATAGCTGATAAAAAACATCGCCTTCGCCAAAGCGATCCAATTCAGCGGGCACCGCTTCCACCAACACCGTCCGCACGCCAAAATCCCGCACGACAAAGCCCAGCTTGGCAATATCATCCTGTATCTGTTTGAATATCTCGAAATCCGCTGCACCTATTTCTAGCTGTATGGGAAAAAGCAACTGCTGGCTTGTGCCGGCTACGCCGTCCATTTGCGCCATGGCCCGATCGTAATTGATGCGTTCGTGCGCGGCCTGCTGATCAATGAAGAGCAAGCCGTCGGCTACCTCGACGAGGATGAACTGGTTGTGAACCTGCCATATCGCGGCGTCTTCGGTGACGGCGATTTTGGCCGTGGCTGGAGCGACGAAGGTCATTGCGAGCTGATCGTCGGCATCGTGGGTTGTTGACCCGGGTGCAGACAGCTTCTGCAATGCCGGCGCTATCGGTTCGCCCACGTGCGCTGGGCTGGCAGTGCCTATGCTCTCGCTGAAGCGAGATGTGCTGTCCGGCCGCAGCATTGGGGCCGCAGCATAGACAAAGGCTTGCGTATCGGGCAAGCGCAAACTCTTTCGGACGCTGTTCTCAATAGCCGCAACGACCTGCCCTTCGTTGGCCAAGCGAATCTCCCGCTTGGTCGGATGGACATTGACGTCGATTTTCCTTGGATCCATATCGATCCAAAGCATGAATATTGGATGATGTCCTTCGGGCAGTAGTCCCTCAAAACATCGCTGTACAGCACTGGCCATCAGTCGCGAGGAAATGGGCCGCCCTTGGACGATGAGGTACTGCTTGCTCTTGCTTCGGCCGCAGTGTTCAGGACTAGCTAAGACTCCTTCAAGCTTGAGACCCTCTTCCTCGTGTGCGAGATCCAACAGTTCGACGCCTGGAGCAGTCCGGCCTCCGTATGGAGGCCGCATGCCCAACAATTCGGCTGCCCGCTCCCGACGAGATGCCGGGGTGTAGTTCAATACCTGACGATCTTGGTGTTCTAATTCAATGCCCAAGGCTGGATAACCAGCCGCTAAATGAATGATGGTCTGGGCCACGTGGCGAGCTTCCGCATCGACGGAGCGGAGAAACTTGCGGCGGGCTGGCGTATTAAAAAACAGGTTCTTTACCACGATGGTCGTGCCACGCGCTCGGCCCATACTGTGCATCTCTCGTTCCATGCCCCCTTCCACGACCAAGCGCGTCCCCACTTCATCTTCCTCCGCACGCGATTCGATGACCAAGTGAGCTACCGCACCAATGCTGGCTAGGGCTTCGCCGCGAAACCCCAACGTCTGAATGCGAAACAGATCGGCCACTGAAGCCATCTTGCTCGTGGCATGACGGCGAGCGCACAACGCGATATCCTCCCTGTTCATGCCCGAACCATCGTCGGTCACGACGATCGACTGCTTGCCACCAGCCTTGATTTCCACGCGTATTTTAGTGGCCCCCGCATCGATCGAGTTTTCGACCAATTCCTTCACGACCGAAGCTGGCCGTTCCACCACCTCACCAGCGGCTATTTTTCCAATGAGACTTTCGTCGAGGACGCGAATAGTACTCGTCATAAATCCTCACAACTCGGCCGAGAGCCGCTCGGCCTGCTGCCGGAATTCGGCTTGGGTAATTTTGCCTTGTTTGAGCGCGGTTTCCAAGTCGCGCAAGCGGCGGCGAGGCCCCCCTCCCCCTTTGAGATCTAGCCGTATTTGGGACCAGATGTGCCATACCCCCACGCCAAGCAATAAGGCGATGAAAACCACACCTCCCCACCAAGAGGTATCTTGCTCTTGACGCACTGCGCCCCCTTTTTGTTGCCAATCTTCGGCCAGGGTTGGGTCGGGGTCGGCTAGCTCGATCCGCTTGGCCACCGTCTCGCCGTTGGTCCCCTGAACGCGGACAGCTCTTATAAGCTGCCAAGTAAATCCCCGGGGTTGCACGATCAGATACTCAATGAGATCGGCCTCTCGAATCTGATCGAACTGTTCCCTAGTAACCGGCACGGCCATAGGACTTAGCATGTTGAACAGCAACACGATCGCCAATAAGAAGGATGCCAGCGCAAGAGCGAAGTATGTGGGCTGTGTTGATTTTTCTTTCATCTTTTGTTTACATATTAATTTTTATAAGACATTATATTTTATTTCCTTGCGATTCAAAATCGTATCTCGTCTTGCCGACATACGCATCCATTCCAAAAGACGATAGCTTTCGGCCACCTGCTCTAAACCCAACAACGGCTGGGCGCGTCCTTGGATGAAGGCGACAAAATTGCGATAGTACGCCGCTAGATCGTCCGCTTCCCATACCCAAGGCCAAGACGTATCGACCATTTCGTCTTGTGCGTACGCGCGGATGCGCAACGCCGGAGCTATTGCCGTAAAGTCTAGGAGTGTCACTGAGCCTTCGACGCCGTTGCACATCCGCAGCAGCGCGACCGACACGTCCTCCATCCGGCCAAGATGAAAGAAGTTGCGCATCCTGCTGTTGAGCACATCTACCGGTCCCCATGTGCTCAACAGCAGGTCGCATACGTCCAAGGCCGCTTGGTTGCAGATCGTCTCGCGATCAATAGGATCGAATAAAGCCGAATCAAAAGAAAGCTCCAAAGAATAATGCGCTACGCCCCGTCGAACGGCTAAAGCCGAGCAAAAGTGCGTATGCTTCCCCAAGGACAGTACGCACACCTTGGAATGGCTCAGTTCCTGTACTGGATGGGTTGCCATAACGTGCAGGCCGGCCGCTAGGGCCACGCCGATCCAATGCGATTTATCTTCCACATGCAACAACACCAGCCCATCTATTTTTTGGTCCAAGACTGCGGCACAGTCGGCTTGGTGTACGAGCTGGATATCGCGGCAACCCCGCAAAGCATCCCGATGGGCGTCGATCTCGCGATCATGGCCTGCCACGCCGAGCGTCATCATGGTTTTTTGCCCGCCTTAATCCGCTCTTGGAGCCGATCGCTAAGTGTCCGTGCCGCGTACTCCCCGTCCAAGCGCAAAAGATAATCTATCGCTATGGTCTCAGCGAGTACCGTGATATTTTTGCCGGGAAACAACGGTATGAAGACCTCGGGTACCTCAACGCCGAGGATTACCACCTTATTGTCTTCAAGACCAAGGCGTTCGTAAGCGTATTTTTCGTCCCAATCGACGAGGTTGACCACTACCTCCACCCGCTTCTGCCGCCGAGTCCTCCACGCGCCAAACATCTTTTTCACATCCAAGATGCCGATACCGCGAATTTCGATGTGGTCTTGGAGCATTTCCGAGCTACAGCCCACCAAAATGCCTTGAGGCTTGCGATTGATGATGACCACATCGTCGGCCACTAACCGATGTCCGCGCTCGACCAAATCCAAGGCGACTTCGCTTTTGCCAATGCCGCTGCGACCACGAAAGAACAGCCCTACCCCAGAGACATCAACTAGCGTCCCGTGCATGGATATTTGGGGCGCGAATACCTCGTCGAGGTAAAAACGGATGAGATGGGTGAATTCGGCCGTGTTGAATCCAGACTTCAGCAGTGGTACCGCACACTCATCGGCGAGCTGCCGCAACTCGGGAAACATGCGTCCCCTACCGGTCCAAACCACGCATGGAATATCAAATTGATATATGATTTTGAGCGCCTGACGCCGTCCGTCTGCGGACAAGGTGCGCAAGTATTCTGCTTCCGTATTGCCCAAAAGCTGTGCTTGATCCAAAGTAAACAGCTCGACAAAACCCGTCAGGGCCAAGCCAGGGCGATGGATGTCGCTGTTGTTGATAGTCCGCTGTAGGCCCTCAGCACCGGCGATCAGCTTTAGACGCAGTTGCTGCCCGTAGGTGGCGAGCAAAGCCTTGATGGTCAGTTCACTCATCGCTACTCAAGCTTTCGAAGATGCGCCGATACCCTTCGTAGCGCACCAGCGAGATGCGGCCGGCTGCCACCGCTGCACGGACGGCACAACCAGGTTCGTGCAAGTGGCTGCAATCGCCAAATTGGCACTGGCCGCGCAAGGGGTCTAATTCGGGATAATACTCCGCTAGTTCAGCGGATTTTACCCCCCATAAGCGGAGCTCTTTAACTCCTGGTGTATCGGCCACATAGCCGCCTTGTTGCAGCTTAAACAAATGGACGACTGTGGTCGTGTGCCGGCCCCGGTCGTGGCGCTTCATTATTTCTTTTGTCTTCAGTCCCAACCCTTGCTCAACAGCGTTGAGCAAGGTCGATTTGCCGACCCCAGATTGGCCGACCACGGCTGTGCTGCGGTTGAGCAGGGCTGCTTTGAACGCATCCATGCCATCGCCTCGTAGAGCACTGGTGCGATAGATTGGATAACCAAGCGCCTCGTAGGGTCCCGTCAGCGTATCTACCGCTTCACGGGAGACTAAATCGACCTTGTTGATGCAAACCACGGGCTGGAGATTCCCCTTGACGGCCATGACGACCGCTCGATCGATAAATCCGCGGCGGGGCTTTGGCTGACTCGCAGCCACAACGACGACCAATTGCTCCATATTGACAAAGAGTATCTGCTCAAACCGGCGCGTTCCACTGGCCCCACGCGAAAACTTGGAAGAGCGGGTATGCACCGCTTCGATGATACCCGTCCGTTCGGCTGTCGGCACGATCTCAACCCAGTCACCGGCGACGACCGGAGAGCTAGTCTTGCGGTCCCCGGCCTTGAGACGGCCCCTAATTTTGCACTGCCAGTGGCTTTGCTCGACTTCGACGAGGCACTGTAGCCCAGAAACTCTGATGATGCGGCCCTGCATGTGCGATCAGCCCCTGCCTACTCCCCTTTGGCGAGGCGCTCGGCTAGGTAGTTGGGGTAGCCGAGATTGTCGATCTTCTGCTGGGTCAGCTTGACCGGGTATTCGACGCGCTGGAGTTCGATCCATTGTTCGTCGGTATCCCACAGGGTGTACGCCGACCGCCAGTCGCCATCGCGGGGTTGGCCGACGCTGCCGACGGAGACCAAGAATTGATGATTCCCTACGGCAACCGTAGCCGAAGTCAGCGGTATGGGATAGTCTCGCATCTTGCAGTAAATGCGCGCCTCGTGCGTGTGGCCGACAAAAGCCAAGGGCCATTTGAGATGGCTCATACACCAGGCGACGCGATCGTACATGAGGAGGGGTTCCCATTCTTCGGGCTTAAGGGGGTTGGCGTGGGACAAAGCCGCATTGCCCTCCACACGCCGAAAGGCCCCTTGCCGCAAAAAATCGCGTTCTTCCTCCCCCAACATCTCGCAAGCTTGGTAGAGCGAAGGACGAGCCAACAAATTAAAAGACTGAATGCACGCCGGCTCTAACATCGCTTGGTCGTGGTTGCCCAATACGATCTGGGCCTCTACCTCCTTGAGCCGATAGATACAGCCCAAAGGATCGGGACCGTATCCGACGATGTCCCCCAAGCAGATAATGCGCTCGGCACCGGCGTTGGCCGCGGCGATTAATACGGCCTCTAGCGCTTCGAGATTTGCGTGAATATCGGCGAGTACTGCGATCTTCAAGGGGGCACCCGCTTCAGTTGAATAGTGCGCTGATGGACGTTTCTTCGTGGATGGCGCGGATGGCGCTGGCAAAGAGCGAGGCTACCGAGCACACCTGCACCATAGAGGTGCGGGCATCTACCGGCAAGGGGATCGTATCGGTAATGGCTAAGGCTTGGAAGTTGAATTGATCCAGCCGCGCTATCGTCTCCTTGGTTAGAGTGCCGTGGACGCAACCGGCATAGACTTTGCGCGCCCCGCGCTCCTTGACCGCGGCCGCTCCCTTGAGAATGGAATCACCAGTAATAATCGCGTCGTCGAAGAATACGACATCTCGGTCGGCTACGTCGCCAATAACCCTGTTTTCCCCGGCCGCTTGATCGACGACGACGAGGGGCAACCCCAACCGCTGGGCGTAGGTTTCGGTGACCTTGGCGCGGCTGATGTCTGGGGCGGCCGCGACCAAATTATCTCGGTTGAGGTCCGCGTCGGCGTAGTAGGAGCATATTGCCGGGACGCCACTTAGTTGATCCACTAGGATCCGGCTAAAACCCATAGTCTGCGGGCTGTGTAAAGTCATGGTGAGAATGCGGTCCGCCCCCGCCTCGGCTATCAGGTCGGCCACTAAGCGACCCGTCACGGAAATTCTTGGCTCGTCCTTGCTATCGGCCAGCGCATACGGATAGTAGGGCAAGACCGCGGTGATACGGCCAGCCGAGGCGTATTTTAGGGCGTCGAGGGCTATGAGCAACTCCATCAAGTAGTCGCTAACGGGCGGGCACGAAGTTTGAATAAAAAACACATCGCGGCCACGCACGTTTTCGCAGATCTTCACCTTTATATTTTCGTTACTAAAGTCGATAAACTCGATGCGCCCTGGCTCAAGGGCCAGCGACTGGTAAATACCCTCAGCTAATGCGGGATTACTCCGCCCGGCGAAAACTTTGAGATCTGCACGGCCCATCAACAAATCCTTTAGAACATGGCTAGTGCCGCTCGGGCTTGTGCGGCAATTGGGTACTGGGCGAACGTGCGACTGACCTGTTCGAGTAGGGCTTGTTGCTTGTCGCTTTGGCCGGCCAACCCATATATTCGGGCTGCTTCCATCCGCGCCATCGCCTCGCGGATAGTCCCGGCCTGCTGGGCTGCATACGTTTCGTAGTGCTGAGCCGCGGCCACAAGCTGCCCTTCGGCTTCGAGGCAGGCACCCAGACCGCTTTGGGCGGCATAGGCCAACACATCCACGGGCTCGTAGTTGGCCAAGTAGGTCTGGTAATAGCCCCGAGCTTCAACATAACGGCCCTGCGCGTAGTAGAGATTGGCCAAGAGCACGGTCCCTTGAGCTGCAGCCGGGGTTCCGGCATAGGCGGACACCAACTCCTCGGCTCGGCGGATCGCCTCAGTCGGCTCTCCGCCCTGTTCGACCATCAGCACATCGCCGAGGAGAGCCGCGGCTTTGAGCCGGTCCGCCTCCTTGGACTCCATAAAATAATTGATGGCCACAATGACCGCGACCACGGCAACGGCCCCACCGACAAAGAGACGGGCACGCTCTTTGACGTATTCGACCGCTTCCATGATCCATTCGACAAACTCATCTTCGCGGAGTTCACTCTTGCTCAGTTTACGGCGTTCACTCGACATGAAGGTATAGTGTCTCCATTGTTTGGGGTTCGGGTTTCAATAGACGATAGTGCTTTCCAATTTGTACCCGGCCAAGCGGTCGCGGCCTGACAAAAAGCTCAACTCGGCCAACACGCTGATACCCACGACAACCGCTCCTAGCTCTTCGAGCGTTTGACACGTCGCTACCAAGGTGCCGCCGGTGGCCAAAACGTCATCCACGATCAAGACCTTCTGCCCCGATGCGATGGCATCGGTGTGGATTTCTAAGGCCGTCGCGCCGTATTCAAGGGCGTAATCGCGACTCAGCGTGGCCGCCGGTAGCTTGCCCGGTTTGCGCACTGGCACAAAACCACAGCCCAATTCGAGTGCTATGGGCACGGCGAACACGAAGCCGCGGGCCTCTATGCCGACGATTAGGTCCACTTCGGCGTCCACAAAAGGTTCGAGCATAGCTTGGACCGCAGCGGATAAACCAGCAGGGTCTTTAAGCAGCGGCGTGATGTCTTTGAAGTAGATGCCGTCTTGTGGGAAGTTGGGAATTTCGCGGATTAGGTTTTTTATATTCATTTTACATATTATATGTTATGAGTCTTAAAACAGCGCATAAATAAAGGGAGCTACCGCCGACCCTTGGGTCGTGACTATTAACAATCCCAACAGAATCAAAGTGAAAAATATCGGCCCCAACCACCACTTTTTGCGCACTTTCATAAAATCCCATAACTCAGCTAATATACTCAATTTACTTACCATCAACTAGTCCTCCCATTCAATCAAGCGGCTCACTGACTCGCCGTGGTGAATAGCTTTGATGGCATCCCCTAACAACCGAGCGACGCTTAGCACGGCGATTTTGTGCCTTGGCTTGTCCGCAGGCAAGGGAATGGTATTCGTAGTGGCGAATGCTTCCACCGAGGAGGCGTCGATCCTTTCCAAGGCTTGTCCAGAAAAAACGCCGTGCGTACAGCCGGCCAGTATCCGGCGCACGCCCCTTTCTTTGAGGACCCGTATCGACTCCATCATAGACCCCCCTGTCAGCACCTCCTCGTCGAAGAGCAAGGCGTCGCGGCCTTCGACCTCGCCGATCATGTTTTTGATTTCGACCTTTTCGTCGTCCGCGTGGCGGCGTTTGTCCATAATGGCCAGCGGCAAGCCGAGCCGGCGTGCGTACGCGCTGGCTTCGTCGGCACTCCCCACATCGGGCGACACGACCACGGCATTGCTGAGGTCTTTCATCCGCATAAAATTGCACAGCAGGCTCGTAGCCCACAGTTGGTCAACCGGAATGCGCGAGAACGCCACGATTTGCGGGCTGTGCAAGGTAATGGTTAAGATCCGGTCGGCCCCGGCCACTTGGAGTAAGTCGGCGACGAGGCGGGCGCTAATAGAAATGCGGGGTTCATCCTTTTTGTCGGCGCGCACATAAGGATAATAGGGTAGCACGGCCGTGATCCGGCGCGACGATGCGTACTTGAGCGCATCGATTAGCAACAGAAGTTCAACGAAGTGATGATTGACCGGGGATGCTGACGTCTGGATGACGAAGACGTCGTCTTCGCGCACATTCTCCTCAATTTTAACCTTTATATTGTCGTTGGGCTCCCGGACGATCCGGCGGCGAGTGGGCACGATGGCCAAGTAATCACATATTTCTTGGGCCAGTTGTGGATTGCTGGAACCCGATAATATTTTCAAGTGATTTTTCATGTTCTAATCCCAATTGTAACATTAAAGACCAGCCCAAACTAAGGCAAGAGGCTCGTCTTGACAGCCCGTTGGGACAAAGCTACCTTGGCAGCTTCCCGCCGCTTGTCAGAAAAAGGAAAGGGGCTTATGGCGCGCGTAAATATCATGCTGCCGGACGAGCTGCTCGAACGCATCGATCAAGTTGCGCAGCAGGAAGGCGTAAGCCGCAGCAAGCTCCTGCGCCTAGCTTTTATGGCGTACTGCCAGCAACGGGAGGAAACGTATGAGTACCAGCGAAAACAGGCCGCTATTGAACACGGAATGGCGCTCCAAGACAGCTTGCGCGAAAAGGCACTGCCTTGGGATCCTCTCACGATCCTACGCGAGGAAAGACAAGCGCGGTGATTCGCTACGCGCTAGATACCTCCATTATGCTGAGGTGGTTTTCTCCAGCGCACGATGTGGATACCCACAAGGCCCTTGGCCTGCGCCAAGAGCAGCTAGCGGAAAGAATCGCACTGACTGTGCTCGATCAATCTATATACGAACTGGCCCATGTGCTCAAGGAAAGCCGCCAATTCGATCGCACCCATATCGACGACGCCTTGGCCAGTTTGGAGTACATGCACTTGGATATTGTGCCCTACAACGCTGAAATTACCCGCAAAGCCACTCAAATTGCCTTTGAGCATTCCATCAGCATGTACGCCGCCGGCTTCATCGCCTTAGGTGCCCATTTCCGCTGCCAAGCCGTGACCAGCGACAGCGACCTGTACCGCAAAGTCGCTTCCCTGCCCTGGACCGTGCTTTTGGCCGACTTAAACTTCTGAATCCTTAGACTTCCTCAAGCGCCCTCTCTATATCGCCGATTAGTTCATCGGCGTCCTCAATGCCCACGGCATAGCGCACCAACTGGTCGGTGATACCGATAGCCAGCCGCTCCTTCCGGCTCAAATCGTAATAGGAAACGGTCGCCGGATGCGAGACCAGCGTCTCCACCCCTCCCAAGCTCGGGGCGATATAAGGCACGGCTAGCCGATGAACAAAATTTCGCGTCTGCTCGGGGGTGCCGTCGATCTCAAAGCTGATCAACCCGCCAAAACCGCGCATTTGCTCTTTGGCCACGCAGTGATCGACGTGGCTTTCAAGGCCCGGGTAAAAGACCTGACGAACCTTGGGATGAGCTTCTAGGAACCGGGCTACTGTCATGGCTGTATCGTTTTGCCGCAGAACGCGTAATGCGAGCGTCTTCAGCCCCCGGATCAACAAAAACGAGGTGTTGGGGTCAACGATCCCGCCGGTGATTCGTTGATATTCGCCAATGGCCTCGACTAAAGGAGCCTTGCCGCAGATGGCACCCGCCATCAAATCATTGTGCCCACCGAGGTATTTGGTGGCACTGTGGATGACCAAATCAACCCCGAAATCGAGCGGCCGCTGATTGACCGGCGTGGCCAAGGTACTGTCGATGACAACCTTGATACGCCGCTGTTTGGCAAAAGTGACGAGCTGTTCCAAGTCGAGGACGTGCAGGTGAGGGTTGGTCGGCGACTCGGTAAAGATCAAGCGGGTCTCTGGGCGCACCGCAGCCGCCAACGCATCCATATTACCGGGTTTCACTATGGTAGATTCAATGCCGAATTTGGCCAAAACTTCGCAGAATTTGGCCGTCATGCGGTAGCAATCTTCCATCAGCACCAAGTGTTGCCCGCTGCGCAGCATGGCATAGAGCACCGAGGTAATCGAGCTCATGCCCGACGGAAAGAGCAAAGCGGCTTCGGCATTTTCCAAGGACGCTATTCTGCACTCGGCTGCCCGCTGGGTCGGATTGCCGTAGCGCCCGTATTCATAGAGTAATTTTTCGCCGGCCTTAAAGGCGGCAAATTCATCTAGATCGGCAAAGGTATAGGTAGCTGTCTGAGCAATGGGGTCAATAAGAGATTGGGCGAACTTATCCCGTTCTGCCCCCCCGTGTACCGAACGGGTCGATTCTCCGGCAAAACCATCTTGGTTCATTGTATTTGCTCTTTCAGTGGCCGGCCGTAGCCAGCGTCCGCTGCTCTATGGCCTCGAGGACAGCCCGATGCACGGCTTCGTACTCAGCTTCGACCTCAATGGGAAAGTTGCGATGCTGTGGTTCGACATGAAATTCGCGCAATTGGTCTTCGTGGTATTTCACTTTGAAATCTGGAAACTTCAGCCCGTGCGCCGTGGATATTACGATCACCCGACTCTTGGGCTCTATGTGCCCGGCTGCGACCATTTTCTCTAGTGCAGCTAAGGCGACGCCCGTGTGCGGACAGGTGAACAGCCCATTGCGGTCGGCCCTTGCACAGGCGTTGGCTAATTCGTCTTCCGTAGCCTCTTCGACTATGCCGTCGAAGGACTGCAAGGTGCGAATGGCCCGCTCCCGGCTCACGGGGTTGCCGATCTTGATGGCGCTGGCCAAGGTGTCGCGGGCCGTTTGCGGCTCAAAGGTGCGGAACCCGTCTAGATAACTGAGATAGAGCGGATTGGCCTGGGCGGCTTGGGCGACGGCAAGGCGCGGCAACTTGTCGATAAGACCCATTTGCTTGGCCTCGATAAAACCCTTCCCCAAGGCACTGACATTGCCCAGATTGCCGCCCGGGATGACGACCCAGTCGGGGACCTCCCAGTGAAATTGCTGTAACAGCTCAATCGCGATGGTCTTCTGCCCTTCAATACGGAGTGAATTCATCGAGTTGGCCAGATAGATTTGGTCGCGGCGACAGATTTCCTGCACCAAGGCCATGCATCCGTCGAAATCGGTACGCAGGGCGAGCGTCAGCGCGCCATTGGCTATGGGCTGGATGAGCTGGGAAGTAGAAATCATGTCTTTGGGCAGCAAGACAATGGCTGGAATGCCAGCGGCCGCGCAATACGCAGCCAGCGCCGCCGAGGTGTCCCCGGTTGAAGCACAGGCTACTGCAGGTATAGACTGGCCCTCGGCAATCATCTGGTTGACCATGGAAACCAATACGGTCATGCCCAAGTCCTTAAACGAACCCGTGTGGCTGTTGCCGCATTGCTTTATCCACAGATCTTCCAGGCCTAGTTCGGCACCCAAACGCTCGGCCCAAAGCAGGTTGCTCCCGCCCTCGTACATAGAGACCACATTCTCGTCTTCGACGAGGGGGCAAACCATCTCTTTCTTGCCCCAAACCGAACTCCCATAGGGATGCACCGAACTCATGTAGCGCTGATCAAACAGCGTTCGCCACTCGCCGCCCGAGCGCCGCTGTAAGGATTCCATATTGTGGCGTACTTCGAGCAACCCCCCACACCTTTGACAGTGATAGACTATTTCGTTTAGCCGATAGTGCTCGTCTTCGCAATTGAGACACTGGAACCAGGCATCATAGTAATAGGGCATGCCAACTCGCTCCGTTGGGGTAAACCAGGGCTTGTTCAGCCAAAAAGGGCATTCATTTCGTCCTCATTTTTCGACTTTTCTTCATCGTTCGTCGGTTTTCTTGCGTCCTCTTGCTCGTCGTCGAATATTGGAAATTCAAAAAAGTAGCACTAACGTGGAACCGCTCTCTTATTGGGGCGTTTAATCCATGCGAGCCATTCCGGTCATGGTTCGTATCCCTCCCAGCGGTCAGGTGCATCCAAGGATGCCCTGGCCGCGACTTATTTTAGTTCAATCTCTGTACTACAATGTATCCCACGGGCAATTCCACAACTGGGCTCAGTTCCCCAACTTTCAGTTTCATTACGACTTCTTCAATCTCGGGCATAAGTTCACCCGGCCCAAAAAACCCCAAATCTCCGCCCTGATTGGCGTTGGGTGCGATGGAAAGCTGTTGCGCTAGTTTGGAAAAATCGGCTCCTTGAGCAATTTTTTCGAGGATTTCGAGTGCGGATCCTTCTGTTTCGACCAATATGTAGCGCGCCCGCATCTCACCGGCCAGCATCGCCTGTACCTCTTCGATTTTGGTCGTGATTGCCTGGGCTAGGTAGGGATCCTGCGCCTGATCTTTAGCTCGTTTGTAATAATCAAGTGCTTCGGCATAGCGTCCAACTCCAGCAAGAAGGAACGCGATGTTGTTGTAGGCTTCGACATTCTCCGGCGATAACTCCGCCAACTTTTGATATTGTTCGATAGCTTGATCTACCGAGTCCTTTTCCGCGTAGTAATATCCATACAGGTGATAGGCTTCAGCGTTTTTGGCATCCAGTGCCAAGGCCCGATCGAGACGTTCGCGCGCCCTTTCGCCCTGCCCAGCCTGCATGTAGAGATAACCGAGGGTACTGTGGACTTTGGTTGAAGACGGAGCCAGAATGCTTGCTTGTTCGACGTAAAAAATAGACGAATCTAGCTGGCCCATGGCTAAAAAGGCTTCTCCCAACGCCGAATATACCGGTAGCTGCCTAGGGTCTTCAGCGAGCGATTTTTGCAGCGATTCGGCTGCCTGTTTATGGCCACCGATCTGCATGTAGAGGCTGGCTAAGCGATTGAGGAACATCGCGCTGCCAGCACCTAGTTCATGCGCCTTTTCGTATTCGGCTAACGCCTGCTTAGTCTGGCCTTGCGCCAGCAGGGAGTCTCCGCGCTGGACCGCCTCGACGATGGCTTGGCCACTAGCCGGAGCTACGATCCCGATTACCGCGGCGATTAGTCCTATAAACTTCATACTTCCTCGCATCGCGTACCGAGCTAGCGCAGTTGGCGCAGGACTTCCTCGGTAATCCGCTCGACTAGATCGCTTTCTCCGGCCACCTCACAGGACGGTCGATTCCCAATTCCAAAGCGCTTTCTCAAATTCGTGAGATCTTCTACATCTTTACCCCCCAGCGTGCGGACCCCGCCGAGTTGGTACGCCACCAAGGCGATCTGGGCAAAGTGTTCGACGGTCTCCATTTTGAAATGGGCGTCCATGACGTGTTGGCCCACGGTTACCACTCCGTGATTGGCCATTAGAACAGCGTCGTATTGCCGCAAAAGCGGCTTCATCGGCTCGACGATATCAGGACCGCCGGGCGTGCCGTAGTCTGCGAGTGGAATGCCCCCGAGGCTGACGATGACCTCGGGCAGTACGCACTGAGTCAGCTCAATACCCGCTACGGCAAAACCGGTCGCGGTCGGCGGATGGGCGTGGACGACAGCGCGGACGTCGGGCCGCAACTTGTAGATTTCGAGATGCATGCGGATTTCCGATGATATTTTTATCGATCCCGCTACTTGCCGGCCCTCCATATCGCAGGTGGCCAGCATGTCTGCACTCAGATAGCCCTTGCTTACTCCGGTCGGAGTACACAGCACTAGGTCGTCCTCTAGGCGGACGCTGATATTGCCGTCGTTGGCCGCTACGTATCCGCGCTGATAGACCCTGTGCCCTACTTCGCATATTTCCTTCTTTATCGCATACGCCGAATTCATAAGGTGACCTTTCCCATCGTCCGCAATCGGCGGCTACCAATCCACAGCCAGCCCAAGCCAGCCGGCAAGCACACATTGCAGACAAAAATCAGGATACTGGCCACAAAAGCAGGTTGCGGCTCTAAGCCCAAGCTGCTAAACACCAGAATGGCCGCGGCCTCGCGGACTCCTAGATCCAAAAACCCCAAGGGCAGCAGGGTTTTCAGAGCAAATATCACCGGCACCGCCAACACAACTGCTGAGTTGGCAGCCACACTGGCGGTGACTAAATAGAAAAATTGCGCCATGAATACCACGTTGAACAAGACAGATAACCCGGCGATAGCCCCCCATGCAATCGGCCCGCTTGCTTTCCGGCGGCACCAGCCCCAATACAGTAGTGCTCCGAGGATACAGCATAGCAACAGCAAAAAGCCCCTGAGCTGGGGCCATAAAATCCACGCGGCTACGGCCCCCAAACCCAACGTGACCACGGACGAACTCAACTTATCCACAGCCGTCAGCAACGCGGCCTTGGCCCGGCTCCGCTCTAAGAAAACGCCGCGGCCCAACTCGCCCAAACGGCTCGGTGTCACCAGACCGAGGGCGGCACCGCCTAGCAACGAATAGAGCGCATCGCGCCTGTTGGCCTCAGGGATTTGGTCGCGCAACAATAGCTGCCACTTAATCCATTGCACGCCGATGCCCACTAGGGCAATGGCCCCGCAGATGAGCACCTTATCCCTACCGACCTGCCCAGCGGCTAAAAGCAACTCAGCCGGTTCAAGGTACCATGCAGCCCAACCCAGTAGGGCCGTTGCCAAGATGATTTTTGCCCCAATTACCATGCAGTTGCCGGGAGGTGGATTAGGGATAAGGCAGCTTCCGTGCTCTCATGCGGCCGGGGAATGATGCTGAGCGCGACTATTTCACCTGCACTCGCTGCGACCACAGCACCAGCTTCCGTAGCTGCACGCACAGCGGCCACATCTCCGCGGACGATGACCGAGACTAGTCCACCGCCTATTTGCGGCCAGCCGACCACCTCGACATCAGCGGCTTTGACCATTGCGTCTGCCGCTTCGACCATAGCCACCCAACCGCGGGTTTCAATCATGCCCAAGGCGCGTCCCATTGGTCTGTTTCGCTCTTGTTTAAACGGCAGAAGATAGGCGACCCAACCCCTTCCGTCAAAACACAAAAGGCGTTCCCCAAGGCGATACTTCTAGGCTTCAAGCCTTAAAAAGAAAAGTGATTACATCCCCATCAGCGACGACGTAATCCCGGCCTTCGCTGCGCAATTGTCCGGCTGCTTTCAGCGGTGCCCATCCCCCCATAGTAATTAGCTGCTCACAAGAGGCCAGCTCTGCGCGGATAAACCCCTTTTCCATGTCCGTGTGGATCCGCCCGGCTGCACGTGGGGCCTTTTCCCCACACGGCAACTGCCAAGCCTGTAGCTTGCCGTTGGCGAGCGTGTAGAAGGTAATAAGATCTAGCAGCTTGTATCCGGCCTCGACTAAGCGCTCTATTCCCCCGTGTTCCAGTCCCAACTCTCGGCTGAACTCCGCTCGTTCCTCTTGGCTCAGACCAGCGATCTCTGCTTCAAGTTGCGCCGAGATGACCAGCACTTGGTCCGCTCCATATCGTTCGACTAGCCGATCCACCCACGGCCCCGGCACGCCAGCTTCTATCTCCCCGACATTGGCCACATAAAGAACCGGCCTTGCTGTCAGCAAGCTATACGCAGCGAACGCGTCCCTTTCTTCCGGGGTCAACCTCATCGCCGCCGCACCCATTCCGCGCTGCAATCCCTCTAAGACTTTGGCGCAGGCCGCCAGCTCTTGGGCGCGCGTGCCGCGCGGCTCAGAGCGGACCACTTTGTCTAGATGGGGTACGGCCTTTTCCATCACCGCCAAATCAGCCAGCAGCAACTCCGTTTCAATGGTCTCAATATCGCGCAAAGGATCAATTGCCCCATCTACATGGCTTATTTGCGCGTCGTCAAAACAGCGCACCACGTGAACTAGGGCATCGACGTCTCTGATGTGGGCGAGAAATTGATTACCCAACCCGGCCCCTTGGTTCGCGCCCCGCACTAGTCCAGCAATATCGACAAAGTGGATGCTCGTAGGCGTTGTAGATTGCGGCTGAATGACCTCGCTTAGCCGCTCTAAGCGCAGATCCGGCACCTCGACGGTGCCTACATTGGGGGCCACTGTGCAAAATGGGTAATTAGATACCTCGGCCCCATCTCCTGTCAGCGCATTGAAGAGCGTTGATTTGCCCACATTGGGCAAGCCGAGTATGCCGATGGAAAGAGCCATATCTCATATTGCAAATAAATTAAGTCCCTGTAAGTCAAAAGCTCACAGGGACTTAATTCGTGGTCGGGGTGGCCGGATTTGAACCGGCGACCCCCTGCTCCCGAAGCAGGTGCGCTAGCCGGGCTGCGCTACACCCCGACATGGACAAGCAAAAGCTGCAATCTCTTTACTATAAAAATGGTCGGGGTGACTGGATTTGAACCAGCGACCTCTTCCACCCCAAGGAAGCGCGCTAGCCGGGCTGCGCCACACCCCGACTCAATTATCCGACCATACTCTGAAGACAAAATGGTGAGCTAACCAGGATTCGAACCTGGGACCTCCGGTTCCGGAGACCGGCGCTCTATCCAGCTGAGCTATTAGCCCCTAGCCTAGACGTTCTTCTTGTGTCGATTCTTGCGCAGTCTCTTCTTGCGCTTATGCGTAGCGATCTTATGCCGCTTTCTCTTCCTGCCACAGGGCATCTTTTCTATCTCCTGGACCTTTGTCCTCTGCGTTTTCCCCATTGACACGCGCCCGCAATTCCTTTGAGGGCTTAAATGTTGGGGCCTTGCGACCAGCGATTTTTACTTCGGCACCCGTGCGTGGATTGCGACCGGTGCGAGGTGCACGCTCGACGACTTTGAAGGTGCCAAAACCGCGAATTTCAATGTGGTCTTCCCGTTCCAAAGCTTCGACTACGGATTCAATAAAGCCATCAACCACAGCCGCAGTATCCGTCTTGGTAAGCCCCGTCCCCTCAGCGATTAGACGCACGATATCAGCTTTCGTCAAGACCGCACTCTCATTCGGATGGGTTGAAATTGCGTAACTATCACGCCAACAGATAGTTTTAAAGGATATGGCACGGCTTATGCTCTGTCAAGGCGAGCGGTACTCTCTTAGTCTTTGCCGAGTACAAAAACCTCTTCAAGGACAGAGAAATCCACAATCGACTTGAGGATAACCCGCAAAAAGACTGATGCTCGTTTCTCCTGATTCACCTCCACCACCGTGCCAATCGGTACGCCCTTGGGGTATCGCCCGCCCAACCCCGATGATACGACTAAATCGCCCTCCCGCACCAAGTTGCTCGATTCGACGAATCGCAACCGGAACTGGCCGTCGATCCACGAGACGATGCCTTGGGCACGCGTCGCTTGGATCAAAGCACTCACTCTCGTGCGCATCAACAACTGCACGACCGAATCCGATCTGCCAACTTGGGCGATGTGACCGACAAGCCCTTCAGGTGTCACCACGGGCATATCCTTATCTACGCCATGGTCGCGACCAACGTTGATGACGATCGCGTCGTAAATGTGGTCGGGGTCGCGGCCGATCACCTCGGCGGAAATAACGGGCGTGCCCCCGTCTAGCGGCCGAAAGGACAGGGCCTTGCGCAGGCGCATATTTTCCCATCCAGCTTCCTGGAGCTGCATGTTGTCAAGGGCTAGGGCTACGTTTTGAGTTAGGAGAAAACGGCTCTTTTCCTCGTCGCGCGTAGAGCGGATGACACGCGAAAATAGTGCTTGTCCTGATGCCGCTAAACCGGCTTGGCAGCGCTCGGCGATAGAGGTCTTATAGGATGTAGGTAAGCCCATCAAGATCAAGGCGCAGACAAAAGCGAGTCCAATGACGATGAGTTTTCGAGTATTGGTCATAACTCAGTTAGAGCAACACTTGGCGGTAGTTATCAAACTCCTCGAGAATGCGAGCATTGCCCCGCACTACGGCCGAGAGGGGATCTTCACTATCGACATACGTAGGCAAATTCGTCGCCTCAAGCAGGTGTTCTCTCAGCCCCTGTAGCATGCTCCCACCACCGCAAAGCACCATGCCCCTATCGAGGATATCTGCGGCCAATTCGGGCGGCATTCTCTCCAGCACTCGGCGCACGCTGGCGACAATTTGAGCCACGGAACCGGATAGGGCTTCTCGTATCTCAACGGAATCTACTTGCATAACTTTGGGTAGCCCGGCTACGGTGTCGCGACCGCGCACCGGCATACTCTCTTCTGTTTCCAATTCCGTCGCCGACCCGATTTTCCACTTGATGCTCTCGGCACCTTGGATGCCAATAAGCAGGTTGTGCTTTCTGCGCATCCACTCGGAAATTGACTGATCCATAGCTTCCCCAGCCACCCGCAGCGATTCGTGTTCGACTAGACCTGAAAGGGCAATTACAGCAACCTCCGTCGTCCCGCCACCAATATCGATAACCATTGAGCCGACGGCTTGGTGAACGGGCAATCCCATGCCGATAGCTGCGGCCATCGGCTCGCTGACCAGATGGACTTCTCTGGCCCCCACGCGCTCGCAGGAATTTCGCACGGCCCGCTTCTCTACTTCAGTGCTGCCTGCCGGGACCGCTACCACGATCTTGGGCCGCACAAAAAGTTTGTTCTTTTTTACTTTGCGGATAAAGCTGCGAATCATCTCTTCGGTAACTTCAAAGTCAGCTATAACGCCGTCTTTCAAGGGGCGAATTATTTGAATCCCAGCGTTTTCACGCCCCATCATTTCCTTGGCCTCTGCGCCGACGGCAATAACTTTTTGGGTGGAGACTTGGCGGGCGACAACCGAGGGTTCGTTGAGGACGATTCCCTTGCCTTTGACATACACCAAGGTATTAGCAGTGCCCAAGTCTATACCTATCTCATGCGAAAAAAAACGCGAAAAAACGCTCATCCTGTATCTCCATCCAAAAAGTTAAATCTCGACTCTATAGCCTTGGTATTGAGCTCCCCGGCATCAAGAGCATCCGTTGGTATCTATCTATAATAATCAAGGTGATTTGGATTTGCCAAATTATCCGCCCCCTTATATTTTCTAGCGCTAGCCAATTGTGAACACACTGCACGCAATTTTCAGGGAGGTAGCCCATTCCTTATGAACAAGGCCGCGCGACATGTACTGCGGAGATTAGGCACCGACACTAGATTGGATCAGGAGCGCCAACAGCGCCTTTCGCGCGAGGTCCAAGAAGAACAGCAAAAACGCCGGGAAGAAGGAGCGGACCAAGATACCAGCTTCGAGACCGTTCCCGAAGAAATGCTGACCGAGTCGGAAAAGCGCCACGAGAAGTATCGCCGCCAACAGGCCATGGCCGGGCGGTTCACCCCCGCTGCCGAGCGCCTGCCCATTATGACGGCTGAAGAGCGGGCTGCCCACAACAAGAACCGGCCTAAGTGGCAGCAGACTTCGTTTGAGGGACCGATTGAAAAGCTAATCGAGAAATACCAAGACTTAGAGGAAGTACAACGCCACCTGACCTTAGGTCAATCCATGAAGTACGAGTTCACTAGCGACGGTCGTGTCCTCGACAAAGAGGGCAATGTAATCTTCGATGGAAAAAAGATCGTCAGCAAACTCTAGGTTGGCTGGCTCGCTCTCCTATTAAGACGCACAAGTGGCTGTTGGCCGCGGATGCCTCTTTTATTTCGAATTCTCATCGGTCTTGGTCTGTTGGGTATTTGTGGCTGCAATCTCAATTACTATTGGCATCTAGCCCGCGGCCAAAGCCGCGTGGTGTACAAACGCATATCAGTCCAGACCCTCCTCGCCCGCCCCAATTTGGCCGAGCAAACCCGGACACAACTGGAGCTGATCCAAGCCATTCTTCGCTACGCCGAAAGCGTGGGTCTGAAAACAGCCAATCAGTACACGGCCTTCTACGATACGGGCGGCGACCCGATCAGTTGGAATGTCAGTGCTTGTCTGCCCGACCGCTTCTCGCCCTATACTTGGAATTTTCCGTTCGTCGGCGAGGTTCCCTACAAAGGGTTCTTTCGCCGCGATTTGGCTGAAGAGCAGCGCGATGCCCTCGCCGCCGCAGGGTACGACGCGATTGTCCGCCCGGTCAGTGCCTACAGCACCTTGGGAATTTTCTCCGATCCAATTCTCAGCACAATGATCGGCTACGCGCCCGACCAGCTAGCCGATTTGATTCTTCACGAACTGACCCATGCCCTCGTCTATGCCCCAGGACAGACCGATTACAACGAGAGCTTGGCGACCTTCGTCGGCCGTCAAGGATCCCTGCTCTTCTTGGCGCAGCACTTCGGAGCCGATACCCCGCTTTTGCAACAGGCCGAGGTGCGCCGAGCGGATGCGGCTCTCTTCCGGCGCTTCATGGCCGAGACTGTTGCAGCACTTGACAGCCTCTACTCACTAGATTTGCCCCGCAGCGTTGTACTACGCGGCAGACAGGTTGTTTTTGCCCAGCGCCAGCGCGATTTCGCCCTCATCAAAACGCAGTTCACCCACAATCAGTACGATGGGTTTCCCCAGTGGGAACTAAACAATGCGCGTCTCCTGTCTTATCGTCGCTACAACGCCAATTTAACGCTCTTTTCCGCTGTTTATCGCGCGCACGGCGAGGATTTGGCCAGCGCCTTGGAAATTTTTGCGGCCTGCGCTGAAAACGACAACCCTTGGCAGTGCTTACGCGGCACGACAGAGCCTGAAAGGGAGATGGAAAGTGACAAAACTCGCGGACTTAGGGGTTAAAAAACCAACAAGGAACCCCTCTTAGCCGATTCTTTGAGTCCGAATGGTAGCTAAACGCCTCTTGACAATGCTCTTGCTGACGACCCTCGCCTTTGGCCCGCTTGGGTGCGCTGCCAGGTTGCAGTCTGCACTAGTGGGGTCGCTGATAGAGGACGTCAGTACGGCCACAGCCCGCCACGACGACCTAGATTTGGTCGCCTCGGGCGTACCTACTTTCTTGCTCTTATTAGAAGGGCTGTTGGTGGCCAATCCGCAGGATCCGCAATTGCTCTTAAGTGCTGCTGAGATATATACTTCCTACGCTACTTTGGTCGAGGTTGATGATCCCGAACGGGCCAAGCACCTGTATCACCGGGGCAAGGTGAACGGCCTCAAGGCCCTTGCTCTACGCCTTAGCCAACCAGACTTGCTCCAAGCCCCCTATGCTGAATTTATCCACGTCACCGACGACCTAGAGGCTTCAGACCTGCCGACCGTGTTTTGGGCCGCTTCGAGTTGGGGAGCTTGGATTAGTGCCAACATTGAATCCATGGCGGCGCTAGCCGAATTGCCCAAAGTCATTCAACTCATGCAGTGGATTGTGGATCAAGACGAGACCTTTCAATACGGGACTTCCCATGTCTTCTTGGGGTCCTATTACGCCGCCCTGCCGCCGATGTTGGGCGGCAACCCGGAAAAGGCCGCCGAGCACTTCGACCGAGCCGTGGCCATCAGCAAAGGACAGGTGCTCATGGTGTACGTTGCCAAGGCCAAATTCTATGCTCGGATCACTTTTGACCAGGAGCTATACGAGTCCCTGCTCAACCAAGCCCTAACCAGTTCGGCAGACGCCGTACCGGAGCTTACCTTGCAAAACATCGCCGCCCAAAGACAGGCGCAGATCCTCTTAGACCAAGCCGATGATTTCTTTTAAAGGACTTTTTGCGGTCGTCGCCGCACTCATAGCCAATTCTGTTGCGGCCCAACCTAATCACCTCCTCAAAATTGCGACCCTAGCCCCAGAGGGTAGTAGCTGGGCCGATGTCCTCCGCACCATTGATGCGGAGGTGCGGCGGGAGACAGGGGACAACGTGGGGTTCAAAATCTATCCCGGCGGCGTCCAAGGCGACGAAAAAGTCGTCTTGCGCAAAATGCGCATCGGCCAGCTCCACGGCGGTAATTTTGGCGGCCAAGGCGTCAGCCAGACCTTGCCCGATGTGCTCGCACTACAAATGCCCTTTCTCTTCGATAGCTATGCCGAAGTGGATTACGTACTCGAGAAAATGGATACCTTTTACCGACAGGGATACGAAGAACGGGGTTATGTCTTTCTCGGTTGGGCCGACATCGGCTTTGTCCACATTCTCTCGCAGCAACCCGTAGCTACTGTCGAGGACATGCGCACCCAAAAGGTATGGCAGCTACCCGATGAACCGCTGACCTCCGTGCTTTTCCGCTTGGCCAGCGTCACTTCGGTTCCTCTCAACATCCCGGACGTCCTCCTCGGATTGCAGACCAACCTAATCGATGTGGTGTACGCCTCGCCAGCGGCGACCATTGTCCTCCAATGGTTTACCCGCGCAAAATACGTCACCCAACTGCCGATCAACTACACCCTAGGCTCACTCTTGATCGACAAGCGGTCTTTCGACAAAATTCCCGCCGAAGATCGCGAGCACATCCGCCGCATAGCTCGTCAGCACATGGCCGCTCTGAATCAGCGCAATCGCCGAGAAAACGACGAGGCCATGACCGTGTTGCAGGCCAACGGCCTGTCGCTGGTCGAGGTTAACCCAAACGATGTAGAGACCTTTAAGGGCCTCGTCGCTAGCGCCGAAGCCGAACTCGTAGGTCGAGCCTTTTCCCGCGAGGCCCACGAACAAATAGCACGGCACCTCCAAGATTTTCGCCGGACTTCCCCTTGAGCGGTCAGCACGTCCTCCACCGCCTTGAAACCGGCTTCCTCGTCCTCTTAGTAGTCTGCCTGTTAGTGCTGACCTGCGGGCAGATTCTCATGCGCAACCTGTTCTCCATCACCTTCTTGGGCACTGAAAGCCTCGTGCGGCACCTTGTGTTGTGGATTGGGCTAGCCGGCGCGTTGGTGGCCACCCGGCTCGACAAACACATCCGCATTGACGCTGCGTTGCGCCTGCTACCCGCCCGGGCGCGAGCTATTGTTTTGAGCTGCGCGGACTTTTTTGCCGCCGTGCTTTGCTCCTATCTAGCCTATATCGCTGGGCGCTTTGTGCTCGATGAACGCGCATTCGGCACAACGGCTTTCTTTGCCGTCCCCGCTTGGATCGCCCAATTGTGCTTTCCCCTCGTCTTTGGCCTAATGGCGCTGCGCTTCCTCTTGCAGGGCGTGCGTCGCCTCCGCGCCTCAGCAGATCACCCGTGAGCAGCCTCCTAGCCACTCTAGTCGCCCTAGCCGGCGTCCCACTCTTTGTGGTCATCAGCGCGATGGCCCTTTTGCACTTCTCCATCGCCGAGATCGATTTAACTGTCGTCTTCATCGAGATGTACCGGATAGCCGAAACGCCGACTTTAACGGCTATTCCGCTCTTTGCCCTCACGGGTTTTCTCCTCGCTGAAAGCGGCGCAGCGTCTCGATTGGTGCGATTCTCTCAAGCTTTGCTCGGCTGGCTGCCGGGAGGATTGGCCATTATGGCCATTATCGTCTGTGCTCTCTTCACGGCTTTGACCGGGGCTTCGGGGATGACAATTGTCGCGCTCGGCGGGCTGCTCTTGCCCGCTCTGCGCCAACAACGCCTGCCCGATTCGTTTTCCCTTGGGCTAATTACCACCTCGGGCAGTCTGGGCTTGCTCTTTCCGCCGAGTTTGCCGCTGATCATCTACGGGATTGTATCCGAGACGCCGATAGACAAGCTTTTTATCGCCGGCATCGCCCCCGGTTTGCTCCTAGTAGGTGCCCTGTCTTGCTACAGCTTATTCCAAGGCCGGCGCTGTGCCGCGCCCGAGCGCCCTACTGGGTGGCGCGAATTGCCGCAGGCCTTTGTCGATTGTAGTTGGGAACTTCTGTTGCCAGTGGTGATCTTCGGGGGTATCTACGGGGGGATAATCGCCGTCAGCGAAGCCGCGGCCTTAAGTACCCTGTACGCTCTGGTGGTAGTGGTGCTAATCCGCCGCGAGATTTCCATTGGACAACTACCGAAGATCATCTGCGACAGCATGGTACTCGTCGGCGGTATTTTTGTCGTTTTGGCCGCGGCTATGGCCTATACCAATTACCTCATTGATGCGGAAATTCCAACGCGCTTGCTCGCCTACATCGAGACCCATATCAGCAGCCGCCTGCTGTTTTTGATTCTCCTCAATGTGTTTCTGCTAGCGGTTGGTTGTATGATCGACATGTTCTCCGCTCTCCTCATCGTCGTGCCCCTGATTCTGCCCATCGCCGAAGCGTACGATGTACACCCCATTCACCTCGGGATCATTTTCTTGACCAACTTGGAAATCGGCTACTCGACGCCGCCGGTTGGGCTCAATCTCTTCATTGCCAGCATTCGCTTTGAGCAGCCCGTACACCGCCTCTACCGCGTTTCCTTGCCTTTTCTGTTTATTTTGTTGGCTTGTTTGGTCGTGATTACCTACTGGGCTGATTTGAGTTTATTTCTCGTTGAGCCTTAGATTTTTTTGTTTAGTCTATTTATATATTAATCTTTATATGCCGTTTTGGATTTTATGGATCACGTGCTGGCCCGCTTTCTCTAAGTCCTCGGCTTCAAGATCGTACCCGAGCACTTGCACAGCTACCGGCCCGACCTCAAACTGCTCGTCCATATCGCTGCTCGGATAGAGCAAAAAGGCGCGGTGCGTACCGAGTTGCACCGCATAGGCAACCACCTGCTGCACATCGCTTTCTACGGGACCATCGGCCTTGTATTTTGCATCTATTACCGCCAGTGGCTGCCCGGTTGCCGCTGAAAACAGAGCCATGTCCAAGCGGAAAGAAAGCCGCTCCGTTCCTTTCAGTCGCGTGTGATACTGGGCTTTTAGTTCGACCTCGTGGTTGAGCTTGTGGTCGATGAATGCCGTGCAGAACCGCTCGAATAAGGTCGGCATGTGCAACAGGTACGCCGGCCCGTCCTCGTCCCCCAGTCCCCAAGCTGGACTGCGCTGTTGGAGCAAAGGATAACACAGGGCATGCATGGGTCGGTAGTCCTCATTTAGCCGGTGGTACGCTACGCCGAGGCAATCTGCAGGGCGAATGTGGCGGTAATTTAGCTCGCTCAGCACCCACCAAGCTCGACCGACCATCTGCCGAATGCTTTCGCGGCGAAAGGCAAAGCGCCTCAGGCCATGCAGAGCGCTGGCCAAGATGCGGTTGTCGGTGATATCGGGGGTGTGCTCTGCAAACCGACAGTAGGGATGGACGCCCAGACCGCTGCGCTCGGGGTACATGCGTCCTCGCACCCACCGACTGGGACCTTCGCGGGTTTGGTAATCCCAAAACAGTCCGCGCCGCACCCGTTGCAAGACCTTGCGCGCGAGGACTTCGGCCCAAAACTCGTAAATATCCCCCATCGTGGCTGGAGCCTTGTGCTCACTGATCTTAGGCAACTGATAGGCGTACTCCAGCATGGGCAAGAGCAGTGAGCAGCGTATTTTGGGATTGATTTCCAAGGTGGTATCCGCGCCCAATGGCACCACGCCGACATAGCCCCGCGACCTGAGCTGATAACACTGGCCATTGAGCGGGCTAGGGAAGCCA
Organism: Gemmatimonadota bacterium; assembly: GCA_009840005.1. Next base: position 58,406 of record VXOR01000114.1, read on the forward strand.
AACTCCAACTCTTTTGGATATTGGGCGTGCAGGTGCAGGACCTGTTCGACCTCCAACTCGGCCGCCGGAATCGCGGCCACTTCCTCTTCGATCAGCTCATAGCGTCGCACGCTCAATCCTGCAAACGCCTGGAGACTTTGGCCCAGCGAAAGCGCACCATCTGGTCCGGGCGATCAAAAAACACCTCCTCCAGATACGGCTCGACCTCGCCTTGCCAAATATGCGCCAGCGCCGTTGCAATATCGGCAACCATGAAAAAAGAAATGCCCAGTTCGCAGTCCTCGTCCCCAATGGATTGATTCACTTCTTTTACTAGCGCGACCAATTTCTTCGGGGGTACTCCCCTGTTATCGAGATAATTTGCCAAAAGCTGGTAGTTGGGCCGCAGACGGATAAAGCTGAATCGCCGTCGCATGGCTTGGTCAACCAAGGCGATCGACCGATCGGCCGTGTTCATCGTGCCGATGAGATAGACGTTGGCGGGGATCGAAAACTCGGGGCCGCCAGCGGCCAGCGCGATTGAACGGTGGCGGTATTCCAACAGGTACATTAGCTCGCCGAAAACGCGTGCGAGGTTTGCGCGGTTGATTTCGTCGATGATCAACGCGCAGGGGCTTTCTCCGACTTGGCGTGCCCTAGCGCAAAACCGCCGAAAGTGCCCGGCGGCCAATTCGTAGTGCAGTGCGCCCTCTACCACCCGTGGCCGGATCCCCTGGACGAAGTCCTCATACGCGTACGAGGCGTGGAACTGCACGAGTTCACTAAAACCGCCGCCATCCACCAGATAGCGCGCCAAGCGCTCGGCCAAGTACGTCTTGCCGGTGCCGGGCGAGCCGTATAAGATGAGCTGCTGCTTGCGCCGCCATTGGTCAATCCAGCCCTTTAGCTGATCCGCACTATAGCCGGTCTCCGCGGTGAAGGCTTGGGCGTCGTAGCTTGCGCCCACACGGGTGCCGCCGTGAGCGTGCCGTTCTACCGCCTCTTGTATCTGTTCCATTCGCCGTTCGAACTCGCTTTCTAAAACGACCGGCTGTAATTGCTCGACTTCAAAGGGCCGGACGCGCAGGTGCAGGCCCGTTTGACGCAAGAATTTCGGTTGAACGGGCGCACAGTGATACACTCTCAACACCGTCAGCCAAATATCTCGCTCAATCCCCGCCCGCCATGCTTCGACGACTTGGGCCGTCCACGGCGTCAGTTCGACTGCTAGCGAACCGACCCAATCGGCATTGGGTAGCTTGAAGTAACCTACGGGCACAGCCAGCGAATTCACCAGTCCATGTTCTGCCCAGCGCTCGGCTTGCTCTGCGTCCCTAAAATCTTTCGCCGACCACCCAGTGTCTGACTTGCCCTTGGCGTAATAACACGCGACCGCGCTTTCCCACAAGGGCATGGCTTTTAGCAGTCGCGTGCCGCGAATAATCACCATTGTCTCGCCCACTGCCAGGGCGGCGACCTCGGGACCGGGACGACGCAAAAGTCGGTCGTACGGCCCGGTCAAAGGCTTGTCAAAACGCAGGCGGATCGATTTCAATTGCACCATTGCACGTATCCTCTATGCAAGATAATAGGCTTGGGGCGCTCTTTTCAAAAGCTGGGCCTTTTTTATTTTTTGCCCTCCCTCAAGCCCCCAAGGTCCCTTGATGCACCGACTCTCTCTGACCATATCCAAGTTAGCGCCCAAACAATGGGTGGGCTTGCTATTGGGTATCGCGGCCCTCCTTTTGGGTTTCGCCGCTCCTTTGACTGCGCTGCCTAGCCCCGTGCAAAACGCCCTCGGCATCGCCCTTTTTGCCCTGTTTTTTTGGACCACCGAACCCGTACCTATCGCGCTGAGTTCGGCGGGAGTGCTCGTCTTAATCCCGGCCGTTGGCCTGCTGAGCTTTGAGCAAAGCCTAGCTCCTTTCGTCTCCAAGACCGTCTGGCTCGTCCTCGCCGGCATGGCTCTGAGCTTGGGCGTGACCAAAACGGGCCTTGGAGACGCGCTGGCGTCTTGGCTTCAGTCCCGTCTGTCGCAACACCCCTTCCTCCTGCTCTGCCAATTGCACCTGATTGGGCTAGGAACGGCTTTCCTGATCCCGTCAGGGGTAATCCGCGTCCTGTTCCTGATGCCGATTGGCATCTCCCTCGTCGAGCGCCTGCACGTTCGCCCATCACCGCATCTCAAAGCCGCGGTTCTGCTCTCCTTGCTTTGCAGCACGTATTTTGGCGGTTGTGGGCTTTTGACCGGCTCCGTGCCCAACTTGGTCTTGGCTGGCCAATACGAAAAAACCCAAGGCGCACCCATATTCTGGGCTACTTGGCTGTATTGGATGTTTCCAGTCATCGGCTTTTTGCGCACGTTGGTTTCGCTCGGCGCGATCTGGATGCTTTTCGGCCGCCACCTCAACAGCCACGTCATCCAGCAGCCCCCTTCCCCGCGCAATGCCCCGCTGACCCGCATCCAGCGGCGCGCTCTGTACATTCTCCTTGCAGGCGTGGGCTTGTGGGCCACCGATCTCTTACACCACATCCAACCCGCCTATGTTGGCTTGGGACTAGTTGCGTTGTTCCTCTGGCCGCGCTGGGGACTGCTTCATTTTGGAGACTTAGTCAAGGTGCGTTTTGCGCTTCTAACCTATATTGTCGCTTTGCTCACGTTGGGCCGTGCCTTGGACGCGGCCGGATTTAATCATCTGTTCATCGCGGCTTGCAGTGAGTATCTGACATTGGAGGAATACGGCTGGCTGGGCAAGCACCTGTCGCTTTGTTTGGTCGCTCTGCCGCTCGATTTCCTAATGGACATCGCCGCGGTAGCTGGCGTGGCGACCATTCCTCTGATGGAGTTAGGTGCCCAGCACGGTGTCGCGCCACTGCCGGCAGCATTCAGCGTGGCGATGGCCACGACTTTGGCCTTCTTGCCCTACCAGTCAGCACCTTTCATGGTGGCCTATGGTTTTCGGCAGCTCTCCATGCGGCAGCTCGTCCTCGCCCAGGGCCTTATTTCCACGGCATCCTTGATCCTACTCTGTCCGCTCAACTTGCTCTATTGGCGGTGGCTAGGGCTGATTTGACGCGCATTGGCGTTTATGATGCCCAATGCTTATGATAAATCACGTCATGCCTACAGCCATCGCCAATGTCCTCGCCCAGCGCTACGCCAGTCGGGCGATTCAAGATTTGTGGTCTGAACGCGGTCGGATCGTCCTCGAGCGCGAACTGTGGATTGCCATCCTCAAAGCACAGCGCGACCTAAAGTTGGATGTACCCGGCGCAGCCATAAGCGCCTACGAGCGCGTTAAGGATCAAGTTGATCTCGAATCCATCGCACGCCGCGAGGCGGTTTTGCGGCACGATGTCAAGGCGCGCATCGAAGAGTTTTGTAGTCTGGCCGGCTGCGAACACATTCACAAGGGGATGACCAGCCGCGATCTGACCGACAATGTCGAGCAGTACCAAATCCTTCGCTCCTTGCAGCATATGCAGGTCAAATACGTGGCCCTCCTCTTGCGCCTAGGCCAGCGAGCGCTGCAATGGAAGGAACTTGCTGTCGCTGGCAGGACCCACTACGCGGCCGCGCAACCCACGACGCTCGGCAAGCGCCTCGCCATGTTCGGCGAGGAAATGTTGGTCGCTTTTGATCGCCTCGACGAACTCGTCCAGCGCTATCCCCTGCGGGGGCTAAAGGGGGCCGTCGGCACAGCCGTTGACCAACTGACCTTGCTAGCCGACGACGCCGACAAGCTCGATCAGCTCCAAGGCCGCGTGCGACACCACCTCGGCTTCCAACGGGAGCTAGGGGCCGTCGGCCAGATTTATCCCCGCAGCCTCGACTTTGAGGTACTCAGCTGCCTTTACCAGCTCGGCGCTGGCATTGCCAATTTGGCCCGTGCGATCCGCCTGATGGCCGGCCACGACATGCTAACCGAGGGCTTTGCCGCCGGGCAGGTCGGCTCTTCGGCTATGCCACACAAAATGAACTCCCGCAGCAGCGAGCGCGTCAATGGGTTGCAGATCGTCCTCGGCGGCTATGTCCACATGCTGGGTGCGCTGGTTGGCGATCAGTGGTTTGAAGGGGACGTCTCCTGCTCGGTCGTGCGCCGCGTGGCCCTCCCCGATGGGTTCTTCGCCTTTGATGGCATGATCGAAACCACGCTCCACATCCTCGACGATATGGGCGTCTATGAAGCGGTAATTGCCCGCGACCTCGACCGCTATTTGCCCTTCCTCGCCACCACGACGCTGCTGATGGAAGCTATCCAACGCGGTGCTGGACGAGAGCAGGCTCACGCTGCTCTCAGAGAGCACGCCCTAGCCGCGGCTATCGACATGCGCGAACAAGGCCGGAGCACCAGCGATTTGGCTCGTCGCTTGGGCGCAGATTCTTGCTTCCCGCTCAGCAAAGAAGAGATCGCCGCCACGATCTCCCGCAGTCGCGCCCTCACAGGCGCGGCCACCCAACAAGTCGAGCTTTTCGTCGGCCGGGTAGAGGAATTGGCCGCAGCCCATCCAGAAGCGCACGCCATTGAAAAGGGGCGGCTGCTCTGACCTCCATGCGATACAATCGAGTCCTGCTCAAGCTGAGCGGAGAAGCCATCTCCGGCCCGCATGACGTGGGCTTTGACCCCGAATCTCTAGAGCACATTGCCGACGAAGTTCTCAATTTGCACGCCTGCGGGGTTAAGATATCCATCGTCATTGGCGGCGGCAATATATTCCGCGGCACGCTCGCTAATCAGTGGGGTATTGAACGGGCCGAAGCCGACAACATCGGCACCCTAGGCACGGTGATCAACAGCCTGATGCTGCGCGGGGTCCTCACCTCTAAATCCGAGGTCGAAGTCCGGGTGATGAGCGCCATTCCCATCAACACAGTGGCCGAGTCTTTTATTAGGCTGCGCGCGATTCGCCACTTAGAAAAGCACTACATCGTCATCTTTGCTGCCGGCATTGGCAATCCGTACGTCACTACGGACTACACCGCAGCCCAACGCGCGATTGAGACGCGGTCCCAAGCCCTGCTTTTTGCCAAGAATCAAGTCAGCGGAATCTTTACCTCCGACCCTCACGCCGATCCCCACGCGCGGCTATACCGGCGGATGCACTACAACACGATCATCCAAAAAAATCTCACCATCGCCGACCAATCCTCCGTCTTGTTGGCGCGCGATCACAAGATGCCCATGCACTTTTTTGATTTCTCTGACAAGGGAACCATAGAGCGAATTTGCCGCGGTCAAGACATAGGCACTTTGGTGACGGAGGTGGATGAAGACATCGTAGAATAGACAAAAAGGCCGTCCCGCTTTGGGGAATGGCCTTTAGAATTCACAAGCAAAGGAAAGTCGGTGTTCCTGCTCCGATAATAGCCCCAAAGGTTCCTTCTTATCGCCGCGATGAGCATAGTCCAACAACAGCCCCAGCGGCATACCAAACGATACCATATACCGCCCCAGATCATCATGTGCCTCAGGTACTCCCCCGTGCGTATATGTCACCTGCCGCCGCCGCAGTTGCCCCAACCCCGCTGGATTGACAAACACCGCTTCTGTATTGTCCGCCACCGCCACAAAGCTGTTGCCTAGCCCTAGAGACCGAACGCCGGAACCCAAAATATGGATATTGACGAATCCGGCACTCGAAGTCGCTAGTAGTGCTACGCAGAGGATGCTAATTCCAATTTTCACGAGCACTGACTCCTATACTTGAAAAACAAAAAGGCCGACCTAAAAGTAGGCCGGCCCTTTTGCATTCATCCAAAGGATGGGCGTTTAGAATTCGTATGCGAAGGAGAACCGATGGGCACCATTGGTCTCGGTCAAATC
>VXOR01000035.1 GCA_009840005.1 Gemmatimonadota bacterium
TCGTCAAGACGCTCACCCGCGACGAATTCCAAGAAACCGATTTGGAGCGCCTCTATGTCGAATACGTAGAACGGCCGGTGCTGCCAGCGGCCTAGGGGACGTAGTAGTTGGCCGATTGTCCTGCCTGCACATACCGTCTATCCTCTGGCCGTGAAGCTCGCCCTCGATACCAATCGCTACCGCGATTTTTGCATCCACGATGATCCAAATTTCCGAGCCGATAACACTCGAAAAGCTGTTACCGCTGATTGAGCAATTGCCCCAAGTCGAGCGCGAACAATTGCGTAAATCCCTTGAGTTTCTATATTCGCCGCCATGCCTACCTCAACTGAAGCAACCCTGCCCGACAAGGATACCTGTCTGGCGCTCTATCGCCAGATGTTGGTCACCCGCCGCTGCGAAGAGCAACTCGCCCGGTCTTACCAAGCCGGCCTGATTCCCGGTGCCTGCCACACGTACGTCGGCGAGGAAGCCATTGCCACCGGCGTTTGCGCCCACCTCAACGACGACGACGCGGTTTTTAGCACACACCGCGGCCACGGCCACGCCCTCGCCAAAGGCGTACCCCCCAAGGAGCTGATTGCCGAACTTTTCGGCAAAGCCACGGGCTGCTCGCAGGGGCGCGGCGGCTCCATGCACCTTTTCTCGCCGCAAGTGGGGATGATGGGCACCAGCGGCATCGTCGGTCCCTGCATCCTCCAGGCCGCTGGCGCTGGCTACTCTTTCAAGCTCTTGGGCGTCCCCAAGGTTGGTGTGGCGTTCTTTGGCGACGGGGCGGTAGCCAACGGAGCCTTCCACGAGGGCATCAACCTAGCGACCAACTGGCAGTTGCCAGTGCTCTTCGTCTGCGAAAACAACCTCTACGCCACGGAAGTTGCCTTTGTCGATACCACCCGCAATCCGCAGGTGGCCAACCGCGCTGAAGCCTATGGACTGCCCGGTATCGCCGTCGATGGCAACGACGTAGCTGAGGTGTACGCGGTAGCTGGCGAAGCGATAACGCGGGCGCGCCAAGGCGGCGGCCCGACCCTCATTGAGTGCAAGACCTACCGCACCCGGCCACACGCCGAGGGAATGCGCGACGGGGGCTATCGCTCCACCGAGGAAATCGACGAGTGGAAAAAGCGCGACCCCATCCCGGCGTTTGCTCAGCGGCTGCTAGAGGCCGGCCACGCCCGCCAAGAAGAACTCGACGCGATCGCGGCGGATGTTACCGCGCTGATCGCCGAGGCTTTGCAATTTGCCCACGACAGTCCATGGCCCGACCCGGCCACCGTGGCCGACCACGTCTTTAGCCAAAGGGGCGGCGCGTAATGCCCGAACTCACGTATGTAGAAGCGGCGCGCCAAGCCCTAGCCGAGGAGATGGCGCGCGACGAGACCATTTTCGTCGTCGGCGAGGGCATTGGGCCGCGCGGTGGCAACTTTAACACCACTACTGGTCTCTTCGATTTGTACGGCCCGGAACGCTTGCGCGACACCCCGATATGCGAGCGCGGCTTCGTCGGTTTGTGCGCTGGCGCAGCTATGACCGGGACGCGGCCGGTTGTGGATTTCATGTTCTTGGACTTCATCCTCGATTCATTTGGCGAACTGGTCAACCAGATCGCCAAGATGCAGTACATGAGCAGCGGCCGCCTGAAAATGCCCATCGTCCTGCGCGGCTGCATTGGCGTCGGTGGCGCGGCCGCCACCCATCACTCGGGCAATTACTATCCGATTTTTACGCATCTGCCCGGCTTCAAGGTCGCGGTGCCGTCCAATCCGTACGATGCCAAGGGCCTGCTCAAGACGGCCCTGCGCGGCGACGATCCAGTGCTTTTCCTCGAACACAAGTCCTTGCTCAACACCCGAGGAGAGGTTCCAGAAGAGGAGTACTCCATTCCCTTTGGCCAAGCGGCCGTGTGTCGTCGCGGTGAGCATCTGACCGTCGTGGCTTTGACTACTATGCTGACCGAGACGCTGCAAGTCGCCGAGGCCCTATCTGGCGAGGGCATCTCGGTCGAAGTCATTGACCCCCGCACTACGTCCCCCCTCGACATTGACACGGTGCTCGAATCCGTCCACCGGACGGGCCGTCTGCTGATCGCCGATGAGACCTTTGCCCCCTGTGGCATGGGCGCGGAAATCGCCGCCGCAGTGGTTGACCGGGCCTTCGACGACCTCGACGCGCCGGTGCGCCGCCTCAACGGTGCGCACGTGCCCACGCCGTACAGCGCGCCCCTAGAGGCCGCGATTGCGCCCAACAGGGAGGACATAGAACGGGCCATCCGCGACCTGATGGCCGAGTAGGAGCAAGCGCATGGCCGAGCCAATCGCAATGCCCCGCTTGGGGTGGACTATGGAGGAGGGTACACTCGCCGAGTGGCTCAAAGCCGATGGCGACGCGGTCGAGGCTGGCGAAATCCTCTTTACGGTGGAAAGCGACAAGGCCCTCAACGAGATCGAGACTTTTTCCAGCGGCATCCTGCGCATTCCCCCAGATGCGCCCCAACCCGGTGATACGGTGCCGGTGGGCACCCTATTGGGCTATCTGTTGCAGCCCGGCGAGGAAATGCCGACTGCGCCGCTCCCAACTCCCGTAGCAGAGCCGGTTCCAACGCCTGCGGAATCCGCGCCTGTAGCAAAGCCAGGGCCGGTTCCAACGGCTACGCTGACTCGCTCCGCAGGGCCGACCATCAGCCCCCGCGCTCGACGCGTGGCCTCGGAGCTTGGGGTGGAATGGCGCGCGCTTACGGGCAGTGGGCGCACGGGTCGGATCGTCGAGCGCGATGTGCGTGCGGCTGCCGCCCGCAGCGGCCAAGCGGCTCCCGCAATCCTGACGACCGAAGCAGACGCCACCGAGTTGGTCACGTTGCGCCCGCGGCTCAAGGCGGAGGATGCGCCAGCACCTGCCTATCACCACCTGATTGCCAAGCTGGCGGTGGTAGCCTTGGCCGATTACCCCCAGTTAAATGCCGCGGGGGCTGAGGCCGTCCATCTCAGCCTCGCAGTAGATACAGGCGATGGCTTGGCGAGTCCGGTTATCCGCGACGCGCATACCAAGAACTGGGCCGAACTCGCGGCCGAGGCCCGCTCCCTAGCGCTACAGGCGCGGCGGCGCACCTTGGAGCCGGAGGCCGTGCAGGGCGGCACCTTTGCCATCGCCAACTTCGGCATGTACGGGATCGACGCCTTTACTCCCATTCTCCGCCCTCCCTACCGCGCGGCTTTGGGACTGGGGCGCATTGCCGAGCGCCCGGCCGTGCGCGAGGGCCGCGTGGTGCCACGGGCGTTGATATCTTTGAGCCTGACGGTTGAGAGCGGGCTGCTCGAAAACGGTGCCGCGGCTCGTTTCCTCGACCGCCTGCGGTCCTTGATTGAGCGGCCCGAATTGGGGTTGCAAGACTAGGCGCATTCCTCACTCCAGCATCGTCTGCACGACCATGTCTGTGCCGTCAATCCGCACTTGTACCGCACCAGTGTGGTCGGTGCGCAGCACCCGCGCCCCGTGCGCTGCGTAGCGCGCGACGACCTCTGGGGCCGGGTGCTTGAACTTGTTGCTCTCTCCCAGTGACATCACCGCCACTGCGGGCGCGACTGCCGCGACGAAAAGCGGCTGCGACGAGGTGCGCGAGCCGTGGTGAGCCACCTTGAGCAAGTGCGCCTGTAGCCGCGGGCCCCAAGCGAGAATCGCCGGGTCGGTCTCCTGCTCTATGTCGCCGGTAAAGAGCACGCGCACGATTCCGTGCTGCAAGCTAAAGGCTACCGAGCCGTTGTTTGGGCCAAAAGGGACATTGCCGTCTGCATCGACAAAGTCCGCAGTTGGATGCAGGATGAGTCCCGCGACCCCGCCCAAGCCCGCCAAGCTGTCGCCCGCTGCGACCCGGTGGTAGCGAACACCCCGCTCGGCGATTAGTTCTTGCAAGTGCCGAGCGGTCCACGAGTCATAGACTTGCCCGCTGTCGAGGAAGTGGCCGACTTCCATTTGCTCCAACAGGGCTACCAGTCCGCCGATGTGGTCGTTGTGCGAATGCGAGGCCACGACGACATCGACCCGCCGGACGCCTATGTAGCGCAAGAAAGGCAACAGTACCTGTTCGCCGCAGTCGAAGTATGCGTTGCGCTCGCCGCCATCGACGACCATGGTTTTGCCATCGGGGAAGCGCACAAACGCCGCGTCGCCTTGGCCCACGTCTAAAAAGACGATCTCCAAGTCGCGGGAGCGGAGCGCATAGGTCCACACCGCGACATTGAGCCAGATGAGCGCTGCGAAAATGGCAGCTTTGCGCGCCCAAACCCTGTGGGGCAGGAGCGGGCCGAGCAGGCAGAGAGCGGCGGCTACTGCTACGAAGAGCACCCCTGGCCGCGGCACCACCACGGACGCAAAGGGCAGCGAGGCCCACCACGAGACTAGCTCGATCAGCCCCACGAGGACTAGGTAATTGGCAGCGTTGAAGGCAGTGGCAACCCAAGGCAAAATCCACCCCGTCAACGCGGCGAGCAAGCCCAAGCCCACGGCGAGCGCCAACAACGGAACTACCACTATATTGGCCACCACGGCCCCCAGTGCTAGCTGCTGAAAGGAATAGGCGATCAACGGTCCGGTGCCGAACTGGGCCGCGAGCGAGGCGCACAGGGGGATGACGATCCAGCGGCCGATTCGGCTATCGGCGCGTTGACAGGCCGCGGGAAAAAGCGAGGCGAGCGGCCCGTGCAAGGAGACGATGGCCCACGTCGCGCCAAAGGAGAGTTGGAAGCTCAAGCTCCACGGACTCTCTGGCCATATCACTAAAATTGCCAGCGCCGCCAGCCCTAGGGTGTTGTAGATGTCGCCCTGCCGCCTAAGTACCCGCCCCAACAGCACTACCGCTCCCATCACCACCGCTCGCACTACCGGCACCTGCGCTCCGGTTGCGAGGGCATAGAATGCCAGAGCGACGATGGTAGCCGCGGAACTCGGTCGATCAGCGAGCCGCAAGAGCCGGAAGCCGAAGAAGAAGAACCCGCCGACCATCCCGACGTGGAGTCCGCTGACTACGAGCGCGTGCGCCAATCCGGTGCTGCGAAACGCCGTGCGCACCTCCTCGGGAATCCGCCGCTTCTCTCCCAAGAGTACTCCCAACAGCAGTCCGGCTGGCGCTCCTGAGAGGTTCTGCTCAATGCTCTGGCGCACGGCGCGTCTGAGGGGCAGCACTACTCTCTCGTACAGCCAGTGTCCGGGTAAGTGCTCTACGGAAACAACCTGCGCGGGTTTGCCGACGAAGAGCGTGCCGTAGATGTCTTGTTGGGCCAAAAAGGCTCGGTAGTCGAAGGCACCAGGATTCCGCATTGCACGGGGCCGTTGTAGCTTCCCGCGCAGGGACACGCGGTCGCCGTAATCGGCTGGCAAGTACGCGTCTTTTACTGTGACCAGCACTTGCCCGCTCAAGTGGTAGATGGTGCTGTCGGTGACTACCTGTTCCAGCTCTATGACAAAGTGTATTCGCTCGTCGCTGCGCTCTGGTTCTTGGACGATGCGCCCGGTGACCACGCCGCGCTGGCCAAAGACCTCGAGCGAGGCTAGGTGTGGTAAAGGGGACAGAGCTGTGTCGATGTGGTAACGCAACGCGCCTAACAGGATGACCACTATCCACATCATCCAACCTGTCCAACGCGCCTTGCGATAGAAGCCTGTGGTCGCGCAGAGAAAGGCCAAGCCGCTCAGGACCGCCACTGCGGCCAAGCCCATCTCTACAGTCCGCCCTAGGAAAATGCCGATGCCGAATCCGAGGGCCGTCCACAGCGCGGGCCGCCGGAGCGTCTTTTTGCTCGCAGACATACCAAGTCCAACGGCAAAAAGCGTTCCAACTCGACAGGACGTTGGCGAGTCTGTATGCTAAGGAGAAGAAAAAAGAAGTTTCTTTGACGAAGGAAGATTAAGATGACTGCTTCTATCGCTGAACTCCGAGGCAAAGACCGTCGCTACTTACGCGGCTTAGGCAACGCGCTGCGCCCGACCGTGTATTTGGGCAAAGAGGGCCTTTCTGCCGCCGTTATCCGCTCGCTCAACGAAGCCTACGCCAACAGCGAGTTGGTCAAGGTGCGCTGTGAGCGCAACAGCCCCCTCGACCGCTGCGAAGCCGGCGAGCAGCTTGCCGCCGCTACCGAGTCACACCTAGTGCAAGTCTTGGGCAACACGCTGCTCCTCTACCGTCCCGGTCCCGACGATCCCCAAATCGCGCTGCCCGAATAGAGGCGTAGGCTTCGTTGAGAAGCGAGACCAGCTTCCATATACTTACTTAAAAGCTCGTAGCAGGAAAGCTATTATGCTCAATATCAAGCCGAAATATGTTGTGAATGAAAAGGGACGAAAAACAGCAACCGTTCTATCGATGGAAGATTATCGCTCTCTGATGCAACGACTTCAGGATTTAGAAGATGCTTTAGACTTGGATAGAGCCGTTGAAACGGCAACCGATTTTCGGGAATACACTGAGATACAGGCAGAAATAAAAAGAGAAGGAAAACTTTGACGGATGCGATGGCTTACACCATCCATTTAGAACGTCGTGCTGAACGAGAGTTTCGGAGACTACCACGAGAAGTCATCAGACGTATCGACGCTATGTTTCGTCAATTGGCAAGTAATCCACGTCCAGATGGGGTCGTTAAACTTTCGGGTCGTACTGCTTCTGGTTGGCGGGTGCGTGTTGGGGAGTACCGCATCCTTTACCAAATAGATGACAGCAGGAACCGTATCGATGTCTATCGAATAAAACATCGTCGGGAAGCTTACCGTTAGTAAACAAATTGTCTTGGGGCGACTTTTCGAGACGGCGGTCGAAATTGCCGCTCACGCCTTCCACGCCTGGGCAAAGATGCCGAGTGAACCGGGCGCGTATCCGGCGTAGTGGTTGTTGAAGAATACGTACACGGACTGTTCCGGCGCGGCCTTGGCCAACTCCCGGACTTGCTGTGCCCACTGTTGGGTTTCGGCGGCGCGGTCCCAGACGAGGCGGTCCCAATGCCGCTCCTGCTCGCCGCGGCGAATTCGCTCCTCCACGTAGGCGTCCATCTTTTTGCGGTCGCCTAAAAAGCGCACGTAGAGAAAGTCGGCCGTTACAGGATCGACGCGGTTGAGGGTCTCCGCTAAGCCTGGCATGGTGTAGTAGTTGTTTAGCACTAGCGCCACTCCGTGTTCGCGCAGCAGATCTAACAGTTCCGCCCGCAGCCAGCTCCCGTTGCGCACTTCCACCGCAAAGCGGAACTCGCCCGTAGGTAGCTGCGGCAAGAACTCTGCTAGGCGTTCGATGAATGCGCTGCCGTACTCGTTTTCGTGCGCGTCCTGTCCCCGCGCAGTGTATGGAAACTGCATCAGCAGCGGCCCCAACCGCTCGCCCAATGGGGCCATCGCGTCGAGGAATTCTTCCATTTCCCCCATGCAGTCCACGAGCATTTTTTCGTGGCTGATCACGCGGGGAATTTTGGCGGTAAAGCGGAAGTGCGGATGCGTCCGCCGCAGCCATCCTTCGATCGCCTTGGGCGTCGGCACCCGGTACCAAGTCGAGTCGATCTCCACACTCCTGAAGACCTTGGCATAGTGCTCGATGTAGTCGGCTGTGGCGCAACCCTCTGGGTAGATCAACCCTTCCCAATCCTCATTCGACCAACTCGTCGTTCCCAAGAAAAGTTGCGCGGGTAGTCCCTCCTGCACCTGCTGCATCCGCTCGACGTGCCGGGGCTTGGCTGGCGGCATGATTTCGGAGAAAAGGTCTTGTTGTTCTGCCACGATTTGCTCCATAAAAAAGAGGGCGCGGCACTTACCGCCCCCTCGCAATTATCGGCGAATGTCCTGTATGCGCTATGCTTTCTCCCGCACCATCTTCACCACCTGTTCCTTCCCCACTAGCTGTACAAGCGACCCAAATCGCGGCCCTCGCTCCTGCCCGAGTACCACCTCGTAAAACATCCGAAATAACTCCTTGGGAGGGATTTCGGCCTCGCGGGCCAAGTCGAACGGAATGGCCTGCAACTCCTCTTCCGTAGCTCCATTGGCCGCGCTTAGTCGCTCCGCCAACTGCCCTAAGAGTGCCCGTTCTTCGTCTGTAGGCGGACGAAACTGCTTGTTGGGCAGCACCACGTCTCGGTAGTAGTTGAGCCCCTTCTCCACCAACGCCTGTGTTACCTGAGGATAAGCAGCAGCCTGCGCGTCGTAGCGCGCCAGATATTCCCCCAACACTTCGACCGAATCCACTCCCAAGGCGGCGATTAGATTGTTGACGGTCGAGAAGTTGACCCGGGACGCGTACTCGGGCACATCTTTACCGCGGTCGCCGATGTGCCACAGGGCCTGCTCGGGGCGCTCTGACTCTGCCACATCGGGATAGTGCCGCAGCGCATCGAGATAGTCGTCAACGCACTTGGGGACGATGTCCCAGTGCAGCCGCTTGGCTCGCTTGGGATTTTGGAACAGGAAAAAGAGCAGGGATTCTATTGGCGCGTACTCTTTCCACGCATCCACCGTCACCCCCATGCGGCCGGTGCTGCTCGCCACCTTGCGCCCTTCCTCGTCGAGAAAAAACTCGAAGCACAAGCCAACCGGCGGCTGCTTGCCCATCAGGCGCACGATGCGGGAGGACTGGCGAACCGAGTCGATGAGATCTTTGCCGTACATTTCATAATCGACCTCGTAGGTGTACCAGCGCAGCGCCCAATCGACTTTCCAGCCCACCTTGGCGTTGCCGCCGAGCACCGACTGCTCGCCGCTTTCGCCACACCCGGTGTAGTGGCCGGTGTCGAGGTCGCAGGTGAAACTCACGGTGCCCCGGCTGGGGTGGTAGGCGGTGACGCGCGTGGCCATGATCGAGCCGCAGTTGGGACAAATCGGAAAGAAGGGCGACCAGTGCTGGCGGTTTTGTTCCCGCAGCGTCGGCACGATGATCTGGCGGACCTCCTCGGCTTTGGCTAGGAGAATCGACAGCCCTTCGTCGAAGTCGCCGCGCACGTAGGCTTCGCGTGAGCTTTGAAACTCGTAGTCGAAGCCGGACGCGTCGAAAAACTCGCACAGCTTGGCGTTCATGTAGTCGCCAAAACTCGTACAGCAACCAAAAGGATCGGGGATGGCGTGGACGGGTTTGCCGAGGTGGGCGGCGAGCATGTCGGGCTGCGGAAAGTTGCTAGGCACCTTGCGCAGGGCATCCATGTCGTCGCTGAAGCAGAGTAGGTGGGTCTTTAATCCGTAGAGGTATTCACAGGCGTTGCGCACCCAAGAGGTGCGGACGCCTTCTGAAAAGTGACCTAGATGGGGAAAGCCGCTGGGGCCAAAGCCGGTCTCGAATAGTACCGGGCGATCTTCGCTGGGCCGGCGCTGCTTGACGATCTGTGCCGCCTCTTGGAAGGGCCAAGCCCGATGCGTACTGGTCTGGTTCCTCTCCATGTGACCTGATCAGGTGTGAGGCTCATCGAGACGGCGCTTGGGTGAGCGTGCGGCGTCTCAGCGATTGCGGAAAGTGATGCGTCCGCGGCTCAAATCATAGGGCGAAAGGGCCACAGTGACTTGGTCGCCCGGCAGTACGCGAATGTAGTACTTGCGCATCTTGCCGGAGACGTGGGCCATAATCTCGTGGCTATTTTCCATCTCGCACTTGAAGTAGCCGTTGGGCAGGGCCTCTTTGACCACTGCTTGGACTTCGATTGCTTCTTCTTTGGCCATTGCTCTCGCTTAAAGGAGATGGTGGCGTTCGGTACGCCACGGAAAAAAGCAGCCGCTAAGGCAGCTTGCAAAAAAATCAAATTGTACGCTTTAACCGAGCAAAAGTCAAACTCATTCGGTCAGGTAGTTCACGTCGTACGAAGCGTGTTTGACCGCTTCAATCGTCGATAGATGTGGGGCTAGCTGCTGGACCTTGTCGTAGTAGTGGATGGCTTCCGCGTATCGCTCGGTTTTTTCGCAGATTACGCCGAGGTTGTGCAGGGCGGGGATGTGATCGCCGGACAATGCGATGACCTGCTTGAACGCCGCTTCGGCTCCGGTGAGGTCGCCGCTGTCGAGGTGGGCGAGGCCCTTGGCGAAGAACATGCTTTCGTTGTCTTGTTCGTACTCGACGGCCTTGGTCAGCACGGGGAGTGCCAACTCGGGCTGTTGGGCTTGCAGCCGCACGAGCCCAAGGCTGTAGTAAGAACGGGCCAGTGCGCGGCGCGCACCGCGATAATTGAAATCGACCCTCAGCAAGGTCTCTAGGTGTTCGATGGATTTTTTGAAGTCGCCGACCTTGTGATACGCCACGGCCATGTTGAAGCGGGCGTTGACGTGATCGGGCTGGATTGCGATGACTTTTTCGAGGTATTCAAGGCCCTCGACTTGGCGCTCGGTGCGGCAGAGCAGGGTCCCCAGTCCAGCCATGGCTTCGACCATTAGCGAGTCCAGCCGCAGGGCTTCTTCGTAGTGGTGCTTGGCCTCGCGCTCGTATCCCTGGCCGTGGAGCATGACTGCGAGATTGCAATGCGCCTCGGCGTAGTAGGGGTCGAGTTCCAACGCCTCAAGCAACAGTCTTTTGGCTTCGTACTTTTGCCCGTCGTCAAAATACGCGTTGGCGAGGAGGACTCGCAGTTGCGGGTTGTAGGGATTGATGGTGACCTTGGCGTTGAGATAGCGGATCTTCTCTTTGGTCCAGAGGTTGTACGTCCGCTTGTCCTGGAGTTGGGCCTGGCCCTCGCCGGACAACAAGGCCAGCAATAGCAATGCGAGCACGGCCTTCATGGTTGAAACTTCTGAATTCGATCGTTGAAGGTATCGGCCACATAAATGAACCCTTCGGCGTCGCGGGCTATGCCGCCGGCCACTACCTCGCGCTTGTCCTCCTCGCCAGTAGCCATATCGACGACAACTTGGAGGCGGCCTGTGAAGCGGAATTGGTCGGCGGCTTCGCCCTCTTCGCCCCATTGCGTCAGATAGACACCGCGCTGGAATACCTCGATGCGGCTGTGGCCGGCATTGACCACGAAAGCCCGGTCGGCGGCTTCATCGACGGCAAAATCGGTGGG
The DNA here is from genome assembly GCA_009840005.1 of Gemmatimonadota bacterium. The sequence continues at coordinate 11,004 of VXOR01000035.1, forward strand.
CCGCAGCAAAAGCCCATTGCCGCGGTCCTGATGCGATTTGGGATCGCGGCCGATGACGCGGCTGGCCGCGGCGCGCTGCGGGTCGTCGTACACGACTAGCCGAGGTGCCTGCCAGTCGTCGGCGCGCAGGGCCAACGGCTCGATCAGCGCGGCGAAACGCCCTTGCCAAAGCCGCAGACTAGCCACCAGCAGGGCCGGGATGGCGTACTGAATTTGCTGTTCGCCGGCTTGGTTGAATAGCTGCAATTGGCTGATGCTTTCGATGTAGATGGCATCGCTATCGATGACGATGTGGCGGGCAAACAGCCCGGCGAGTGGGCGGGTCCACAACAGCCGACCGTCTGGGGTGAATTTCGCCCAAAAGGCCTCTGGCTTCTGGCCCGGACGGTGCAGGTTGTACACCACATAGAGATGATCTTCGTCGTCGAGGGCTAGCGCTGGCCCGTCCAGCGCACTCGTTTCCATACGGGCCAGCGGCTCAGTGGTATAGACCCATGCCTCCAAGGCGTGGCCCGTGCGGTCGAAGCGCTCGACGCGCCCGGTGCCCACGCCGACGGCAAAGATCGTGCCGTTGCGGCTGATGGCCAGTCGCGTAGGGGCCGTGCCCTTGTCGAGTGACCAGCTTGCGATGCGGCGGTGGAACCCGCCCGCAACCGTCGTGCTGGCCAACTCGTGTACGGTTTCGTCTGCGCCGAAGAAGCTGACGACTCGGTAGCTATATTGGGTGTTGGCCAACAAGCCGACGTCTGTAAAGGTGGTGTCAGTTGCGGATTCCACACGCGCTATGGTCGCGAACTCGCCTCCTGTGGCGCGCTGGATTTCGCCGTAGAGAAAGCTCGCCGAAGACACTGGGGGCCATACCAGATGCGCGGCGGCCTTCTCACTGGAGAAGGTCGCTTTGAGCACGGGGGGATCTGCAAGCCAAGGCGGAACCTTCTTGCCGGCGAAGGGGCCGACACAGGCGACGAGTGCTGTGGCGAGGAAGAAAAAGAGTCTATTCATAGCGCAAAAGAGATAGGCCCGCCTTCCCGCAATGTCAAGGAATATGAGATCACCCCAGAATGAAAACGGCGTTGCCGACTTTACCGGTGAAGTAGTCGATGACCAGCCAAATCCCGTTGCACAGGGCCTCGCCCATAATCAGGCCCATGAAGAAATGCTGACTCGTCCGATAGTGAGACGCCCCGCCAAAACGCAAGATCAGCTTCTTGAGCGCCCAAGCCAAGAGCACGCAAGCCCAGATTTTGTCGAGCATGAAGTTTGCGCCAATCGGGAAGCCGATTGGATGAAAGGGCCACCACAAGAAGTGATGCCGCGCCCAAGTCAAAAGGCCCATGACCACGGCTCCACCAGCGAAAAACGCGAGTCCCAACCAGTCGGCTCCGGCTGGCTCTAGCGCGCGTTGCGCCGCGTTGTAGATGGTGGATGGGCCGCCGCGAAAGCGCCAGCTATCGAGATTGATGCCCCCGTACTTGTAGGCGAGGTGGAAGACCATCCAGCAGGAGCCCGCTACGCCGATGAAAATGGCTGCCACCAGCGCCCAGAAAACGACCCGCCGACTGCGGCGGTCCATGTTTTGGATCAGCTTCAAGCCATTGGCGACCATGGCCAGCAGGAAGATGCGGATGTCGGCCGACCAGATGTAAGCAAAGGAGAGGTTGAAGACGCCAGCCGCACCGATCGTCTGCGAACCAATGCCCTGCACGATGAAGTCTGGGGCGATCATGGGCGAGCGCACAGCCGCTAGGCCAGCCTCGCACACGACCCGCGAGATGCCGATAAACACCAATAGGGCTACCATCGCAAATAGCGCGCCGACCCAGAGCGGGGTACCCATCAGCCACAGCCAGCCGACGATGCCTCCGCTGCCTAATAATACTCCGATCACGGCCGCTCGATAGGACATGATTTCATCGCCGTCGTCGATGTCCGCATGGCGGCTGCGGGCCTTGCGCCATACGTCCCGCAAGTGGCCGCGCCCCGTCCACAGCCCCAAGAGTACCATGGCGATGAGTGCGCCGCCGCCCTGATAGGCCAAGAGCGGCTCGTACGAGACCCCATAGACGAATTTGCTAGTGGATTTGAGGCCGGATACGGCGAGGAATTCGGCTTCGACCTTGGAGAGCAAATAGAAAATCCAGATGCCGGCCGCTATTTGGGTGCTGATGAGATAGGAAAAGCCAACGAGCGCGAAGCTGATCCAGATTTGCAGGTTCTGCTGGCCGATAAAGGGCACCCACCAAATTAGGCCGAAATTAGGCAAGGACGGGTAGTATTGGTGCAGGGCTTTGAGGCTGCCGTACGCGAGCGGCAAGGCTGCGCCCCACCACAGGGCACCGTGCTTGAGAAAGCCGTTGAGCAGCCCGGTGCCGCGCTCGCCTTGCACGATGGCCACCCCGAGTTGGGTCAGCGGATAGGCCAACCGCTCGCGCTCGACCCACTGCCGACGCAAGATCACGGCCGTCGATACCATCGCCACGTATAGCGAGAGGAGTAGCAGTGCCCACCAGCACAGTGGCTCGACCCAAGTGGCGTAGGGAATGTCGGCGAGTGCGCCGCCCTCGTAAAAGCCGCGGTTGCCAGTGCCGTCATCGACGAGGATGCGCTGCGAGGGAAAGAGCGGAAAGAGCTTTTCAGCCCATTGGTTGGCCGGGGAGGCGTAGTAGAAAATGCCGGTGAGAGCGGGCAAAAGTTGCTGGGTCAGCCCCATAGTGCAGAGGGCGGAGACGACCAGCAGCATCGCGTACACTAGCACTAGCTCGGCGCGGTTCAGCGCGAGGGTACCTCCGCGCTGAACCACGGGCACGTTCCACAGCGAAGAGAGGGCGAGGAAGGCGCCAAACCAAAAACCAGGCGAGTACCAATCGACCGCGTCGCGGCTGATCCAATAGCCACAAAAGCCGCCCGTGGCCAGCAGGGCTAGCCCCACTGCTAGGCGGAAGTCGCGGGCAGCGAGCTTGAAAAGCGTATTGAGCAAGCCGACCAGCACCAAAAATAGAAAGATGGCCCCTGGGGTATTGAAGTCGAAGGCCATGTTGGTCGCCCGCATCGCCATGTTGGCGTAGGGTGCGCCAATGGACAGGAAAAAGCTGAGGAACGCACCGACCCAAAAGCCGCGCAGCGTTAGGTGCGAGCGGCCTGTGTCATCGGTGAGTCCCTCGTCTTGGCTGCCTTGGAGGTGCCGGCCATACGGAGAGGGTAGCGATCTATTCACCGCGCGGTCTGGGGCTTGACGGTGCAGGTGGGACAGACGCGCCGCAGGTGTTCGCGCCGCACCTGCCACAGATCGTGGGCCTTCACCAATTCGCATTCGGCCTGCCCGACCTTGCCCCGCCGCTGCAACTTCCTCCGGTCGAGGGTTGAGTCCAGCTTATGGGTTGGAACCGGGCAGGGACCGCTGCGAAAGGCCAGCCCCAAGACCTCTTCTACAATCCCGTCCTCGCGCACGATGCGGTCTGGAATGGCAAAAGATTCAATGCAGCCGCAGGGCACGGACATCTCGGCCACGTGATAGGCCGTGCTCGTGTCGTGCGTCGAGCCCAGCGCGAGGATGTAGCCACCGTCGTGGACCAATTTGCCGATCGGGCTATCTGGAGCCCAGATGCCAGCCTCGAGATGACCTTGGCAATAGTAGCTAGCGCGTGGCCCAATCGCCGCTACCGCGTGGGTGGGATGCATGCTGCGCTCGGCTTCGGTACGCTGCCATAGCGCGTCCGGGATGGTGCCGTTGGTGGTGGGCGTGGTCAGCCGGTTGAAGACTTTTGCCGCACGGTGATTGAACGAAGGGGCCAACAGGGTCCCGCGCTTGCCAACCGCCTGCAAGAGCGCATCGACTACGGTCTCGGCACCGCCTTCGACAAAGCCGATGGCCGACAGGGAGCTATGCACCATCAGATCCATGCCTGGGGTGACGCCCAAGCGGCGCAAATCCCGCACCAGTTCCTTGCGGCCAATCGTATTGGCTGGGTCGATCAACTCGACATAGCCCAATTCGGCGTGTGCTGCGAAGTACTCGTGAACTCGAGCGACGGCGACGGAACCTTCCGTCCGTGGCCCGTCCGGATAGTCGGCTTCCTCGCAGGCAATGCGCTCGGCGATTTCGCCTAAATTCCGGCGTCCGTCGGCCCAAAACAGCGCCCATGGCGGTAGCTGTGCGGCCGAGATGCGCGCGTTGATCGCGGCGGGTGCGTTCTCAGCGGTGGGTGAGAGCACGGCCGTGCGCCGCGGTACCAGCCGCGCTTGGGCCGTGCGTCGCGCTCGCTTGTCCGGCAGCGCGGCCTCGGCGGCGGCGGCCGCCACTTGCCGCTCGCTATCGTCCATAGTCTCCAAGACTTCGCGCCGACTGCCTCCCCAGAGCCAGCGCGTGAGCCGCCGCACACTGCGACTGTGCGCCTCGCGCACGTATTCGACCTCGGCTTGAGGCCGCTTTTTCTTGTGCAATACAGAGAGAAAATGTTGGGTCTCGGTGCGGACCAGCTCCCCCACTTCGCGGCTGCCCATGTCGGCCAAGTAGTACAGATAGGCCGCCATTGAGGCCGCGCAGGTCTCCAGCCCCCGCGGACTGAGCAGGGCTTCCACGTCGGCCGAAGAGTGGTAGGCGTCGAAGCCGCGCCCGCTCTTGCGGTGATGGGTGGTGATCCAAGGGCAGGGAAATCCGTACTGGGGATCACCGATTAAGGTGTCAGACGTCGACATGAATCGCGCTAGATGCACGCGATAGCCAGGCTTGTGTTGCCGCACCCCGGCCCGCACGATAGCCGCACCGACCCGATCGACGAAACCTGCCGACATGGGGATCGTCGCGTGCCACTCTAGTCGGCCATCGCAGATGGCGGGTCGGGAGCCGATCGTGTCGATGCACACACCAGCCAAAGGGGTCTGCAAGCGCCGCACCCGCTCTAGATAGGCGAAGAACCCGTAGCACTCATAGGCGTTGAGCAGGCGAATGGTGCGCTTGGGGCGCGCGAGTTTGCCCGCTCGGATAAGCCTTTCGATCACGCGGGCGATCTCCAAGGTGGTGGCCACGCCCGAAGCGTTGTCGATGGCCCCCGGCTCGGCGCTATGCGCGATGGCCCACACTTCGTCCTGCGGGTCGCCGGCTCCCTCGATGATGCCGCTGACCACGTCGTGGCTGCCGACGTATTTGCGGATGTCGGCTCGCACGTGCAGGGTCAGGGGGCCGCGTTGCTGCGCCAGCCGCCGCAACCGCTTCCCTTGCTGCTCAGAGATCACAAAGCCCACCAATTGCGCCGCCGCATGTTCGAGGGGAATTGCGCCCCACCCGAATTTGGTCCACGCCACTGCCTTGGGCAGGTTGGGTACCGGCCGGTCGGTGATGACGGCGGCGGCCCCTTTAGTGGCTAAAAGAGCGAGGTAGGAGCGCGGGTCTAGCTTGGTCAGCACAATAGCTCCTGCGAGTCCGTCGGTTGGCTGACGTTGGATGTCTTCGACTTGGTCGAGAACCACCAGCCGCAGCCGCAAACCATCTGCTGGGGTCGCCGCGCTCCACTGGATGACGTGCCAAGGATTCTCCTGCCAATCCAGTACTCGCTCGGTGAGCGGATGCACCACATCCACAGTCGCGCCCGCGACATCGGCGGCTTCGCGGATGATCCACCGGCCCGACCCCAGCCGCCCTCCGGTCTGGATGGATTCGACCTCCACGCGTGCGCCCGCGGCCTCGTAGCGGCTAGTTAGCGTGGCGGTCGTTTCGCCGAAGCGGTCAAATGAATTCCAGCGATCGGTCTGTACCACATCTCGCACCGCCGCCATCATCTTCTGTCCATTCGCCTGCTGCAACATCAGCGGCAGAGTTTGGCGACAAAGCTGCTGTAACGACTTTGCGCTAGGCATGCTCTCCTCCTTTTTAGACCCTAATAAAGGTCGAGGCATGGATTGGAACAAAAAAAGCGGAGAGCTAGCGGACGAAAACGTCCACCAACTCTCCGCTGGCCAAGCGCAGTATGCGATGCCTATTAATTGAGGTCGAGGACCTCCTCTAGCGCCTTGATCTCTTGCAGGTCGAGGTCGATGTCTTCCAAGAGATCGTCGTCGCGCTGGCGGCCAAACTCCTCGCGCCGCCGCCGTTTGCGCGCATAGGGGGTCTCGATTTTATAGAGTCGGCAGAGCCGACTGAAACTGCCCGGGGCAATACCCAGCGCACGGCTAGCCTCTTGATTGCTCGCGTAAATGCGCGCCGCGCGCCTGATGCGTTCTGGCTCGATTTTGCGCATGAGTTGTTTTCTCTCCAGATCTTCAATTGGTGCGAAGTTCGACGAAATTGAACAAAAAAAAGCCGCAGCATTTTTGCGCCACGGCCATCAAAAAAGCCGCTGGAAAGCGGCTGGATCGAATTTGATTATCGCCGGTTTCCGGGACGCAAAAGTGCCCTCTTTCTCGAAAGCGCTGTCCCGAAAACCCCGTGGGAAAGCCCTTGCACGCGTGGTCAATCGCCCGAGACGATTACATTGCGAATGCGAGGTGAATTCCCGATTCGGCTGTGCGTTTTAGCCAGCCGATGCACACAACCTGAAGAGTCGTGCGTGTATCCTAGGGATTGGGACGAACGCGCAACGCTCGGATGCTGTTCGTAGGCCACATATTTGGGACCGTATGGCCGCTCCCGCCGGGGAGCTGGCTCCTGAGACTACACGAGGATCGATGTGCGAAAAGAATCATTCTTTGAGGCCCTCCTCTCCTATGGTGATGTGCAATTTGCTTGCACGGTTTTTGACTGCCTTTTAGTTTCAGTTTCAAGGTGATATATTGTCAAGGAAAAAATGGCTAAGAATAGAAAAAAAAGAACTTTACGTCATTTTCTGAATATCTCTTTATTAATCCGCATATTTATCAATCGATCTGCGCCAAACGACGTGCGATTCCTAACAATATAAGGAGACCATTATGTATTCGATTGGCTTAGCTATGCGGCTGCGCCCCAATGCGTATGCCGAGTACAAACAGGCCCACGACGACCTGTGGCCCGAAATCGCCGACAGCATGACCGACAACGAGGTCAGTATGGCCATCTACCGCTTGGACGAATACCTCATCATCCACGCGGTTGCTCCCACCGAGGAAGACTGGCTCAAGAGCCGCCAAGTTCCCGTCCTAGAAGAGTGGTACGACTACATGGCCCAGTTGCTGGAGACCGACGGCGAAGGGGAGATCATCTTCGAGGAACTACCCGAAGCCTTTGCCTTTGGAATGTTCAAGGAAGAGTAAACGCTAGGCCGCTTGCACCGGGTTTTGCAGTCGGCCGATCTGGTCTATTTCCACGATTACCTCGTCGCCGGCTGTGAGCCACACGGGTGGTTGGCGCGCAAAACCCACGCCCTGCGGGGTGCCGGTAAGGATGACCGTGCCCGGCAGCAAGGTCGTATCTTGGCTGAGGAATTCGATTAGTTCGGCGACCGTGAAGATCATATCGCCAGTGGTGTGGTCCTGCATGGTCGCGCCGTTGAGGATCGTGCGGATGCCGAGGGTTTGTGGGTCGGGGATTTCGTCGGCTGAGACCAGTACCGGCCCCAAAGGGCAGAAGGTGTCAAAGCCCTTGCCGCGAATCCACTGGCCGCCGCCGCCGTTTAGCTGCCATTTGCGGGCTGAGACGTCGTTGGCGCACGTGTATCCGAGCACGTAGTTGAGAGCGTCGGCTCGCGCCACATTGCGGGCGGCCCTGCCGATTACCACCGCGAGTTCGCACTCGTAGTCAACTTCTGGGCCGTGGTTGCAGCAGGCTGGCAGCAGGATCGGGTCGCCCGGCCCGCAGACCGCGCTCGTGGGCTTGGCAAAGACGACGGGCTGCTCGGGCGGCTCGAGGCCGGATTCGGCCGCGTGCTCGCGGTAGTTTAGCCCAATGCAGAAAATGTTGGTCGGGGCCAACGGGGCGAGCAGTCTTTTGACGGCCACCTGTTCGCCGGTGGGGACTAGTCTGTCGAAGAGATCGCCGGTGAGGACGGAGGCTTGGCCTCCCTCGGCTTCGAGGCCCCACTGGACGGCGTCGTCAGCGTCGATAAAGCGGATGATGCGCATGTCTTTCTCCTTTGTTTTTCCACCATTTGCACAAACTTTAAGGCAGGGCTAGCAGCGCGTCAAATGACCTTGACGCTCAGAGTGGGGCCGCCTATTTTCCCCATTCTTAAAAATTAGATTCAACGCGAGGAAAAAAGCGTGTCCCAAAACGTCAGTGAAGAACACGTACGCAAAATAGTAGAAGAAGTGGTGCAGCGAGTCATCAGCGGTGGGAACGGCAGTGAGGGCGGGGACACTGGAGTCTTCGCGACGATTGATGCAGCCGTTCAAAGTGCGACTCGCGCCCAGCAGCAGTTGGTGACCTTGTCGCTGGAGGAGCGCAAAAAGATCGTCGAGGCCCTCCGGCAGACGGCCCACGTCCACGCCGAGGAATTTTCGCGGCGGGCTTTGGCCGAGACGGGCATGGGGCGGCTGGAAGACAAGATCATCAAGCACCAAGTCGCGGCCGACACAACGCCCGGCGTCGAAGACCTAGAGGCCACTTCGTGGACCGGCGATCACGGGCTGACCGTAGTAGAAATGGCTCCCTACGGGGTCATCGGCGCGGTCACTCCATCGACGCATCCCGTGCCGACGATGGTCAACAACGCCATTTGCATTGTCGCGGCGGGCAACTCGGTCGTCTTCAACGTACATCCGGCGGGCAGAAAGGTCTCCATGTTCGCGGTGGGCTTGATCAATCAGGCCATCGTCGCGGCTGGCGGCCCGGCCAATTTGGTGACCGCGGTCGAAACGCCGACCATTGAGACGGCCAACGAATTGTTCAACCACCCAGACATCCGCCTGCTGCTGGTCACCGGCGGCCCGGGCGTGGCCAAGGCCGCGCTGGGCAGCCCAAAAAAGGCCATCGTCGCTGGTCCGGGCAATCCGCCGGTGGTCGTTGATGAAACGGCCGATTTGGCCAAGGCCGCGCGCGATATCATCGATGGGGGCGGCTTTGACAACAACATCCTCTGCATTGGCGAGAAGCAGGTCTTTGCCGTCGCTTCCATTGTCGATGAGCTCAAGCGGCTGATGGTCCAATACAATGCATACGAACTCGAGGCGCGGCAGATCGAGGCGCTTGCGCAGGTGGCCTTTGTCGATGGGCCAGACGGACATCTCGTAGCCAACCGCGAATTGGTGGGGCGCGACGCCGCCGTGTTGGGCGAGCGTCTCGGCCTCCGGCTCGACTCGTCGCTACGCATGCTGATTGGCGAGACGGACGCTAACCACGTCTTCGTGCGCGAGGAGCAGATGATGCCCTTTCTGCCGGTCGTGCGCGTGCCCAACGTCGACCAAGCCATCCGCGAGGCCGTCATCTCCGAGCACGGCTACGGACACACGGCCGTGATTCATTCGCGCAACATCGAAAACATGCACAACATGGCCTGCGCCGTGGATACCACCATTTTCGTCAAGAACGGGCCTTCCTACGCCGGGGTTGGCTTGGGCGGCGAGGGCTTTGGGACGTACTCAATCGCCGGGCCTACGGGCGAGGGCCTGACGTCGCCGCGCACCTTTACGCGCCAGCGCCGCTGCGCTCTCGTCGATTACTTCCGCATCACCTGATGCTCTTGGGTCAAGTCAAAGGGCACCTAATTTCCACGGCCAAGGTCCCGAGCCTGCACGGCAAGAAGCTCTTAGTCGTCGAAATCGCGTCGGTGCGCGAGCACGGCTTGGTGCTGACGGGGCGGGATATGGTTTGCATCGACGCGGTGCAAGCGGGCAAGGGGGAGTTGGTGATTTTGGTGCAGGGCAGTTCATCGCGGATCGCCCCGAACTTGGGCGATGTGCCAACCGACGCGGTAATCGTCGGGATCGTCGATTCGCTACAGGCGATGGGCAAGGACTTCGACTGTCGGCAACTGAGCCGCGAGGGGTAGGGGATGGAAGCGGGTAGATTGGACCGCAAGCAGATTGAGGTGCTGGTGCGTCGGGTGGTGTACGATCACCTGCCCGACGCTCAGCTAGAGCAGGCACCTCCAGCCCCGAGGCTGGTCGTCAATATGTCCGCCCGTCACGTCCACCTCAATCGCACGGCGCTAGACGCGCTGTTCGGCGCGGGTGCCGAGCTGACTGTGCAGAAGGCTCTGTACCAAGAGGGTGCTTTCGCCGCCGAGCAGACGGTGTCGGTTTTCGGCCCGCGCAAGCAGGTGATTCCCAATGTGCGAATCCTCGGCCCCTTGCGTGATTACAACCAGGTGGAGCTGGCCTTTACGGACGCCCGCTATTTGGGTATTGACGCGCCGGTGCGGCTCAGCGGCAACATCGAGGGGACGCCGGGTTGTTACTTGGTGGGGTCGGCTGGGGGGTTGGAATTAGATCACGGGGTGATTCGGGCCGCTCGCCACGTGCATTTGAACCCGGCAGAGGCCGCATACTACGGGGTCGGCCCAGGGGATTTGCTGCGACTGGTTGTAGAAGGCGATCAGGGTGGAGTCTTGGAAGGGCTGATCTGCCGCGTCAGCGAGCGGGAGCGCTTGGAAGTTCACATCGATACGGACGAGGGCAATGCGATTGATTTGGTACACGCCCGCAAGGTATATTTAGAGCGTTGAAAGCAAAAATCCGCACAACTACTTCAGGAGGTAAGGGATGTCGGATGCAATAGGCATGGTAGAAACCGTGGGGTTGGTCGGGGTCGTCGAGGCCGGCGACGCCATGGCCAAGGCCGCCAGCGTCCAGCTTTTGGGCTGGGACCGAGTCGGCTCTGGCTTGGTGACTGTGTTTTGCTCAGGGGATGTGGCGGCTGTCAAGTCGGCCGTGGATGCTGGATCGGCCGCGGCGGCCAAGGTCGGGCAGGTGCATTCGGTGCACGTGATTCCCCGCCCACACAGCGAGTTGACGACCGTCGTACCCGAGCGCGGCGACAACGGCGACAGCGATGACCGCGTCCGCGCCTTGGGTCTGATTGAGACGAAGGGGGCCATCGGCGTGATCGAAGCGGCCGACGCCATGAGCAAAGCCGCGGATGTGGAGATCGTCAAGCTACAGGACATCGGCGGCGGGTACATCACCGTCATCGTCAGCGGCGACGTTGGCTCGGTGCAAGCTGCGGTCAGCGCCGGTGCCGAGGCGGCCGAGCGCGTAGGCGAACTCGTATCGCAGCATGTGATCCCCCGTCCCCACGACGATCTCGTCGCGCTGTACTTGTAGAGGAGAGAAATAATGAAAGCATTGGGTATGGTCGAGACCCGCGGTCTGGTCTGTGTCGTCGAAGCCCTCGACGCCATGCTGAAGACCGCCGACGTGAGCTATGCGGGCCAAAAGCGCGTGGGCAGCGGCCTAATCGCCGTGCTGGTCGAAGGCGACGTAGCCGCAGTCAAAGCGGCCGTAGATGCAGGGGCGCAAGCCGCTCAGCGCATCGGAGAGCTGCGCAGCGTCCACGTGATTCCCCGTCCAACTGAGGGACTGACAGATCAACTTGGTTAGCTAGGTGGCCAAGGCTTTGCACATTGACGCCCCGGTAGTAACCGGCGATTTGCTCGGACGCGAGCACAAGGGCGAGCGGACGCTGAGCGTGTCCCCTAGCGCCATCTTGACGCCGACGGCTTGGGACTACATCCGCCAGCACCGCTTGCAGCTAAGTCGTGGCGAGGCCGTTGCAGCTGCCGAGGCCATTGCGGATGTGGGCCGGTGCGAGCATCCCGACCGCGCCTGCGGCTGCGAGCACGAGGAATTTGGTTCGGGGTACGTCGAGCCGACGCGCTGTGGCGATTGCGCCGTCCACCAGCGCAAGCAGGCGGGCGATCCCGAGGCGAGTTGCGAGGGTTGCAACCGCTACAAGACGCTTTTGCAACAAATTGAGCAGGGCCAAGCCACCGATCCAGAAGCCTTAGTTGAACAGATCACCGAGCTAGTAATTCACCGGCTGGCAGACTAAGCTATGGCGGGCGACCCGGCAGTCGGCATGATTGAGGTGCAGGGCGTGGCCGCTGCCATTGTGGGTGCGGATGCGGCCTGCAAGGCCGCGGACGTTAAGCTCGCAGGTTGGTCGTCAATCGGCGGTTATACTACGGCCTTTTTCACCGGATCGATTAGCGATGTAGCTGCCGCGCTGCAAAGCGGCGAAGAAGCGTCCCGCAGCGTGATAGAACACGTGGTGGCCGCATCCCTACTCCAACCCGCTACCGCCTGCCACCAATTCGTCGATTTTCCGGTCCGGTCCGACAGTGACTTTCCCGCTGGTGCTTTGGGATTGGTCGAGACACGCGGCTATGGGGCTCACATTCACACCAACGATCAGATGGTTAAGACGGCTGCCGTCGAGGTAGTCAACGTGCTGACGGTCCACGACCGCGTGGTGTGTTCGCTGGTCTTGGGAGACGTAGGGGCCGTCAACGAAGCCATCGCCGTCGCGCAAAAGTTGCTCGCGGACTGCGAGCACTTGCTGGGCACGGCACTGATTCCGCAGCCGCGGCCCGAGGTTTTGGCTGCATACGCCGCGCCGATGGGAGGTAGCGGTGTCTAGCGGGGCAATCGGCATGTTGGAGACGCGCGGCATGGCGTCGCTGATGGCTTCTACCGATGCCATGCTCAAGGCCGCTGAGGTGCAACTATGCGGTCGGCACGGCATTGGCTCGGGTTGGCTCACCGCCGTAATCGCCGGCCAAGTGGCTGACGTGGAGGCGGCCATCCGCGTCGGCGAGGTCGAGGCCAACCGCACCGGCGAACTGATTGGTGCGCAAGTGGTGCCGCGACCAGATGCACGCGCCATGGATGCCATGCCCCACGTAACCGGCCTTGGTGCCGAACAGGTACAGCCACAGGCGATTGGCTTATTGGAGACGCAGGGCCTGACGCCGCTGGTGGCTGGTGCCGACGCCATGCTCAAGGCCGCCCAAGCGGAGCTAGGGGGTTGGGCCTTCATCGGGGGTGCGCTGTGTCATGCGCCGATCTTTGGCGATGTGGCGGCCGTGCAGACGGCGCTAGAAGTCGGTCGGCAAGCAGCCGAGCGAATCGGCACTGTGTACGCGACGCTCGTTTTGCCGCAGCCCAGTGCGGGACTAGGCCCTCTGTTGCCGCCTGCGCCAGCAGTCGAGCCGCGCTCTACCGGTGCCTTGGGCCTCATAGAGACCATTGGTTACGCCTCGGTCGTGGGCAGCGCGGACGCCATGCTTAAGGCCGCAGATGTGCAAATCGAGCGCTTGAGCATTGGCAGCGGCGGGCGAATTGCCGCGCTGGCCACCGGCCATCTCGACGATGTGCAGGCCGCGGTGTGCGCCGGGGCCGAGGCAGCCACGGCCTTGGGGGAGCTCAACGCCTCGGCCGTAGTCTCTAGACCCGATCCTGCGCTAGTCGCTCGCTTTGCGACCGCGGCCGAGGGCCTTGGCGCGGGTGCGCGGCAGGCCATGGGGTTGATTGAGACGCGCAGCACTGTGGCCTTGGTGCGGGCTGTTGATCGGATGCTCAAGGCTGCGGCTGTCGAATACGAAGGGGCCTATAAGGTGGGGTACTACTTGACGGCCGCGGTCGTGCGCGGCGATGTCGGTGCCGTGCAGGTCGCCATAGATGCGGGTCGGGAAGAGGCCGTTGAACACGGGGAACTGGTTTCGGCCTACGCAATTCCACAGCCCTATAGCGGCCTCGAAGGCCGCCTGCCGCATGTTTAGCGAGGACGCGAAAAATGATTCGGATTGACGATGCAGTAATTACCGCGCAGACCTTGGAGGGTCGCCTAGCTGGCGAACGGCAGGTCGAGATCGGCCTAGGGTCTAAACTGACGCCCTCGGCGCAGGACTTGTTGCGCGTCCAAGGCGTTGAGATCGTGCGCCGGGAAGCCGGCGGCCAAGCTCCCCCAACGGCAACACTGGCACCAGCACCGGCACCAGCGGTTCCTCGCGCCGCCGGACGCCAAGCATTTGCTGGCATCTTCTGCCCCAGTATCGTCCTTTTGGACAGCCACAACAGGATCAACCACGCCGAGATGGAGCGCTACATCAACTGGCTGATCGAGGCCGGGGTCCACGGGCTGTACCCCAACGGCAGTACTGGTGAGTTCGCGCGCCTGTCGCAGGAGGAGCGCCAAGACGTGGTGCGCTTGGTCTGCGAGGTCAATAAGGGACGCGTACCCGTCCTAACTGGAGCCAGCGAGGCCAACTTGCGCGATGTGCTCAAGATGGCCGAATACTACGCCTCGCTAGGCGTGGATGCCATTGCGCTGATGCCCCCCTATTACTACGAAATTTCCACCGAGAGCCTCTTTGAGTACTTCGCCGAAATCGCCGAGGAATCACCGCTTGATATCCTGCTGTGCAATATCCCGCAGTTTACCCAAGAGTTGTCGATAGATTTGCTGGAGCGGCTCTTGCCCTACGATCTGATCTTCGGCACCAAGGACTCCAGCCGCGACCTGCCGAGGCTGCTCAACACCATGAACTGCCTACGCCAACAGCGCCCCGACTACGTGGTGATGACTGGTTGCGAGGAGCTCGTATTTCCCTCGGTGCTCATGGGAGCCAGTGGGGGCACCATTGCCACCTCGGGCATCGTCCCGGAAGTCATCGTCGAACTTTATGAAAAGGCCAAAAGCGGTGACATCGAGCGGGCCCGCGAACTGCAATACCGCATCCTCGATCTCATCAACTTGATGCTCTTAGGAGTCAACTTTCCAGAGGGCTTCAAGACCGGGGTGGCGGCTCGCGGCTTTGACGTAGGCCCAGCGCGCGCGTCGAGTAGCGCGTCCGAACAGGAGTACCTGATCAAGCTAGAGGCCCAAATCAACTGCGTCCTCGCGGATATGGGCTATCCAGTCCAAGGCCCCCGAGCCTGCCCGGCGACCAACCTGCCGCCGATTGTCGGTCGCTAGATGTCCCTGACGGGCGCGGGCGCGTTGGTGGAAATGATCCGCAGATAGACGCAGATAGACGCAGATAGACGCAGATAGACGCAGATAGACGCAGATGGACGCAGGATGGCCCTTGTTGGTGGTTATCTTATGTCGGCATACCAGCGGACTGTAATATGGCCCTGACGGGTGCGTGCACGTTGGTGGTCGGGGCCGGTATCATCGGTCGCTCGACGGCCTATTTCTTGGCCCGGCAAGGCGCGAAGGTAGTTCTGCTCGACGAGGGGATCCCCGCAGGCTCGTCCACGAGCCGGGCCTCGTTGGGCGTCCTCACCCACTGCAACGGCGGCGACAATCCCTACGCCCAGCTTTTCCGCGACGGCCACGCTCTGCACGCTCGGCTGGCCCGCGACCTAGCCGAAGACTTAGGCGCAGACGTGGGCTGGCGTCCCCTCGGCGGCATCGATCTTTTTGCCGACCCAGCCCAGCTAGAGGAGGTATGGCGCTTCAATCGCGAGCGCGGCTGTCGGGTCGAACGGCTCGACGAGCAAGCCCTGCGCGATGCGGAGCCGGGGTTGGACGGCGGCGGCGAGGGGCTGTATTTTGCCGATGATCACCGGGTGGATCCCCTCAAGTTGGGCGCGGCGCTTTGGGCGGCGGCCGTCCAGCGGGGCGCATCTGCCGCTTGGGGCGAGCGCGTTTGGCGCATTGCCCAAGAAGGCGAGACCGTCGAGGTCGCCACCAATCGCGAAACTCACCGCGCCGACTTTGCGGTGTTGGCGGCTGGGGCGTGGACCGGCGACTTGGCCGCCCAGCTTGGCGCTCAAGTCGCGCTGCGTCCCGTGCGGGGCCAACAAGCGCGTTTTGCCGGTGCCCCGCTGCGCCACCTAGTGAGGATAAACGGACGCCACTTTATTCCAGAAGGCGGCGAAACGATCGTGGGAGCGACGTCGGAGGAGGTCGGCTTTCGGTTGGAGACGACCCGCGCAGCCGCTGTGCAATTTGCCACGGAGGTGCGCTCCGCGCTGGGGAGGTGTTTGCCGCTGGTGCGCCAACAGGCCGGTCTGCGGCCCAAGCCCCGAGGCGGGCGTCCGCTCATCGGCCCGTTGACGGATACGCCGCGCGTTTTTGTGGCCTCTGGGCACTACAAAAACGGCGTCTTGCTAGGCCCGATTACCGGTCAGATCGTCGCCCGTTGGATCGCCGAGGGAACTCCAGGGCGCGACATGCGCCGCTTCGCACCCGAGCGTTGAATTCATCGTCACCTAACACAGTTGAGGTTAAACATGCCATTGCAAAAAGAAGACCTACTCGCCGCGCTAAACTCGGTTACCTCCATTCCGGTGATCCCTTTTCGCGGCGGGCAAATCGATTACGAGGCTCACGCCAAGAACATCAACTACTTGATGGAGAACAATCACTTGGACGGCGACCGACCCCGGGTGATCGGTATCGCTGGCACCAGCTTGATCCACCACATTAGCGCGGACGAGCAAGTGCGGCTGTTAAGCTCTACCGGCAAGCAGATGGGAGGGCGCGGGGTGCTGATGTCCGGGATTGCCCCCAATCCGGTGGGGGATGCCGAGCGGTTGATCGAGCGGGAGGCCGCGCTTGAATATCCCCCGGATGTCTATCTGGTCATGCCGCTTACAGGCGTGGCCAGTCCAGAGGGCATTTTTGCGTACTACATGGATTTTGCCGAGCGGTTGGGGCGTTCGTGTGGGGCCAAGTTGCTCTACTACCTGCGCAACCAAGCCGAGCGCGAGATAGCCGTGCGGCTGATGAACGAGTCCGAGCACTTCGTGGGGCTGAAGATCGGCACCACGGTTGATGATGTTGAGCCGATTGTCGCGGGTGTGGAAGAAGGGGCTGCGCTGGTGATTTGGGGCGTGGGGGACCGTTCGACTGGGCCGGCTGAGCGCGGCACCAAGGGGCATACGTCGGGGATTAACGTGGCCTTTGCCCGCGCTTCAGACGAGATCAACAACGCCCAGCGCCGGGGCGATTTTGCGACCTCGCAGCAGATTGAAGACAAGCTTGCGGCCCTAGAGGGAATTCGCTTCCGCAACGGCCGCATGTACAACTACTCGGCTGTGGTTGAAGCTATGCACTTGGGGGGGTTCAGCGATGTGGATGGTGGCGAGGGTGGTCCGTTCAATCCGCGGGTGCCGGCGGAAGTGGCCGAGGAAGTGGCTGCGGCTATAGCAGACATTGTGGACTATCACTAGCCTTCGTCGCGCAGCCGCTCTAGATAGGCCGCCCATTCGACGGGAAGCAGATGCTGCTTTTGGCTGTTGCAGTGTTTGCAGCAAGGCACCACGTTGGATTTGGTGGTGCGGCCGCCGCGGATGAGCGGCACCACGTGATCCATGGTCAGCTCATCGGGCGCAAACGACTGCTGGCAGTAGTGACATTGGCCAGCGGCCCGTCTGCGCTTCCACCATTGGGAGCGGCGCAGTTCTTTGGCCTTGTTTTTCTCTCGGGCGACGTGCTCGGCGTCGGCTGGGACGAAGTAGGTGTTTTCCATGCGAGAGCAAGATCTTAGGTGTATTTCTCTATGCTGGAGTTCCGGTGGGCCCACTAGTGGAATCTGAAGACAGTGCTACGGGGTATAAGCATTCATGCTCCAAAAACCGTCGGAGTGTTTCAAGATTAATTTTACCCGACTTAAAGTCTGATGGAGCGATTGCAATCGTTAGTTTATCGCAGAAGTGACCTGCACGACAAGCGGAAACGAATGATTTAATGATTTCACGGGTTAAATCTTCCCGGGTCGCTTTTACGCGACTAAACTTGGAACCAAGGATTGGACAGCAAAGCGGTACGAACTCGCCTCTTGTACGGATGAATTCCCATATCGCGGGGAGAGCATCAAGGATATCCTCTGTCGACGCGGTTGCTTTCTTGTACTCGTTGAGGGAGCTAATGGCGACAAGATAAGCGGTTTTTCCACTGGACGAGACTTCCGCGACAGTGCCTATAGGGAATTCGATTTGATTTCCATATGGTTTGTTGTTTCTGTCGAGCGTAGTCCCTTCCCTGCTACCGACGCTTATACGTATCTGTCCATCCAATTCATCCCGCGAGTTAGGAAAGAAAAGCTGTGTAAATTGCCCTTGAGTACTCTCTGGGGAAATAATGCCATCCTCGAGACTCGTATCGAACGTGCGATTACAGGGTATTATAAATGCTGCCGGCACACTGAACATATCCGCGATGCGTAGTTCAATAAACGAGTCTGTGCCCTGAATGCGTGAGGATGCTTTGGATTTCGGCAAAGCGCGATACACGCCGAGGACAACGCCGATAAGCAGGAATAACCACCAGTAGGGCCTAACAAAGTCCCCAAACGATGGAAAGAAAAACGATGAAGGCTCAACGATGAGCCACAGGACTCCGAACGATTGAAGGAGAGATACAATAAGAGCAAGAGGCGAAAAATGACGGAATAAAGCTATGATTATGTGGCTCTTAGTTATGCCTCTCCTAATAAGGTTCATGGTGGTTTATAGTCCCAGACGGGTATAGACTTCTCGCTTATAGTAGTAGGGGCCGCTTTCGTTGTTTCTTCTATAACTTGCGTATTTGGTGGGCCAGTCTTCGAGAGCGTATTGGAGAATCGCTGCATTGAAGCTAATGTGAATTGCCAACTCATCACGGATAATGGGTGGACAGAGCACAGTGTCTTGGGATCGCCGTCCGTTAAGGTTGACACCAATTATCGGCAAACCACGTTTGATTGCCTGCTCTAGTTCCCATCGGACGAACTTATAGTGATACCGTGTATGTTTGCCTATCAGAGAAACTACAACAAACGCATTCGCAAGACGTTCACTGAGTCGCCTCTTGATTGTTTCTTCAGTGCTGGTGTCCCTTGCGGTGTTGATGTCATGCGCGTCGAAAAAGTTGAAATCTGTGTGATCACTCTGTTTCCATGCACGCATAAGTCGGTAATAATGGATATCATTGTCCCCATCGAACGAGATGAACACTTTGTTACGATACGGCATCCGATTACTCCTTTTCAGTATAGATTTTGTTGTAAGTTACCCAGCTCAGACAGGTTCATAGCGCCGGACGCTTATCTCACTTGCACGGGCACGCATCTGCGAGGCGTCGTACCAAGCTTGCATCTGCAGCAACATGTCCATACCCACGCCGAATGCCTTCTCGATGCGCAGTGCCATCTCCGGCGATAGTGCAGCGTTGCCGTTTAGTAAATCCGAAAGCGTTGCCCGCCGAACCCCTAGAATCTCGGCCGTCCTTGTCACGTTCAGATCCAGCTCCTCGATGATCTCCGTGCGAATGAAGTCACCTGGATGCGAAGGGGTCATGTTCACTTTGATGCCGTCGATAGTCATTAGTAGTGATCCTCCAAGTTCACACGGTCGCCTCGATCAACCGGCGCAATCCTCGGTGGTGGATGGAGCGAATGATCATGTTCTAAGTGTACGGTAATACCGTTCATTTTACAAGTTTCTCCTCGCGCCGAAAGATCACCTCTGGCACTCACCAATGGAAACCCTCAGATTTGCTTATGGATCAGGCTGTTGTCGGCACATCGGTTAGCACCGCATCATTGAACATCTAAGAAGAACGGATGGATACCATGACGGAGAAGAACCCAAACGACAAAAGGCTCATCATCTTCGTTTGTCCTTGATATGTAACCATTAATAGGTTAGTCTTAGTATGTATAAGATCATCGTAAAGCGAAAAGTGCTGAGGCGGATTCAAAAGCTGCCTGAGTCGGTTCAACGACGAGTCGCCAACCTTGTCGAAGATTTGCGGGATAAAGGACCGATCAGAAGCGATTGGCCTCATTACAGCAAACTTGGAGCCGATCAATACCACTGCCACCTTTCCCGCGATTGGGTGGCCTGTTGGTCTTACGCGAAAACTTCAAAAACCATCGAGGTCTATTATGCAGGCAGTCGTGAAAACGCCCCGTATTGAGATCAATATCAAGGGAGAGATTCCCGATAGGTTAATGTCTGTACTGGAAGAAGAGTACGGCGAACAGATTCAACTTTTGAAAGATAACGACGAAGAGGCCGTGAACGTCTTTGAGACCGACTGGTATCGGGATATCAAGTCAAAGATGACGCCGGGCGACAATCTGAAGATCTATCGGGAGAATCGCGGTTTGACTCAGGCCAAGTTAGGTGAGATGCTCGGTGCTGTTCCCCGTCAGCATATCTCAAACATGGAGAGAGGGGTGCGGTCGATTAGCTTAAAAACAGCCCGGAAGCTGGCAGAGCTATTCAAGGTATCGCCTGAGAAATTCATTTGAAGACCAGAAGGGCCAGACAAACTGAGTGCGGCACAAATGGCGATAGACCAGCGCCCATATGGTATCGACATTGTCGGCATCATCTACATTATACCAGCCTCGATGTACATCCGCCAAATCCCGTCTTCCTGTTGCAATGCATAGCGGTAATCACCCCTTCTACTGCAGCGTCTGGCCGAAATGATCGGCCACTGCATCGCTGGCCGTCTTCACGGCATTGGGATCGTCATAGAAATCGAATTGCGTGACGTTTTCCAGCCAAAGCTCAGTGATGTTGCGTCCCATGCGATGGGCGTATTCCCGTGCTCCCTGCGGAATGGCAGCGGCTTCAGAATGGACCAGCAGCGTTGGCTTTTCTAGATCATCTGCCGTTTCAATCGCATCATAGGTCAACCAGCCCTCCCAAGAGGCGACATTGAATTTGTTGTCGTATTCCGGGATTAACCCACGATCCGTTTCCGTGTAGTACGGCACCTGATACATCACTGCTTTGTCGTTGATCATGCTGGCCGCTTCCAAAATGACAGGTTGTGGAGCCTGCTGTGCCTTTCGGCTGGCTTGGATAAGACGGTTCATTCCTTCGTCACCGCCATAAACCGCCTTGACGATTGGGGCATTGTGCAGCCATGGGGCCACGAGAGCCAGTGATTTGATATGGCTATTGGCATACGCCGCATCGCTCATGTACCCAGCAGAGGCGCAAACCCCCAATCCGCCGATCCGCTCGTTATCCACCTCGGGCCGCGTGGCTAGGTAGTCTAAGGCAGCGTTGATATCTGCGGTTTTGCGCTGGGGGTCTTCCAAATACTGGATCGCGTCCTGCGATTGGCCCCATCCCCGAAAGTCGAAGGTCAGAGCCGCATAGCCTCTGTTGGCCATTGCAGCCGCATAAGTCCCTGCCATTTGTTCCTTGACTGTCGTCCAGGCCCCCGTGACGACCACGCCGGGCAACTTCTGACCATCCGAATAATTATCGGGCAGATATAGGTCGCCGACGAGCGTTTGCCCTTGGCTTGAAAATGTGACGCGTTTTATAATCGCAGCCTCCGAGTGGGCGAGATTAAAGTGAGAGCCAGCAGCGAGAGCCAGCGCAATGAGAAGTTTCCCCATGGTATTTGCTCCTCCATCTACGGGTTTTGTTGGCGATTGTTGCTTTTAATTTCGTTCAAGTTGAACGAGATGAAAATCGAGCCGTTATCGGCGCATCGGCCAGCACTGACATCATTGAAAAAGTAAAGAACGGACGTGCGACGACATCAGCAGCGCTTGGTGATGAATTCGCGGCTCATCCACTGCCCGAGCACGTTGTGCGAGCGGAGCAGCATCTTCTGGTAAGCGCGCTCTAAGTTTTTTTTGTTTTTGGCGTTGGGTAGGGCGTTAAAACGGCCGCGGATTTGGGTGATGGTGCGGCTGCGCGGATCGACGGCGATGGTGAGGATGCGGTGGCGGTGGCCTTTGCCGTCTTCTACGCCGAGGGACCAAATCGAGGTGCTGCCGTTGCGGCAGCTTTTGGCGTAGGTATAGACGCAGTGGCCCATTTCGCGGCCCTCGGCTCCCAGTTCGTGGTTGGAGAGCAGCTCCTTTACGCTCCAGGTGAGGGTCTCGCCGAGTTGCTTGTCCTCCTGCTTCATCTCGAATTCGCCGATACTCGAAGCGCCCCAAGACATGTGCCGGGCGCGGATCTTCTTGCCACCAGCTCTGTCTGGCTCGGCTTCTTCATTGGGTAGCAGGACCTGCCGCGCCAGGGCTTCGTGCCACTCGTCCACTTGGCGCAACAGCTTGGGAATGCTGCGGCTCTTCAGCGAAAAGTTCGGCTGTGCCGGCGGCCTTTGCTCGAAGCCACCGCCAGGCAGGGCGATTTGCTGTGGCACGTATTTCTGATCGTGAATAAAATCGACGATAGGGCCGACATGGGCTGGGTCGAGCATGGGATTGTTGGCAAAAAACAGGATCGCGGTGGACCAGAAGTCCTCGTTTTCAAACGACTGGCCCAACCGGGTGGCAATCACCGCCCGCGCCAGCGCCGGACTGCCGCCTTGACCCAAGACTTGGCCCCAGCGCAGGGCATGGGCGATGGAGAGGTCGTCGGGGGCGGTGAGGAAGCAGTGGGCCGACTTTTTGCTCAAGGCGACGGGGAGGTCGGCGGTGCGGATGTTCTGCCCTGAGCCGATGTGTTTGAACCACGCCTGATGCAAACCAGCTTCTGGCATCTGCGAGGTGAAAAAGGCCGCGTCCATAAAAGCAGGCACGTCGTAGCGGGCTAGCAGGTGGCAGGCGAGATGGTGGAACTGCTTGCGAGGGTTGTGACTCGGCGGCATCCACTCGGCCACGGGGCGCACCCAGGCTTCTGAATGGCGAGCCAAGGCGGCCAAGCCATTGATGAAGTTGTTATCTGGGTGGGCACCGAAAGCGGGGATGACAGGATCGAGGCGGAACAGGTCGGCGCGGCGCGCAGCTTGGAGCAAGATGTCGAGAAAGGCGCGTCGCGTCGGGCCGCTGGGAAAGGCGTTGAAGAGACCGCGGATCTTGTAGAGATAATCGGCACCGAGCCGTCCCCTGGGGAGCGTGCGGTCGTAGAGCTGGCGGATGGTATTGGCCGGGCTGCGCGTTTGTTGGCGGGTGCGGGTGAGCGCGACCTCGCCCTGTTGGCGGCGGGCGAGCTGGCGCTCCTTTTGGATCTGGCGATTGCTCTTGTGGAGACCGTCGCCCAAACCGCGCTTGCGGCACCAAGCCCGGTACTCGTCCTCGGATTGGAGGCCGAGGGCGCGGATGTGGCTTTTGAGGTTGGCGCGGTTGTGGGCTCGCTCGATCTCGCTGCGGATATTTCTCTTGCGACGGCGCGCCATAGCCAAGTCTCGGTTTTGAGGCACTTCTTAATGAGTCGCGCCGCTAGAGCAATGTCAACCGTGCCACCGCGTCGCTTGCCCCGCCAGTATCGGCGGTTTAATTTGCTCTTATCAACCAACCCAACCCGACGCGTCCATGCTAGATCGCAATCCGATCCCACTTCTTCCCCTGCCGATAGTCGTTTTCCCCGACCAAATCGTGCCCCTGCACATATTTGAGCCGCGCTACAAGCAGATGCTCGCCGATGTGCGGGCGGCTGACGAGCGCGGCGAGATCTTGCCCATTGGCATGATTCTGGGGGAGGACCGCGAGGTGCAGGGCGAGATAGGCTGCGCGATGCTGTTGGCCAAAGTGCTCGATGAGTTTGACGATGGCCGACTCAACATCATCGTCCGCGGCGGGCGGCGCTTTCGCATCGCGCGCATCGCTGAGGACAAGCCCTATTTAGAGGCGTGGGTAGAGTACGTAGATGACGTTGAGGAACCGACGGACCCAGTGCTTTTGGCTAAGGCCGTTGCGGCGCTGGAGAAGTTGGCGGGGCAACTTGAGGAAGTGACCGGTATGCGCGCCGAAATAGGGTCTCTGCAAAACGCCTTTCAGATCGCCCAAGTGCCGGGCCTCGACTTAAAAATTAGGCAACAGCTGTTGGAAATGACGACTGAAAATGGCCGCCTACACTCGCTCTGCGAGTACTTTGAGCAAATAATCCCCCTGCTGGAGGCGGAGGGCAAGCTCCATCGCTTGGCGTCCGCCAATGGACACACCGGAAGCCACTAATAAAATTAGTCGGTCTCGACGAAGATACTACCGGCCACTTCCAACCCCAGCGACACTTCCTTCTCCTTGGCAGCACCGATCTTCAATTGCAGCGGACCGTTAAAGGGTGCCTTGGCGGTGACTTCGACCCGGGTGCCCAAGAGCAGTTGCAAATTTTCCA
The DNA here is from genome assembly GCA_009840005.1 of Gemmatimonadota bacterium. The sequence continues at coordinate 34,881 of VXOR01000035.1, forward strand.
TATAGCGCAGCATCTGGGGATTGCGGTCACTGACGCGGCGGATGATCGCGGATTGGCCATCTTTTAGCTCGGAGAGACGGCGATAGTTAGGGTGGTCAATCTGGCCTTGCTTGGTGGGGATTGGCTCGCCGTGGGCGCCGACAGTCGGATAGCCCAAGGCTTCGTCGATGCGGTCTTCAAATTCCTCGGAAATAGCGTGCTCTAGGCGGTCGGCCTCGGCGTCGATCTGGTCCCAGGAATAGCCCAACGCTTGGCTGAGGTACAGCTCGATCAAGCGGTGATGGCGGATGGTCTCCAAGGCGATCTTCTCGCCGCTGGCCGTTAGCTCGACCCCTTGGTACGGCGTGTACTTGAGCAGATTCAGCTCGGCGAGCTTCTTGATCATGTTCGTCGCCGAGGCCGCGGCCACTTCCATGCGACTGGCAATCACCGAGGTGGTGACGCGCCCGCCGTGCTCGTCGCTGTGCTGCAATTTGTAGATCGCCTTGAGATAATCCTCAATAGCCTGCGTTAGCACCCCTTGCCTCCAAGGTTACGCGCTTTGTCTTGAAAATAAAGCCAAAAACAGATTTAGCAATAACCTTGACAGTTTTTTAGCCATAGCTAAATTTTTATTTTTGTATGTCAACTAAAATTTAGATAAGCAAGGAATTATGTTCTGGATTTTCATTTTGTTGTGCGCGTTGGGTTGCGACGCTCCCGAGCGCAGAGACGAGCGAATCGAGGTGGTGTGTACCACCGGGATGGTGGCCGACCTTGCTCGCAATATCGGCGGCGACCGCATCGCGGTGGTCGGGATGATGGGCCCGGGCGTCGATCCGCATTACTACAAGGCATCGCAAGGCGATTTGGCCAAGCTGACGGCCGCGGATTTGATTCTCTTCAACGGCCTTTTTCTCGAAGGCAAGATGGAAGACATCTTCGCCAAAATGGCCCGCAGCAAGCAGGTGTTGGCCGTGGCCGGGCAAATACCAGAAGAGCGCCTGCTGCGCCCGCCGGAATTCGAGGGCAACTTCGATCCCCATATATGGTTCGACGTATCGCTGTGGGCGCAGACGATCGAGCCGGTCGTGGCCCGTCTGAGCGCAATAGACCCGGACGGGACGGCGGTCTATCGCCAGAACGGCGCGCACTACCGGGAGCGCCTCGACGCGCTGAATCAATGGATCGTCGAGCAGGTTGAGTTGCTGCCGGAGGCCAGCCGCGTGCTGATTACGGCCCACGACGCCTTTGGCTATTTTGGCCGAGCCTATGGAGTGGAGGTCGTCGGCCTGCAAGGCATTTCCACGGTGGCCGACTACGGGGTCAACGACGTCACTCGGCTAGTCGATTTAATCGTAGAGCGCCAAGTCAAGGCCATCTTCGTCGAGAGCAGCGTGCCCGTGCGCTCGATTGAGGCCGTGCGCGAAGGGTGCTTAGACCGCGGCTTCCAAGTGAAAATAGGCGGCACCCTATACTCGGATGCGATGGGGGCTGCTGGCAGTGGTGCCGACACGTACGTGGGCATGGTCGAAAGCAACGTCAACACCATTGTGGGAGCCTTGCGGTGAGCGCGCCCCATCCCATCCAGATCCACGATATGACCATTGCCTACCACAAGAAGCCGGTGCTGTGGGACGTGGATCTCGATGTACCCGAAGGGCAACTCGTGGGCATCATCGGCCCCAACGGCTCGGGCAAAAGCACCATGATCAAGGCCATTATGAACCTCGTGCCCAAGGCGTCGGGATGGGTCAAGATCTACGGCGAGGACTACAGCCAGATGCGCAAGATCATCGGCTATGTGCCGCAGCGCGAGTCTGTGGATTGGGACTTCCCGGTTAGTGCGCTCGATGTGGTGTTGATGGGCCGCTACGGCCACGTGGGATGGATGCGGCGGCCGAGCAAGGAGGATCGCCGCTTGGCTTGGGCGGCCCTCGACGAGGTGGGCATGACCCCCTTTGCCGAGCGGCAGATCAGCCAGCTATCGGGCGGCCAGCAGCAGCGGGTCTTTCTCGCCCGCGCCTTGGCCCAAGAAGCCCGCATCTACATCATGGACGAGCCGCTTGCTGGCGTGGATGCGGCGACCGAGCGCGCGATCATCGCCAGCTTGGTCGCCCTGCGCGAGCAGGGCAAAACCATCTTGGTCGTGCACCACGACTTGCAGACCGTAACTGAATACTTCGATTGGGTCATCATGCTCAACATGCGGGTCGTGGCGTCCGGCCCCACCCGCGAGGTCTTTACCGACGACAACCTGCAAAAGACCTATGGGGGTCGGCTGACCGTGCTTTCGCAGGCCGCCCAAGCCATGGCCGAACAGCGGCGCGAGGGCTGACGATGCTAGTCGAAAATGCCCTGCGCTTCTTGAGCTTGGCTGACGCCAACGTGCGCTTCGTGCTCTTCGGCTCTCTGCTGATCGGCGCGACCGGCGGGTTGCTGGGGTCGTTTGCGGTGTTGCGGCGGCGGAGCCTCGTCGGCGACGCGCTGGCGCACGCGGCCCTGCCCGGGGTGGCGTTGGCCTATTTGTGGACGGGAAGCAAGGCCCTGCCAGTGCTGCTGACAGGTGCGGCGATTTCCGGGGTGCTCGGCGTGTTGGTGATGCAGTTCATCATCAACTATACCCGCGTCAAGGCGGATTCGGCGATTGGCATTGTGCTGTCGGTATTTTTTGGCGTGGGGATCGTGCTGTTGACTCACGTCCAGCGGGTCGGCTCGGGCAATCAGAGCGGTTTGGACAAGTTCCTCTTTGGGCAGGCGGCCTCGCTGGTGGATGACGACCTGCGCGTCATGAGCGTGCTGGCGGGCCTCATCATCCTCGCGGTGGCCTTGTTTTTTAAGGAATTCAAGGCCCTGATTTTCGACGCGGACTTTTTGCAGACGCTCGGCTACTCGGCCCGCTGGATCGACGCCCTGCTGATGGGGCTGATCGCGCTGACGGTGATCGTGGGCTTGCAGGCCGTGGGCGTGGTGCTGATTGCGGCTATGCTCATCACGCCGGCTGTGGCGGCGCGCTTTTGGACCGAGCACCTGCACAAGATGGTGCTGCTCGCCGCTGCTTTCGGGGGTTTGTCTGGGGTCGTCGGCACCTTCATCAGTTCCTTGGTGCCGCGGATTCCCACCGGCCCGGTGATGGTGCTCATCGCCACCTTGTGCTTTGTGGTGTCGGCTCTTTTCGCGCCCCAGCGGGGGGTGTTGGCGCGGTGGCGCCGGCAGCGGCACAACAGCCGCCGCGAGAGCCAGCAGCACTTTTTGCGCGCCTGCGTCGAGCTGCAAGAGAAGCTGGGGACGAGTCGCTCCCTAACCGTGGAGGAACTGGCCATTGAGATGGGTCTGTCGCCGGACCGGGTCAAACGCCTCGGGCGGCGGCTCGCTGAAAAGGGACTAGTCTCTAGTCAGGACGGTCGTTTCGCCCTGACGGCCCCAGGCGCGGAGGAAGGGCTTTTCGTGGTTAAATCGCACCGTCTGTGGGAGCACTATTTGTACTATCGGGACATACTCGACGCCGATCATGTAGATCGGCCGGCCGACGAAGTCGAGCACTTGCTGACGCCGGAAATCATTGCCGAGTTAGAGGACATCCTCCAGCGCGAGCAAGGTCTAGACCCGGCCCGGATCGTCAATATCCACGGCACTGGCAGCCACTACCGCCGGGGAGGCCGCGAATGATTGAAGGGGCTTTTTGGATCGTACTCACCGGCGCGTTGGTCACCGCGTCCTGCGCTCTGTTGGGCACCTTCTTGGTGCTGCGCAAGATGTCGCTGTTGGGCGACGCTTTGAGCCACGCGGTGCTGCCGGGGATCGCCGTGGCCTTCCTGTTGTCGGGTAGCCGCGCGGTCCTGCCGATGTTTTTGGGCGCAGCCGCCTTCGGCTTGCTAACTGCGCTGTTAGTCGAGGCCTTTCACCGGCGGTGGCGCGTGCAAGAGGACGCGGCCATCGGCATCGTGTTTACCGCGCTTTTCGCGCTCGGCGTGGTGATCATCACCGCGTATGCCGGTCAAGTGGATCTCGATCAGGAGTGCGTGCTCTACGGCGAGATCGCCTATACCCCTTGGGATCTGCTGCTGTGGGGCGACCAATCGCTGGGGCCGCGGCCAGTGTGGATATTGGGCGCGATGCTGGTGATTAACCTGACCGTGATCGCGCTCTTGTACAAGGAATTCAAAATTTCCGCGTTCGACCCAGCCTTGGCCATGTCGGTGGGGATCAACGCCACGCTGATGCATTATCTCTTGATGGGTTTGGTTGCGCTGACGACGGTGGCGTCGTTTGAGTCCGTGGGTGCGATCTTGGTCGTGGCCATGCTGATCGTGCCTGGGGCCGCCGCTTACTTGTGGAGCGACCGGCTCATCGCGGTAATGGGGTTGGCCGTGTTCTTTGGGGTGGTCTCAGCCGTGGCGGGTTACTTTTTGGCCAGCTTGTGGAATAGCTCCATCGCCGGTGCCATGGTGGTGGTCATCGGCGGGATATTTCTCTTTTCCCTGCTTTTTTCGCCGAATCAGGGCGTGCTGGCGCGGATTTATCAGCGCGTGCGGCTGTCGCTGCAAGTGGCGCAAGATCACATGCTACTGGCGCTGGTGCGGCGCGAGGAGAAGGAGGCCGGGTGCGCTGGGCTGCGGCCCGCCGAGTTGGTGGCGGCTGCGGCTGTTTGGAATCCGCTGGCGCAGCTGGCGTTTGGCGGCCTGCGGCGGCGGCAACTGCTGGTACAGGCGAATGGCGTGGTCGAATTGTCCGCCAAGGGCCAACAAGCCGCGCTGCGCCTGTTGCGCTATCACCGGCTTTGGGAGACCTATATGAGCCATCTGGGCCTGCCCGAAGACCACGTACACGACCCGGCCGACGCGATTGAGCACTTTATCGGCGGCGAGCTGGCCGCCGAGTTGGGCGCGCAAATCAGCGACGAACAGGATCCGCAAGGCAAGCAAATCCCGCCCTCTAATTGATACTGACCCGTCCCGGTGTGGGTCAGTTTGCCGTTTGTGTTCGAGCTGGAGTAATCAGCCGCCGGCCCGCTTGGCCTGATAGCCGCGCTTGGACAGTTCGGCGAGCACGACATCCACTTTGTCTCCCTGAATTTCTATTACGCCATCGACGACCGATCCGCCACTGCCGCATTTGCGCTTGAGTTCGGAGGCGAGGGTCTTTAGTTCGGCTGCGGATAGCCGCAGGCCCGAGACCGTGGTGACGGTCTTGCCGCCGCGGCCCTTTTTCTCGCGGCGCACGCGGGCGATGCCGTCGCCGGTGGGGGCGGCGGCTTGCTTTTTCGGCTGGGGTACGCGGCCGGTATCAGACGAATACACGAGGCGGCTGTTTTTAGCCATGATTGGGATTCTCCATGCCGTGTCCCGCTGCCTGCCGCTCTTGGACTAGGCGCAGGGTCTCGCCGCGCCACGCTGCAAACTCGTCGGTATCTACGGCGTCGTGCAGGGTCCCCCTTTTGGCGTAGGGCACGTAGCTGCCGATATGCCACAGGGTATTGCGGTAGAGACAGAAGTCGCCGGAGTCGAGGAAGAGTTGCTGGGCGCCGGGCATACTCTGTGCGTATTCGCGGCAGCTAGACTCGCGCTCGGTAGCGGATTGTCCTTCGAAATCGGGCTTGGCGATGGGGCGATCGGGGAAGCGCGCTGCTTCGCACGGCAGGTCGCGGCGCAGGTGGCTGCCGGGAACGACCCAAGTGCACGAGTCGGCGTACAGCGCACAGTTGACTTGGTTGAAATAGCGGTCGTCGGCAAAATGTTCATCCCAGCGCGCCAGTTCCAAGCCGGGCATATTGTCGCGCCAGTCGCGGTGCCAGTGGGTACACCACGGCGACTCGGCTGGTTCAAAGAGCACGCCCATGACCTGCGGCCCGCCGACGCGGAAATCCGGCGCGAGTAGGCGGTGGAGTGCGTCGTTGAGCGCGGGGAGTTCGGCGTAGTCGATAAAGGGCTGTTGGTCGAGCGGGAAGTCGGCCATCGGCTGTAAACGCTGGGCTTGGGGGCCGCGCTGTTGGCGGGCCAAGTCCCGCGCCTCGTCGCAGACTCGGCGTAGATCGGCGACGAGGGAAGGAGGTAAGAGTTGGCGGAAGACCGTGTAGCCCTGAGTGCGGTACTCGTCGATGTGCTGGTCGGAAAAGGCGAAGGCCATGGCGTTGCCTCACACGTGCCCCACGTGAAAGCCTTCGGGCGGCTCGAAGTGTTCGGCGCGTTTGCCGATGTAGTGGCAGATAAAACTGCGCCGCCAGCGGTCGGCGGTCTGGTTGGGGTAGGAGCCGTGGATGGTTTTGCCATCGAAGAAGAGGCCGTCGCCCGGGGCCATGTCGAGCCCGACGATTGCGGCTCCGGGAGGTAGCTGGCTTTGAGCGCGGGTGAATGAAACATTCGTATCGGCCTCTTCAACGGGCCGGAGTTGGTCGTGTGAACTGGGGACGACGACCATTTGGCCCACGGCGTCGTCGGATGGGTCGAGGGCGATCCACAGGCCGATTAGGGGGTTGATGGTGATGTACTGCTCGTCTTGGTGCAGGCCCTGCCCCCGGCCGCCGGGCGGCTTGAAGTAGAGCATGGTTTGGCGCAGGACGGGCTCGTCGTCGATGAGCTGTTCGACCGCGGCGAGTAGGTCGGGGCGGGTGGCCCAAGTGGCGCTGGCGGGATCCCAGTCGTGCATGTTGATCATGCGCGGATAGGTGTGATTGGGATCGTCGGGCTGGTCGTCGGTACCGCCGCTGTCGCCCGGATGGGGGCCTTGGGCGCGCAGTTCCATGTAGTGGCCGATCATGGCCTCGGCTTGGTCGGGCGCAAACACCCCCGGCACGACGAGGTAGCCTTGGGCGCGGTAGGACTGGACTTGGGCGGCGTTGAGGTTCACGGCGGGTTACTTCCTAAGCGACGTTACGCATTGTAGGGGGCGGTTTCAAACCGCCCCCTACCGATCAGCATGACAGGAACGGCTGCTCCGTAACTTAGCGAACATGGTCACGCCCTTCAACCAATGGCGATTTACCATTCGGCCACGCGCTTTTTGGCGAAATAAGCGCGGTCCCACTCGGCTCCCCAGCCGGGGCCGGTCGGCGGCGCGATGTGACCATCGACGGGCAGTGGGGGATTGAGCAGGCCGATTTCGCGGCCGATTTCGTCGCGGCTGCCGCCGGGGAAATACTCGTAGTACGTGGTGTTTTGCAGGGCGCAGACTAGGTGTGCGTGGACTAAGCCAAAAAGGCCGCCCGGACCGTTGAGTTCGATGGTGGTGCGGTGGGCGGCGGCTATAGCGGCGAGCTTGAGGGTGGCTGTGGTGCCGTGGCGGGCGTTGGCGCGGACGAGGTCCGTAGCTCCGGCGCGAACCCAGGCGACGCAGAGTTCATAGTCGTGCATTAGGGTTTCAAGGGCCATGACTGGTATGTCGAGTTCGGCGCACAGCGTTTGCAAGCCTTGGAGATCGCGGTCGGAGATGGCCTCCTCGAACCAACCGTAGTTGAGTTCCTCCAGCGCGCGACCAACGCGCAGGGCTTCGCGCAGGGTGTAGGGGCTGCCAGCGGCGTCGTGCAACAGATCAATGTCTGGACCGACGTGATCGCGGATGGCACGCGACCACGCGATATTGGTGTCGGGAGAGCCGGACCAGTGATCTTTGAGCGCCACAAAGCCCGCTGCGAGTGCTTGGTCTGCCCCTTCTAGGGCGGCGTCGAGACTACCGGAGGGGAAGTTGTAATAGGCTCGGCAGCGAGGGCGGGTCCGGCCGATTAGGGCGCAAACTGGAAGGCCGGTTGCTTGCCCGGCGATGTCCCAGAGGCAGTTGTCAAAAGCTCCGTGCCAGCCCGGGCGCGAAAACAGCGAGCGGGTAGCCCAGCGCAGCTTGTCGTCGAGCTGCTCGCGGTCGAGCGGGTCTTGGCCGACGGCCATGATTCGCAAGGCCTCCAGTTCCTCGCGGCGCATGGTCTGGTAGCGGGCGTCGCCGACCGTGCAGATGCCCTCCAAGCCTTCGTCGGTCAGCACGTGCAGTACGTGGATGGGAGCTTCGGCGCGGCGGTGGCCGTGAGCCTGCCAGCGGGTGCGATGGCCGTAGGGGACTTGTTCTAGATCGAAGAGGGGGGTGGTAACTGGAAGCTCAAAAATCGAGAGTTTGATGGCGGTGATTTTCACAATCGATTCCCTGTGTCTCCTGTTGACAATATCAAAGAGTTATATTCCTACGCTACGACGACAGTATTTTTTTGCGTCCTTTGCTGGTCGCTTGCGTCTTACTGGTTAAATGAAAGGAGCGAGTTATGCGTTTGCAATTGGCCCTGAACGTCCGTGATTTGGATGAAGCCGTCGCTTATTACGGTGAACTCTTCAATGCCAAGCCGCACAAGCGGCACCCCGGTTATGCCAACTTTGCCATCGATCAACCGCCGTTGAAGTTGGTGCTATTTGAGAATCCAGCGGCGGCAGAACGCCTCAACCATCTAGGCGTCGAAGCGTTTGCAGAAGCCGAGGTGAGCGACGCCGAGCAACGGCTGCGGAACGCGGGCATTTTGACCGAAGTGCAGCGGAACGAAACCTGTTGCCACGCGACGCAGAACAAAGTCTGGTCGAGCGATCCGCAAGGCTTGCGTTGGGAGTGGTATCGCATCGTCGATGACAAGCCGGTGGAGAGTGCCTGCTCTCCCCGAGATTCTGGTGAAGAAGATAGCTGCTGCGCATGACCGCTGAGAAGCAGATCGATCCGCAAGCCTACCTCGGGCAGGATTTCCAGACGAGCTTGCGCGCCTACGTGGGTCGCCGCGTCGAAGCAGGCGCAGTAGATGACGTTGTAGGCGATATCCTGCTGCTACTCGTCCGCCATCGGGACCGGCTCGCCGTTGCTGATGAGCCGGCCGCTTGGGTGTTCCGCGTTGCTGCCAACGCGATCGCTGATCACCATCGTCGCCGTGCTGCGGAGGCACGGGCGTTGACGCAATATGCCGCGGAAATCGAACGGAACGGCGATGAGTCCGGCGATGCGAGCAACGCCGCGGAAATCGCCGAGTGTCTGACGCCCGTTATCCGCAACTTGCCGCAATCTTATGCGGAAGCACTGCTACTCACAGACATCGCAGGTCTCAACCAAACAGAAGCGGCGGCTCGCCTCGGCCTTTCTACTTCCGGTATGAAATCCCGCGTACAACGCGGTCGTTCCAAGCTAAAGCAGGCGATACTGCGTTGCTGTGCCGTTGCGTTCGATTGCCGCGGTGGGATGGTCGATTGCGAACCGCGCAGCAGCACCAAGCCCTTTTGTTTTTCTACCACTAGCGAACGGCTTGGACCTTGAGGTGTAAACCTTCGCGTTCCTGAAGGAATCCGATAATCTCAAACAGGTTCCGAGCTTGGGGATTGCCGTTGGGGCCGAACATGCGCATCAAGCTCTTGGGCGACTTCGCGGTCAACCCGCCTAACTCCTTAAACCCGATGGTCGCGTTGATGTAGTCGCGCAATACCGCCTTGCCAGTGTCCACATCGCCTGCAAGCAGACACTCGACCCCTTCCTTGAGCAGTTCCTCCCGGAAGATTGGATCGCGCTCTATGCGCGCTTGGATCGTTTCCTTGAAATTTCGCGTTAGAACCATAGTTTTCAAGCCTCCTGCCGCTTGCGTCGCTTATATTCCCGCCAGAGTTCTCGGGCGGTCTCAATATCTTGTTGCTGGGATTTCTTAGTTCCACCGCCTAAGAGGACGATTAGGGTATCGCCTTCCTTGCCGAAGTAGATCCGGTAGCCAGGACCAAAGTCTATTCGGCATTCGAGGACACCTCCACCCACGCCCTTAGCGTTGGAAAGATTTCCCTGCTCCATCCGGACCAGTGTTATCGCTACTTTAGCCGCGGCTTGAGCGTTGAGTCGATTGAACCATCTAGCGTAAGGACTACGTCCTTTAGCGTCGATGAATTCTCTAAGCTCAATCATTGAAATAGGTAACGGATATGGTACCATTTGGCAAGTTTTCATCCGCGACCTGCTGGAACTTCATGCGGAAGCGATACTACTCACGCCCGCTCGCCGCGCACGAATTCTTCTAGCGTAGCTACGTCGTCTCTGCTGCCGATAAACAGCGGCGTCCGTTGGTGTAGCTCGGTCGCCTGCAAATCCATGATGGGTTGGGTTCCGTTGGAGGCTGCGCCGCCGGCTTGTTCGACGACAAAAGCCAAGGGCGAGGCTTCGTACAAGAGGCGCAGCTTGCCGTTGGGCGACTTGCTGTCGCCGGGGTAGAGGAAGATGCCGCCCTTGAGCAGATTGCGGTGGAAGTCGGCCACGAGCGAGCCGATGTAGCGCGCCGAGTAGGATTGCGGACCTTCCTTGAGCTGCTTGACATAGTGGCGCACCGGCTCGTCCCACCTAGGATAATTGCCCTCGTTGGCGCTGTAGTACTGACCTTTCTTGGGAATTTCGATGTGCTCGTGCGAGAGCAGGAATTCGCCGAGGCTTGGGTCGAGGGTAAAGCCGTGGCTGCCGCTGCCGGTGGTATAGACCAGCATGGTGCTGGAGCCGTAGATGATGTAACCGGCGCAGACTTGCTCGCGGCCGCAACGGAGGAAGTCGCTGTGGGTTACGCCATCGGTACTTTTCTTGCGGTAGATGGAGAAGATGGTGCCGATGGAGACGTTCACGTCTATATTGGACGAGCCGTCAACCGGATCGAAGACGAGGATGTAGTTGCCGCGCGGGTGTCTTTCCGGGATGGGGTAAATGTCGTCCATCTCTTCGGAAGCCATGCCGGCAAGCCGGCCCGTGTGATCGGTGGTGCGGATGATGAGTGCATTGGCGAACTCGTCGAGTTTTTGCACTTCTTCGCCGTGAACGTTGGTGCGACCGGTGATGCCCATTACCTCGGCGAGGCCGGCCTTGTTCACGTCGCGGGAGATGATTTTGGCTGCGCTGGTCAGGTCGGTGAGTAGGCCGGTGAATTCGCCGGTAGCCTCGGGGTGCTGCCGCTCTTCTTCGATGATGAAGCGAGTGAGAGTGGTGCCGATTTGCATGAGGGACCTTGCATCAATTAAGGGTGTTTGACACGGGATGGGATAAAACAATACAATCCCGTCTATTCTGTCCATTCGTTACATTTGCAACGCTACTGAGGAGAACGAGAGACTATGATCAAATTGGCGACTATGAGCAGCGCATGTCCAGACTGGACCTTGGACGAGGTCGTCGCTGGCATGAAGCGGCACGGCTATCAGGGGTTTGAACCGCGCGTCGAGTGGGATCACGCCTGCGGCATTGAGGCTGCGCTGGCGGCCAAAGAGCGGCGGGATATTCGCCGACGGATGGAGGGCGAGGGGCTGGAAATCTGCTGCATTGCTACGGGTGCGCGGATGGCGGTGCCCGACGCGACAGAGCGGGCCGGACACGTGGAGGACTTGAAAAAGTACATCGACCTAGCGGCTGATTTGGGCTGTGGTTTGGTGCGGGTTTTTGGCGGTCAGCGCGACCGGGGCCGCGAGTGGACTGCGGTCGTCAATTACGTGGTGGAGGGGTTTGCGCAGGTGTTGCCCGCGGCGGCTGAACGCGGCGTGACGTTGCTACTGGAAACGCACGACGATTGGTGCTGCTCGGCACCGGTGCGCGCGGTTGTCGAGCGAGCAGGGCACCCGAATTTGCAGGTGCTGTGGGATTTTATGCACACGCAGCGGGTGCTGGAAAAGCCAGCCGAGAGCTTTCAGATGCTGGGCGCGCATACGCGCCACATCCACGCCCACGACGGGACGATCGTCGATGGCAGGTTGCGGGTCAGCGATGTGCTGGGCGCGGGCGTCTTCGATCACGCCGAGCCGCTGCGCCTACTTGCTGAGGCCGGGTTTGATGGGTATTGCTCGGTGGAAGTGATCCACAAGCGCGGCAGCGGAGATCGGGCCGATGCGGTGCTCGGGCAATATGCCGAGGGGTTGCGGGGGATTGTGGCTGGTTTTTGAGTGGCAACCTCTCCTACTCGGCTATTTGTCCCCAACAGGGGTGGGTTATTTTCTATTAACTGACTTTACGCAGTGCCTCTACTCGGCGGCATCTAACAGGTGCCTAAAGGCTTCGAGGCTGGACACCTGTATGGCCGCCCGATGCAACTGCTTGAGCCGCTGCACATCGTCGATGGCCCCAAGACGGGCGGCCAACGGATCGGACGTGGCCAGCCCAAAGCGAATCTCCAGCACATCGATCAGATCTTCGATGGCGCGTTCTCGGCCCCCTTGCTCAATGCCTTGCTCGATGCCTTGCTCCAATGCTCGCTTGCGCAGAGACTCAAGTAACGGAAATTCAGTCATAATATCCTCCGAGATAAGAGAATAGATGGTAGCAGCATCGCACACCAACGAACTCAGTACGCCCATGTGCCCCAACACGGCATCCTTGGTCGCACGGGATACCGACAACGCCTCGGTCGCTTCTATGCACCGACCCAACCACGCGGCCGCATCCACCCCGGCAGGACGTCCCATCAACGGTGTAAACGGCAACACCCCCGGATTGCCCGAGGACAAATACGCCACTCCGTCCAAGGCACTCAAACGGATCACCTTGTAGCGGATGACCACCTCATACCCAGCGTCCTCTTGGAAAAGGTACACAGATGGAAAGTTGGGGACAAAGACTGCGTAACGTCAGTAAAGATCATAAACGGATATTACGTATCTTCCCTGGGACCTTTCGACCCGCTCAGGGGCCTTTCGCATCTGCGGCCTGAGTCCCTATCTTAAAGCCGCTTTTGCGGGCGAGATACCCGCGTCCCCAGACGACAAAACGGAGTGCATGTATGGACAGCGCGCAAAGTAGCATCCGTGAGGCCCCGACTCATTTTGGCGGCCTCTTACGCAATATAGGCCCCGGCGTCGTTGTCTCGGGATCGGTGGTTGGTTCGGGCGAGTTGTTGGTGACGACGCGGATGGGGGCCGAGGTCGGCTTTGTCTTTCTCTGGGGTGTGATCTTGGCCTGTTTGGTCAAGTTTGTGATCCAGCTTGAATTGGGCCGGCAGTGCCTGTTGCGCAAAAGCAGTACCGTGCAAATCCTCGACCAAGTGCCGGGCACGCGCTGGCGCGGCACCTCGTGGATCGCGTGGCTCTGCGTGATAGGCTACTTCTCGGTGACGGTGGCCGTCATCGGCATCTTGGGGTCGGTGGCTGGGCTGATGGTCACGGTTTTTCCCTTTGCGTCCGAACAAGTGTGGGCGGTAGTCATTTTCTTGGCTATGTCGGTTTTGCTGTGGCGAGGATTGTACGGCGACTTGGAGAAAATGGTCTCCGTGCTGGTGGCGACCTTCAGCTTGGTAGTAGTCGGCTCGGTGCTCGCACTGCAAGGCACGAGCTACGCAATCAGCAGCGAGCAAATCGCCTCGGGCTTCCGCTTTGCCATGCCAGCCGAAGGCGCGTTTGTGGCGTTGGCAGTGATGGGATCGGTCGGCGCGACTGCGGTCGAGCTATTCATGTATCCCTATTGGATCGTGGAAAAAGGCTACCCGGATTTCGTCGGGCCAAAAGACGATAGCCCGGAATGGCAGGCGCGCTACCGGGGCTGGATGCGGGTCTTGATTACGGATGCGGGCGTGTGTACGGGCATCGCGCTGGTGGTTACGTGCGCGTATTACCTGCTGGGCGCGTCGGTGCTCAATCAGCTACAAGTCTTGCCCGAAGGCATGAAGGTCGTCGAGCAAGTTTCGCTAATTTTCACCGAGAGCATCGGCGGTGGGGCGTACTATATCTTCATGTTCGGGGGATTTTGCACGCTCTTTTCCACGCTGCTGGTATTTGCCGCTTCTTCGGGGCGGATCGGCGCTGACTTTCTGCGGCAACTAAAGGTGAGTGCGCTGGTCGGCGAAGAGGGCTACCGCCGCTGGATCCGCATTTTCCAGATCGTTTTCCCGTTTGGGTGGCTGCTGTTCATATTGTTCGATCCGCGCACCCTCGACTTCGTGCTCAAAGGGGCCAACGCCAACAATCTGCTGCTCATCCCTATGGCCTATGCCGTGCTGCATCTGGCGATGCGGGTGCCCAAAGACGAGCGGATGTCGCTGAAGACCGAGATAGCGCTGCTGTTTACGATCTGGGCCATCATCAATTTTACGGCGGTCAATTTGTTTAAGCTGTCTGGGCACTAGCGGCTTTCTCGCAATATGACCGGCCAGCTATTCACTCACTATTTCCTCACCGACGGCATAAAGACCACGCCCGAGTGGCAAGCGTCTGTTGACCAGCCGGAAGCGTTTGCTGCGTTTAGGAACGGCGTTGCTCGACATCATATTGCCCTCAGTCGTTCCCGAAATCCCAACGAAGCTCGCACGGAGGAAGAGTTGATTCGTCCGGTTCTGGAGCTATTGGGATGGACCGAGTACGTGCCTCAGCCGAGCGCCGCTGGCCATGAGGACATTCCCGATCATTTGCTTTTTGCTGACGCCGACTCCAAGGCGCGGGCTGGGAATCCCTTCCAGTACGCGACAGTAGTTGAAGAGAGTAAGCGCTTTGGGCTTGCGCTCGACAGTCGGGACCGGAGTGATCGGGCGCAGCGTGGGACGCCGCACGGTCAGATTCTTCGATACTTGGCGACGGCTGAGATCGAGTCGGAGGGGCGTATTCGCTGGGGTATTCTGAGCAATGGCAGTGTATGGCGGCTGTATGACTACCGCGCTCGACCGCGTGCTAGCGGCTACTTTGAAGCCGACTTGACAGAACTGCTCAAGCCCGGCAAGGAAGACGACCTTCGGGTTTTTCATCTGTTGTTCCGTCGCGAGTCTTTCACGCTACGGGATGGGGCCACGAGTACGTTTCTCGAAGAGGCGCTAGCTGAGGGGCGGCGCTATGAGGAACAGGTTGCACAAGACCTGTCGGGGGTGGTGTTTGAGCGGGTGTTTCCCAATCTCGTCAATGCGCTTGTGCAGAAGTCGGAGGAAAGCCTCGTCGCGAGCCGGGATGCGGCGTTGATCTTTCTCTATCGGCTGCTGTTTGTGCTCTATGCCGAGGATCGGGGGCTGTTGCCGGTCAACGATGCGCGATACGACGACTATGGTTTGCGCAAGCCTGTCCGCGATGACATTGCGAGCAGGATGACGGCTGACGATACGTACTCGGCGATTGCCACCAATTATTACGATCACCTGACGACGTTATTTAAGCTCATTGATAAGGGCGACGAGTCCATTGGTTTGCCGCCGTACAATGGCGGGCTGTTTGCGGTGGAAGCTGCGCCATTGTTGGAAACAGTCCGTCTGGCTGATGAAGCAATCGCGCCCATCATCTACGATCTGAGCCACGCCGAGGATTCGCAGGGCGTGCGGCGTTTCGTCAACTACCGCGACATGTCCGTGCAGCAGCTTGGCTCGATCTACGAGCGGCTGCTGGAGCGCGAGCCGGTGCGCGACGATAACGGCAGCATTTCTATTCGTCCCAATCCGTATGCCCGCAAGGACAGCGGCAGTTTTTATACCTCTCAGGAACTAGTCGATCTGATTGTCGAGCGGACTTTGAAGCCGCTGGCCGAAGAGCGGCTACAAGTCTTTGAGGACAAGGTCGCTGAACTTAAAAGCGAACGCCGATCCAAGCAGGAACGGCGGGAGGAACTTGAGCAACTCGATCCGGCAGAGGCCGTATTAGACCTCAAAGTTTTGGATCCGGCGATGGGCAGCGGGCACTTCCTCGTCACCGCCGTTGATTTTCTGTCGGACTACATCGCCGAGTTAATTGAGCGCGTCCCCTCGATTCCAGAGTGGCTGGATGGTGAGTACGCGTCGCCGCTGGTGGGGCGCGTGGCGGCGATTCGGGAGGACATTCGCAAACGGGCCGACGAATCAAACTGGGTTTTGGACGAGGCGCAGCTTACCGACCAAGCCATTATCCGCCGTATGGTGCTCAAGCGCTGCATTTATGGGGTGGATAAGAATCGGCTGACGGTCGAGTTGGCTAAGGTGTCGCTGTGGCTGCACAGCTTTACGGTGGGTGCGCCGTTGTCTTTTCTCGATCACCATTTGCGCTGTGGTGACTCGCTGGTTGGTCTGCGGGTGCGGGACGCCACGGATGAGTTGCACCGGCTCGGCGGGATGTTTGCCAGTAGCGCCATTGCCGGGGCGGAGACGGCCACCGACGGGATGCAACGCATTGAGGAGATGTCCGATGCGGACGTTGCGGAGGTACAGGAGTCGGCGGAGTTGTTCGACGGGGTAGAAGAGACGACCGCTGACCTGCGCGGCTTGCTCAACTTTTTGTGTGGCTGGCGTTGGCTGACGGCTGGAATGAAAAAGAAAGAACGCGATGAATTTGAGGGGCCGCTGGTTACGACGCTCGGCCAGCATACGGCGATGGCGTACGAGCTTTTGGCGCGTGGGCCAGTGGAGAACATTTCCGACTTTTCCGAGCTATGGCACGAAGCCACGTCCATTGCCAATCGCGAGGACTTCTTGCATTGGGAGGTGGCTTTTCCGGGGGTGTGGCATCGGTGGCAAGATAGTCGTCCGCAAGGTGGCTTTGACGCGATTATTGGTAATCCGCCGTGGGACCAGATTGAACAGCCGGAAGTGGAATGGTTCGCAACCCGCGACGAAGAGATTGCTCTCGTGACGACTGGAGCAAGACGAAAGGCGCTGATCAAAAAGAAAAAAGAGACAGGCGACAAACTCGTCTTGGAGTACGAAACGGTGCGGAACCACGCTACGGCGATGCGCGAGTTCATTCGATCATCGGATGAGTATCCGCTTCTAAGTGGCGGTCGCATCAATCTGTACTCGCTGTTCGTTGAGCGGGCCACGAGTCTGATTAAGCCGGATGGCTTTATCGGCCTGCTGACGCCATCAGGCATTTATGCCGACAAGACAGCTGCCCGGTTTTTCAAGTCCGTTTCGACCAACGGACGGGTGGGTGGCCTGTTCGATTTTGAGAACAAGAAAATTTTCTTCAAGGATGTTCATGCCTCTTTCAAATTTTGTGCCCTCATCTTGGGCGGCGAGGAGCGGCGATTCGATCAGGCCGAATGCGCCTTCTTCCTGCACGATACGAAAACCGTCCACGACGAAGACCGCTGCTTTCCCTTGACGCCGGACGACTTCGTCCGGGTGAATCCGAACACCGGCACCGCGCCCGTGTTCCGCAGCCGCCGCGATGTCGAAATCACGTGCCGTATCTACGAGCATCATCCGGTGTTGGTAGATCGCTCAGGGGGAGAGGAATGCAAAACGTGGCCAGTACGGTTCATGCAGGGACTATTTAACATGACCTCCGACTCCTATCTCTTCCGCACCTCTGCACAACTCGAAGCCGAAGGTTTCTATCCGGTCGAAGGCAATCGCTGGAAGAAGGGCGAGGAGCTGTATCTGCCGCTATATCAGGGCCGGATGATTCACCAGTTCGACCATCGAGCCAATTCTGTTCGATTCAACCCAGAGAGTACGCACAATCCGTATCTCAGCGAGAAGGTCAGCGAAGCGCAGCACGCAGACCCCGGTTTCTTTCCCCAAACACAATACTGGGTTCCGGCTAGCGATGTTGAGCCAATTGTGCCACAAGCTCGGGGCTGGACAATAGCATTCCGTCGCATTGCGAGGTCTACTGACGTTAGAACATTGATTGCAGCCATTGTTCCACAGGTTGGATGTGGAGATCCCTTACCAATCCTTCTTCCGTCTGAAGCTGAACTCGATAGCAGAGCAGCGGCTTGTCTTCTGGCTAATCTCAACAGTTTTAGTCTAGATTACATTTCACGACAAAAGGTACAAGCAACCCATCTGGATTGGTACACCGCCGAGCAACTCCCCGTCATCGCCCCCGCCGCCTACGACCGCCCATTCGGCGCGACGACCGCTCGCGATCTCGTCCGCGACCACGTGCTCCGCCTTACCTACACCGCCCAAGACATGGCCCCCTTCGCCCGCGACCTCGGATACGACGGCGAGCCCTTCATCTGGGACGAAGAGGAACGCCGTCACCTCCGCGCCCGACTCGACGCGCTCTACTTCCACCTCTACGGCCTGTCGCGGGACGATGCCGAATACGTGCTCGACACCTTCCCTATCGTCCGCCGCGAAGACGAAGCCGCCTGCGGAACATACCGGACCCGCGATATGACGCTGGCGTATATGAATGCGCTGGCAGCGGGGGATACGGAGACGAGAGTGGCGGTGTAGATGATTCATTGACTTAGTTCAAGATTCAGCGGTACATTCCATCAGTTCAAAACTTTCGCCCTCGAAAGAAGGTGCTAACGCTATGTCCCAAGAACGACTCGACAATCACCTACATCTTCCAAGCCTGTCGATAAAAGGGTTTCGGGGAATCAAGGAGCTTTCCATTGAGCGATTGGGCCGCGTGACTCTGCTGGCGGGCAAGAATAGCGTCGGCAAGACGACTGTTTTAGATGCCGTCCAAGTCTATGCGGCGCGTGGGCACCATAAAGTTCTGTCCGAACTGCTGGAGAGCCGCCAAGAGCTCGCTATTGCTGAGACTAAAGATGTCCGTATGCACAAAAGATTTGTACCCGATTTTACAGCCCTATTCCACGGCCGGGATATGTCGAGATGTGCCCGCATCTCAATTGGTCCAAAAAGCGATACGGGACAACTCAGGATTGAGGAGACCTCTCTGGACGATGAGCAGATTTCTAATATCGGAGCTCTTCTATCTTCGTCTGTTACAAGAGGCTATACTCAGGTGTTCAAAGTCGTATTTCAAGATACTGAACAGATCCTTCCATGGATTCTCCCCATCCAAGGATCGGATGCGGCCAGAACCGTAGAACGTTATGGCGGTAGTGCATATCTATATTCATATGATCTCTTGGGAGAAGCTAAATGGCTCTCCCCAATAGGATGTCAACCTTTGGGACCGGGCCTGTTGAGCAACAAAGAAATCGTACGGTTCTGGAATGCCATTGCACTAACGGATGATGAGGACCGAGCGATGCAGGCACTGAGATTGATTCTCGGCAGTGACTTAGAGCGCGTGGCGGTGATTCGCGAAGACGAACCAAGTGTATCATATAAGAACGTTGAAGTAGAAGATCATATTCAGCGAGTGGTAGCAAAGCTCAGGGGGCAAGCTCGTCCCGTTCCTTTGCAGAGTCTAGGCGATGGAGCACTGCACTTGGCCGGGGTTGCCTTAGCACTGGCCAATAGCCGCGACAGCTTCTTGCTCATCGACGAAGTGGAAAACGGCATCCACCATTCCGTGCAGCCCGATTTCTGGCGCATGATCTTTAAGACCGCCCAGGCAAATAACGTCCAAGTCATTGCAACGACGCACAGCTATGATTGCGTGCGCGGCTTTGCACAGGCAGCAGTCGAGTGTGAGGAAGTCGAAGGGGTGCTTGTGCGCATCGAACGAAAAAATAAGGAGATGTGGGCGGTCGAGTATTCAGAGCGAAATCTCAAAGCCGCTGCTAAGCAAAGTATTGGTATTGAGGTGAGGTAGGTGGATGGATAATAATGACCGCGTCCTTCTCGTTGAAGGACCAAACGATAAGCATGTCGTCCGGCATCTCCGTAATCGCCATCAAGCGATACCAGAATTCTGTATTCGGGATAAAGGAGGAATAGAAGGACTTCTTGAAGACATCGGCTTGGAAATTTTAGCTCCCAGCCGCAAAGCAATCGGCATCCTCGTGGACGCAAACGACGATCTGGATGCCCGCTGGAATGCTGTGGCGAACAGGCTTCAAGAGGAGAGTATCGAGGTACCCAATAGTCCTGAACTCACCGGCACCATTATAGACAGCAACCCCCGAGTCGGCATCTGGTTGATGCCCAACAATACATCACCCGGCGAACTCGAAAACTTCGTCTCAGAGATGATCCCCGACGACGATCCAGTATGGCCGCTATCCGAGGACTACATTGATGGCATTCCAGAAAAGGCCCGAAAATTTACCGAAAAAAAGATACTGCGAGCCAAGATCCACGCTTGGCTGGCGACGAGAGAGGACCCTAGACAAATGGGTGTCGCCATTCGCGCACAGGATTTGCGCGTGGATGGACCTCTCAGTACAACATTCGCAAATTGGCTGCGGGAACTGTTTGAGTGAAACGCTGGAGGCTGAGGAAAAGTCGGCGTATATGAATGCACTGGCGGAGTAGAGACGCACGGACGTCGCCGTCAAGCTCTACAAGTTGGGACGGTTGTCCTCGCCCTCCCCTCGGTATGCCAACATATCCTCGTAGCGCAGCCCCGTACCCCCGAAAATATCCAGCGCTGCTCCCACAGTAAAATCCAATTTCCCTTGACCGAGCTTGCGGAGGATATCAATGTCCTCGGTGCTGCTCACGCCGCCGGCGTACGTCGTCGGGATGGGTGCGATCTCGCCCAAGAGCGCGACGAGTTCGGCATCGATCCCTTGCTGCTTGCCTTCGACTCCAGTGGCGTGAATGAGGAATTCGTTGCAAGACTCGGCGAGGAGCGCTAGGTTGTCCGCACTGATAGCAAAATCCGTGGCCTTTTGCCAGTGGTCGGTCATCACCACGTAGTGCCCGTCGCGTTTGCTGCAACTGAGGTCTAGGACCAGTCGCTCGCGCCCCACTGCAGCTACCATTTGCGCCAGCCGATTGTGGTGGAGTTGGCCGTTGCTAAAGACGTAGGAAGTGACGATTACCTGCGCGGCACCGCGACTGAGCCAAGCCGCTGCGTTGTCGGGGCGGATGCCGCCGCCGACCTGCAAGCCCCCGGGGAAAGCGGCCAGCGCCTGTGCGGCTGCGTCCTCGTTGCCTGGGCCGAGCATGATGACGTGG
The DNA here is from genome assembly GCA_009840005.1 of Gemmatimonadota bacterium. Next base: position 55,531 of record VXOR01000035.1, read on the forward strand.
CCGCCGAAGAGTTGGTCGCGGCCATAGCGCGACGCAAAGTACGCAGGCGGATGGGGGGCGATGAAGTGGGTTTGGGGGGCGCTGCCGTCGCGTAAGCTGGTGCCGACGATCTGCTTGACTTGCCCCTCGTGTAGGTCGATACAGGGCCGGAAGCGCATCAGCGGGCTTCGGCGAGCGTTTCGGCTGAGCTCAACGTCGAAGCCTCAGCCGAGCCGTCGCAGCGGTATTCTGCGAGTGCGTCCTCGTCGAGGGTGACGCCGAGGCCCGGGCCGGGTGGTGGGAGGATGTACCCGTCGGCGATGGGCAGCTTTTCGCGGATGACGTCGCCGCTGTGATAGACGCAGCCGTTCACGTCGCTGGCGTAGCCCAAGTTGGGCATGGCAAAGGCGAGGTGAGCTTGGGCCGCGGTGCCGATCCCCAGCTCGGGCATACTGCCGATGATACAGGGTAGGCGCGCGGCTTCGGCAATGGCGAAGATGCGTGCGGCCGCACCCAAGCCGCCGGCTTCTGACACGTACACGTTGAAGACATCGACAGCTTGGTGGCGGACGCAGTTGAGGGCGTCGGCTGGCGTCCAGACGCTCTCGTCGGCCATGATGGGTAGCGAGACGCGCTCGCGGACAAAGCGCAGTCCCTCTAAGTCGTCGGCTGCTAGGGGTTGCTCGACCAGTTCCAAGTCAAAGTCCGCGATTGCCTCGATGCAGCGCACGGCTTCCTTGGCGGAGGACCAGCCCATGTTGGCATCTACGCGCAGGACGATCTCGCTGCCGACTGCGCTGCGCACGGCTGCGAGTACGGCTAAGTCGGCGCTCAGGTCTCGCCCGATTTTGGCCTTGAGGGTCTTGTATCCTTGCGCCACCAGGCTCTGGGCTTGGGCGGCGATGGCCTCGGGGTCGCCCATGGACAGCGAATGGCTCAGCAACACGCGGTCGCGGACTTGGCCGCCCAGCAGTTGGTAAACGGGCACATCGTAGGCTTTGCCGACTAGGTCGTAGAGGGCCATTTCAATGCCGGCCTTGGCCGGGAAGGAGCGGTGCAGGAGTTGATCCATGCGGTCGGCGATCTCGCGGATGCGGCGCGGGTCTAGGCCGCAGAGCACATCGGCGAGCAGCCCGTTGATGGCCTCGCTTTCCCCGCGTCCGCGGCGGTCCCAGATGCTGGAGGCTTCGCCGAGGCCGGTGAGGCCGGCGTCGGTGTGGATCAGGACGACGGCGTTTTCAGAGGCTTGGTGCGTGCCGAGGCTGCTTTGGAACGGCTGCGGCCTAGGCACGCGCACGGGTATGGCTTCGACGTGGGTGATTTTCATGGGATTAGGTGGCGATATATGCTGAGGGTGGTGTTGCCGTAGGTCCGCTGCTGGGTGAGCGCGAGGTGGCCGCTCTGTTCGGGAACGTCCAAGTCGATTTGATGCTGTACGAACAGCAGACCCTCGTCGTTAAAGAGCGGGGATCCCCCGAGGGCTTCGATTAGGCCGAGCAGGAGCGGGGCTCCGCAGTAGCGAGCGTGGTATGGGGGATCGACGTACACGATGTCGAAGCGGCGGCCGGCCGCTACTAATTGGGGGATGAGGTGTTGGGCTTTGACCGAGTGCAGGCCCGCGACGCCGGCCCTCCATTGGTAGAGCAGCGAGCGGATCTGCCGCCGCCGTCGGTGATCTGGCTCGTTGAGCTCGACGCTTGCGCCCCGGCTCAGCGCTTCGAGTCCCATTTGGCCCGAGCCAGCACACAAGTCGAGGAAGGTGCGGCCCTTTAAGTTGGGGCCGAGCATGGAGAATACGGCTTCTTTGAGGCGCGTGGACGTGAGGCGGATCTGGCGCAGGCGTTGCCCGGAGGGTATCTGCCGACCGCGATAGGTGCCAGTGACAATGCGCACGGCTAAGCCTTGAGTTGGAGTTGATTTAGACAAAAAAGTATCGCGGTTGGGATTAGTAGCGTCAAGTTGTGGGTTGCGGGCGATGGGGGAAGTTTGAAGTTTGAATCAGGTATTCTTCTCTTGAGGGATTCGATGGGAGGTATAATCGCTAATGGTCACAGAACGATACGATGTTGTCGTCGCAGGGGCCGGTGGCATGGGCAGTGCCGCGCTGTACCACTTGGCCCGCCGCGGCGTGCGCGTCTGCGCTGTGGAGCGCTTTGGCATAGCGCACGACCGGGGGTCTTCGCACGGGGATACCCGCCTCATTCGCAAAGCCTATATGGAACATCCCGACTACGTGCCCCTGTTGCACCGGGCCTACGAGTTGTGGGAGGAGCTAGAGGACGAAGAGGTGGGGGAACTCTTTGCCCGCGTCGGGCTGCTGGTGGCCGGCGATCCCAACGCGGAGGCGATGCAGGGGCAGGCGGCCTGTTATCAGGCGCACGACCTGCCGCATGAACAGCTCGATGCAGCAGCCATTGCCGCGCGCTACCCAGGTTTGGCTTTTCCCGAGGAGTGGAGTGGCTTTTACGATCCGCTAGGCGGTTTTCTCCGGGTCGAGGACTGCGTCCGCCGGCACGTTGCGTTGGCCCAGCAGCACGGCGCAAAGCTCTACACTGGGGAGACCATACTGTCGTGGCGGCGCGAGGGCGCAGGAGTGGTAGTGGAAACCGAGCGACGGCGCTTGCTCGCCACGCGGTTGGTGCTAGCGACTGGGGCTTGGGCGGTGCCGGATCTGTGTCGGCTGGGCGTGGCAGCGTGCGTAGTGCGCAAGGTGCTGTTGTGGTACCAGGGGCGCGGCGTGGAGCAGTACGCACGCGGCGCGTTCCCCTGCTTCTTCATCGCCGATGGCGAACAGTACTTTTATGGTTTTCCCGCGGAAGCGCCGTGGGGTCTCAAGTTGGCCGAGCACAACGTGTCGCACGACCCGGTGGACGATCCGCTCCAACTCGACCGCGCATTGACTGATGGCGATCAGCCCTGTGTCCTCGATTTTCTCGTGCGATTCTTTCCCGCGCTGCAACCAGAGCTGAGCAAATACGCCGTCTGCATGTATTCGCTGACGCCGGATAAGAACTTCGTCTTGGACATCCATCCCGAATGCCCGGCCGTGGTGTTCGGGGCGGGTTTTTCTGGCCACGGCTTCAAATTCTCCCCGGTAGTGGGTGAAATTTTGGCTGAATTGGCGCTGGAAGGCGATACTCAGCATCCCATCGAATTCCTGCGTCTTTCCCGTTTTGCACAAAGGAGGTCATAGATGGATCTAGGACTGAAAGACAAAATTGCTCTGATAACTGGAGGGAGTCGGGGGATCGGCCGGGCGATTGCGTTGGCGCTGGCCAACGAGGGGTGCAAGGTGGCGATTTGCGCCCGCGACCAAGAGCCGCTCGAACGCGCATTGCAGCAGGTGCGAGCCACTGGGGCCGAAGCCATTGCCGAGGTCGCCGATGTGCGCTCGCGGCCGGAGGTGGAGGCTGTTGTCGCGCGCTGCGCCGCCGAGTGGGGAGGCGTGGATATCTTGGTCAACAATGTGGGCGGGGCGGCTGGAGAACAGAGCTTGATTGAAACTACTGATGAGGACTGGGAGGAAACCTTTGACCTAAACGTGTTCCACGCCGTGCGTACGACGCGGGCGGCCCTGCCCTACATGCGGCAGCGCGGCGGGGGCGCGGTTGTGATCGTCTCGTCGATCTCGGGGTGGAAGCCCGGGCCTAAGTCCCAATACGGAAGCGCGAAGGCCGCGGAGATTTTTCTCGCCGGTGCGCTAGCGCTGGAGTTGGCCGAATGCGGGGTGCGGGTCAACACGGTTGCGCCGGGGTCGATATTTTTCCCCGGCGGTGGGTGGGCGCGTTTTCAGGAGGAGCAGCCCGAGCACTTTGCCCAGTTTGTGGAACGGGAGTTTCCCGCTGGGCGCTTGGGGACGCCAGAAGAGGTGGCGGATGTGGTGGCGTTTCTGGTGTCCGAGCGCGCGAATTGGATCAATGGAGCGATGATTCCCGTAGATGGGGCACAGGGCCGGCCGACGGCGTTTTGACGGGTGGCTTCTCACTCGCACCGCCATTTAACAGGCCGAACAAGTCGCCGAAGCTCAGCGACGGGTTGACCGTGATGGAGAAGGTCAACGTGGCGGCGGCTCCTGTGCTGTCCTGCGCCGTGTAGGTGACCTCAACGGCCCCATCGGTGGCAGCTTCGGGCGTGCCCGAAATTATCCGCGTGGCCGCGTCAAACGTCAAGCCCGCAGGCAAGTCGGAGACGCGGTACGTTATCTCGCCTTCACCGCCCGTAGCTTCCGGCAGTTGCAGAGCAGTAATCGTCGTACCAGCGGTGTATGCTTGGTCTTCGACCGCCCTGGCGAAACCGAAGGCTAGCTCGCCATTGAGCAGGTGAGTCCACTCAGATACATCCCATAGCAGAATTGTGCCATCATGGGACCCGGAAGCAAGGATCATCCCATCGGGCGAAAACAACACAGAACTGACAGAATGTGCATGCCCTTCAAGGGTGGCGATAGTAGTGCCCGTCGCCACGTCCCATAGCTCGACCGCACCCTCGTTCCAACCCGACCCTGAAGCCAGCGTTGCGCCGTCAGGCGAAAATGCCATGGATTCGACCCACCGCCCTTCAAGGGTGGCGGTAGTGGTACCCGTCGCTATGTCCCATAGCCTGACCTCGCTATCACGCGACCCGGAAGCCAGCGTGGCCCCGTCGGATAAAAACGACATTGAGACAGCCCCAGAAGTATGCCCTTCAAGGGTGGCGGTAGTGGTGCCCGTCGCTATGTCCCACAGCCTGATCTCGCCATCGTACGACCCGGAAGCGAGAGTCTTCCCATCGGGTGAAAACAATACAGAAGTGATCCAATCTCTATGACCGGAAAGAGTGGCGATGGTTTGTCCTGTCGCTATGTTCCACAGCAGAATCGTGCCGTTCGCTGACCCGGAAGCGAGGGTCTTCCCATCGGGCGAAAGCAATACAGAAGTGACTCCATGCGTATGCTCAAAGGTGGCGGTAGTGATACGTGTCGCTACGTTCCATAGCCTAATCGTCCTATCCTGTCCCCCGGAAGCGAGAGTCCTCCCATCCGGTGAAAACGATACCGACGTGATCAGGCCCATATGGCCGGAGAGGGTGGCGATCTTTCGTCCCGTCGTCCCATCCCATAGATTGATCGCCCCATCCCAGGCATAAGAATTGGAAGCCAGCGTTGTCCCGTCGGGGGAAAATGCCATGGTGGAGACCAAATACGTATGGCCGGAGAGAGTGGCGGCGTTTCCCGTCGCCACGTCCCATAGCTTGACCGTCCCATCCTCAGACGCGGAGGCGAAGGTTTTCCCATCCGGCGCAAACGACACGGAGCGAACCCGACCCGTATGGCCGGAGAGGGTGGCGATATTTTGTCCCGTCGCCACATCCCACAGCTTGACCGAGCCATCCCATGCCCCGGAGGCGAGGATGGCTCCATCGGGCGCAAACGACACGCAAAGGACCTGAGCCTCATGGCCCCTAAGGATGGCGGTAGTGGTGCCCGTCGCCGTGTTCCACAGCCTGACCGTACCGTCCCCGGACGCGGAGGCGAGGGTTTTTCCGTCGGGCGCAAACGACACGGACTCGACCGCCTTCGTCTGCGTATGCCCTTCAAGGATGGCGGTAGTGGTGCCCGTCGCCACGTCCCATAACAGAATCGTGCCATTCTCTGCCCCGGAGGCGAGGGTTTTCCCATCGGGCGCAAACGATACCGAAGTGCCTGGAGCCGTATGCTCTTCAAGGGTGGCGATACTGGTGTCCGTTGCTACGTCCCACAACTCGATTAGGGGACCACTTGCCCCGAAGGCGAGGGTTTTCCCATCGGGCGCAAACGACACATATTTGACCCAACTCGTATGCTCTTCAAGGGTGGCGATATTGGTGCCCGTCGCCACATCCCATAGCTCGACCGCACCGTTGTTCCAACCCGACCCTGAAGCCAGCGTTGTGCCGTCAGGCGAAAAGGACACCGAATTGACCAGCGTAGAGGGTAGCAACGCGAGTTCATTTGAGGTCGCTACTTCGTACAGCCAGATGCCAATGCCACTTGCCACAGCGAGGAATTGACCATCCGGTGAAAAGGCAACTGACCTGTCACCTGTACCAATGCGTCCTTTTCCCATGCGGAGAGCCGCGCCATCGGGTAAATGCCACGTCTGAAAGTTATCATTCGCAACTGATATGGTAGGTGTTCCAACGCCCACCGCGTTAAACGTCACAAGCTCAAGACCGGCGACAGATACCTCAACGGTGTTTGTTCCCGGATTGGGACCAAGGGTGAGGATACTCTGTGCCCTACCATCGGCATCGGTCCTCACCTCCTCCACAGTGAACCTTTCACCGATCTGACCATCACCTGAGATGACCGTAAACGTGACTAGAGTACCTTGCACGGGATTCTCGTTCTGATCTCTTACTTCAACGACGTAAGGATTCGCCAACTTTGCACCGGATGTGCCCTGCTGGTTATCTCCGGAGATTTTCACAAGCATTCGAGGACGAGGACCCGCCCACTCAGACACGTTCCACAGCTTGACCGTACCATCAAGTGACCCAGAAGCCAGCGTTGCCCCGTCGGGTGAAAACGACACCGAAAGAACCTGAGACGTATGGCCGAGGTCGGCGATGTTTTCTTTTGTTAAAGCATCCCACAGTTTGACCGTACCATCAAGTGACCCAGAAGCCAGCATTGTGCCGTTGGGCGCAAACGACACCGATGTGACCCCATCCTTATGGCCGGAGCGGGTGGCGATAGCTTGTCCTGTTGCAACGTTCCACAACTTGACCGTACCATCATTTGACCCGAAAGCCAGCGTTGCTCCGTCGGGTGAAAACGACACCGATGTGACCCAACTTGTATGCCCCTCAAGGGTGGCGATATTCGTTGCCATCGCCACATTCCACAGTTTGACCTTACCATCACCCGACCCGGAAGCAAGGGTTTTTCCGTTGGGCGCAAACGACACCGATGTGACCCAATCTGTATGTCCCTCAAGGGTGGCGATAATTTGTCCTGTCGCCACATTCCACAGTTTGACCGTGCCATCCTTAGAGCCGGAAGCGAGAGTCGTCCCATCAGGTGAAAACGATACCGTGAGCAGACCTGTATGCCCCTCAAGGGTGGCGATAGTTCGTCCTGTCGCAACGTTCCACAGCACTATCCCATTCCCTAAAGCGGAAGCGAGAGTCGTCCCATCAGGTGAAAACGAAGTAAAATGGGACCCTGGAGGGGTGGAAATAGCCGTTTCCATCTCTACGTTCCACAATTTGACCGTACCATCAAGTGACCCGGAAGCCAGCGTGGCCCCATCGGGTGAAAACGACACCGAAAGAACCTGAGACGTATGGCCAAGTAAGGTGGCGATTTGGTATGACGAAACTTCCACAAGGTCATAGGACGCATAGCGAACATTGCCATCCGTATCAATGACTTTTACATGAATCGGACGCACGGCAGAGGTGATTTGGTAAGATGGAGTATCGTCGTCAAAATCGAGCTCAACGACGGCATCTTTTTTGCCCTCCAATCCACGACACGTCTTTACTTCATGAAATCCGGCAGCCAAGCTCAGATCTCCTGAAGTAGTAAACAGGATAACTTGGTGAAGCCCATCTGGATCGCTGATCTGAAGTTTAACGGAGAAGCTGGTTGCACCTGCCGGGTATTCAGTTGCCGAAATAAGTTCGACAGTTGGCGGCTGTGCCTCTTCAATTGAGACTTCGGGATTGAAGTAGGGATGCACAGATAAGAATTCGGCGGCACACGCAGACAACGTAGGTTGTCCTGCGCCATACGACATGATGTACGAATTATCGCGGAAATCGTGCTCCAAGCCGAAGGCGTGTCCAAGTTCATGGGCCGCTGTTTCCCAGTCAGAATAGTCGTTCATTGACGCCGCACCACCATTTTTCCCCCACCTACCTCCTCTTGGTGTCGAACCACGACTATTGTCAATGACGGCGAGGTAAATGTTCGCATCAGTAGCAAACACCTGTCCAATCTCGCCAAATACAGCCTCATGTGAGTCGTCAAGATAGTAGCTATCGGGGTGTTGCCCATCTACGCGATGCACCAGCGGCTCGCCCTCGGCATCGGTTTCAACGCGGAAGGTCATGTCGCCGTATCCATGCGCCTGCATCTGCTCGGCATAAAATGTTTGAACTTGGCGAATTTCGTCCTTCATCTTCTGAACCACTTCAGCGCGATACGGGCGGTCGTTGGGCAAAAAATAGATCAGCCGCACGGTACGGGGCTCGCCGACGTTCAGGTCTGCCAGCCGTTTGCCGGCTGCATAGGTATCGCGCTCCCACTGCTCGAAGTCGAGCGGCAGGTAGAAATGTACACTATCGGAGGGCGAGGGCGACGCATGGCCTACGGCCATCGGTGGGATCAAGAAACCGATAAACGCCCAAAAGACGGAACGAAGAACGGGGATTTTCATGAGGTACGCTCCTTAATCAATGGTACGGTAATCGCACGGTTCTGAGGGGGTGGGGAGTGGCGACACTTCCTCGCTACCCGACAATTTAGGTGCGCTATGCGCTCTACGATGAGTTCTAAAAGACAGTCCTAAAACTTCCTTTACATAGGGCGTTGTTGCATGAATCCTATCGTAGGTATGGTTTTGGCCTGTTGTTCGTTAG
>VXOR01000051.1:0-27912 GCA_009840005.1 Gemmatimonadota bacterium
CTCAAAGACATCTTTACGCGGACAACGGAACTCAGCCACCGCCAAAAGCTGCGCTTCCGGCGGCAGCATCTTCTCTGAGATTGAGTTTCCCATCATGGATAGCCAGTTCGTCCTTTGCCAGCGGAGCCAAACGCTCCGCGCTTCACGGCGACGCACAAAAATATAATCACACATCACATCAAAACAAGATGCAAAAAATTTCCACTAGAGTCTATTTTCCACCAACTCTTCAAACGCACGGCGACGCACGGCAACGCTACCAATCCGCGACGCTGCCGTCGTTTTCGTAGTAGAGTTCGCCGCCCAATTCCTCTGAGTATTCAACCGTCTTTTCCACCTCAGACTCAATCAGGTCAAACCCCAACCCCGGCTTGGTCGGCAGTTCGACGTGGCCATTGACCACCTGCCAAGGTTCTACAAGCAGCCCCTCACCCAACCCCACGTCAATCTGTTCCTGCACTAAGAAATTGGGCACCACCGCATCGACCTGCATACAGGCGGAAAAGGCCACCGGGCCGATGGCGCAGTGCGGCATGATGTGAATGTAATAAACCTCGGCCATATTGGCGATCTTTTTTAACTCGGTAATCCCGCCCGCGTGCGAGCCGTCGGGTTGGATGTAGGACACAGCCTGCTTTTCAAAAATCTCCCGGAACTCCCAGCGCGAGAGCAGGCGCTCGCCCGTGGCAATGGGGAAGGGCACGTGGTCGGAAACCTCCTTCAGCGCATCGACATTCTCTTGCGGAATCGGCTCTTCGACGAACATCGGCCGCATCCCCGCAAGCTGGCCACACACCTCAATCGCCAGCCCCGGCGTCATCTTGCCGTGGAAGTCAAAGCACAGCTCGACCTCGTCGCCAACCCATTCGCGCATGGTATAGGCGTCTTTGACAAAGGCGTCGATTCGCGCCGGTGGCTCGTGGGCGCGCCACGTGCCCCCCGGCCCCGCCTTAAAGGCCGTGTAGCCTTTGGCCAGCAGCATGTCGAGCCGCGCCTGCGCCGCGGCCAGTGCCTTGTCGCTTTGGCCGTGGATGCCCCAGTGCGCGTACACGCGAATCCGGTCGCGCACCGCACCACCCAAGAGCATATAGGTGGGGACATTATAATGCTTGCCGGCAATGTCCCACAGCGCCTGATCGATGCCCGATAGTGCGCTCATCAGCACATTGCCGCCGCGGAAAAAGGCCGAGCGATAGACGTGCTGCCAGTGGTGCTCAATGCGGAGCGGATCCTTACCGACGAAGTACTCGGCCAGCTCTTCCACCGCCGCCCAAGTGCTCTTGGGCTTGCCCTCTAGGGTCGTCTCGCCCCAGCCAACTATCCCGTTGTCCGTAGTAATTTTGACCAAGCGCATGCGCTGGCGCGGGAAAAATTGTTCGATCTTGGCAATCTTCACTGTCTAGTCCTTTCGCTAAAATCAGTGGCCAGTGGCCAGTGATTAGTTCCCCTCCCCCTAGGTGTGGGGACTAGTCACTAACCACTAACCACTGCCTAATGGGCCTCGCGCGTTACAACGGCACTCGACTTGCCGACCAAGAAGTCGAAGTCAACGCCTTTGTCGGCCTGCATCACGTGGTCGATATAGAGGCTGACGTATCCCCGGGTATCGTGGGGCGCAGGGGGCTGCCAAGCCGCCCGGCGGCGCGCCAGTTCCTCGTCCGACACATCTAGGTGCAGCCGCCGGTCCGCCACGTCGAGCTCAATCATATCGCCGTCGCGTACCAGCGCCAGCGGGCCGCCAATAGCCGCTTCAGGAGCCACGTGCAGGATCACGGTGCCATAGGCCGTACCGCTCATGCGGCCATCGGAAATGCGCACCATGTCCCGGACGCCCTTCTCCAGCAGCTTTTTCGGCAAACCCATATTGCCGACCTCGGCCATGCCTGGATAGCCGACCGGCCCGACGTTTTGCAATACCAAGACGCTCGACTCATCCACGTCCAAATCGGGGCTATCGATCCGCTCGTGATAGTCCTCAATCGTCTCGAACACCACCGCTCGGCCGCGGTGCTGCATCAACTCGGTTGAGGCAGCCGACGGCTTGATGATCGCCCCGTCCTCGCAAACATTGCCCCGCAGCACGGCCAAGCCCGCGGCCTCAATCAGCGGCGCGTCCAGCGGCACAATCACGTCTCGATTATAGCAGACGGCCCCGGCGACATTCTCGCCGAGCGACTTGCCCGTCGCCGTCAAAGCATCCAGATGCAGAGAATCCCTCAACTCCTCGATCACCACCGGCAAGCCACCGGCGTAATAGAAATCCTCCATCAGATACTTGCCCGCGGGCATCAAATTGACCAATAGCGGCAGCTCACTGCCGAGGCGGTCGAAATCGTCCAAGGACAACTCGACGCCGACGCGCCCAGCAAGGGCCAGCAAGTGGACGACGCAGTTAGTCGAACCGCCGATGGCCGCGTTGACCTTGATGGCATTCTCAAAGGCCGTGCGTCCGAGAATATGGGACATCTTGAGGTCTTCGCGCACCATCTCGACAATGCGCGACCCCGCCAGATGCGCCAGCACCTTGCGCCGCGAGTCCGGGGCTGGGATCGCCGCGCCGCCGGGCAGGGTCATGCCGAGCGCCTCGACCATACAGGCCATCGTCGATGCCGTACCCATCGTCATACAGTGCCCATCCGAGCGCGTCATGCCGTCCTCGGCCAGCCCAAACTCCTCGCGCGTCATCTTCCCGGCGCGAAAATCCTCGCTGAATTTCCACACGTCCGTTCCCGAACCAATATCGCCGCCGCGGTACTTGCCGTTGAGCATGGGGCCACCGGGCACGACAATCGTCGGCAGATCGACGCTGGCCGCCCCCATCAAGCACGCTGGCGTGGTCTTGTCGCATCCGGTCAGGAGCACTACGCCGTCAACCGGGTTGGCGCGAATGCACTCCTCCACGTCCATGCTCGCCAAGTTGCGGAAGAGCATAGTAGTAGGGCGCATGATAGGCTCGCCCAGCGAGGTGACCGGGAATTCCACGGGCAATCCCCCGGCTTCGTACACGCCGCGCTTGACGGCTTCGGCCAAGTCGCGGAAGTGGATATTGCACGGCGTCAGCTCGGACCACGTGTTGCAGATGCCGATGACCGGGCGGCCGTCGAATTCGTGCTCGGGCAAGCCGCGCTTCATCCAACTGCGGTGAATGAAGCCGCCTTTGTCCTCGCGTCCAAACCAGTCGGCACTCCTCAGTTTTCCTTGCTCTGCTGCCATTAATTCTCCTCTGCTTTTAATTTTGCGCCCAGCGGCGAGGCAATCAATCTAGGCGATCTTCTCACTCCCGCAATATATTTGTAGGGGGTGGTTTGCAAACCGCCTCCTACTGTTGCGATTATTGGATAACATGCTAAATCTCAAACGCATTGCCGTCATCGGGGCTGGCACTATGGGGAGCGGCATTGCCCAAGTTTTGGCCCAAGCCAGCAGGGAAGTCTTGCTCTACGACGCAGACCCCTGCACCCGCGAACAGGGCCTCGCTGCCATCGCCGCACGCCTGCGCCAACAAGCCGCCAAAGGTCGATTAGAACCGGCCGCCAGCGAAGCGGCCATCGCTGCGCTGCGGGGCATCGATCAACTCGCCGACATGGGCACCGCTGACATGGTCGTCGAAGCCGTACCCGAACGCCTAGACCTCAAGCTCGCGGTATTCGCCCAACTCGGACAATCCGCCAAGCCAGAGGCCATCCTCGCCAGCAATACCTCGGGCCTAGACATCGACGCGCTCGCCGCCGCGTCTGGGCGGCCGGACAAGGTAATTGGCATGCACTTCTTCAATCCGCCTCCGACTATGCCCCTAGTTGAAGTAGTGCGTGCAACCGCGACCTCGGACGAGACCTTTGCCGCGGTCATGGCCTTGGCCCAAGACCTAGACAAAACACCCGTCGCGGTCGCCAACAGTCCCGGTTTTGCGGTCAATCGCATCCTCTTTCCCATGATCAATGAGGCCATCTACGCCCTCGCCGAAGGCGTGGCCAGCGCCGAAGACATCGACCGGGTGATGGTGCTGGGGGCGAGCCATCCCATCGGGCCGCTGGCTTTGGCCGACTACGTCGGACTCGACGTAACCTTGGATATCCTCGAATCGCTTGCGCAACGCATAGACAGCGCCAAATACCGCCCTTGTCCCCTGCTCCGCGAAATGGTCGCGCAGGGCGCATTGGGCCGTAAGACGGGGCGGGGGTTTTTCTCCTACCCGCGATAACGGGCCGCCGATGCTGCGCTTACTTATCCTCTTGTGCCTGCTGGCCACCTGTAGCTGCTCAATCCGCTCGGCTCCGCGTTATACGGCCGACTCTGAGGATTCTGACAGCGAGAGCGTGGTGCGCGAACTCCGAGAACGCCGCCGCGCCAGCCCGGATCGCCTCGCTCGAGTCGTCAATCGGTATCTCGGCATACCCTACAGGTGGGGCGGCACCACTCGCGCTGGCATGGACTGCTCGGCTTTTGTCCGCGCCGTTTTCCGCGAGACGTATGGGATAGAACTGCCCCGCACTGTCAAGCAGATGTACGGTGTCGGCCGCGTTATCATCCAGCGGCAACAACTCAGAGCAGGCGATTTGATCTTCTTTAATATCGAACGTGCTAGGCCAAACCCCTCGCACATGGGGATCTACCTCGGCAAGGGACGCTTTGCCCATGTAGGCGAGAGCACCGGTGCTACCATAACCTCGCTCGATCACCCCTATTTCCACCGCCGCTATGCCGGCGCTCGGCGCGTCGAGCGCTAGGCAGTTATCTGAGGTCGTGTATCCGCAGATGAACGCAGGTGAGACAGGGGCGGGATAAAAGCACTCGGAATGTTAAGATGCCCTCTAAGGTGCAATTCCGTCTATTTTTTTTGGCCGGCGTCATGGAGGCCTGCTGCTGCTACCTAGTATTCCTCGGCGATCTCCAACGCCAAATACCACAGATGTGGGCCGGTGTCTTTCCCGCTTTTCTCTGCTATGTATTCGCTGCGTATCTCGTCCTGCGACGGGGCGTCCTCCCCGGGCGGCCGCACCTGATTCTCGGAGCCGCCCTCGTCTTCCGCCTGACGCTGTGGTGGAGCCCAGCGACGCTCTCGGACGACATTTTCCGCTATGTCTGGGATGGCCGCGTCCAGCTAGCCGGCATCAACCCGTACCTCTACGCGCCCTCGGCACCCGAGGTGGCGCACCTGCGCGACGCACTCTACCACAGCGTCAACCACGCCGCCATCCCCACGATCTACCCGCCACTGGCGCAGCTTTTCTTTCGTGCGATTTGCGTGCTCAGCGCGACGCCAGCCGCGTTCAAATTGGCCCTGCTGCTCTGCGATTGGGGCCTCTGTCTGCTGTTGGCACACAGCCTCGTCCGGCGCGACCAAGACCCGCGTCGCGTCGTGCTCTACGCTTGGCATCCTCTGCCCCTAGTCGAGGTCGCCGGTAGTGGCCACATTGATGCGTTGGGCGTCCTGCTCCTCTTCGCGGCCCTGTACGCACTCCACAGCCAACGCTGGGCCGCAGCCGTCTGCGCTTTCGCCGGGGCCTTTCTCGTCAAACTAGTGCCCCTCGCGCTGTTGCCCACTTTTTGGCGTCGCCCTCGCGCCGACTGGCTCAACTTCCGCAAGCGAAGCGCCCTGCTCCTGTTTCCAATACTGGGGCTATTGGCCTTTTGGCCCTTTGCCGCCGCTGGGGAAAAACTCGCGACGGGTTTGCTAACCTACGTGCAACACTGGCACTTCAACGCGGCGGCCTACTCGCTCTTTCGCTTTGCCTTGGAACCTCTACACGCTCGCTGGCTCTGCACCGCCCTTTTCGCACTGATAGCCCTCGGCGTCCAAATCCGCTACCGCGAGCCCTACCGAGCCGCCTTCGCAACCCTCGGTGCTTACATCTTGCTCTCGCCGACCGTGCATCCCTGGTACTTGCTTTGGGTCCTCCCGTTCCTCGCCTTTTTCCCCAGCCCTGCTTGGATACTCCTCAGCGGCTTGATCTTCCTCGCTTACGAGGTACAGATCGGCTATAGCAGCGAAGGGATGTGGCGCGAAAAATCGTGGGTTCTGTGGGCGCAATACGCACCTTTTTACCTGCTCCTCGGCACCACAGCCTGCTACAGACGCCTCAGGGGGCACCGCGACGATTAGCCAGCAGACGCACGAAGGGCAGGTGCATCAAAGCGAAAACAGTGAGAAAGATGGCGGAGACGGCCACTAGGAAGAGCCAGTGCGGGTAGGCGTGGATAAAGGCGAGCTGTTTCGGGGCCGAGAGCGTAAAAAAATAATTGGTCCCGAGATACAGGTTGAGCGGGGTAATGGCCAAGGCGTAGAGGTGGACGGCGATATAGCTGCGCAGAATCGCCCGCGCCGGCGGGCAGTAGCGACACCCGAAGGTGAAATAGAACCCCGCGCCGACCAAGGCGACATGGGTCAGGAAATAGCGAATCTCGGCGATGGGGCGGATCGACCCGGTCTCCGAGATTGCCGGGAAACACACCGCCAGCAGAGCACCGACCACCCCCGCGTAATACGCCAGTTCAGACCACAACCTCCCACTTGTTGCTAGCCCGGCGAACAGAACGAATACCGACAGGTCGCACAGGTGCAGGGGGAGGTTGTCGGCGAGGGGGATGCCAACGGCGAAGTGCCGATAGGAGAACCAGCCGAGTTCGTTGACTAGCACCAAGGCGAAGAGCACGCGCCGGAAGGCCGCATGAGCTTGCCCATCCGGCGGCCACCGCCTCATATTGGCGCAGCCTGCCGCGAAAAGCGCAGCCACTCCAATCCAGAACAGATGGCGCGCTGAAAACAGTTCCATGCCGCCCCGAAAATCCTCAGAAAACCTGTGAAAAGGTGATGTAGATTGCCCTGCGGCCACCCGAGGTGCCGTAGTCGGCCCGCACAATCGTACTCTGCCAGTGGCAACGCAACCCCATGCCGCTACCGCTGCGCCATCCGCCGCTCGTCGGCAGCGCGTCGCGGGCGAATATCTGCCCGAGGTCGCCAAAGGCCACCAGCCCCAGATACAGGTGCTGCTGACGCCATACCGGCAAGCCGCGCCAGCGCAACTCGCCGTTGAACACTATCCGCGCCTCACCCCGGTCCCTAGCACTAACCAAGCCGCGCACCGTGCCGCTACCCCCCATGTTTAGTTCCTCGTAGAAGGGTAGATCCCCGATGGTCCAGTTGACGCGCAGGCGGTTGGCGGCCACCAGCCCGTACCCCAAGGCATGGAAATGCCGGTGGTCGAAACCGAGCGTCGCCCCCCGATAATCTCCACCGCCGCCAACCCCGAAGTCCACCAGCAACTCCTCCAGCACGCCCGAGGTCGCGTTGTTGTAGTTGTCGCGCGTGTCGTAGCGCAGCGAGCCGACGAACTGGGCGAACGCGCCTCCTTCCGCGCCGAGGGGATCGAGCGCGGAGAGGATACTCTCGGCGGCGTTCGGCTCGATATCGTTGTGGCTCAAACGCCCCCCAATGCGCAGACGCCAAGGGAAGCGCAGAGTGCGGATCCACTTGACCTTGAACTCCGGGAAGGCTTGCCGGAACGTCCTCTGATCCCGCGAATACTCGGCGATATCCTCGTCGCTGAGGCCGCCGTAGTAATTGGCAAAATCCTCCTTCTCGTAAACCAGTTCGACCTCGAGCCGCCGGCCGGGCCGGAATTCGGGTGTGTCGACGAGCAAGCGGTGTACCCACTTGCCCTTAGTTGAGATAAATACTTGGGCGCTGTATTTGCGGCGATAGGGTACGCTTTGACCGTCGTATTCGAAAAGATTGGCCCGTAGCCCGTAGCCGGTGCCGTCGTCCGAGCTGAAATTCAACAGCGGTATCGCAGTCGGGCGCCAGCCGACTGTCTCGTGGACCTGCCGGGCACCGCTCGGACACGCCCACGCGAACGCCAAGACCGCCGCAACATTAAGGATCCGATTCAGCATAGACTTACCCTCACTAAAGTGGTTTTATGCGCTATGTAGCCGTCCGCATCGCCTGCATTAAGTATGGTCAATCAGCAAATGAAGTGCTACCGATCTGTGCAGCGGGCGGCGGTAAAAGGAACGAATCGCCCCCTTGCGATGTCTATACTGAAGCTCCGCCATTTTATGCGGCAAAAGGAATGAATCGTCCCTTTTCGATGTCTATAACTTATAACCAAGCCCTGCCACAACACGCCTTTTTACCTATTTATGGGACATCGAACTAGCTCGTCGTCGGCAAGGAACAGAAGGCTCGTGGAGGCAGAAGTGCGGAAAATAGTTCAAAGTGCTTCTGTTTGTTATATTCCTAACTGATGTTACGCAGCCTTATGCACCTTAGCTGCGGCCACTTCGACAAGCTCAGTGGCCAGGTACTGAATTCAGCATCGGGCACTGAGCCTGTCGAAGTGCCGAGTAACGTCAGTTCCTGATCATAATGGCGCAAGGCGATAGCAACCTCGCGCCTAGGAAAATTGCGCGTGAATGGCTCCGTAAAAAAAACTTTGTGCCTCGTGGCCTTTGGCTTGGGGGCGCTGTGTCTGCACGGCTGTCTGGAGCTGGTGCGCAGGCCAGCGGCGGGCGAACCCATCGGCTACGAGTACGCCTCAGTCGCCGACACCACAGCCACGAGCGCAGCTACTGTCCAACCCGCGCCGGTGCTAGTTGTTATAGATCGCCCCAAGCGCTCGCGCCAGCAGTTGCAAAACATCGAGCAGGTCAACAAATACGCGCTCTGGTGCATTGAAAACGCCATGTGGAACGAGGCCCAATCGCACATGGAACGCGCCCTAGCGCAAGACAGCTCGTCGGCCAGCTTGCACAACAACCTAGGGGTCATCTACGAGCGGCTCGGCATGACCGACAAAGCCGCTCAATTCTACGAGCGGGCGCGGGCCCTCAATCCCACCCGCGAAGCTTATGTCGCCAATTTGCGCCATCTGCAACAATACCAGCAGGCCAGTCTCGACTCTACAGACTCACTTGATATATTCAGAGCGGACGATGGTCCGCGGCCGCGGACCAGACGTCCGGACCATTCACCCACATCCACGGGAGAGTGAACGTGCAGGCTATAACGAGATTCCACAGCCTCGCCTGCGCCGCCCTGCTCGCTTGGGGCACCGCAGACCTCTGCGCCCAAGACATTCTCACCTTGCAGTTGCAGCAAGGGTTCGGGAAAAACAAGGTCCGCTACCGAGACTTCCAGTGGGAAATCCTCGAAAGCGAGCACATAGAGCTCCACTTTGAGTCTGAATTCCAGAATCTGGCCGTGCAGGCGATCGAGTACCTTGAAGAGGGCTACGATCACATCAGCCAAATTTTGCACCACGACCTTTCGCATCGGCCGCCGGTCGTCATCTATCAGTCACACTACCAGTTCCAGCAGACCAATATCTTCCCCGACTTTCTGCCGCCTGGCGTCGCTGGCTTTGCCGAGCCGCTGCGCTTCCGCATGGTAGTTCCCTTTGCGGGCGATCTCGACGAGTTCCGCAATGTCCTCGTCCACGAGTTGGCCCACATCTTCCAGTACGACATCGTTCACAAAGGCCCCATTCGCCGCATCACCAGCCCGATCGTCCAGCCGCCCACTTGGCTGATGGAGGGTATGGCCGAATACACCACTCCGGGCCGCAACACCATCGATGAAATGGTCCTCCGCGACGCCGTACTCACCGACGGCCTCATCCCCCTCGAAACCATGAATGCGGCTTGGGGCCAAGGCAACGTATTCCTCGCATATAAGCAAAGCCACGCGCTCATGGAATACATTGCCGAGCACTACGGCCCGGAAAAAATCAGCCGCATCCTCCGCCTGTGGGACAGCCAGCACGATACCGACAAGCTCATGGATCGCCTGATCGGCATGGACTTGCAAACCCTCGACGAGCGCTGGTCGGCCCAGATGCGCAAAGCCTACTGGCCCCTCTTACAGACGCGCGACTACACCTCTGAATTCGCCGAGGAAATAGGCGACGACGAGAATATCCACAGCTTCTCCAGCGCCTGCTGGTCGCTCAGCGGCGACATGCTCGCCGTCCATTCCTCAGACGGGATCGAACAGCACGTGGACATCATCCGCCTGCGCGATGCCTCGCTCGTCGAGCGCGTCACTGAGAGTATGCGCGCCGCCGACTACGATCACCTCAGCATCGGCAGCGGCACCGTGGCTTGGGCACAGGACGGCCAGACCATCGCCTTCGTCGCCAAAGAAGGTCCCCGCGACCGCATCATGCTGTGGAACCTCTACGACAAGAAGCTCGTGCAAACCCTGACCATGCCCGATTTGGATCTCGTCGAGAGCCTAGCCTGGTCGCCCGACAGCCGCCACCTCGCCTTTATCGGCACAGGGCAAGGCCAGAGCGATCTCTACCTCATCGAGGTGCAGACCGGCGAACGGCGTCAGCTCACGGGCACGCCCGAGCGGGAAGATTATCCGAACTGGTCGCCCGACGGCCAGCGCATCGCCTTTAGCAGCAAGTACCGCAACCAGTTCGACATCAAAATTTACGATCTAGCCGAGGGCACAGCGCACGCGGCCATCTCCAGCTCCACCGACGATTTGTGGCCTCAATGGCTGCCCGAAGGCAACAAGCTGCTCTTCGTCTCCACCCGCGACAAGATAAACGACCTCTTCGTTTACCATCTCGACGAGAGCCGTGAATTCCGCCTGACCCGCAGCCTCAGCGGCATTATGAACCCCGCTCTCTCGCCCGACGGGCGGCAGATTGTGTTCAACACCTACTTCAAGGGCCGCAGTCATCTCTACCAGATGGCTATGCCCGAATGGCCCGAGGTCAAGCGCAAAGACGCCCAGCTACTGGCCCGTGTGGCCGAAGCTGTACCGCCGGTCGAGGTAGCACCGCCAGCCGAAGCAGAGCCGCCAACTGAAGCAGAGCCGCAAGTCACCGAGGCCCTAGCTATAGAGATGCCTCAGGTGCGACCCGCGGTAGAGGGTGACGCCGTACTCTCCGACCAAGGCGGTACCCCGGGCCTAGAGCAGGTCTCGGCTCCGAAGGACTCGGAACTTTCGGACGCCGCCGTGCTGCTAGCCGGGGCCAGCGGCTCGCCGACGCCCACTGAATCCCAAGAGCCGCAGGCCACCGTCCAGCTTATCGCCGACGACGGCGACGATGAACTGGAACTGCGCCGTCGCCGCTATACCCCCAAGCTCGAATTCGACGGCATTTCCGTGCAGATGGGCTATTTTGATGGGTTCTTATCGTCGATTGCCCAGCTAAGCATGAGCGATCTTTTGGGCAATCACTCGTTGGTTTTGGCTACGGATTACGTGGCCGCGCAGGACATCAGCAATGACTTCAACTTTGCCGCTAGCTACAGCTACTACGGCAAGCGCCCCACGTACCACGTATCCATTTTCAATTGGAACCAGTACTTCATCAACAATCGCAACTTCCTGGTCCAAGGCCGCACCCCGGCTCGGGGCATTAGCCGTCTCCAGCAGCGCGGAGCGTTGGCCAACGCCAGCTATCCGCTCGACCTGTACCGCCGCCTCGACCTGAGCTATACCTATGTCGGCGAGCAAGAAGAACAGGTCAGTCCTTTCTACGAGCCAGATTCTACTGCTACCAGTACTCATCTATTCAAGACCGCATACGTCCACGACTCCATTACCTACGGTCTTTTGGGTGCCACCGCTGGCAAGCGCTACTTTCTCTCGGTGGGGCGCACGCTTAGCCTTGGCTCAACCACGCGCTCTTTCTCGCACCTCGAATTCGACTATCGCCACTACTTGCGGCTGGGGCGTTGGTCGGTGCTGGGCCTGCGAGCCTATAGCGTGGGGTCTTTGGGCCGCGATGCCCTCGAATACAACCTAGGGGGGCCGACTTGGTTCCTGCCCTTCTATACAGGCTTCAACCTCAACACTGGTCCGCTACGCGGCTACCAGTTCTCGGCCTTCACTGGTAGCCGGGTCCTACTGACCAACGTCGAGTTGCGCGTCCCCTTTGTGCGCGGCATCCTTTTTGGCTGGCCCGGCACCTTCCTGATTCCGGCGGTTGATGGCAGCCTGTTTATGGATATGGGCATGGCTTGGAACAAGGACGACGAAATCGACCTGTGGCCCTTTCGCAACCCACACGCCGCGCTCACATCCTCCCCACGACAGGTACACGCCAGCGTCGGCTTCGGCCTCTTAGTGTACTTCTTGCTGCCGATGAACTTTGAATTCGCCAGACAGATGGACCTACAAGGCAACTTCTCGGACTTCAAATTTCACTTCAGCTTTGGACAGAGCTTTTGATTGCTACTCTCGTATTGCTCATTGGTCTAGCGGGCTGCGGCGGCCGCAGCGCTTTTACGCGCGTCGAGTTTCGCGCCCCGTCGCAACCCGATCCAGTCTTGCGCCCCTACCTAGCGGAAGTCGATCACATCGGCGTCGTTTGCGCGACCAACATCGAACCCTTTCGGGAGCTAGACATCGAGAAGGTCATGGCGCGTCTGTCCAATGCCGTGGTCCGCAGCCTCGGCAACATGCCCAAGACCGAAGTGATGAACCAAGACGAAATTACCTACCAACTCAAGGGAATTCGCCTCGACTCGACGAGCGTCCACCAAGACTCGGTACAGGCCGTTCTCAAGGAAGAACTCGAGCTCGACGCTTTAGTCTTGATCGAGCTGAGGCACTTACAGGCGCGGATGATGCCCATGTCGCCCACGCCCTATGGCATGTCGCCCAACCCCGGTATAGACTTGACCATAGATCTCAAGGTCAGCCTGCTCAATCTCAACACCAATCAAGTCTGGCAGCAGGGGGGCACGCAGCGCAATTACCAGCCGGTGCAACTACAGCTTTTCGGCGGCAATAAACAAGGCGAGCGCCAACTGCTCATGGCCCTTGCCCGCCCACTGCAACGCTTCCTCTTCCGCATCGCCCCACCACCCAAGCCGCAGAGCCGCCACTTTGATCTAAGTGGCGACTAGGCACAAAAAAAGCGGAGGGCCTTTTGTGGCCTCCGCTGGTACTATCATAGTCAGGAGCCTCTGCTGAGAGCGCTCATAGGCATTCGTCAAGGCGGTCTGCCCATATTTGCAGAAATTCCTCAGGCGTCGCAATACTCACTCCTAGGTGTGGGAAGTCGTTCGGATTGCGCGTGATCAGAACATGGGCTCCAATTCGAACGGCAGAATGGAACTGGATGGCGTCCTCAAAATCGTCGCAGGCTGAGTCGGTAGCCTGATTGATAATTTTGGTATCAGGAGCCACGGAATCGAATGTATCCCGCAGCAGTTTCAAAACCTTTTCGGCCTTTGTTTTGCTTTCGGCTTTGCGAACGATGTAGTAAATGTTGTTGAAGCTAATGGCTGAAATAAACGCCGTAATTTCCCCGCGCTCGGCCAGCGTCCAAACGTATGCAGAAGCTCGATAGTGGGGCTCACGGCGCGTGAGTACATCCAGCAGAACATTGGTATCGACCAGCGCGATCACTACCGTACCCCGTACTTTTCAGCAAGCGCGTTCTCGAGCAACTCGCTCTCCGTGCGATCCGTTGGCAGCTTCACGATTCCGGATGCACTGAGCGCAATCGGGCCTAAGGTGTCTTTAGGATCGCATTCTTGGTCAATCGTGCGAAAAAGCCGGACGAAAAGTGCCGAAACACTGGTTTTCTTTTTCGCCGCAATTCGCTTAGTTTCCGCGATGACTTCCTCTGGTGCACTCAGGGTCAGCTTTTTAACGGCCATCTTAGCCTCCTATTAGACTGCATTTATACGTATTATTTTTTTGAAAAAATACGTAATCTTGAACCCAAGTGTCAAGCATATCAAAAGCCGAAGGAACTCGACAGGATAGGATCCACGCCGACGCTGCCATTTAAGCAAAAAAAAACGGAGGGCTACGAAAGGCCCTCCGCTTTACTGTGTCTCTAGCGAAAAGTCAGCGCCGGCGCTTCTTGGGCTTGGCTGATTCCTTTGTCGTGGACGATTTGGAGGCTGGTGCCGATGTGGCTGCGGGCGCTTTCGTCGCCGACGTACTCGGCGGCGAACTGACCGAAGATCGCGATGTAGGAGCAGGTGCATTACTGGCCGAGGACCGCGACGTAGGTGTAGGAGCGCTGCGCACCCGAGGCTCTACCCGCCGCTGCCACACATTTTCTTCGCGCCGCTGTCTTTCGGTCGCCGCGGCCGGATCGGCAATCGCCGGCGTCGTATTCAGCCGACTCGCCGCACGCAAATCGTCGAGTTGGCGAGTACTGATCAGTTCATAACCTGGCGACACGTAGTAACCACTCGAACTCCGATAGTATGGATCATAGCCATAACTATAGGGGCCATAGCCGCCATAGTAGGAGGGGTAGCCGCCGTAGTAATAGGGGTAGCCGCCGTAGTAGTGGCGAGAGGTAGGATAATAGCCGCCGTAGCCACCATAGCCGCCATAGCCACCGTAGTAGCCGCCATATCTACCATAGCCACCGCGCACACCCGGATAGCGATAAAGATCGTCCATGTAGTCGCGGTCGTCGAATTGGCCAACCGTGGGAGCCTCGACATCTCGGGTCAGCTCCTCGTCGTGCAGACTGGCCGTCTCGTATGGGCTACTGAGCACTGTGTAGCAGCCGCTGGCCATCAGCGCAGTTAGCGGCAAGGCCGAATAAAAAATAAAAGCCTTCATTTTCATAAATTAACCTCCTTGAGGAGTGTTAAACTCATCTTTCAGCCTGAATATACACAAACCAGCAACTGAAGCAAAAAAATAACCCTAAAAGTTGTAGCCCATGCCGACGACGAGGCGATTGATCGCGTAGTCCTCGCTGAGTTCATTGCCCGAGTATTCTTCTACTTGCTTAAACGCACCCCGCACCCAAGCCAGATCTATTTGCATGGCCTCGTCGATCAAGATCCCAGCCCCAAGAGTGATAAAGCGCCGGTCTTCTTCAATGCGGATGGGCGGATCGTCGGAGTCGGGGTCGCGCGGGCCGATAAAGGGAACCGGGTCCACGAAGTAGCCAGCCCGCAGATCCAGCGCAACGACCGGCACTTGGTACTCGACACCTAAGTGGTAGCGCAAAACGTCTCTATACTGAGTCTCAAACGAGGTATAAGAGCGCAAGCCGTGGTCATCGACTCCCTTGTATTCGCTCTGCGACCACTCGGCCAAATGCAGGCTGCCCGCCAGCGTCAGGCCCGGCAGAGCGTCGGCCGAAGCACCCACGCCGAACTCAAACGGTAGCGCAAGCTCGTACGTGTTGCTCCACTCTTCGTCTGGGAATTCCTGTACGGTCCCGTCGTCGCACTCAACGGAGTTGTAATTATCTGCCAGGGGCGAGTCTGGAGTACCTTCTGGGAGTAAGTGTTGGCAAGGGTTTGGTCTGCCATAAGAAGCGGGACCTCGGAATACATAGCGGATTTCGTGCGTCCCTCCAGTGGCAAACGTCGCGCCCAACCTGTAGCGAGGCTTTTCGCGCGACGTGCGCAGCATCGCGCCTAAGACAGCATACGGAGTCCACTTATATTCGTCTGTAAAGGTGTCTCGTGTGCGAAAGCGCTGCTCGTAGAATTGGTCCTGCGGATCGGCCCAGTCAAATTCACTGACGGCCTCGTCTTCGCCGCTGACCAAACCCAAGGTAGCGCCCAGTGAAACAGCCGGCGACACGTCGATGGCAGCAGAGACGCCCGCCAGCGCCAACTCGCCCTCGTGCTGGAAGGTGTGGTCCGCAGCAAGGCCCTCGGCGGCACCCCTTTGACTGAGGTTCCAGTCGAAGTCCTTGATGCGGGTCAGGCCAGCCGCCAAGACCAAGCTGCCGCGATAGACCGGATAGGGATAGACAAAGCCCAGCGAGCCAAAGCGCGTATTGGTCAACTCGCTTCTCCCTGGAGTGCCGTTGAAAATCGAGTCGTTGGCGCGGCTGTTGCGCAAGAAAGACACCTGCACCTCGCGCTGCTGCATCTGGGCCAAGCCCGCCGGATTCCAGTACATGGCCGTAAAATCGTCGGCCACCCCAACAAAAGCACCACCCATGCCCATGGCCCGCACCCCGACCCCGGCGAAATTGTCGATGGCCCGCTCCTCTTGGGCCACCGCGCCACGGACCCACACGCAAAGCAAAGCAATAGCCAGTATCTTCATCGGAATTTCCTCCTGTAAGTGACTGACAACTCCCGAATGGACTGGGAGCCGAAGTGATCGCTTTTCAGCGCGTTTTTGAGATAGTACGCGACTCTTAGTTCCGGCGCTACAGTCCAAGCCCCACCGACGTTCAAATAGCCTTCTGCCACGCCCTGATCTCGTAGGCCGTTGTTGCGGCCCAAGTCGTATTCGGCGAATAGGGCCATGAATCGCAAACTCTTGTCGATACCCAACCACGCAGACCAGTCGCCGTCGTCGGCATCTTCGCGCGACACATTGACGCCTGCATGGACGCCGAGTTCCCCTAGCATCGAGGTATAATTCTTGCTCAGTGCCAGATAGATGCCTTTGGATTTGACTTGGTAGCGCCGATCTCTATATGGCCCGATGCCTTGGGAATCGAAGCCCAAGAGCAGCGCCGGCCACGTGTACCCCTCTTCGATGATCCGGCACCGGGCAGCCACTGCCACGCGCGGGTACCAATCGACCGCACCCGTGCCAATGAGCCGCTCGCCGCCAAAAGACACGCCCACGCTCAGCCGCTTGAGCACGCCAACGTGCAAGTGGCCGACAGCTCCCCCATCGACAAACAGGCGAACATTCACCGCATAGTGCCCCTTATTGACCAATCCGGCCGTCGGGCTATCGACCAAGCTCGTCAACTCGGCCCTGTCAGCCGCTGCCGGACCAACGGCAATGCA
Source organism: Gemmatimonadota bacterium (assembly GCA_009840005.1). Next base: position 16,717 of record VXOR01000051.1, read on the forward strand.
AAGACACAGTATTAGCCGCTGCAAAGTCCCCTCCCTGTAGCCAATTTCTCAGAACGCTATTTCTTCTACCCCATCCCCTTGCAAGGTAATGCGCCGCTCGCAAGCCTCCCCGTGCTCTAGCCACACATGGCAGCACCTATCGGGCAACGAGCCATCGGCGCGCTCGGCCCACTCGACCAAGCAGACGCCGTGGCCGTAAAAGTACTCTTCGGCTCCTAAATCCTCAAGCTCGTCAGTGCCCCCCAGCCTATAAAGATCGAAGTGATAGACGGGTAGATCGCGGCCTCTACACTGCCCCGCATATTCGTTGATCAGGATAAAGGTCGGACTGGTGACGTAATCGGCCACTTGCAAAGCCTCGCACACACCTTGAATCATGCAGGTCTTACCGCTGCCCAAGTCGCCGCGAAAGGCGATCACATCGCCCGGTGCCAAGCGGCGGCCCAGCGCAGCACCCAATGCGTGGGTCTGGGCCGCCGAGTGCGTGGTGAAAACTCTTTTCATTTGGTCTTACTTGGGTTCCATAATCGCCACGGGCAAAATCATTTCTTCCAAGGAAATACCGCCGTGCTGGAAGCTGCCCTTGTAGCGGCGCTGGTACTTGTTGAACTGAGTCGGATAGACAAAGTAAAAATCCTCGCGGGCGATGACGAAGCTATGACCGAGGCCCGCCGCAGGTAGCCCGTAGGCCTGTGGATCGGCGATCAGCAGCGCGTCCTTTTCCTCGCAGCGGAGGTTCTGACCGTACTTGTAGCGCAGACTAGAAGACGTGCTGCGGTCTCCGTACACCACCGAAGCGCGCGTGCCGCGCATGGATCCGTGGTCGGTCGTCAGTACTACCACCGCGTCGGTGCGGGCAATGCCCTTGAGGGTCTCAAAAAGTGACGCATTGCCAAACCACGTCTGCACTAAGGCGCGAAAGGCTGCCTCGTTAGGTGCCATCTCCTTGAGCAGGTCCGACTGCGCTTGGCTGTGTACCAGCATGTCGAGAAAATTGTACACCACCGACACAAGCGGCCACTTGCCCAGCGAGGGTATCTTGCGGGTCAATTTCCGGGCCTCGCTGGTGTCTAGCACTTTGACGTAGTGCGAACCCGGTTTGAGTGCGACGCCCATGTCGCGGACCAAATCGTCGATGAATTGGTGCTCGTGCCGGTTGAGGCTGTATTCGTTGTCTTGGGCCTCGTCCCATAGGGTGCGGTACTTGTCGGCGATCTCTTTGGGAAAAAGCCCGCTGAAGATCGCGTTGCGCGCAAAGGGTGTGGCCGTCGGCAAAATCGAGTAGTGGTAGGAGCGTTTGATGTTGAAGTACTCAGCTAACTGAGGCTCTATCACCATCCAGTGATCCAAGCGCAGGCAATCGACCACGATAAAGAATACCTGTCGGCCCTGTTCGAGATAAGGCACCGCGAACTCGGGCACCACATCCACCGACAATGGCGGCGAATCCTCTTCGTCTGCTACCCAGCGCGTGTAATGCTGCTCGACAAAGCGCCCGAACTCGCGGTTGCACTCGCGCCGCTGATCCCCAATCATCTGGCCGAGCCCCGCGTCGCCCAAGCGCGCCACTTCGATGTCCCACTCGCAGAGCTGCCGATGTACATCAATCCACGTCTGCCAAGTCGCGCCCGCAATCTGTTCGCGAATCTGGCCAGCCCGCGAGACATAGTGCTGCCCAGCTTGGCTTTGGCGAATCTGCCGCGCGTCGAGGAGCTGTTTGCAAGCCATGAAAATCTGGCTGGGATTGACCGGCTTCGTCAGATAGTTGTCGATGCGGCGGCCAATGGCCTCGTCCATCAGGTGTTCTTCTTCGTTCTTGGTGATCATAATCACCGGCACGTTGGGATCGGCCATCTTGATCTGCTCTAAGGTCGAAAGCCCGTCCAGCCCCGGCATCATCTCGTCGAGCAGCACGATGTCAAAAGGCGCTTGGGCAATCAGAGCGATGGCGTCCTTACCGTTACTGACCGGCGTTACCACGTAGCCCCTCTCGTCGAGAAAGCGCCGGTGAGCGCGCAATAGGTCGATCTCGTCGTCAGCCCAGAGTATTTTTCGCTTGTCGCCTTCCATGCGTTGCCTTTAGGGGGCGGTTTCAAACCGCCCCTACAATGCGTTATGTCAGTTCCTAAAATAACGCTTTATGCCCACATCTGTTCCTCAACTCAAGGGCAAAACCACCTCAAAGGTCGTACCCTCGCCCGGCGCACTATGCACCAAGCTGATCTTGCCCTTGTGGTATTCTTCGACGATGCGCTTGACAAACACCAGCCCCAACCCCCATCCGCGCTTCTTGGTGCTGAACCCTGGCTCAAAGACGCGCTTGACGTGCTCTGGTTCAATGCCGCGTCCGTCGTCCTCAAACGCGACCTGCACGGCGCGGCCTTCGGGCAAAAGCTCCATGCGGATGCACAAGCGGCCCGTCTGACTATCCATGGCGTCGATGGCGTTTTTGCACAGATTCTCAAAAGCCCAGCTCATCAGTTCGGCGTTGATCGGCACCAGCGGCAACTCGCCTAGGCATTCCAGTTTGATTTCCTGCCTTCCAAACTGGGGAACGCGACGCCGAAAGTATTCTATCGTCTCCTCCAGCACGGCTGCTAGATCCTTTTCTTTTAGTTCGGGTACCGAGCCGATCTGGCTGAAACGCGAAGCGATTTGGTCGAGGCGACGCATATCCTGCTGTATCTCCCCGATCATCTGATCGACGCGCTGCCAACGCTCGTCGCGCTCCGACCTCGGGGCGGCGGCGGCCTCGCCGCGCAGCAGTTCTAGCCACCCGGATAGCGAGGAGAGTGGGGTGCCGAGCTGGTGGGCTGTCTCCTTGGCCATGCCCACCCAGAGCGAGCGCTGTTGGCTGCGCTTAATGTTGCGGTAGCCGATATAGCCGACGAGCAGAAAGAGAACCAACACGCCAATCTGCACAAAAGGGGCGAGGGAAATGCGGCCGACCAAGCTCGTGTCGCCGTAGTGAATATAGTGCTCAGCCGGGATCTGGAACTCTAGCGGTGAGCGCTGATTGGCCAAGCTATCGACAAAGGCCCGGAGCTGGTCTTGCACCGCTTGGGTGGGATCGTCGCTGGCCAGCGGCAGCCCAGCCCCCACCCAAGCCCTAAATTGGCCCTCAGCGTCGGTGACGATCGCGTTGGCCGTGTCCCAATGCAGATAACTGAAGCTAGCGGCCGGCACGCTGAAGAGCAGCGGTTCTCCGGCTTCCATCTCCTGCCACGCCCGTTGCACCTCGACGAGAGCCGCGGCCGAGGTGTCGCTGCTCGCTGGCAGGTCCGTCCCCTGCCACGCCGCGATGGCTCCTTGCGTATCCGCAATGATGACGCGGCCCCCCTCGCAGTAGAGCCGCCCCAAGGTCTCTGGCGACCAATAAAAGGGAATAGGCGGATTCTGGACGTCCATTTCCTCGATCAACTCTTGTAGCTGAGCAGTCGAAGCGACCGCCGCTTCGCTGCGCCAAAAGGCCCAGTTGTCCAACAAGCTCGACGTATCGATGTCCTCGGCCTGGATGATCTCGCCGCGGTGATTGGTGATGATGCGCGGAAAATCGACCTTGGTGATCACCTCGGTAAAGAGGGTGGGGATTTGGCCTTCCGATGCCTGCGGCGCGAACGAGATCAAGTGCGCATAGAGATCGACCCGGCTTTTTTCGTGTTCGCGTAACTCGGCGATGATCGACTCGTTGTAGAGCAGGAAGGCCAAGATAGAGGCAATGCTGCCGAGGAAGATGTACGCGCGGAAGACCGGCGACGCGCCCAAGCTGGCTAGGGCACCGCGCCGCCAGCGCCGCCAGCCGCATGCGGGCGACGCACCTTTTGCCGGGCGCTGCCGAGCATCTGCAGGCACCGCGATCTCCTCTATTGGAACCGAGCGGCGGTGCCGGCGGCGCTTGGACGCAGGATGGTCGCGTTGGCTCATCGACTAGAAGAAAAAATCCATCGGCAGCGCGGTGCAGATGGATTTTTTACGCAAAAACGAGGTGGGAAAGCGCTATTTCTTTTTAACTTGGTTGCGCGTTGGCACAGTTCCTTAGCCGCGATTTTTGGAATATACAATACAGCATTGGGCGAATCAACAAGCGGTGCGCCGCATTAATTGGCCGCGCGCTTCTTGCGCGCGGCACTCAGGGCCTTGCGGATTTCCTCCTGCTCCTGCAGTTGCTCACTGACCACCATGGCAACCTCGCTCGTCAGGCCCTCGACCGAGGTCGTGGTAATCACCGGAATGCCGTAGGCGGCACTCGTTTCAATGAGATAGTCCTGAATTTTGAGGATCTCTTCCAGGTGCTTCATATAGCGATGAGCCGAGCGCGACGGAGCCTCGCTGGCGCGCTGGGCAAAGCGATCCTCAAAGGCGTCGCGACCAGGCAATTCCAAACAGATGGGTGTGATAAAAGCGTCGCCAGCGTACCCCTCTAAGTCCAGCATATCGCTGATTAGGTGTACGCCGTCGATGATGACGCTGGTGTTTTCCTCGATGCAGCGGCTAATGATGGCCTTGACCCCAACGCAGACGCTGCGCGCCTGCTCGCGAAACCCGGCGACGACCGCGTCGAGATGACCAGTTTCTGGAACGACCTTCCAAGCAGTGTACGAGGAAGTGTGCAGGGCCGGCACCAACTCTTGTGCAAGCGTCAAGCGCATGACTTGGCGCAAATCGTCGGTGGCTACCACCCGGGGAATATCGAGCAAATTGGCCAGCGCAATCGCCAACGAGGTCTTGCCGACCCCGCTGGCACCGCCGATGAGGATGATCAGGGGTTTATCTACATCGCCCCAAGCACGCCACAAGCGGTAGCGCTCGGCAAAGGACTTGTCAAAGGACTTTTCGATCAGCTCTGCCGCCAGATCCTCCAACTCCCAGTGCGCGATGCGCTGGCGGCGCTGGTCGATCAAGCGAGCTTCAATCGTCTGTGCAATCTCGTAGCTCTGGTCTGGAGCTAGCCCAGACGCCTGAATGGAATCCGCCAGCAACTCCTTGGAAAAAGGCCGCGACCCACTCTTGCGCTCGACGATGATGGTAGTAGGCTGGCGCTCCCAGAAAATTAGGTCGCCGACCTCGTACGTGTCGAACCCCTTGCGAATGGCCCTATTTACGAGCTGCACCATCTCCTTCTTGCGCACCAGTTCTGCTTTGCCCAAAGACGCGCGCACCGCATTGGCCACAGCGCGGGCGTCTTCGTGACTGAAGCCGCGCTCAATCAGGTAATGCACCAGCATCCCCCGCATAAAGGGGATGCGCTTTTTGCCATCGACTATGGTTGCCACTATGAGTGGTTCCTTTTATTGCCTCGCGGCGCTGGAGTCTTCCCACGCCGCAATCGTCCGCTCCAATCCCTCCGCCAGCCCAACCCTCGGCTCGTAACCCAACTCGGTCCGGGCGCGCGATATATCGGCGGACGAAAAGCGGATATCGCCCGCCCGAGGCGGTGCGAACATCGGCACCAACTCGGTCCCCAAAATCTGGTTGAGCGCGGCGATCAATTCCAGCAACGACGCGCTACGGCCGCAGCCGATATTGTATATCCGCCCGGCGACGCCCGGCGTAGTACTGGCCCTCATATTGGCCTCTACCACATCGCCGACATAGACAAAATCGCGCGATTGGTGGCCGTCGCCGCAAACGGTTGGCGACTCGCCGGCCCGCATCCGCGCGACAAAAATCGAGATGACGCCCGAGTACGGGGAAGACGGCACCTGCCGAGGGCCAAAGACATTGAAGTAGCGCAAGCCAACCACCTCCAAGCCGTAGAGCTGGCTATATACGCGGGCGTAGTACTCGCCCATAACCTTGGAAACCGCGTAGGGCGACTCGGGTTCGGGCTGCATGTCTTCGCGCTTGGGCATTTGCGGGTTGTTGCCATACACTGCGGCCGAACTGGCAAAAACCACGCGGCCCACCCCGGCCTGCCGCGCCGCTTCCAACAGCCGTAGCGTTCCCACGGCGTTGACTTCCTGATCGACGAGGGGCTGTTCGACCGAAGCGGGCACCGAGACGATGGCTGCGTGGTGCAGGACGCAATCGACCTGCTGCATCACCTCGGCGAGCAAGGCTGCGTCGCGGATATCGCCCTCGACGAACTCTATCGCGCCTAGAATTCCGGCCAAGTTTTCGCGCCGCCCCGTGCTCAAGTCGTCTAGCACCCGTACTGTGTGTCCTTCTTCACACAAGCGCTGACACAGGTGTGAACCAATAAACCCCGCCCCGCCCGTGACTAAATACCGACCCATATTTCCTCACTTCAAAGTTGGCCGCGTTGGCCGCGCTAATATCAACAGCAGGGCGGCTGCACACAACGCCTTAAGGGCACAATCGACTTGTTGATTTTCGCCTGTGCTTGTATATTTGCAAAACTCACACGAGGCGGTGTGGGAGGCCATGGCGGACGCTGTGGCCTTTTTTATTTGTTAGCTCTATCACACTATGCTCCAACAACGCATCCCCGATCCCTGTGCCCTCGTCATCTTTGGTGCCTCGGGTGACCTGACCCGGCGCAAATTGGTGCCGGCCATCTGGCATTTGCAGCACCAAGGTCGCCTGCCCCAAGCCTTTCATCTAGTGGGCGTTGCCCGCCGCGACTGGGACGACGACCTCTTCCGCCAAAAGATGCGCGAGTCCTTGGCCAAATTCGTCGGTCCGCTCGACGACAGCGAGCGCGATGCCTTTCTCGCCAAGTTCCACTACGTGCGCGGCGACCCCGGCGACCCGGCGACCTACGCCGCGCTCAAAGCACGGCTCGAAACCCTCGACCGCGAATGCGGCACCGAGGGCAATCGCTGCTTTTACTGCTCGGTGCCGCCGCAGATTTACCGCGACATCGTCGAGCAGCTAGGGCGCGCCGACCTCAGCTACCAACACCGAGACTGCCACGGCTGGTGCCGAATCATCGTCGAAAAGCCCTTCGGCCACAACTACGACTCGGCCCGCGAACTCAACCAAGCCCTGCATTCGGTCTTTACCGAAGAGCAGATCTACCGCATCGACCACTACCTCGGCAAGGAGACCGTGCAGAACATCCTCGTCTTTCGCCTTGGCAATTCAATTTTTGAGCCGCTGTGGAACAGGCGCTACGTCGATCACGTGCAAATCACCGCAGCTGAGAGCGTCGGCGTGGAACACCGCGCCGGTTACTACGACCAGTCGGGGGCCTTGCGCGACATGATCCAAAATCACCTCTTGCAGGTTCTCTGCGTCATTGCTATGGAGCCTCCTTCCTCGTTTGACGCCGAGAGCGTGCGCCTCGAAAAACTCAAGGTGCTCAAGGCGATCCGCCCCATCCGCATCGGCCAAGTTGACCGCTATGCGGTGCGCGGCCAGTACGAACCCGGTGAGAATGCACTGGGCTACTTACAGGAAGAAGACGTGCCCCCAAACTCGCGCACCGAAACCTTCGCCGCCCTCGAATTCACCGTAGATAACTGGCGCTGGCAAGGAGTGCCGTTCTACGTGCGCACGGGCAAACGCATGGCCAAGCGCACCAGCACGGTCACCCTGCAATTCCACCAGCCCCCCCACCTAATTTTCGCCCAAGCCGACGCCTTATCCCCTAGCACGCTCACCATCCGCATCCAGCCCGAAGAAGGCATCTCGCTTTCTTTTAACGGCAAAATTCCCGGTCCCGACGTCCACTTAGGCACTGTCAACATGGATTTCAGTTACGCCGATTCGTTTGGCGGTCGCACGCCCGAAGCCTATGAGACCCTAATCCTCGACTGCCTACTCGGCGACGGGACGCTCTACTCAGACAGCGATTGGATCGAGCAGTCGTGGGCGCTCCTAACGCCCATCCTCGACGCTTGGCAAGCACCTTCATCGGGCGAGGTGCCCTCCTATCCGGTCGGGGCCGCCGGGCCCGAGGAAGCCAACGACCTGCTCGGAGAGGCTTGGAGAAAGTGGGCACCCCTATGATCATCGCCGGTGATGTCGGCGGCACCAAAACGTACCTCGCCGCTTTCGACCCAGCCGCCCAAGGCTTTGACCCACTCGTCGAGCGGCGCTACCAAACTGCGTCCTACCCCGGCGCCGGTGCGCTACTCAAGGCCTTCGCCGACGAGACGCAGATCATCCCCAGCCGCACGGTCTTAGGCGTACCCGGCCCCGTCCATCAGCTTCCCGTCCGCGCCGTCAATCTGCCTTGGCTCATCGACCCCAGCGAAATTTCGGCCGTGCTCAACGGCACTGAAGTTCACCTGCTCAACGACCTACAAGCGACCTCCTACGGCACCTTGGTGTTGGAGCCGGACGACCTGTGTCCGCTCAACGAAGGACAACGCGACCCAAAGGGCAACATCGCCGTCATCGCCGCCGGCACCGGGCTGGGCGAGGGAGGCTTGTGCTGGACCGAGGGCCGCTACGCAGCAATCGCCTCTGAGGGAGGACACGCGACCTTCGGGCCAAGTTCCGCGCTCGAATCCGAGCTTTGGCATTTCCTCAACGAGCGCTACGGCCACGTTAGCTGGGAACGGGTGGTCTCGGGCCAGGGCTTGGCCTCAATCTACGACTTTCTGTGCGAACGACATCCCGACCGCGCCGACGCTTCTCTGGCCCCCGAGGCAGAACAACCCGACCACGCCGACGCCATCGCTCGCGCCGGCCTCGCAGGCTACTCCGCGCTGGCCGTAACGGCCCTCGACCTCTTCGCGCTCCTCTACGGCCGCGAAGCGGGGAATTTAGCGCTCAAGCTAATGTCTTCGGGTGGGGTTTTCGTCGGCGGCGGCATTGCGCCCAAGATCCTCACCAAGCTGCGCGACGGCCGCTTTATGGAGGGCTTTATGGACAAAGGCCGCATGGGCGAGCCGCTCGCGGCCATTCCCGTCCACGTCGTGCTCAACGACAAGACCGCGCTGCTAGGTGCCGCCTATTGGGGGGCGCAGTTTTAAAATCATCCGAAGGCACTATAGCAATCCAGAATGATTTGAACGATTCGAGCGGTGGATCGTCTTATGCATCCTATTCTGCGTCTGTCTGCGTCCACCTGCGGATCATCTTGTGAATGAGGTAGGATTGCTATGTGAGATTTACGTGTTGGAGCGAGTTTTATGAATAAGGAGTCAGTGCGGATTTAGCTGTAGTCGGTGGAGGATCTTGTTGAGGAGATCGCCGCGTAGTGGAGTTACCCTTTCAGCTTAGGCATGGGCTTACGAAGGCCAGAATCGCAAAACGATATTGAGCAGAGCTAGACCGGAAGTCATCGCTACAAGCAAAATCTTGACGCTACCCTTGAGTTCGGCAATATCGGTCTGTACGCGCGCAATATCGCCCTTAAGATCGCTCTCAACACGCGCAATATCGCCCTTTAAAATTGCGCGCAACTCAGCAATATCTGCTTTGGAAGCAAGATGATCGTACACGCCTTCAAGCCTTGCTAGACGTTCTTCAACAGTTGGGGGCACGGTAGCCATAGTCGTCGTTGCTCTCCTTTTGTTTGGGTTTGAGGTGTATTGTGAACATACAGGACTAGATAGAACGGCGTCAATGAAAAATCTACTTTTTGTTCGCGGTCTAAAATCGCCGTAAAATAAGGCGGTTGCAGTTCAACTTTTCCCTACATCTCAAGGAGTCTTACATGATGAAAAAAGCATCCATCGTCGCGTTCATCGGGCTAGTGTTGGTGTCCCATGCGGTCGCCGAGCCGCTATTGGAGGGGCAGGTGCGTCTTTCTTCGGGTGAAGCGGCGGTAGCCGCGCAGGTGATGGTCTTCGATTTGACGAATCTACAGCGCGGCCCGGTGGCACAGGTGACGACCGATGCAAACGGGCATTTCGCGCTGCCACTGGCGTCGTTGGACGGCCAAGCCCTGCCGCAGGGGTTTGCGCTGGGGCAGAATTATCCCAATCCGTTCAATCCTTCTACCGTCATTCCGTATCAGTTGCCCACGGCAGCACATGTGCGGCTGGAGGTATTCAACGTGTTGGGCCAGCATCTTGCGACGCTGGTGGATGGGGAGCGACCAGCCGGTGTTCACACGGCGGTATGGGATGCAACCGATGCGGCGGGTCAGGCCGTGGCCGCAGGCGTGTATATCTACCGGCTGCACAGCGCGGGAATGGAATTGACGCGGCGGATGGTGCTCGTTGACGGGCAGGCCGGGACAGCGGCGACCACTCTTCCAGTATTGGGCGGCGAGTCTCTCGAATCGACAGTTGGTGAGACCTCCGAACCGGCGGAGCAGACCTATGGTCTCGTCGTTTCGGGCGCGGGCGTGGTGCCTTACGTGGATGTGGCCTTTGAGGTGCGGGCAGGGATGGCTCCGGTGGAGTTCGTGGTTGAATCGGTGGAGAATCTGCCGAGGGGCAAGGCGTTGACCTGCGGTATTTTGGGCGATGTGAACAACGACGGGCAGGTTGACTTGGCCGACGCCCTACTGGTGGTGGTGTTCAACTTCGATCCGTCTATTATGGCTCCGAACAACGGCAATATCGGCTTGGGCGACGTCACCGACGATGGGACGGTCAATTTGGCCGACCTACTGGCGATTATGACGTATATCACCAATCCGACGGATACGTCCCTGCCAACGGGGATCGGGCAAACATCAACGAGAGTGAACTGGGTGGCTGGGCCGATACGTAGGCTGACCAACGATGCTGGAGTTGCATACGACGCAAATCTCGTTTGGTCACCCAGCGGAAGATATATCTATTTCAATGCTGAGATTGACAGCGATTTTGGTATTTCCCGAGTGGCAACGGAGGCGGACTGGTATGGCTCTTACGAAGTAGTGCAGGTGAGTAAACACTCAAATCTCGCTTGGTCGCCCAGCGGAAGGTACGTCGCTTTCGACTTTGAGGAAGACGGCAATCGTGATATTTATGTGCTTGATAGGGAGACGGATGCGGTGCGCCGGTTGACCAACAACAGTGAATCCGATTGGGCTCCCGCTTGGTCACCCGACGGAACGCAGATCGCCTTTGTGTCTGATCGCAACGGCAATTGGGACATTTACGTGATGGATGCCGATGGCGAAGACGAATACCTGCGCCGGCTGACCAACAACGACGATTACGACGCAAATCCTACTTGGTCACCCGACGGAAGCCAGATCGCCTTTCAGTCTAATCGCGCCGGCGATTGGGACATTTACGTAATGGACGCGGATGGATCTAATCTGCGCTCGCTGGCCTACACCTATAATTACGAGGGTTATCCCGCTTGGTCACCCGACGGACAAAAAATAGCCTTTGTGTCTAA
>VXOR01000051.1:28012-63457 GCA_009840005.1 Gemmatimonadota bacterium
TCCCGCTTGGTCACCCGACGGACAAAAAATAGCCTTTGTGTCTAACCGCGCCGACAATGACGACAATCTTGACATTTACGTGATGGAACTCCTCGGAAGCTGTGAGTAAGTCAGCGCGAATCGGGTAGTTAAAGCACACAAAAGCCCCGCCGAGCAATGGTCCCGGCGGGGCTTTTGCACGTTTACGCAGTCAACCGAGCAATTCCCTAAGCCGCCTACCAATCTGCTCCGGCTCGCCTTCCCTGAGGCACATCGGCCCAAAAATCACCGCACCCTCGTGCACATATGTCGGATTAGCGGCGATTGGCGGCCGACCTTCCTGTAGCGCTCTAACCAATTCCAGCGCCGTCGTGCCTGCAGCTTCCTCGTCGAGCACCAACCGCGCGGTTGGAATCTCAGCGCGCTTGCGGTCGGCTACCACCGCGATCTCGGCATTTCTCAGCGCTCCACACGCGGCGACCAATTCCTCCATCAGCGCAAACCAGCGCTGTCGCCGCTCTGCCGGGTCTTCGGCCACAAAAAGACGCAGCGCCTTCACCAACCCCGCGATCTCCTCCTTGCCGACCTTGCAGGGCCGCCCAATGCCGTGTTGCGGAGCACCGGGTAGCTGCGACTTGTCGATCAAACTCGCCGGCGGCTCCCACAACTCGGGCATCACGTCGAGGTCCTGGTGTTGCAGCGCGGCCGAGGCGATCAAATCCCGCCGCCCGCACAAAATCCCCGAAGCCTGCGGCCCGCCGATGGCCTTGCCGCCGCTAAAGGCGACCAAGTCGGCTCCAGCGGCAATGAAGCGCTGCAAATTGCTCGCTGGCGGCAACTGCCCCGCCGCGTCCACGATCACCGGTACGCCGCCCTTGCGCGCCGCAGCCACCACATCTTCTAGCGACGGTTGCGTATGCGCGTACGCCACGTACACGATCGCCGCCGTTCGCTCGGTGATCGCCGCCTCGATCTCCCACCCTTCTGCATCGCGTATTCCCGCCCCGGAAAAGCGGTCGGCAATCCCCACTTCCACCAACTCAATCCCCACTGAGCGCACTGCGTGGTCGTAGAAGTTTCGGTGACTGCGCGCCATGATCACTTCGTTCTTCATCCCGGACGTATCCGGCAAGCGGTTCATCTTGCCCGGATCCAATCCGGTCACACAAGCGGCCGTCCCCAGCAACAAACCCGCCGCCGCCCCGCTCGTCACGTACCCAGCCTCTGCGCCAGTGATCTCGGCGATAATCTCCCCAGCCCGCGCCTGCATCTGCGCTATATCCACGCAGCACTCCGAAGCCTGCCGCATGGCCTCAGCCACCTCCGGGTGCATAATCGACCCACTCAATCGCGTCGCCGGTCCCACGGCGTTGATGATGGGATCGATACCCAATTCTCGATATATATCCATATTTTAAAGTGGCCTTCCCCCGCCGTCGTAGAGTAAGCCGGGTGCCGGGAAGCGAGCGCAGAGTGCCCGGACCTCAGCCGCGATCTCGGCGTACTCCGCTTTCCGGTCGTCGAGTTCCAGCGCTTTATTGGCCCGGACCTGAGCTACCCGTTCCATCCACTCGGCCAACTGCCTCATCTCCTCGGCACCAAAGCCCCGGCTGGTAATCGCCGGCGTGCCGATGCGGATGCCGCTGGGCTTGCGCGCCGGCCGCGGATCAAAGGGCACGCGATTGAAATTGCAGACTATGCCCGACGCATCCAGCGCCTTAGCCATCGCATAACCCGTAATGCCCTTATTGGTCATGTCCATGAGGATCAGGTGGTTGTCGGTGCCGCCCGAGCTGAGGGCAAAACCGCGCACCGACAGCGCGGCGGCTAAGGTCTGAGCGTTGGCGACAATCTGTTGGGCATACAGCTTAAACTCCTCACTCATCGCCTCCTTGAGCGCCACGGCAATCGCCGCGGTGGTGCTGTTGTGCGGCCCGCCCTGCAAGCCTGGGAACACCGCCTTATCGAGGGCGTCGGCGTACTGCGCCCGACATAAAATCATCCCGCCGCGCGGCCCCCGCAGCGACTTGTGGGTAGTAGTAGTTACCACATCTACGTACGGCACGGGACTGGGATGTACCCCGGCGGCCACCAACCCGGCAATATGCGCGATATCGGCGACCACGATGGCCCCCACCGAATGCCCGATCTCGGCAAAACGCGCAAAATCAACGATGCGCGGATAGGCCGTGCCCCCGCAGAAGAGCAGCTTGGGTCGGTGCTCTTTGGCCAGCGCTTCGACTTGGTCGAAGTCGATTTCGCCCGAATCCCGACACACTCCGTATTGCACGGACTTGTAGTGCATCCCCGAGATGCTAACGCGGTCGCCGTGCGTCAGATGGCCCCCGTGCGCCAACGCCAAGCCCATGACCGTATCGCCCGGCGCGCAGAGGCCGACGTACACGGCCTGATTGGCCGGCGAGCCCGAATAGGGCTGCACATTGACGTGCTCGGCCCCAAAAACCTCCTTGGCGCGCTCGACACAGAGCCGCTCGATCTTGTCGATTTCCCGCTGGCCCTCGTAGTAGCGTGCGCCTGCGTACCCTTCGGAGTACTTATTCGTCAGGATCGAGCCGCTGGCTTCGAGTACGGCTTGACTGGCGTAATTTTCAGATGGGATCAGGCGAATTTTATTGTGCTGACGCCTGTTTTCAGCGCGAATGATAGCCTCGACCTCCGGGTCCACTGCCGCCAGCGTCGCCGCGATTTCGGGCCGCACCGCCACTGCCTCCATTGGTTTTGTCCTCCCCAGCGCGTTTGTTAATTTTGGTGTGAATAGCTCACAAAAATTACGGCGAGGCATTTCCATGAGCAAGTATCTGGGCATCGACTCTAGTACCCAATCCATCACCGGCCTACTCATCGACGCGGAGCAACGCACCATCGTCGCTGAAGCGTCCATCAACTTCGACGACCACTTCAAAGCCACGTATGGAGTCGTCAACGGCGTTCGCGACCTAGGTGAGGGCGTTGTCCACAGTGCGCCCCTAATGTGGGCCGAAGCGCTAGACCTGCTCCTGCAAACGCTCGCCGACCAAGGCCACGACCTCGGCGCTGTGCGGGCAGTCTCCGGCAGCGGCCAACAGCACGGGACCGTCTATCTCAACGCCAGCGCCGCTAGCGCCTTGGCAAACCTTTCACCGATCCAGCCGCTCAAAGACCAACTCGCCGCCATCTTCGCCCGCCCAACTTCTCCTATCTGGATGGACACTTCCACGGCCTCGCAATGCGCCGAGATCGAAGCAGCTATCGGCGGGCGCGACGCACTCCTCGCGCTCACCGGCAACGCGGCCTTTGAGCGCTTCAGCGGTCCGCAGATCCGCAAGTTTTACCAGACCGAACCCGACGCTTACGCGGATACGACGTATATCGGCTTAGTCAGCTCCTATATCGCTAGCCTACTCGCTGGACGACTCGTCGGCGTTGACCCCGGCGATGGCAGCGGCACCAACATGATGGACATTGCCGCGCGCCAGTGGAGTGCGCACGCGCTCGACGCTACCGCCCCCGGCCTAGCCGCCAAACTCCTACCCATCGCCCCCTCCGGCCAGCCCGTCGGCCCCATCAGTCCTTACTACGTGGATCGCTACGGCTTTGCCGACGACTGCCTCGTGTTGCCCTTTTCCGGCGACAATCCGTGCAGCCTTATCGGCCTCGGCCTCGTCGCTCCAGGCCAAGTCGCCCTGAGCTTGGGCACTTCGGACACTCTTTTCGCCTGCATGGACCGGCCGCGCACTTCCGCGGCCGGCGAGGGTGCGGTCTTTGCCTCACCCGACGGCACGCACTACATGGCTCTGACTTGCTATCTCAACGGCAGCTTGGCCCGCGAGGCCGTACGCGATCAATACGGCATGAATTGGGATCAGTTCACCAGCGCCCTACGCGCCACGCCACCGGGTAACAACGGCGCACTCATGCTCCCGTACTTCTCGCCAGAAATCGTCCCCAAAGTCCCCCGCCCCAACGTCGTCCGCCAAAACCTCGACTCTGCCGATGCACCGGCCAATGTCCGCGCCGTCATCGAGGCGCAAGCCCTTTCCTCGCGCATCCACGCGCGTTGGATGGGAGTAGAAATTTCCTCGCTCTACGTCACCGGCGGCGCTTCGGCCAATGCCGAGATCCTGCACGTCTTCGCCAATGTCCACAACTGCCCGGTCCACCGCTTCGAGACGACCAATTCAGCAGCCCTAGGCGCGGCCTTGCGCGCGGCCTACGCTCACCAATCCACAGCCGGTCACGCGCCTTCGTGGGCGGAAGTTGTCGAGCCATTCGCGCAGCCGGTCGCCGGATCAACGATTGAACCAGAGCCAAGAGCCGTAGCCGCGTACGACGAACTCATCGGCCAGTACGCCATTTTGGAACAAATGCATACTTAGGACGCAGTACAAAAAAAAAGATCGAGCAGGTAGGGACGAGCGAGCGTTCCTACCATTCGGCGTCTGTCGGCGGATTATCTCGCGAATGATTTAGGATGGCTATATGCTAGGCCCGTTGGCATCTAAATTGGCCAAACGGATTTGTTATTAACGGATATTACGCATCGGCACCGAATCGGTAGGTGTAGGAGCCTCCCTTATTAGGCACCCAAACTATCCGGCGCACTCAGAGGGTTCCTAAACAAGGGTTGCCCCTATTTTTGTTTTTTCCCACTTTCAATGTCGAAAATCCTGCATTGTATAAGACGGATATTCACAAGGTTGTAATACTGCTTTATGAGCATTGGATTGGCTGTAATAAAAAGAGTACCGGTTTGCGCTGGACAGATGGCTACTTGCTGGGTCGTGACGGCGATTGTCGGGCTGATGGCCGTTGATTCATGGGCTGTGAATTCAGCCGTGCTGGCCAGAGTCGGGAGCGAGGTCATTATGGTAGATGATTTGCTCCGCACCGAGCGCAATATGCGCCGTTTTGCAGCGGGCAATGCGCGAGAAATGCTACAGCCTTTTATCGATCGCAAGCTACTGGTCTTAGAGGCTAGGGTGAAGGGTTTGGATCAGCATCCCGAGGTGGTCGCAAGCGTACAACAGGCGCACGACCGAAGACTAGTGGAGCGTCTGTACGAGGAAGTCACGGGAGACGTTTCCATATCGGAAGAGCAACTCCGGTCGCATTTCCACCAGAGCGGATTGCACAAAAAGCGGGAAGTGCGGGCGAGTCATATTCAAGTAGGCAGTCTCGAAGAAGCCCGGGCCGTGCAAGAGCAACTGCGGCAAGGTGCCGATTTTGCGGTGCTGGCGCGTGCGCAGTCCCTCGATCGCACATCGGCGGCCAAAGGTGGGGACATGGGTTTCTGGCAGGAGGAAGAAGCACGGCACAGCGGGTTTGTCGCCGAACTTTTTCGCCTACAGATCGGCCAAGTATCCGAACCGTACCGCAACTCGCAGGGAACCTACCACCTGATCAGAGCCGATGAAGAGCGATACGTCACTTTTGAGCGCCAAAAGAAGATGCTACGCCAAGCGCTGGAAAAGCAGCAAAAAAAAGATCGCTGGTCCAAATACCTAGCCGACCAGAAAACGCACTTTGATTTTTCAGTAGATGCACAGGTATTGGGTGTATTGCTGCAGCGGGGGCGACTAGCTGAAGGCGGTGTGCCTGTGCTAGAAGTAGAAGACCACGCGCGTATCCTGCTGCGCTATAATGGAGGGAACATCGACCTGAACGCGTATATGGCTTTGGTAGAGGAGGCCGAACCCAAGCGCCGTCCCCACGCCATAGATAGCACCGCCGTGGTCGAATTTGCCCAAGACGAAGCACTGCACAAAATCCTGCTGCCTCTGCTGGCCCAACAACGGGAATTGGATCGCGAGGAAGCCGTGGTCCAGTTCGTGCGGGATAAGCGCGAAGAAGCCATGGTCGAGATGCTGCGACGAACGGAAGTAGAATCGCGCTTCGTCACAGAGGAACAGCGGCGCACTCTATACCGGGACCTAGCAGGGGAATTCACTCTGCCAGTGCGCACGTTTTTTGCCGGTGCCCTAGTTGATTCGGAGACAGCTTCGCGCGCTATCGCCCAGCGCGTGCGCACCGGCGGGGATATGGCCGAGATCATGCGCGAGTATCCGGCATTTAAAGGACGCGTACGCCAGTTCGACATATTTAACTTCACGCTGGCTGACACAGCGACGGCCCAGGGCGCTATGGCTACCATGATCCAAGCCGTGCGGGGCCTGCCGGTTGGCGGCATCAAGGGACCGCTCCCTATCCAGTTGAGCGGCGATATGACGGGATATCTCGTACTCGAAGTACTGGCGATGCGCCCAGAAAAGACTCTCTCTTTTTTTACACCCAAGGTGCAGTCCAGAATATGGCGTCAATTGCGCTACGCCCATCGGCACGCGATTGAAGAAGACTTTGATAGCTATCTAGATGAGTTGAGACAGAAGTACAGTACTGAGATAGTTGTCGATGAACAGGCCCTGTCTAATCTAAAGAAGTAGCGGCTCTGCGTTTCCACGTCTAGATGAGCCCAGATTTCTCTACTCTAACTGCGGAAGGAGGTGAATGAATACAACGTTCGCAACTGCAGGAGCAGAAAAGAGCAATATCTCTAACTCTATCCATAAGGAGAAAAGTATGCACAAGAATTCACTCATAGCAGCAATGTTGTCCGTGGCACTGGCGAGCTTCGCCTGGGGCCAGTCCAATGCCAACGGCATTGGCTACTTCGCCTTAGAGGTGCCTGCTAATGTCACCATCACCATTGATGGAGACGATGGCGACTGGGCGTGGTTCGACCCCATTTTCACCGTTGGTCCCGACGAGATGTACGAAATCCAGAAGGCCGAAGTGCTGGACAAAAGCGACCTCGACGTGGCCATCATGACGGCGTGGACGGGCACGGACCGCGACAACAGGCTCTACGGATTTGTGCGCGCCACCGACGACACGCTAGTCGTCACCTCCGATGTCTTTGACGACGGCTGGCGCGACGATGATCTCGAGATCATCACCGATGCCAACGCCAGCGGCGGTCCGCACGACGGCGACGGCGAGTCGGGTACGCGCGCCGAGGGGCAGCAGTTTACCATGCATCTGCCGGTCCCCGGCGTGTATGAAACGCCCTATGGCGGCGACGGCTCGTGGTGGTTGCGCTGGCAGGTGGTCGAGGAAATCCACTGGATGGACGAGTTTGCCGAGTCCAGAGTGACGACCAATCCTCCGGGAGCGACCACGGGTTCGACCAACGTCACGGTCAACTACGAGTACAGCATTCCCCTCTGGGATTACGCGTCGTTGGACGGTGCGGATAACAGCATCCGCCACGAGAACGAGGCCGGGCAGATCATCCGCCTGACCTATCAGTTGAACGAAGCGGATAATCCCGAAGATCGCCGCACGCATCAGCTAGCAACAACCGGCGAGGACGGCGCTTCGGGCAACTGCGATGTCTGCTCGGAATACACGCTGCTTGGCGCGGACGAGTACGATCGCGCCGACGGCGGCGAGGGCACCGCAGTGGAATCCGAGAGCTGGGCAAAAATCAAAGCGACCTTCAGCGACTAACCGAACGGTCCTTTGAACACTATTGGGCGGCGGCAGATGCCGCCGCCCAATAACCGTGCAATGTACACTTCCCGAGGTTAATGCGATGATACGGTTTGGTTTGTGGTTTTGTTCCCTAGTGATGTTGGCAGGATGTGGACGTTATTTCGACGGACCAATTCAGCCAGCTCCGCAGGGACAGCAGGAGGCCGATATGGTGATTCAAGACGATGGCTTGATCACCTATTCGTTCGAGCGTCTGGAGATTGGTCTGCGCCCTATGACCGATGCCGAATTGAACCGCAAATTCCCACAGCAGTCCACGCAGGGGCCCGTATCGACCAATCCCTATACTTTCGGCAACTGGAAGCGCATGGGCGAAGAGTGGACGCCGCCCAAACACAGCGTATGGCTGCTAAAAGTTAAAAACTACGCCTATCCCAAAGTCGGCGTCGATCCCCTCAAGATCGAGCTGATTTCAAAGGATGGGTATCGCAAGTACGCGCCCTTAGAACCGCTGCAGATATTGGAATACTACTATTCGTTTATTCAGGGATATGCCGGCAACGAATACCGGCGTTTTAACGAGCGCGAAGATATGCTCAAGCGCACTATGTTTCAGGAGCAGATCATCTTCAGCGGCCAAGAATCAGAGGGTTTTGTCGTTTTTCCGAGCCTCGCACCCGACGTGACGGAGTTTTCTATCCACGTCAGAGGCATTGCATTGCGATACGATTACCGCAACGAGCCTGTGGAGACCAAGGATCTAACCTTTCACTTTCAGCGCGAGGTATTTAAGGGGTTTCAGCCACCGCCCGAACTGGTGAATAGGCAATGACGACTTTCTTTAGGCGAACTGCTTTGGTTGGGCTGATCCTGTCGTTCTGCATTAAACCAGCGGAACTACAGGCCGATGTGTGGGGAGTCGGCCTAGGTGGACAAGCCTGGGAGGAGCCAGCACAGACTATGGCGGGGGTAGTTGTAGGCGAAGGACATGTCCTAGGACCGGCTAGCTTCTCGCTTGAGCAGAATATAACTCAGTTCATCGTCTGGGGAGTCGGCGCACCCAGCAGCTTTATCGCCGAAGGCAACGGACAGGTGTGGAACAATTCGGCGCGGGGCATTGAGGGGTCTGAGGTGCTGGTGGACGGGGATGGCACGACCAGCACGGAAAATCGCTTTAAAGAAGTGGGGGTCAATCAGCGCGGACGCATTTTTTTTATGGATCTCGGGGCTTCGTTCCCAGTTAGCCAAGTTGTTTTTTACCCCCGTGAAGGAGAGGATGAGTTCGTCGCCGGCTACGAAATATCGCTCAATGACGGGCGCACTTTCGACGCCAATGACTCGCCCGTTTACGAGGCCGTTCGCCAAGTGACGATCAACCGCGACCCAAGAGTAGATGTGCGCTTCCCGACGCAACTGGTGCGCTTTATTCAGCTCAGAGTACTTTCACCCAACCCCTTTGAACTAGCGGAAATCGAGGTCCACGGCGAAGGCTTCGTGCCGCGTGGGCTCTACGAAACACAGCTCATCCAGTTTGCTCAGTCTGTCAACTACGGCGCATTGACTTTTCGCACGCACAAAGTTTCGCTGGCCGAGGAAGGCGAAAACAGCGCGGGTACCAATGAGCAAGTGCGGGTGATCGTGCAGATGCGCAATGGCATCGACGAAACGCCTCTCGACTACTACCAAATCGCCGACGTAGAGACCCGGTCGGAAGTGCTAGTCAGCAAAGAGGAGTACGAAGACCTGCCGTTGGTCCTCAAAGGCAGCATTCGCCCGGATGCCACGCACTGGTCCTCTTGGACGGAGCCGCTCATCGCCGACTCTAGCGGCACGTATTCCATTCCACTGGATCTACCGGGACCGCGCGATTTTTTCCAAGTACGCCTACGCTTTGAGGGCAATACCTCCGCCAGTATGCAGGTCGATAGCCTAGCCATTGTGCATACGCCGCCACTGGCCGCGCTGGCATTGAGCGAAGTGGCCCTATTGGACGATCCCTTTCCAGCCGGTGGACGCGCGTCCGTTCCGGCCGGTCGAGATACGGTTTTTACCTACGACATAAAGGCCGACTTGGGCGAGGGAACCGGCTTTGATGGCGTGCGCATCTCGACGCTGATACAGCCCGAGTTTCTCAAACTGGAAATAGGGCACGAGTTAGAGGAGATACAGCCGGACAGCGTGCAGGTGGACGATACGGGCTTGCGCGTTTATTTCCCATCCCGGCGCATTAACACAGGAGAAGATGTGCGTCTGCGGATTACGTTTCGCTCGCAGGCTCTGCTCTTTTCCACCCAGTTTATAGGACAGCTTCTGGATACGACGGGCAGCCTTCCCCAGCGCATTGCCGAGGGCGACGCGACGCGGGAAGTGGGTACGGACTCACAGGAGGTAATTTTCCTCGCCAGCGGCGAAAGTGTGTTGCAGTCCTTTGCCGTTTCTCCGCCGGTTATAACGCCCAACGGCGATGGCATAAATGATTCGTCCGTCTTCTCCTTTGTGCTCATCCATCTAGTGCGACCTGCCGCGGCGGAACTACTCGTATATGATCTTTCGGGTCGAGTAATAAAAAACGTACTCTCTGATGCCCTGACCGCCGGACGTTATACTCAGTGGCACTGGGACGGAACAAACAATGCCGGCGATTTGGTACCTCCGGGGACCTATATCGCCAGAGCCTCGGTAGAGGCGGCGGCTGACGAAGTCAACCGCACGAGCCTGATCCACGTGGCCTATTAGCGCGGAGAACTGAGCATGAAGCACATAGCGGCGCTAGCTCTTTTGCTCTTAGCTCCTCGTTTTGCAGAGGCACAGGTAGAGCGATTGGTGTTAGGTACAGGAGATAACGGCTGGGAATACCTAGCCGAGTTGATGGGCGGCATGTGGGTTGTGGACGGCAGCCTGCAGCCCTACGAATTGGACCCAGCGGTCAATATCGCGCTGGGCGAGAAGAAGGGCAGCTCGCGCGCCGATGTCTTCGGCAACCCCTGGGGGGGAGAGCGAGGCGGGACGCAGAACGCACGCCTCATTCCCGGCCAGCCCGAGGTCCTCGGAGACAACGGCTTTGTCTATACAATAGACGGCGACACGACCCGATCAGTGGCCATTGTCTCCGGCTACTATTACTACAACTTAGGCTGGGAATTGCCCATCAATCGCATCCGCTTTTTTTCCCCAGCGGAAGGACGCACCCAGACCGACGACCGCAAGCGGATCACGCCGGGTTTACCCCTCAAAAACGCCTACCCCAAGCTGTATGAAGTTTGGGCCGCAATTGATGGAGAGCACTTCAAGCGAGGGCAGTTTGACCTTTTACTAGAGCAAAATCTCAACCAGACCACGCGCATCGCCAATGCTCGTTTTCCCACCCAGTCCTTGCAGTTCATTTTCATAAACTTCCCGGAATTGGGCGTCATTGCCGAGGTGGAGTTTTACGGCGAGGGTTTTGTGCAAAAATCGCAATACCTCTCCAAGGTGATCGACATCGGTGAGCCGGTCAATTTCGGGCGGGTCATACCCCATTTCAACGGGTTTGCCAAAGAGAGCATAGGCAGCGAACCCGAACCTTTGGCAGGAAATCCCATCTCCTTTTCGCTGGAAACGCAGACCGGCCGAGACGATACGCCACAGGCCTACAGCATCTACACCGAGTTGAGGACCGAACGCGAAGTGAGTTTTGCCGAATGGGATAAAGCGCCGTACGATGATTACGTGCGCCCTGGAGCTCAGGGACCAGAGCGGCCCGACGTGGACAATTGGAGCTTCTGGTCGGTGCCACAAGGAGCGTCCGCGGGCGAAGGCATAGAGATCCTTTCGCCGGATAACCGACAGTATCTCAAAATCAACTTCACGATGAAAAGCGAGGACTTGTTCACCTATGGCCGGATGGATTCGCTGGTCGTAGAGTACTCGCCTCTGCTGGTGGATGCGATCGTCGGGGAGGTCGCATTACAGGACGAACCACAGCCGCGCGGGCGCAAAACGGAAGTGCCCTTGGGCGAGGAGCGCATTTTCACTTTTGACGTGCGGGCCGACTTTGAGTCGGAGGCCAAGTCGGGTTTTGACGCCTTAAGGCTGCAAACCCCGGGCCGCGTCCAGTTTATAGGACTGGAAATGGGCGATCCCTTAGTCGCTGTGGAACCTGACAGCATCGCGGAAAAACGGGGCGAGTTGATCGTCTATTTTCCGTCTAACCGCATCGCGGCCGCAGACAACAGGCCGCTACGGCTGCTGTTCAAAACGGGCGTCTTCAGTTTTAACGCCTTGTTTCAGGGCGAGATATTTGTCGTGGAAGGGGAAGGACAGCCCCAATCTATCGATCCCGGAGATGCCAATGCGGAGGTATCGACCAATTCCATCGAGGTGCTGGCACTGAGCGAGAAGTTAGATGTGCTGAGCGCATTAGATGTGAGATCGACCGTAGTAACGCCGAACGGCGACGGACGCAACGACACGTTTGAACTAGCCTATTCACTGCTGGGCGTCCAGGCCAGCCAAGTGGTCTTTGCAATCTACGATTTGCGCGGACGCAGAGTGCGAACGATATCGGCCGATTCCAGAAGCGAAGGGCGTTATGTCGAAGAATGGGATGGACGGGGAGAGAGAACGGGACTCGTAGCTCCGGGTCTGTACCTCGCCCGACTTTCCGTCGAAACGGACGCGGGTGACTTCACGCATACGCGCACCATTGCGGTGGCCTACTAAACGGGCTGCGTATATGAGCTAAACGCTGTCGAGGTGTACCATGAGAAAATTCACTGCGATTCGTACTTTGCTCGTCGCTACCCTGTGTGCAGCAGGGGCCTATGCCGACGAACTGCGTCTGAGTAGCCCGGCGGACTGGCAGACGTGGGCCATTCCCAAGGGCACGCTGGAAATTGCCGACGACGGCAGCATTAGCCTAGCGTGGATGCGCCGCAATATAAACGCCGTGGCCGATGCTGCAGAGTTTTCCCATAGCGAAGGCAAGAAACAGGTTTTTGGTGGTATCCGCGAAGTGAATTCAAACCCTCAAGATGCGGCTAATATCATTGACCAAGATCCATCGACTTGGTGGCAGCCGTCTGTCGATGATCCGCTGGAAGATTGGTGGATCGAAATCGACCTCGGGCGGCCAGTATTGGCGCACAAGTTGCGCTTCATATTTCCGGATGCACTCGACGCCAAGCCCTTTCGCAATTTCACGGCTTACATAAGTAACGGTGTAGATACGCGTTATGGCGTGACCTACCACCCGGTCGCCGTCACCACAACACCCAATGTAGAGCGCGTTTTTGAAGTCGATCTGAAACGAATTGAGTTGGGTCTGGCCAGCGGAGAACATCTCGTAGAGCAGGATACGCTGGATTTTAACCTAGTCCACCACGTGCGCCTAGTGCCCACGGAAAAAAATCCAGGCGCGGCGCTGGCTGAGATCGAAGTGGATGCACTTGGAGATAATCTCGCCATAGGTACGGTGGAACGGGGCGGGGCGGTGCGAGCGGGGCGGAGCGAAGATAAGGTCGGCACGATCTTCGATGGGGATGTCAATACCAACTGGCGACTCGCCGTCGGTGGGGACCAAGCCAAGGAAGGCAATCTCAGGACCTACGTCGAAGACGGCGATTGGTTCGAATGGGATCTGGGTGCCACGTTCTGGGTAGATCACCTTTCCCACCTAGATCTGACCGTCGGAGGCGGAGAGGGGTCTCGTGGCTCCCACGGGCACGGGGCCAAGCTATTTATCCTCACCACCTCGGACGGCACGCCAGCCAGCGGCCTGACCAGCGACCGCATTCGCAGCAATTTCGACTACCAGGAACTCAGCGACGTATTCAACGATAGGTTCCCCAACCAACAGTCGTATCACTTTGCATTCCCGCTGCGGAAAATTCGCCATATCTTCTACCACCGCAGCGGCATTCCAACGCGCCTACAGATTCGCCAATCGGTTTTTGAATACATACTCCACGGCGAAGGACACGTGGCGGCGACGGAAATGGTGTCGGACTTCATCGACCTAGGCTCCATGAAGAGCGTGCGCAAGCTGTCGTGGGACGCCGATTTGCCCGCCGGCACGCAAATAGAAATTCGCTCGCAGACGGGCAATACTTTTGAACTGCAAAAGAAGTATTACCACAAAAACGGCACAGAAGTGGATTCGGCCCGTTTTGGCAAGCTGCCCAAGAGCGTGCGCGGGCGCATCGACACCCTCAAGCTCAAAGGACCGGATTGGAGCGGCTGGAGCCAGCCCTATGATTTTCCCGAGGAGGCATTCCTCTCGCCTACGCCCAGACAATTTCTGCAACTGCAGATTCAACTGGCCAACGACGATCCACAACTGACGCCGGTACTGCGCTCCCTGACCCTAGAATTCGACGATCCCCTCGTCAGCGGCGGCATTACCGCGCGCATATTGCCGCGCGAGGTCGGACTAGATTCGCTGCAGCGCTTTACGTATTTGCTGCAACCGACCTTTGCGCGTAACGACCAAGGCTTTGACGAGATCTTTATCCAAGTGCCGGGCGAGGTGCAAGAGGTTGGCGTACGAGTCGGCGGACAGAGCGTGCAGCCGGGGGAAGTTGAACTAACAGACGGGCTACTAAGAGTCGGACTGCCGGAGCGGGTGCGGGAGGATTCGGTGGAAGTGCTGTTTACCGCGCAGGTAACGGCCAATGCCACGCTCTTTGAGGCCTGGGCTGGGGACAGCCAGCAGGATGTGCGCCAAGGCGTCGAACCCTTAGAGCCGCGCTCGATGATCGTTTTTGTGCCCGACGTGGCCGGTGGAAATTTGCTGCGCAATGTGCAGGTGACTCCGGTCGTTACGCCCAACGGCGATGGAGTAAACGACGAAGCGCAAATCGACTTTATCGTGGTCCAGGTTGAGGGCAATCCCAACGTGGATATCTACGACCTAACCGGATCGCACCTGCGGACGCTCGACCTAGGTGCCGCGGGTTTCGCGTGGGATGGCCGGGACGCTGCGGGAACGGTTTTGCCGCCGGGTGTGTATATCTGTCGCATTCAGATGGAAGCCGACTCTGGAGACCAGTCGGTATATCGCACCATTGGTTTGGCCTATTAATAACCAGCGCGTTGCACAGCAGTAAAAAAGGGAGGGAACAAATGGGCCAGAAGTTTTTCGGTGCCCTGTTAACGGTTTGTCTTTTGGCAGGTAGCGCATTAGCCGAAGGCCTGCAATCGGGCTTTCTCAACCCCTATGTCACCAGCGGCGTGCGGATATCGCCCCAGACCATCACACCAACTATGCGGAAATGGTATCTGCCCCAGACGCTCTACGATATCTACGGATGGAGAAATTGGGAGTACACCAACTACGCCAAGGATCGCTACGAGCGCTATACTGACATCGTGTTACAGGGCCAGCGCTTTTACGATATCTACGGCAATTACATCACGCGCGGCTGGAGGATCTACGAGTGGGCGCAGCAGCACCCCACGGAAACGGGCAGTGCAATCGACAAGTCTGTGGAGTTCAACAACTGGTTCAACAACCTAGTCATTTCAACGGCGTCGCAGGGCCAATACCACATGGCGTTGACCGTGGGCGAGCAACTGAGGACCACGCTAACGCCGATGACCTTTTCCAAACCGCTGTTCAACGGCGTGCAATGGGATTTCCTCTCCGATAAATACGCCCTGACGCTGCTCGCCTCGCGCACGGACAACCCCGCGCTGGCAGCCACGGCGACCAACCGCGATCAGGGGGCTACGGTGCGGACGATCTTCACCAATTTGCTTGGCCTGCGCGGCACGGCCCAAGTCGGCGACTTTATCAAGCTGGGCACCACCTATGTCAACGCCGGCCACTGGAATAGCTCGGAGAGCTTCGGCAACAACTCTCTCAAGGGCACGCTTGGCGGCAACCTGCAAGCGGGCAACGTACAGCGCCTCCTAGTGCGTCTATCCGACGATTCGCCCGAGGACGGCGAGGGAGGAGCATTGCTCTTTTTGCACCGCGTGTACATAAACGGCGTAGAGCATCCCGAAATCTCCGACCGGGCGCTGGTTGACGGCGGCATTCGGCGGCAGGGACGTTGGGAAGCCAGCGGCGGCAACAACATCATCATTACCTACGATATCGAGCGCGACTTTACGCCCATTCCCGGCGAAGACGAGATCATCGACTTCAAGGAAATCAAAAAGATCGAGATCGAACTGGTCCTAGCCAATGACTATGCCGTTGAAGTCACTTCCAATATGCAGGTCAACAACACAGGCGAACCCGTATTTTTACCCGTCACTCGCGCAGAAAAAAACATCAAGGACGGCTCCAACCAACGCGTGGTGCGCTTTAGCTACGGCTTGCCGACGGCCAACGAAGTCGCCGGCCTCACCATGGAAATCGACGATCTCTTCGGCGGGTTTAACTTGCGCGCCGAATACAATATCAACCGCAAATACCGCCGCTTTCCCAACCAGAATTTCACCTACAATCAGGCGCTGGGGAAAGAAAGCGCGGAGGGCTACTACGCAACGGCGTCGCACAATGTGTACCCGTGGTTTGCCTATGGCGAAATTTTTAGCATGGACCCGGGCTATCAGACATTCATGTTCGTGCCCGACAGTAACGGGCGCATTAACTACGAAAGTGCTGTAAACAACGTCTATGAATTCGTGGACGACAACGACGACCAAGACCGCTTTCCCGACTGGCGTAGGCGCACCTTTAGCAGTTCCTCGTCGGAGCGCCTGCTGATCCAGCGGGCTGACGTGGCCGTCTTTCCCGGCTACGACGAAAACAACGACTTAGTGTCGGACTTCAACCAGAACGACAACGGCATGCCCGACTATCTGGAGCCCTTTGTGCGCTACGATGTCGATCCGCTGGAGTTTCTCTACGGCACGGACATGAACAACAATACGGTGATCGACCGCTTTGAGAACGACGAGGAAGCAGACTACCCGTATCCGCGCGACCACCGCGGTTACAACTTCTACGGTGGTGCCGAACTCAAGCCGGGCAGCCGCATAATGGTCGGTCGCATGCGCGAGTGGCTGCTGAGCAGCAATCGCCGCAACCAGTCGCTCTATGGTTTGCTAACGCTGACGCACGAGGTGCCTCGCCACGGTTTGCAGATGCAGCTCTACAACGGTCTTCGCCGCGTCAAGGACAATATCCCCGAAGACATTATTCTCTGGGTACAGAGTCCGCGCACACGGGGCGATATGCGCCCCTTCGTCGATCCTATGATCGCGCAGGATGCGCTGATCAACACCTCCTTTCTGAGTGCGCGTACGCGCAAATATGCCCCGCTCAATCTGGAAACCAAGCTGAAGTACGAGATCTATCACCAGCGCGGAGACCAGCAGCCAGCAAATTGGCAGGACGAGAAGCTCTTCGCGTTGATCACCAAGGCAGACCTGCCCATTCCGGTGGGTAAACACGTGCTGTGGCCTAGGTGGAAACAGCTCTACAAGCGGCGCTCGCCCACAGATAAAAACGAGTTGGAGAATAACGAGCTAGCGGAAATTTTCTTCTTCGTGTGGCAGCAGGAGCTGATCAGCACGATGCGCCTAGAGTCCGGCATCGAGTACGAGATTTTCAGGAATATGGTCGAACGAACTGATCCACTGCCCGCCGGATATGTGGACGATTTTGAACAGTTCGTGATTGCTGCACAGCTATCCAATCGCTCGGACTATCTGGGTTATCGTCTGATGACCAACATCGGCGGGCGCTGGGAACGGCGCGATTTCCGCGACGAGACGACGACGGATTTAGTGCTGTTTCTGAGCATGTTTGCCGGATTGCAGTAACACCTGACAAATCTGCCTTTGTGCGGTCTGATGTCTGCGCCGATTAATGGAATTGCATCGACTGCATACTCCCCGCGATATGCGCTCTTTTTACATGCCCATCGTTGCGGTTCTCTTTAGCTGGGGTATGGCGCTGATCGTGGGGTGCGCAAATGAAACTCCCGCTCCAGCGACAAAAGCCACTGCGCCCAAACCCAAATTGGCTAGAAGCGCACTGCCAAAATTCGTCGATGTCACTGCCGATGCCGGCATCCACTTTGCTCATGTCAACGGCGGGAGCGGTCGTTTCTATTACGTGGAGACCTATGGCTCGGGAGCGGCTTTTATCGACTACGACAGCGACGGCGACGAGGACCTATACTTGGTCAACGGGGCCGTATTGCCGGGCTTTTTGGAGCGGCGCGTGCCGAAAAACGTCCTATATCGAAACAGGGGCAATGGGAAGTTCGAGGAAATAACAGAGGACGCAGGTGTCGGCGATGAAGGATATGGCATGGGTGTCTGCGCGGGAGATTACAACAACGACGGTCACGTGGATCTCTATGTCACGAACTTCGGTGCCAATGTGCTGTATCGCAATGGCGGCGACGGTTCATTTGTCGATGCGACAGAAACCGCTGGCATCGGCGACGAGCGCTTGAGTATGAGCGCAGCTTTTGCCGACATCGACAACGATGGCGATCTCGACCTCTACGTTTCCAACAATACCGACTTTACCCTCGAAAACCACAAAGAGTGCAGGCACGGTTCCATACGCGTCTATTGCGGTCCCGGTCAGTACGAGGGCGCGTCGGGGATTATGTACCGCAACGAAGGGGATGGAACGTTTGCCGACGTGACGAAAGAAATGGGCGTTTATAATGACCGCTGTCGCCAACTCGGCGTGGTATTTGGCGATTACGACGCAGACGGCGATGCGGATTTGTTTGTCGCCAATGATATGACCCCGAACTTCCTCTTTCGCAACGAGGGGGGGATGCGGTTTTCCAATATTGGACTGAATTCTGGCGTCGCCTTTAGCCCGGACGGCAAACCCGAGGCGGGGATGGGCACGGACTTTGGCGACTACGACCGGGACGGACGCCTCGACATCGTCGTCTGCAACTTCCAGTGGGAGCACTGTCGCCTGTTAAAAAACGAGCAGGGCGATGTGTTTAAAGACCAGATACACGAGTCCAAACTAGACGAACCGACCTTCTCGACATTGACCTTTGGCACGGACTTTTTCGACTACGACAACGATGGCTACCTCGACTTGTTCCTAGCCAACGGACACGTCGAACCAAATATAGAGATTATCGACCGCGCCGGACCTTCCTACGCGCAGCAGGATCAACTCTTCCACAACAACGGCGACGGCACCTTTACCGACGTCAGCACCGACTCGCCAGGACTAGCCACCGCTTGGGTCGGACGCGGATCAGCGACCGCCGACTACGATAACGACGGCGACCTAGACCTGTTCGTCAGCAACAACAACCAGCGCGGCCTGCTGCTGCGCAACGACGGCGGCAACCGCCAGCACTGGCTGTCGGTGCGCACCATAGGTACCCACAGCAACCGCGACGGCATCGGCGCGCGCATCCAAGTAGTAGCCGACGACCTACACCAAGTCGAAGAAGTGCGTTCGGGCAGTTCGTATCTGTCGCAGAATGCGCTACGGGTACATTTTGGCTTGGGGACCCACGCGCAGGTGGATCGGGTGGAGATTCACTGGCCGAGTGGGATAAAGCAGGTATTGGAAGACGTGGCGGCTGATCAATTCCTCACCGTCCGAGAGCCGGAAAAACTATAGGACCAAAAGGACAAGGCGAACGTGAAGTGGTTTAATGGCGTGCTATGGCTGGCGTGGATAACGGCTTTAGGCTGCGGTGGCGCGATAGAAGAAACTCCTATCATAGAGGAAAAGGAAGACCCGCGCGCGATAGAACTGAGTTATTTGGATCGCATTCGCGCCGATTCCAGCGATGTAGCAGCGCACTACGAGTTAGGGGCGTTCTACTTAAAACACGCCGTGTATGGAGAAGCGCTGCGATATTTCAGTGAGACCTTCCGCATCGACTCACTGCACGTACGGGCGTTGCTGGGAGCCGGCGAAGTCATGACCCGACAGGGCGAGTTGGAACGGGCATTGGCCGTATATCGCAAGGCCATTGCGCTCGCGCCCGACAGCGCCGCGGTCTATCGCCAACTCGGCCAACTCTATTTGCGCACAGACGACGATGATAGGGCGCGAGCGACGTTTGCAAAAGCGTTGCAATTGGCACCCGATCACGCTCCAGATCACTACAATCTAGGCGTGGCACATGCCCGCGATCACGACTACAAAACCGCAGCCCAGCACATGCAGCGAGCGCTGGAAATAGACCCCGAATATGCGCTGGTGTACCACAGTTTGGCGGATATGTACTGTGCCAAGATGGGACAATGCGAACGGGCTGTGGATATGGCGCGAAAAGCCGTTAAAATAGAACCTAGGCACGCGCGTTACCGCACGGCATTAGGGCGCGTCTATATGCGGTTGAATCGCCACGAAGAAGCAGAGTCGGCCTTTCGTGCGGCCATCGAGCGCGATTCGGCGGCTGTAGAGGCCCTAAATGGGCTGGGAATGGTACTCGCCCAACAGGGCAAAGAGGCCACAGCGGCCGCTGTACTCGAGCAAAGTATAGCTCTTGACCCGGCCTATCCAGAAGCGCACTTGGCCCTGTCCAAAGTGTACATGAAGCAGGGAAAGGCAGAGGAAGGGCAGAGGCAAATCGAGATGTTCAAGCGCCTTGATCCACATTTCGATACCATTCGCGATCAGCGGTTGCGTCTCAAAGGCCACGCCGACGATGCCGTAGCTCGCTATAACTTGGGAGTGATCTACGCGAAGTTAGGTTTTGCTGAAATGGCTGCTCAAGAGTACAAAGCCTCGCTGAAGATCAATCCCGCCCAGATACAGGCCTGGCAGAATTTGGGCACGGCCTATGTGCGGCTGCAGCGAGTTGACGATGCCATCACAGCCTATCGCCAAGCCCTAACTTTAGACGAGGCCTATGCGCTGGCGTGGTTTAATCTCGGCAATGCCTATTTGATGAAAGACTATCCGGTGCAGGCCCGTGCTGCCTATGAACGCGCTTTGGCAATAAAGGGAAACTACATCGACGCGATAAACGGCCTCGGTAATGCCAAACTGCGCGAGGGCCATGCCCGGGAGGCCATCGACGATTTTAAGGCGGTTTTGCGGGCCGATTCTACCTATGTCGGTGCCCATTATAGTTTGGCCGTGGCCTACCGAGAAGTGGG
This sequence comes from Gemmatimonadota bacterium, assembly GCA_009840005.1. The sequence continues at coordinate 48,527 of VXOR01000051.1, forward strand.
GGACTCACTCGCGGCGCAGCAACAGATACGCCTTTTTGCGCGCAAGCAAAAAGAGCGCACTCGGTGAACTGGATGCATTAAGGAAAACGCTTAGTACACGACAGTAGAGGTGGTCTGAGATGCTTCGCTTCGCTCAGCATGACACGGTGAAGCAGCGCACCCACTTGTCATGCTGAGCGGAGCGAAGCGGAGTCGAAGCATCTGATACCCCGATGACCATGTATAACGTTACTGTCGTGTACTAAGGGAAAACGCGAAATTGCCGCAATGGAGGTACTTATGAAACGCTGGAATTTTGTGGGCTGTGCAGTCATGGCCCTGCTGTGGGTTAGCTGTGCGACACTCTCTCAGCTCGAGGCAAAGCGCATCGATATCAATTCGGCCTCGCGCGCACAGTTGGAAACGCTACCCGGGATAGGGCCGGCAGTAGCGCAGAGGATAATTGAGGGCCGCCCCTATCACAATGTAAAAGGCTTGCTCAACATAAAGGGCATTGATATGCAGCGCCTAAAGGCCATCGAACCCTATATAACTGTCGTCGAGTAGCCCAAACTCGACTTTTGGCAACCCGACCGCCGCTGGGACAAGTGATTACTAAGAAAGGATGAACAATGACGCGCTTTGACGATATGAAGGGAGTCTTCGGCCTGCTGCCGACGCCCTACAGAGAAGACCTCGAGATCCACATCGACGACCTGAAGAAGGTAGCCAATTTCTGCTGCGAGAGCGGCCAGCATGGCATCGTCTGGCCGGTGATGGTCGGGGAGTTTTGGTTTTTGGGCGAGGAGGAGCGGATCCGGGGGCTGGACGCGGTGCTGGAGGGAGTCAACGGACGCCTGCCCGTGGTCTTCGGCTGTTCTGGGATCTCGGTGCCGCAGGTGCTGCTCTATGCGCGGGCGGCGCAAAAAGCCGGGGCGGATTCGATTATCGCCATGACGCCGGCACGCACCGATGCTGCCACCGCGATGGACATGTACCGGCGCTTGGCCGGGGTGTTCGATGGGCCGATCATGGTGCAGAATGCCGATATGTATGCGCCGTTGCGCGGCGAGCAAGTGGCGCAACTAGTCGACGAGATTCCGCAGGTCGAATACGTCAAGGAGGAACGGCAGCCCGGTCCGAAGCACATCGCCGAGGTGGCCGAGATGGTCGGCGACCGGGTCAAGTGCATCTTCGGCGGGGCGGCGGGCAAATTTTTGCCCGATGAGATGCGCCGCGGTGCCAACGGCAATATGCCAGCCTGCGAGCTAGCCGATGTGCTGGCCAAGATCACCGAGCTGTGGTGGGCCGGGCAGGAAGAGGAGGCGCGCGCAATGCACCGTCGCCTATTGCCGCTTATCATTCTCGAAAACCACCCCTTTATGCGCTATATCCTCAAGCGCCGAGGGGTGTTCAGCACGCTGGTAGAACGGGCACCGGCGGGCAAGCTAACGCTGGATGAGGGCGACAAGCGGGAGATCGCAACTCTGTTGGAGACTGTCGCGGGGGATATCGAGTCTTTTCCGATATTACCGGAGCACTAAGTCATGGATAAAATTATCCGCAGATGGACGCAGATGGACGCAGAATAGTGTTCACAAGACGATCCGCATCTCAAACCCATGCCATTCAGGATTGTTAGATGATGAATTATGGACCGCACTATTCTGTTTTATAGTCTTTGCATACTCGGCGTTGTAGGCCTGCTCAGCGTACCCTCAGCGCGCTCCCTGTTACTGGGGCTCGACACGTCCGCACAAAGAGAGAGCGGACGCACGGAGATCGTCTTGGCCGGCTGGGGCAATACGCAGGAAGTGGCCATGCTCAATCAGCTCATGGCCGATTTTGAAGCGGGCAATCCAGATGTAAAGGTCAAGTTCATCCACATCCAGCAGAATTTCAATACCGTACTGCTGACCATGATGGCAGGAGGGCGCTCGCCCGATGTCTTTTACGTGGCACCGGTCACTTTGGGTAACATGCTGTCCAAAGGGGTACTCCTCAACTTGGAGCCCTATCTGGAAAAAAGCCAAGTGGTCGGCGTCGAGGACTTTTTTCCGCAAACAGTCGAGCCGTACCGCTGGGACGGCAAGCGCTTTGGCCAAGGGCCGATCTACGGACTGTGCAAAGACTGGTCGCCTGACTTCTTGATCTTCTACAACAAGAACCTATTTGACGAGGCGGGTATTCCCCATCCAGACGGCAGTTGGACGCGCGAAGAGTTTGTAGAAATTGCCCGGCGCTTGACCAAGCGCGACGAGCAGGGGCGCATCATCCAGTTTGGCGTTTACAACAACGCCAATCCAGAGCAGTGGATCTGGCAGTCGGGCGGGCGCATCTTCTCTGCCGATCGGACGCGCGTGTTGCTCGAAAGCCCAGAGGTGATTGAGGCGCTACAGTTCGCCGCCGATCTTTCTACTCGTTGGCACGTGGCACCAGGCTACGCCGAGCAAGCGCAGAGTCCGGTAAACGTGATGTTCGAGACAGGGCGCGTGGCCATGTGCTTTTACGGCCAGTGGTTTGTGCCCCAGTTTCGCAAAAATATCAAGAGCTTTGCGTGGGGAGTTACGACGCCTCCGCGCCACAAAGTAGATATTTATCTGTCCGGCGGCATGGTCGGTTATGGCATATACGCCCATACCAAACACCCACAAGAGGCGTGGCGCTTTATGGAATATCTGGTCGGCCCCCAAGGCCAAGAGGCCATTGCCAAGATCGGCTGGAACATTCCCGGCCGCCGGGCAACCGCGTACAGCCCTATTTTCGTAGAAAATCCCAATCTAAATGCGGAGATTACCCAGACTTTTCTCAAGGCCGCGGAGCGCACCGAATTATTTCATCGCAGCCCCTATATCAATCCCACTGAATACAATCTGCTGTTTCTCCCAGAGTGGGAACTGGTCATGCTGGGTGAAAAAAGCGTGCCTGCGGCACTGGCGAATGCCGTCAGAAAAATCAACCAAGCCATTCGCGACAATATGGCGCTACAAAAGGCCAAGGTGGACAGATGAAACTCAACCTGCGAGAGCACATAGAAGGGTATCTCTTCATATCGCCGTGGATTTTGGGCATGGTGCTCTTTGCCCTCGGGCCGATACTGGCCAGCTTTGGTCTAGCCTTCACGCGCTGGAACCTCTTTACGGAGCCGGAGTACGTGGGATGGGCCAATTTTCAGAAGCTGGCGCACGACCCGCTCTTTTACAAATCAGTGTTTAATACAATCTACTACACGATTTTTGCCGTGCCGCTGGGGCTCGTGCTGGCGCTGGGACTGGCCATGCTGGTCAACCACCGCCTGCGCGGGGTCAATTTTTTTCGCACGGCTTTTTTTCTGCCCAATGTCGTGGCGGGCATCGCGATGCTGCTGCTGTGGAAGTGGCTCTTCGATCCCAATTTTGGCCTGATCAACCTGTTCCTCGACTGGACCGGATTGATGGCGGTGTTCGAGTGGATCGGCATTGGCCGGCCCCAGTGGATTTCATCGCGGGCGGGTGCCATGCCGGGCATGATCTTTATGAGCATCTGGGGATTGGGCGGATCGATGATGATTTTTCTGGCTGGCCTACAGAATATTCCTCGCGAGTTGATCGAAGCGGCGGAACTGGACGGCGCCGGGCCGTGGAAGCGCTTTAGATACGTCACCGTGCCGTTGCTGACCCCGACGATTTTTTTCCTGACCATGGTCGGCGTGATTGCCTCGCTACAGATCTTTAACCAAGCCTATGTTATGACCCAAGGTGGGCCGGCACACGCGACCCTGTTCTACGTCCTGTATCTCTTTCAAACGGCCTTCGAGCGCTTCCAGATGGGCTATGCCTGCGCCATGGCCTTGGTCCTCTTTATCATCACGCTGATCGTCTCGCTGATCCAACTGGCGATGGGCAAAAAATGGGTGCACTACCAATGAGCAGTGCTTCTGGAGACACCCTGTCGCTGCGACGCCAGCTCATCCTCTACGCCGCGCTGTCCTTTCTGGCGTTTTGGTTTTTGGTGCCTTTTGCCTGGATGCTCATCACCTCGGTCAAGACGCCGGACGAAGTCTTTTCCCGTCTCCTGCCTTCGGTGCTGCGGCTGGCCAACTTCGTGGAAATCTTCAATCAGCCAACGCTGCCCTTTGGGCGCTATTTCCTCAACAGCACTATCATCACGGTTTTTGGCACGGGGGCGAGTCTTTTTGCTTCCTCCATTGTGGCCTATGCCTTTGCCCGGCTGAACTTTTTCGGCCGCGACGTGCTGTTCGTCGCCGTGCTATCGACCATGATGCTGCCCGCGGCAGTGACCATGATCCCGACGTTTGTGCTCTTCCAGAAGCTGGGCTGGGTAGATACATTTCTCCCCTTTTTGGTGCCGGCCTGTACGGGCAACGCCTTCCAGATATTCTTTTTGCGCCAGTTCTTTAAGACCCTGCCGGTAGATTTGATCGACGCCGCGCGCATAGACGGATGCTCGAATTTGCGCATCTGCCTGTCGATTGCCATGCCACTGGCCAAGCCGACGCTGGCGACGCTGTCCATTCTCAGCTTTCTCAGTCTCTGGAACGACTTTATGGGGCCACTCATCTACCTGCACAGCAACGAGAAGCGCACGCTGGCGCTAGGGCTGAATGCTTTTGCTGGCATGTACGGCACGCAGTGGCATCTACTCATGGCCGCTTCCGTAGTCGCGACTGTGCCCATTCTGGTGGTCTTTTTTATGGGGCAGCGCTACTTCGAGCGCGGGCTGGTGATGACGGGGATGAAGGGGTGATGCGCCTTCGTGAGATGGATTGACTTCAAGGTAAGATACGTTCCGCGCAAACAGGATCGGCGACCGAACCATTGAGCTAGGCCGCTCGGTCTTCGACCACCAAGTTGCGCCCGACGGCTCGGAGTGCTTTCACGACCTGACTGATATGGGAGTAGCGGTCTGGGTCGAGCAACTTACGGACAGCAGGCTCGCTCAGGCCCAAGCGGTCAGCGAGTGCTTCCCAAGTGATGCCCTGTGTGCGGAGGGCCGTATAGAGGGCTAACTTGGCCGCAGCAACAGGAGGTACGGCGACGAGTTCCTGACCATCGGCAACCGGACTTGGCGTTGGGATGTCCCATTGCTCTTGGACGTACACTGCGAGCATGGCGACGAGGGCATCTTCGGCCAGTTCAAGCGTCTCGACGCGGGCATCACCACAGGTCAAGGCACCAGGAACGTCGGGGAAGGACGCGAAGAAACCCCCTTCTTCTTCTGCTGTAAGGATGCACGGATAGATATAGCGCATGAGTCAGAAATCCCTATGCCAATTCCGGGTATTGCGCCGCGTAGATCGTCAACTTCGTCGCCGCCCCGATCTGTTCCAGTTCCGGCCGCCGCCCCGACAAACGCAGGCTGTCGCGCACCAAATTCAAAAACCCCTCTCCCCGCGCTTCCAGAAAACTAGACCCCGTAACCGGGCTTTCGTAGTAGCGCATGAAGCCAGTGAGAAACTGATTCCGGCGCACTGGCTGACACCCGGCGTACAAATTTTCGATGGTCAATGTGTTGTAGAGCGCCCCGGGATTTTGGAATTCAATGCGGTCGGGGAACATGCGAATGATGATCTGCGATCCGGCGACTCCGTAGTCCCGATGAATGACGGCGTTTACGACAGCCTCTTGGAGTGCAGTGTCTATATAGCTGGGGTAATCTCGCCGGCCGTCGCCGCTTTTCCGTGATAGGATCGGCGTCAAAGGAGAGGCTTGGAAATACGACACGACCTTGGCGATCTGCTCGGGTAAAGGCCCGGTGATTTGTCGGCTATCCACGGTGTTGCCGTCGGGAATGTCGTGGTGGTACACGGCTAGGTCGATGTACGCGCCGGAAATGTACTGCTCGGGCTGCTTGGCAAAGAGCAGAATGCCCAAGTGCGTCGGAATCGCGCCCACATCCAAGATCACCGCCAGCTTGTGCGCCGCCAGCGTAGGAGCCCATTCTTCTGGTGTGGACCAGTCAGGGAAGCGTCGACGGAAGTACTGTTCAAGTCGGATTTTGTCCAAGTCATCGAGACTGCTGCCGACTAGGGGTCGCTCCTCGATGGATGAAATAAGTTGGGTTTTGTCAATCATGATCATTCCGCATTTTTAAGCTGCTCCAGAACGTCCATCCCCACCCGCCGACTCCACGCCTCCATCACCCGCCCGAACAGGGGTCCGGGCTTGCCGTCGCCAATCGGCGTATTGTTGATGCGCGTACACGGCGCTAGACAATAGGGCGTGCTCGTCAACCAAGCCTCGTCGGCATTGACCGCGTCGTAGGGCTGCAAATCCTTTTCGACCCAACCCAGCCCCAACTCAGGTGCCAATTCCCGCAGCGTCACCAAACTCACCCCCTCCAAGATATTGCGGCTAGTAGGCGTAAAGATCGTATCGTTCTCCACCACCACAAAGTTGGCCCCCGAGCACTCGGTGAGGTTGCCGTCCAAATCGAGCAGCAGCGAGGTAGCGGCGGGATCAACCGCCTGCGATTGCTTGTCGGCCAGCCAATAGTGCAAACGCGAGCGGTTCTTGGTCTTGGGATCAACGCATTGGGGCGGCACGTGGCGGATGGAAGGCGTTACTGCGTGGACACCTTGCTCAAAATAGGACCGCCAAACGGCAAAGGGCAGCGGGAAGGAGTGGATGCACAACGTGGACGTCAGGCGCGCCGGTGTCCCAGCGCTGCCCGCGTAGATCTGGTTTTCCCCCGGCGTTACAAAGTGGACGATTCCCAAATCCTGCTCTGGACCGATCAGCTTGCTATTGGTCTCTATCAAATCCCGCGTGCATTCGACCAGCCCCTCGTGATCCAGCGCCAGCTCAATACCGGCATATTTACACGACCGCAAAAGCCGCCGCACGTGCTCCTCCAAGCGGAACGGTTCGCGTCTGAACGTGCGGGTCATTTCGGTCAGAGTGGCACCCAGTATGATCCCCAAATCGTAGATATTGAGATGGGCTTGGGAAGCTGGGACGAAGCCATCGTTGAGATAGACGACAGGTTCACTCATAGTGCGTTATTCTCCTTTTCTCACAACTCCGCGATCATGTCGTAATTATTGGTGCCCCCGGCCTCAAAATCGCCCACGCGCCGAAAACCGAATTTGGTGTAAAAGTGGACGGCGCGGGGGTTATCCGCGCGCACGCCGCCCCACAGCAGCATGCGCTTCCGCCCTAGCCGCGGCAATAGCCCGAGCAGATGCTGCATCATCAAACTGCCCAACCCCTGACCCTGGTACGCGTCGGCTACCGAAGGAGCCAAAGTGCAATCGGTCTCGTCGTGCAAGGCCAAGCCCAATGCTTCGTAGCGCCGGCGATCTCCAGCCCGCACGCCTAGTTCGACGACGAAATACCCCACAATGCGCTCGATCCCTTCCTCCTCGATCCAAGCCAGCATACGTAGCGTGTGAGCGCTGTCCAACGCAGCGCAAAAACCATCGGCTGTCTCTTGGTCAAATGGGTGCGGTCCGTACACCCGGCGAGTGGCCTGCGACAAGCCGGTGAAGTACGCACCCAAGGCAGCGGCCTGATCGCCGCGCAAAGGGCGGAAGTAAACCCGCTGGCCCGAAGCCAACACCTCGCCGGACGAGACTAGCTCGGGTTGCACATCTATGGTGTTGGGATCAATCCGCATGAGGACGCCATCAGTTCTTTTTCCCAAGCAACGCCTGATACGCCACCAGCGCCCCCGCCACATGCACATTCATCGACGGCCCTTTGCCGTACATGGGGATATAGACCGCTCCATCGCACAACGCCAAGGTCTGTCGATAGATGCCTTTGGTCTCGTTGCCGAGCACTAAACACACTTTGTCCGGGAAATCGTATTCCAAATAGCACACCGCCCCTTGCACCATTTCCAACGCCACCAAGTGATACCCTTCGTCTCGCAGTGCGTTCGCCGCTTCGTCCATGCGCCCGATCCGCCGCCAAGCTACTCGCCGCTCATGGCCCCGCGCCGTGCGCTCAATATCCTCGTGCGGCGGCACAGGCGTTACACCCGTAAAAACCAATTCCCGCGCCCCGCACGCATCGGCAATGCGAAACATCGATCCAACATTGAGCGGGTCTTCGACGCTTTGCAACAGAAAGGCTAGCTCCACTTTGGGAGGGTAGCTCTTCGCCGCGTCCGCAAAGAGCCGCTTCACTTCAACTTTGCGCAAGGGGCGCATCGTCAAAAGCGGATGGCCTTGTACTTCTTCACGTGCTCGGTAATGGCCACCTCCACCGGCAACCGCTCCATGCTCGACGCACCGTAGAAGCCATCGACGCCCCGCGTGTTTTGCAACACGTACTCGGCGTCCTCTGGCTCTGAAATCGGCCCCCCGTGGCACAGCACAATCACCTCCTCGGACACCCCGCGCGCCGCGTCGCATATCTTCTGCACAAACCCCACCGATTCCGCCAAAGTCAGCGCGGTAGTAGCACCAATCACGCCCTTGGTAGTAAGCCCAGCGTGCGCTACCACAATGTCGGCACCGGCCGCCGCCATCTGCTCGCCCTCTTCGGGATTAAACGCATACGGCGTCGTCAACAATCCCATCTCGTGCGCCGTGCGAATCATCTCCACCTCCTCCCCATAGCCCATCCCGGTCTCCTCCAAGTTTTGCCGATACAACCCGTCAATCAGGCCCACAGTCGGAAAATTCTGCACGCCGGAAAACCCAATCGCCTCAACCTCGCGCAAGAAAACATCCATCTGCCGGAACGGGTCCGTCCCGCACACGCCGGCCAGCACCGGCGTATCCTCCACCACCGTCAACACCTCCCCGGCCATATCCATCACAATCGCATTGGCGTCCCCATACGGCATAGTCCCAGCCAGCGACCCCCGGCCCGCCATGCGAAATCGCCCGGAATTGTAAATCACAATCAAATCAACCCCACCGGCCTCCTCGAACTTGGCGCTGATCCCGGTGCCAGCCCCCGCGCCGATAATGGGAACCCCATCGGCGATGTTCTGCCGCAGCCTCGCGAGTACTTCTTCTCTTGTAAAAGCCATAACCACCTATCCGTTTAACGCCTTTTCTATCCGCACCCCCTCCATCTTCCGCAACTCGGCCTCCGGCCCAAACGGCGCGTATATGGCGATTAATTTCATTGGGCCGTCCCCATTGTTGACCGTCGAGTGATACACAGCCGTCGGAATGTGTACCAACTCGCCCGGGCCGATCTCCTTTTCCAACATGCCCGACTCCAACTCCACCGTCTGAATCCCAGTGCCCTCTATCACGTAGAGAATCTCCTCGCTATACGGATGGTTGTGGCGCACGTGGCCCTTGCCCGGCGCTAACTCCACCACGCCGCAGCTAAAGTGCTCGGCCGCGGTCACCAGCGGCTCGGAAAGCCAGTTTAGCCGACCCCAGTCAAAGACTTGGGTCTCCACATCGGCGCATTGTACGAATGTCTTTTTCTCGCTCATCACTCTCCTGCTTTCTCGGCAATTAGCTCCAGTAGCAGCGCGGTCGCCGCGGCTGCAAATGCTGGATCGTTGATGTTGTGATCGACTTCGCGGACGAGGATGCCCTCGTCCAAGTTGGCTTTGAGGGCGTCGCCAAAGGCGCGGTCGGCTTCGCGGTCGCAAAACAGCTCGCCGTCGCCATCGAGAATCGACACGCCTTTGAGCGGAATGAGCACGGCGACTGGGCCTGTGGCCGCGTTGAGCTTTTCAGCGAATATCCGGCCCATCTGCACATTCTCCTCGGCATTGGTGCGCATCAAGGTCACTTCTGGGTTCCACTCGTAAAAGAGCCGCGTGCCGTCCTTGTATTGTTGCGGCACCGTATCCATGCCGCCAAAATTGGCCATATCGACGCAGCCGGGGACCACTAGCTGGGGCAAACCCGCCCGGCCTGCTGCGCTCAAGCGCTCTGGCCCCGCGCTGAAGACGCCGCCGCACACTTCGTCAGCCCACTCGGTGGTAGTGATGTCCAGCACCGCATCCACTAGGCCCTCGTCGATGAGCGACTCCATGGTGCGGCCGCCGGTACCAGTAGCGTGAAAGACCAAGACCTCGTACCCGCTCGCCGACAGGGCCTCACTGCACGCGTTTACGCATTCCGTGGTATTGCCAAACATCGACGCGACGACGATCGGTTTGTCGTCGCCAGCCGGCGCTGGCTCAGCTTCGACCATGCCGCAGATCGCGCCAGCGGCGCGCGTAAAAATCACCCGCGAAATCCGATTGACTCCGGCCACATCCACAATCGACGGAATAAGCACCACGTCCTTGCTGCCCACGTACGCTCCTGTGTCGCCAGCCGCCACAGTCGAAACGCACACCTTGGGCACGCCCACCGGCAGGGCGCGCATGGCCGCGGTCACCACGCTGCTGCCACCGGACCCGCCCATGCCGACGATGCCGTCAAACCGGCCCTCGGCGTACCCTTGCTCCGCCACCTTAGCCGCACCCTCGCCCATAGCCTTCATGGCGGCACCGCGATCGCCAGCCGTGCGCAGCGACTCCAGCGACGCGCCAGCCGCCGCCGCCACTTCGCTGGCATCCACATCCACGGCAAAGGCTTCGCATTCGCCCATAACGCCCGTGTTTACTGCCAAAATTTCGTGGCCGCGAGCCAAAATCTGCTCGCGCAAGAAGGCGTATTCCACGCCCTTGGTGTCAAACGCCCCAACCATCATAATTGTAGCCATAACACCCTCCTCGTCAGACAGCTATAGCCATCCTAAATCATCCACGAGATAATCCACAGATGGACGCCGACAGACGCCGAATGGTAGGGGCCAGCGCCTCTACCCGCATATCGAATCGTTCAAGTCATTCAGGACTTCTATATCTCTTCGCGTCGGATCACATCCCCCACACGTCAATCTCGACGCCTTGGTTCGATACCCGACGCTCGTGAAACACCTTGTCGTCCCACTGCCGATCTTTACGCCGGTCAAATATCACCAAATGACCCGCCGACGCCGCACACCGATCCATGTACGCCGCCGTCTGTTCCAACCCCTCAGCAATCGTCTGCTCCAAGCTCTTGTGCAGCACCTTGCACTCAATCACCACTTTAAGCACCTGATCGCCCTGTGGCCACACGATCAGCAAATCCGTCCGACCCCTACCCAACCCATACTCCCGCTCGATCCTACCACCGCTGTTGACAATCCGCTGCAAAAACGCCTGAAGTAGCAGTTGCGGCCCCGCTTCCTTGTACTGGAACCGCTCGACCCAATGCTCCGAATGCTCGCGGAAAAACGCCTGAAACGCCGACAGTAGTTTATCCACGTCCAAGCCGCCATCCGCATCCACATACCACGCCGTTTCCTCCTCGAATTCGCCTTGCACCACCCACGTCAGTTCGCGCGGCACCACCTCGGCGTAGATCGGATTGGCAATGCGATACGGCAGGTCTTGCGCGACCAGCCCCAGATCGCGCACATATTCCAAGTCGCGGTCGGCAAAGTCGCGTTTTTCGCCACCGCTGAGCAACGGCTCAACCACCCGCCGCACCCGCTCCTCCTTGAGCTTGTCGGCCAATTGGTCCAGATGCGTCTCCCGTCGCAGGATGAGCTGCTCTTGCGCGGCGAGGATCGCCTCGGCCGCGATGGGACGCTGCCATGCCTCGGCAAATTCGCCGGCAAAACAGGCTTTGTCAGCCAGCGCATTGACCAGCCACGGCTGCCCTTGCGTCTGCGTCCACACCGTCTCCAGCGCCTCAGCGGTAAACACTTGGCCCGTTTCTTCGGTATGCTGCCCCAGCAACGCCCGCACCTCGGCCGGCGAAAAGTCGCCCAGCCGCAACGACCGAGCCTTAATGTTGAATGCACTCCCCCCCGCAATAATCGCGTTCTCGGCCGTCGATTGAATGCGGTAGTCGCGCACGTCGCTCACCCCACACAGCACCACGCTCTGCGGGAAGCCCTCTGGCCGTAAATCGTACCCCGCCCGCAACTGCCGCAGCACCGACAGCAAAGAATCGCCGATCAAGGAATCAATCTCGTCGATGAACAGTACCAAGGGCTTAGGGTCGGCCTCGGCCCAGCGTGTCAAGGTTTCTTGCAGTGTCGCGTGTGGACCGTATCGGGCCAACAGGTCGAGCCAAATTTCCTCCAAGAACTCGTCGTTCAGCGTTAAGCGTGCCCGAGACTCCAACGCACCCAAAATGGTGCGTATGACCTGTTCTACATTCTCGCGCCCGGCTTGCCCGGCTTCCACGTTGACGTACACGCAGCGATAGTGTCCTTCTCCGTTGAGCAGGTCGCGCAACGCCAGCAGCGAAGAGGTCTTGCCCGTCTGACGCGGCGCGTGCAGCACAAAGTAGCGTTTGTCGCGGATGAGCCGACGCACCTTGGCAAGATTCAGCCGTTCTAAGGGCGGGATGCAGTAGTGATCCTCGGGCCGGACCGGGCCAGTCGTGTTAAAAAAACGCATCGTGGGTCTCCGTTAGGATGTTAATATCGCGGCTTCAGCTAAAGCGCCGCAACCGGAGCGCGTTCATCACCACCGACACCGACGAAAAGGCCATCGCTAAGCTCGCCAGCATTGGATTGAGCAACGGGCCACCGAACAAGTACAGTGCGCCCGCAGCCACTGGAATGCCCGCAGCGTTGTAAAAAAACGCCCAAAACAAATTCTGTTTTATGGTCCGCACAACCGCTCGGCTCAGTTCAATGGCCCGCGCCACATCTGCCAATCGGCTGTGCATGAGCACTACGGGCGCAGACGCGGCCGCCACATCCGTCCCGGTGGCAAAGGCCATGCCCACATCGGCGGCGGCCAGCGCTGGCGCGTCGTTGATCCCGTCGCCGACCATGGCCACGCAGCGGCCCTCGGCCTGCAACGCCTGCACGGTCGCGGCCTTATCTGCGGGCAAGACCTCGGCATGCACGGTCTCAATCCCCACTTGACGTGCCACCGCTTCCGCGGCCGACCGGCTGTCGCCGGTGAGCATCACCACCTCCAAGCCGCCTTGGCGCAGCCGAGCCACGTCGTCCCTGCTCTGCGGACGGGGGCGGTCGGCCAAAGACACGCGGCCGACTAGTACGCCTGCCGCCGCGACCCACGCGACGGTGGCACCGTCCGCCGAGTCGCTGTCCTCATCTACGCGAACTCCCGCCGCCGCCATCATGGCGCGATTGCCCACCACCACGTCCTCGCCTTCTACCGTGGCCTGCGCGCCTTTGCCCGGACTCGCCACAACTTCGGTAGCCTCCGGCACGGCAAGGTCCCGCTCTGTTGCGGCGGCCACAATCGCCGCGGCCAGCGGATGCTCTGAGCCGCGCTCCACGGCCGCGGCCAAGCTCAGCACTTCGCCGGCGCGGCGTCCATTTAACGGCTCTACTCCCACAACCTGCGGCCGCCCCTCGGTAATCGTGCCGGTTTTGTCCAGCACCACGGCATCTACTTTGTGCGCCGTTTCCAGCACTTCTGGACCTTTGAACAGAATGCCTAAATGTGCGCCGCGTCCCGTGCCGACCATGATGGCGGCTGGCGTGGCCAAGCCCAAGCTACACGGGCAGGCGATGATCAACACGGCTACAAAAACCTGCAACGCAAAACTCAAACCCTCTCCAGCCCACAGCCAACCCACCGCGGCCACCGCGCCGACGACCAATACGGCCGGCACGAAATACCCAGCCACGACATCGGCTAGGCGGGCAATCGGCGCTTTGCCCGCCTGCGCGACCTCGACTAAGCGCACCATCTGCATCAGCAGCGCGTCCTCAGCCACGCGCGTTGCTCGCACCATGAGCGCTCCCGCGCCATTGAGGCTACCGCCGGTCACGGCATCGCCCACAGCCTTGACCACGGGCAGCGACTCGCCGGTCAGCAGCGACTCATCCACCGTAGAATTTCCTTCGATAATTTCGCCGTCGGCAGGAATGCGCTCCCCCGGACGCACGCGCAAACAGTCGCCCACCTCAATGGCGTCGGCCGCAATTTCCCGCTCCCCATCGTCAGTCACCAGCGCGGCCTTGTCGGGTTTGAGCTGCAGCAGGGCCCCTATGGCCTCCTCGGCCCGCAACCGCGAGCGCGCTTCGAGATAGCGACCCATCAGCATCAGGGTGAGGATTGTCGCAACCGTCGGGAAATAGGAGTCAAACGCCGCAACCGCGCCCACGGCGACGGACGCCAAGCCCCAAGCACTGTAGAGCCACGCCGCAGCCGTACCAATGGCGATGAGCGAAAACATATTGGGTCGGCCCCGCCACAGAGCCTGCCCACCCTCGGCGTAGATCTGGCGGCCAATCCACATCACCGGCAGCGCGAACAGCAGGTGCAAAACGCCCACTCGCAGCGGATACTGAGCCAATGACAGCGCCTGGACAACGGGTGCTGCCATCTGCTCGGCCATCTCCACCGCAAAAAGCGGCAGCCAAAATACAACAGCCCAACGAAACGCCCCCGCTTGCTCAGCTAGTTCGACCCGTTTGCGTTCTTGTCGCCTAGCCGCGCCTTCGGCTTCAGGCGCTTGCAGCCGCGCCCGGAACCCCGCCTTTGCCACGGCCGCTGCAATGCTTGCCTCATCTACAGCCGCCGGATCAAAGCGCACGGCCATCTGCTCGGTCGCCAAGTTCACGTCAGCCACTTCAACGCCAGCCAAGCCGGATACCTGCTGCTCGACCTGCCGCACGCAGCCAGCGCAGTGCATGCCCTCAATGGCGAAATGTTGCTCTCTACTGTTTGCCGTCATTGATCGGTTCGCGTCCGTTTGCCGTTATTGGTGCCGTAGGGGCGATTCGCGCTCCGCACCGCCCTTACACATTATAATAGCCTTGTTCAACTGTAGCGACAATCAGGTGTTAGTGCGTGATGAGGGGACCTTTTTGTTGCGCCGCTTTTGGATAGATACCTATATTTGGCAATCAATATTACGCAGTTTGGGAGAACGTCATGAGATTAGTTGGACATAGTGCTATCGGCGATTCGCGTGGGATGCCATCCCCATCCAAATCTACGTTCTGGGGGGGGGGGGGGGGGGGGGGGGGGGGGGGGGGGGGGGGGGGGGGGGGG
>VXOR01000077.1 GCA_009840005.1 Gemmatimonadota bacterium
GCAGGACGCCCTTGATTCGACGAGGCCGATGGCCGTAGGGGGCGGTTTCAAACCGACCCCTACCCGGGTGCGTAACATCAGTAACTTTATTTAAATAACGCAGAAAAAGCGGGCAGTTCGTCTATGAACTGCCCGCTTTTTCCGTGGCCGACCGACTCGGCATCATTAGCCTTTCAATCGTCGGTATCCTCGTCTTCGTCAGCGACACTTTCAGCGGAATCTAGACCGTCTTCAATATTGAACTCCACTTTGCTCCAGCGAATTATTTCGTCTAGCACCTCAGAGACTCGACCTTGATCCGCTAAGACATTAAAAATCCCGATCAATTTGGGAATATTGAAAATGTCTTCTATAGCGGTCATGTATCGCTGCACAATCTCACGCACTCCGTATTGCTCTTTAGCACCATCTTCTAAGCGCGACCGAATTTCAGCGATATCAAGCGTGGTTTTAATCACAAACGAAATTGGATACCTTTCGACTTTGTCGATATCTAAGAAATATTTTTTTACGTCGAGGGCTTCCGTAACTTGAAAAAACCTGCCTAGCGGCTTCATCACGAAATCAATGCCACCATCATTAGCATTGGTGCGTCCTGTCTTAAACAATCTCAACGCTTCTTCTTCGATACTATCGCGAGTTTCTCCAATAAAGATGATTTCTGTCGAAAAATGAGCTTTGAGGACAGCATAGCTCACTACTTCAAAGAGTCTGGCATCTCGCTCTGGGGACAATAGCGATCTGATAAATCCTGCTGCTTCATCATTCCCTTTTTCGTTTGCTTCCTGCAGCCGTTCACAGTCTTCAATAAACTGAGAAAACGATTCGCGCTTAGTTTCAACGTAAAGGTCAATAATTCGAAGTACTACCCGAGCAAGACTGCATTTGCGCTCTCCTACCAAGACAGTCAATAATGCCTCATTGACCCAATACTTTTGGAGCGAAACATTTCTGGTTATCGGACGGCGATTATCTTCGGGAAAGTACTTGTGGAAATCGTCATTCGCACGATTATTGAGTGCGTGATTCTGCAACTTCGCCCCGAAAGGAAGTTCACGCATCCGGCGCAATAGTGGGGTAAAGTCGGCCCCTTCATACTCTGCATAGTCGCCCTTTTCGAGATACCCCTTGTCAACGTAGTCTTCAATCAGGACGTAAAGAGCGTAAAGGTTAGCAAAACTACTCCGTGCTTTTGAACCTCTGTTAGCAGATTTCGTCTTTTTGTTGATATACTGAAGAAGTGGACTTAATTCAAAGATAGTCCTTCCAAGCCCGTTAAATTCGTGCTCTACTTCCTCGATGATTTTGGAGGTAAAGGAGTGATTCATTATTCAAAAAGTGTAAGGTTTTTGGACTCGCTGGAATACTCGTCTTCATAGGACTTCAGCGGCCGGTGTAAACGCTCTCCCTTATACTCGGCAGCCAGTTCGAGCCGTCTAAGTCCAATTTTCAGGTAGTCCTCGTCAATCTCAATACTCGTACTTCTACGGTTGAGATTGGCGGCAGCGCGAGCCGAAGTAAATGTTCCGGCGAATGGATCGAGTACAACATCTCCAGGATTTGAACTAGCGGCAATAATCCGCTCTAGTAACGCAATCGGCTTTTGCGCCGGATGTTCCTCGTACTCAGGCATCCGATAGCGTACCCGTGGAAAGTACCAAGCATTACCGGGCACTTTCTTAGTATTGTATTGGGTGGGAACCGATTTGCGATAGTCAATTAGTTTGCGCTGCGCCCCAGTTTTAGCCTCGACGAGAATGTCGTCTGCATTGAAGGTATAGTGCTTGGGATCCTTCACACAGTGAAATATCGGCTCCCACAGGGAGCCAAAGTACCGCTTTGCTTGAACCCCAGAGCTGTCGTAGTGCCAGACAATCCGCGAGAGGATGGTCAGGCGTTGGCGCAAGAGCAAATCAAACGGCGCGAAACACTGCGTGGCACACATTAAATACAGGCTGCCAGTCGGTTTAAGCTTGCGGATACAGAGATTGAGCCAGTGGGACACCCACTCGCAGTACGCCTTTTCGCTGGGCCATTTGTCGCGTCGCCCGTTGAAGTTCTTGCCTATATTGTACGGCGGATCGACGAATATCAGGTCAATGCTAGCCTCTGGAATCCGATCCGATTCCAGAACACAGACCGCATCGCCGTGGTAGATGATGTGTTGTTCGCTCGAAAACGTCCCCATCACATCCCCTACTCCCCAAACAACGCCGCCACATCCCGCTCCACCTTTTCCCGTCGCTCCTCCGCGGGCAGGTCGTCCATACAACCCATTGCGCTATAGAACTGGGCGTCGTAGTCGCGGGTCTTGATCACCACCGGCATGGGCACGGCGTGGCCGATGATCAGGGCCTGCTGCTTGGAGTCGAGGCTGGCCAGCACGCTGCGCAGCCCTTCGGTACCGCTGACGCCGGTGAGTACTGCCTGAATGTCCTTCTCGTCGTTGAGCAGGGCCGTGATGCGCGTGCCGATCTGCGAGAGTACCTCGTCGTCAATGCTCGACGGCCGCTGATCTACTACCAACAGCGAGACATAGTACTTGCGCATCTCGCGGGCAATGGTGCCGAAGATGGTCTGCTTAGCCGCCATGGGGTTGAGGAATTTGTGCGCCTCCTCAATGGTGATCATGAGCTGACGCGGCTGATCTTCCGGGCGCTGAGTGGCGTAGAAGCGCTCGCTCTTCTTGACGTACATCTCGTGGATGCGCCGCGCGATGATATTGGCTACCAGCAAGTAGCACAGCATACTCGTCTGCTGTCCGAACTCCAGCACCACGTTGATCCCCTTGTCGAGGTATTCCATGATGCGGTCCACCACGTCGCCGTCCCGTAGCTTGTTTACCATAAAGGGGAAGTTTTCCAGCCGTTTGAGCTTGCGATGCAGGGCCACTAAAGACCCGGCGTGCGCGCCAATCTCACGGGCAAATTCCTCTACATCCGGGCCTTCCAACTTCAAGAGCGTACTCAGCCAGCGCTCCTTGTAAATCGCGTACACTAAGTAGGCCGACTCCACGGCCGTGGGGTTGAGCTTGAGCTCGTCTTGCAGCGGGGCAATGTCTTCGACGGTGATCTGGTCGTAGGAGATATAGACCTCGTGATCCGGCTGCACCCCGCGGGCGCGGGTCGATTGCGGGTCTAAGGAAAAAATCGCCACCCGCTCGCCAAAAAGCTGTTTGAGCCCCTTGACGAACGTCGTGGTGGAGCCGTTTTCCTTCATGGCCTTAAACCCGTACTCGTTGTGCATGTCGAAGATCAGGTTGACGGCCTTGTCGTAGTGAATCAACCCGCACAGCGCCAACCGCGTCAGGAAGGACTTGCCCGTGCCGGTCTTGCCGAAGATGCCGTTGGAGCGCTCGGCAAAGCGGATCATGTCGAGACAGACCTGCGTGTCCATGTCGAGGGGATTGCCAATGCTGAAGTAGCGGCCCTCGGCGTCGCCCTCGCAGCCGAAGATCTTGGCCACGTCGTCGGCCATGGCCTCTTGGACTTCGGAGAAGTGGCTCGGAATGGCCTTGACCGGACGCGGGCCTTCGTCGGCCACCGCGTCCTTGGGCATCATCAGCATGGGCCGCAGCGAGACGATGTTGTACGTGCTGGTGCCGGCGAGCACTTGGCGCAGGAGCGCGTCTTCTTGGCCCGGCGGATGCAGGAGAACTTCTTGGTTGTTGGCGTCGAGGCGCATGTCCGTGACCATGGAGAAAAAGTCGTTTTTGTCGCCTTCGATGACCACGAACTTACCGGCTTTCATGTCCTCGACATTCTGCTCGGGATCCAGCTTCATCTCCAGCCCCTCGACCAGCGAGCCTTTGGTAATCACCCCGATTTGCTTGCCGCGACCGGCTGCGGCTGGCACTCCGTTGCGCGCGTATTTTGCCATCGTCAGTTGACCACCCGTCGGATAATCGAGCTGAGCCGGTCGTAATCGTCGCTGAGGAGCCGCGACAGTTCCTTGCCCATTTGCACCAGATAGGACGGCGCGTGTGCGTGGGCGCGCACTGTGTGGCGCAACACGGCGATCACCAGCTCGTCAGTGGGTATTTTGGACGTGTTGAGAATGCTGCGCAGATAGTCGTCGCTGCGGGTGAAGGCCCGCACTTGCTCGTCTGAGCACAAGTACGCAAAACTGTGGATGTGCGCTGGCTGCGGCGGCAGGATTTGCACGGCCTCATCGCCGTCCAAGTAGCCGATGACGAGGGCTTGGAACTCGGTGCGCAACAACTCGAAAATTTGCGGCTGCTCTAGGCGCAGCTCCTCTTCGGTCTTGCCGTAGGCCGTGGGACGGCGGTTCGGCTCGATGGAGTGCGTAAATACGTTGAACACAATGCCGACTACCGGCATGGCGGCCTCCACGCGGATGAACTGGCCAA
This sequence comes from Gemmatimonadota bacterium, assembly GCA_009840005.1. Next base: position 4,370 of record VXOR01000077.1, read on the forward strand.
AGGAGGGTGCGCCGTGTAACTCGCGCGCTTGGGCGATCAACTCGGTGGTGCTGCTCTCGACCACTTCGCCCACATGAGTCCGCTCGTCCGCGGCGTCGCTGGGCAGCGGTAGCGATTCGGGCAAGAATCGGCTCAGCGGGCTGCGCTCGCGCTCTTTGATAATCTCCACAGTGGCCTCCCCTAAATACCAGTGTAGCGCTTCTTGAAACTCTTGGTTGACAAGCGGGTTTGCAGGTCGTTTTTGACAAAGGTGTCGCGCAAAAAGCGATAGAATGCCTCGCGGTCGGCACTGCGCACCACGGCGCGCTCGTGCGCTTCGGCCAAGGCGACCGGATAGCCCTGGCCCTTTTCGGCCTGGTCGTACAAACAGGCGTGGACCAAGGCGAGCAACTCGCGGTCGGTCGCCACCCATTCCGGCACTTCGACCCGGCCGATCTCCGTTCCCACGTGCAGGTAGAAGTAGTAGATGTAATGCGGCCCGTACTCGGCGAGGACCTTAGACGCACTGCGGTAGAGCGGCGTGCGCTGTCCGGGACGCAGCACCCGCCGCACCAAAACCGCGTCGCTCAGCCCTTCAATTGGGCTACAGGGCAAGCCGCGACCCTGCCATAGGTCCCCGTTCAAGGCATCGATCTCCTCGCGGCTGAAGTGGAGCTGGTTTTCTTCCTGATAGGGGCAGCGGTCGCAGTCGGCCGCTTCAAGCGGGCACAGACCCAGCTTGAGGGCGTTGATCAATTCTTGGCTCCCCGGCTGGCTGATGTACCCAGCTACCGGCACCCGCGCCTCGCGCAATTCGTCCAGCGCCGCTAGGGTGGCCTCTAGGTGCGCGGCGCGGAAGTCCTGCGGCTTGCCCTCCAAGTTCCACAGAATCAGCGTACCGTCAGAAAGCGCCAGCGTCCGATGCCCCTCGGCGTGGGCTGCCAACGCCAAGTCGGCCAACTCAGTAAACTCCATGAGGCCGCGCTTGAAGCCGACGAGCTCCCGATTGACAAAGACCCGCGCCCCACCCCATTCCTCGTAGATTTCCTCCTCTCGGTAGTAGAGCCGCGGCTTGCTGCTCATCAGCGGCTTCTCGCCCGTGCCGTAGTGCAGCAGGATGTAGCCGATATTGATCAGAAAACAGGCCGAGATCTCGTGGCGGTCGGGGAAAATTTGCGAGCCGTCCGTGGCGGCGATGCTGATGGTGCTCGGACGGGCGGGCGGATCGATCCCACCCCCAAAGCCCTCGCCCAAGCCGGGCAACAGCCAAGAGGTGCGGCTGTCGTCGATCTTGCGGGCCAAGCGCTCCCACTTGGGCAGCCAGCGCCGATATTCGGCCAGGGCCAATTCGAGCTTGGCGCGAAAGTCCTCTTGCACGCGGCGCTCGTCGGCCACCATGCTGTCTATTTGGGTCTTTACCGCATACAAATCCAACATGGCATTAGCCTTGCGGGCCGCTCTGGACCGACCCCGTCGCGATGCGCGCATTTATTCGGCCTCTTCCCACGTTTCGCCCCCATCAATCGAAAAGCGCGTGTGCTGCCGCCACACCTCCCAGTCGTCCTCAGCGCGGGCCAAGTCGGCGGCAGCCGTCGCGGCGATGTACTGTCCCACCTCGCCGCTGCCGTCGGGCCGGTTGGTCTCAATGCGGATTTCGCTGAATTCGACGCGACCCTGCAACAACTCGGCTGCGCCGCGCTGCACGGCATAAGCGCGCCGCTCCCACGCCTCGCGCTCAATGTCGCGGACGCGAAACCGCAACCACAGCCGACCAGTATCCTCGTCCAACCCAACCCCGTAGAACACCCCATAGCGGTCGTTGACCAGTTCCTTGATCCGAGGTCGCTCGTCTTGGAGTGGTGGAATCGGCTCCTCTCTCGACTCGTCGCGCTCCTCCTCGGAGACATAGCCTTCCAAGGAAGGCCCCCAAACCCAACCTTCGACGCGGAAGCGCACCCACTGGCCCTCCTCGCCAATGGACTCAATCTCCGTGCCGGCCAGCAATGTGCCTAGCTTGGTACCCTTGGGCGCATCGCGAAAGTTTTCCACGCTGGCCTCGACGACAAAGGTGGAGGCGCTGCGCAGCTTGGCCGCCACGGCTCCTAAAGCCAAGGCGGCGACTAAGGCCCCTCCTAGGGAGTATTTAGACAATCGAGACATAGTAGAATTGCCGCCCGCCGCCAGCGACCGACCCATCGCGCAGGCGGCATACCAACCCGAGGCGTTGCAGGGCATTGAGGCGATTGCAGACGATGTTGATGTTTTTGCCGAGCGCGTCGGAGATCTCGGCCGAGGTCGCGCACTTGTGCGCTAGCAGCACGTCGAGTGCCTCGCGCATCGGCGTCTTGAGCACCCCGAGCACCTCGACGTGTTCGCCGTCTTTGTACAGCGCGGCCAACTCGCGGAGCTGCAATACAGCCGCGATAGTCTCGCGCACCGAAACATTGGCCTCGGCGATATAGACGTAGCGGTGCCCTATCTCACCGCTGGTCAGACGCAAGAGCAGCTTGTTGAGCATCTCGTCGGCGCACGAGACATCCATGAACGAAACGCGGGAAAAATCGAGTGGCGTGGCCGCGTCGGTTGGCCCGCTGAGCAGGTGCTGCATCAATTCTTCGAGCAACTCGGCCCCTCGGGGCCGCCCGCTGAGGATGCCCTGTTCACCGGAAAACAGGTATGCGGGGGCTTGGTGTATGGCCTGCTGTTGTACGTGCTCTTCAACGGCTGAATCCATGAGCCGCGCCTTTCCCGTAGTTAAAAAAATAGCTTAACTGTATTCAATTAAGGAAACTTACGCGGATATTTCCCGACTGTCAAGCAATTTCTACCACAAAATGAGCGATGCGGAATTAGGCGAATACCAATATGATGGGGCTAGAGGCCGGGAAATAAGAAGCTCACGGCTACGTATGCGACCACGGCGAGGCCAGCGATGCCCACCGCCAGCAGCAACAGCAACCAAGGCTCGTAGGGAGGCGGTTTGGGTGGCCTGTGATGCTGACCGAACATCGCCTACTCGCCTCCTTCGCGCTGATAGAGCGCAATGGCAATTTGGGTGCCGGGAAAGTGGACCGAAGCGTGTTCCCAGTGCCGTTGGCCGCGAATATAGACCCGCGTATCCCCCGAGCGGATGTGCAACGAGCCGTTGTAGCGATGGCAAATCTGGTTGACGATGTACAGCCCGAGGCCGCGCGTGGCGTCGCGGGAAAAGTGCTTCTGCAACGAGTTGAGGATAGCCGTGCCATGCGACCAATCCGCCGCGTCGTAGCGCACCGATAGGCTCTTCTTGATCCCGATCCCAAGATCCCCCACGCCGATGACTACGTATTTTTTCCCCACCCGCGAATTCAAGTAGCGCTGGGCCGTGAGGTAGCCCCAATTCTCGCTGTGGTCGAGAATGTTGTGGCACAGCTCGGCGACGACGTTTTTGAACTGGTTGATCTCCACCTCGGTGTAGCGCAGTTCCTCGGCCAGAATCGCCTCGACGCGCTGACCGATCTTGCCCAACACGGTCTCAATATCCGCCCGCTCCTCAATCCGCGTGATTTCCAGCAGGGCCTCGCTCTCTTCCTTTTCCCGCTCCTGATCCACGATGAGCGCCGGCCCAACCAGTTCAACCCCATCTACGGCCGCGGCGAACCGCACCCGCCCCAGATAGGTTCGCAAGGCAAAGGCGTGAGGCAGGTGAAAAACGACCCGCGACGAGAGCGCGTCCCCGTAGCGCGCCAGCAAACACAAGGCCACCAAGCCGTAGGGGTCAATAAAGTGCAGGGGCCGCAAATCGACTTCCAAGGGCTGCCCAGGCACGGCTCCGTGTGCATAGTCGAGAAACTCTACGAGGAATTCGTCGGCTGTGCGCGGCGTCAGCTTGTCTGTTGGCAGGGTTAGGATCACGGGTGGCGTGCTCTCTTTGCTTGAAAACAAAAATATACGCTGTTGATGAAAGATAAGCAGGGCTATCGGTTGGAAGAAAATTGCGGGCTTCTGCTGGCGGACATGACAAGACCCTTTGTCTGGCGAGCTTGAGGGAGGATATTAGAAGAGGTATACTCGACATAGAACGCGCTCTTTGCCTATCCTTCTCAAGCAAACTTTAACAGGTAAAACATGCTGACGACCGACGAAATGCGCTTCTTCAAGCGCAACGGCTACCTCATCAAGCGCGGTGTACTCGACCCCGCGCTCATGGAGCGCGCCCGCACCCGGCTGTGGGACGGCGCACCGCCGGGCCGCCGCCGCGACGATCCCGATACTTGGGTTGGCCCGTTTCGCGCAGACGAAGAAAACCCCGACGGTGCCAATCACCGCCGCGGCTTTCGCTGGAATTTCCGCGAGCCGGGCGGCGAGGAGTGGATGGTGCGCCTTTTGGCCACCGAGCCCAAGGTATGGGCCATGGCCGAACAAATGCTCGGCAAGGGCCAGCTCGTCCAGCCCGAGCGCATTCGCGGCATCTACTGCACCCTGCCCTACGGCGATCACCCGCCCCAAGCCCTAGGCTGCCACACCGACGGCCACCCCTTCCACCTCGGCGTGGTCGGCTACATCGACGACGTGCCGCCCAACGGCGGCAGCTTCATGGTCTGGCCCGAAAGCCATCGCGCCTTCTACCCGACTTTCACCTCGCAGTACCTCCGCGACCAAGACGAAGCCGCCTACGAAAAAGTGCGCACCGCATTCAACCAGCGCCCGCCCGTCGATACCCACGGCCAAGCCGGCGACATCGTCTTCTGGCACCACCGCCTCGGCCACATGGCTAGCCCGAACACCTCGCGCCAATTGCGCCAAGCCGTGCTCTACGATTTTCTCAAAAAAGACATCGAACAAACCCAACAGGAGCCGCCACAAAAGGACATGTGGCGCGACTGGTCGGACGAGATGCACGCCATCGCCCTATAGCAATCCTAAATGATTCACAAGACGATCCGCAGCTGGACGCAGAAAGGAACAAAAAGTGCCGTCCTCCCACCTCTGCGCTCATCTGCGGATTATAAGCAGATCACCCAGCAAACGCATCCGAAGGCACGCCGCGCACGCCCGGATCAATCCGCACCAACGAACCGGCCAAAGGCTGGGCCTGCCGCGCCTCAGCATCCAAACCCCGACAAGCCGAGGTGATGTAGAGCTGATCCAAGTCCGCGCCGCCAAAGGCGCAGGACGTCACATTGGACATGGGCAGTTCCAAGTGGCGCAGCAACTCCCCAGAGCGAGGATCGTAGCACAAGACGCACCACCCTCCGAACACGGCGATCCACAAGGCGTCTTTCTCGTCGATGGCCATGCCGTCTAACACCCCCGGCCCTCCGTATTCCACCACCACGCGCTCGTTGCTAATGTCCCCACTGTCGCGGCAGTAGTCGTATGCGCGCACATTATTCAAGCCAGAATCAATGAAATACATAGTCTGCTGATCGGCACTCCAGACGATGCCGTTGGATATGCTAACCGGTGCGACCTTGCGGCTGACTGAGAGATCTACGTCGAGACAGTAGAGCGCACCTTGGTCCCGGGCACCCCCAAACTCCATCGTCCCCGCCCACAGCCGACCAGCCGGATCGCACTTGCCGTCGTTAAAGCGATTGGCGGGGATCTCATTCTCTGGGTCCTCGCCGAGCGGCACCATGCGCTCCGTCCGCAAGTCGATGTGGGCAAAGCCATTGTGCAAGGCCACGACGAGGCCACCGCTCCGTCGCTTGACCACCGTACCCACGGCTTGGCACGTGGGGATAGTGCGGTTGATGCCGCTCACCGGATCGTACACATAGACCTCGTGGCCGAGGATATCGACCCAGTACAACAACTCGTCATCCGCATCCCAAACGGCCCCCTCGCCGATGAGCGCGTCCTTTTCCACGACTAGTTCGGGTACTATCTTTTCCTTGTTCATCTCGGATTTCCTCCTTTGGGGGCAACACTAGGTCGCCCACCATTTTCTGTCAAACTCGCCGCTTGGGAGCACAACGCCATGACTACTTTTACCTATCAAGACTTCGACCGCCAACTCTGGGAACGAGAACTCGAAAATTTCGTCCCCGCCACAGTTTACGACATGCACACGCACATGTGGTCTGAGGACCATCGAGGCTCTCTCACGGGCGCACCTACCGGCCTGCGCGAGGAGATCGACTATCAGGACCACCTCGACTGGGCAGCCAAACTCTATCCGGGCCGCACCTTCCACATGCTGGTCTTGGGCACTCCAATGCCGGGCATGGACGCGGCCGGGCACAACGCCTGGATGGCGGCCCAACTCGCCGCCGATCCCGAATCCGCGATCAACATGATGGTCACCCCAGACATGACGCCCGAATACGTGGCAGCCCAAGTCGATGAGTACGGCTTCCTCGGCCTCAAACCCTACCGCACCTTTGCCCCAGACCCAGTCGGCGCTCGCATCTGCGACTTCCTCCCGGAATCCCTCATCGAAGTCGCCCACCACAAGAAGCTGGCCATCACCATGCATCTGGCCAAACCCACCGGCCCAGCCGACCCAGACAACCAGCGCGACTTAGCGCGCTACACCCGCGAATACCCCAACGCGCAGTGGATTTTGGCTCACTGCGCCCGCTCGTTCAATTCCTTTATGATGGAAGAGGCCATCCACTTCCTGTGCGATTTGCCCAATATATGGTACGACACCTCGGCAGTGAACGACCTGTATGCGCACTATCTGCTGATGAAACACGAAGACCGCAAGCGGGTGATGTTCGGGTCGGACAACGTGGTCGCCGGCTGTGCGCGCGGCAAGTACATCACCTATGGCCGCGCTTGGCTGTTTTATCCCGGCAACGAGGCCGGCACGCCGCACTGCGACTCGCGGGCCACGCTCGTCATCTACGAGCAGCTACGCCAAGAGCGACAAGTGGCCGAGATGCTGCAACTAACGCCCGCGGAAATCGAAGACCACTTTGCCGGGAATGCCCAGCGATTTCTGGCGATGATGCGCGGCGGGAGCTAGTGCGTTGGCGAGGAATAAACCTCTAAACGCCAAGGAATTCGCCGACGAAATCCAAGCCTTTGCGGATTTTGGCAAAGAGACGAACATCCTCGACTTTCCCGATCCGGCCATTTCCATTCCGGTGTACGTCAACGAGTTCTGGACCTCCAAGCAGCGCGCCGCCCACTCGCTCCACGAGGTCTCCTATCGCGCCTGTTTCAAACCGCAATTGCCGAGGTTTTTCATTAGCCGCCTGACGCAACCCGGCGACGCAGTGTACGACCCGTTCATGGGGCGCGGCACCACGGTCCTCGAAGCAGCACTGTTGGGCCGCCGCCCCATCGGCTGCGACATAAATCCCCTCAGCGAACGCCTAGTCCACCCTCGCCTAAATCCGCCCGCATGGAACGAGGTAGAAACGCGCTTGACGGCGCTGGACCTCGATAAATCGAGCGAGGTCTGGGACGATCTCCGCGTTTTTTACCACCCCAACACGCTCCGCCAAATCGCCAACCTGCGCTCCTACCTCCTCACGCGCCGCCAAGAAGGGCTACTCGACCGCGTCGATGCGTGGATTCAGATGGTGGCGACCAACCGCCTGACCGGGCACTCGCCGGGATTTTTCTCCGTATATACGCTGCCGCCCAATCAGGCGGTATCCATCGAGTCGCAAAAACGCATCAATCAAAAACGCGCTCAAGTGCCGCCTGAACGCGACATAAAGGCCATCATCCTCCGCAAAACGCGATCCTTGCTGAGCAAGCTGCAAGCACGCGAGCTAAAAACGCTGACGGCGAATACCCCCCTGCTCGTAACCGGCTCGTCTGACAATACCTCCGCCATCGCCAGTGCATCCATCCAACTCGCCGTTACCTCGCCGCCCTTTTTGGACATCGTCAACTACCAAGCAGACAACTGGCTGCGCTGCTGGTTTAACGGCATCGACGCCAAGGCAGTGGCTATATGGCAATTGAAAAAACCAGCCGACTGGCAAGCAGCAATGACCCGCACCTTCCGAGAGTTGCACCGGGTCCTCGCCAGCGGGGGCTTTGTTGCCTTTGAGGTGGGCGAGGTCCGCAATGGCAAAATCCTCCTAGAAACCCTCGTCGTGCCCGCGGCCACAGAGGCCGGCCTCAAGCCGCTGATGGTGTTGGTCAACGATCAGATGTTCACCAAGACTGCAAACTGCTGGGGCGTAGATAACCGCACAAAAGGCACCAACACCAATCGGATCGTCCTGATCGGCAAGTAGGGGGCGGTTTGCAAACCGCCCCTATGCAAACCGCCCCCTACGCAATTGACACTGTTCAATTGCCCCTCGTGCTTTAGTTCTGTAGTGCACAACCGTTCAGTCTTCGAGGGGAAATATGAACTCTGTAGCAAATGTTTTACTGGCTCTGTGTCTGTTGCATCCGGCCCTGACCTTTGGCGACGAACGCCCTGACCTCCAGCAGATACAAGATGTAGTCCAGCGCTTCTACGAGGCGTGGAACCAGCAGGACTTCGTCGTCGCCGAAGACCTGATCGGCGAGAGCGTCGTCGAGATCGACATGCACAGTCGCCAAGAGCCGCAGACCTGGATTCTGCGCAAGGTGCAGTCCCGCGAGGAGTTCCTCGATGGAATCGTCGTCGAGTGGACCGGCGGCGACGCTTGGGACTACGACCCGGAAATCCACCAGTACATCAAAAAGGCCGAGTTTTTCGACATCCTCCTTTGGGACGACCGGGCGATGGCCATCACGCAGGAGCATTTGGTGGGAGTGTCCGGTCCCGTCGGCGACAAGCAATACAACGCCTATTTGCTCGACCGAGCGGACGACGGCTGGAAGATCACCGGCGTCCTCCACCAAGTACCTGCCGAGGAATACAAGACGGTCTCCGTCGAGCCACGCGGCGAGCAGCTTCGCGTCCGCATCTTCGTCGATGGCGGCGACGAACTATTTGCCGATGACGAGGGCCTGTGGGTCGAGCACCGCTACGGCACCCTGCCTGGGCGGCACGAGGACGGCGACGGCTTTTCGCCCGTCGAAGTCAATGGGGTGCGCTGGCAACCCGTCTGGCAGGGCGACAAGACCCGCAAGGTGTATTTTGCCGCCAAGGTCGCATGGCCTTCCAACGCACAGTACCACCTAGTCAAACACGAGGCGCGCGACGTCGCGCAGTTAGAGCGGGAGCCCCAAGCGCCCGGCGACACCCTCAGCATCGTCTTCGCCGACCAAGACGACGGTGCCGACTGGTACGACGTGGAGGTGCGCTGGGGAGACGAGGCAGCCGACCCCGGCGCAGGGCTGCCCGAGCCGAGCTTGCCCGGCCGCGAGGACCTACTCCTTGAAGTCCTGTTCGACGGCGAGATCCGCGACACCAGCCCGCATCAGCGCCCACTCAAAAACGTCAACGTAGTATTTACCGAGGACCGCGCCGGCGACAAAGACGGTGCCGGTTACTTCGACGGCAAGGCCGTCGTCGATATCGAAGGCTTTTTGCTAGACGGCCCCTTCAGCGTCTCAATCTGGGCCAAGTACGACGAAATCGAAACGCGCCCTTACTGGTGGAACAACTGCATCTGGGCGCAGGACAACGGCGGCGGAGTGCGCGTGTTCCAGCTCAGTACCCGAGGGCGGCGAGTCACTTGGCACCGGATGCGCGACGACGACCTCCACGCCAAGCTCCTTTTGCGCCAAGGGCACTGGTACCATTTCGCAGCCGTCTTCGACGGAGATTACCACCGGCTCTTCGTCAATGGCGTATTGCAGGAGCACAAGCAGAGCGCGGTCAAAACCTCGCCCGATCAGCCCATCTACATTGGTGCGAAAAACCTCGACGAGACGGACTTCTTCTTCACCGGGACCTTAGACGACGCGCGGCTCTACGGCCGCGTGCTGACAACCGCGGAAATCAGTGCCCTCTATCAGGGCTTGGCCGAATGAACTTTACAGCGAGAAAGACCCACCTCATGCACAGGATGCAATCGTTAGTCTGCGTGTTATTGATCCTTATCGCCGGCGCAGTTCAGGGTGGAGAATGGCCCTATTACGCGGCCGACGCCAAGAGCAGCAAATACACACCCCTGTCCCAGATTGACGGCGGCAACTTCGCCCGCTTGCAGGAGGTTTGGCGCTACACAGTCCCGGACAGCGCAATCGCCGCGGCCGAGGATTTATGGAATTGGTGGAACAAAGGCACTCCGCTAGTCATCGACGGCGTGCTCTACTACGGGTCTCCCTTCAACGTCCTCTGCGCTATCGACCCGACAAGCGGTGAGGAACTGTGGACCTTTGATCCGCAGTCGTGGAAGGATCGGGGCGATTTCTGGGGCTTTGCGCGCGGCATCGCCTACTGGGAAAGCGGCAGCAAGAAGCGCATTTTCTACGGCACGGCTTCCGACCGCCTCTACTCAATCGACATCGAGACTGGCCAACCCGACCCAGAGTTCGGCGCGGGCGGCTTCGTCGATCTAGGCAAGGGGCTGTGCCGCCGCATCGACCGCAGCCGCTACTGCATCACCGCACCACCGATCATCTGCCGCGACGTAGTAGTGGTGGGTTCCGGCATTACCGACTGGCACGACCGGCCTCCCGCCAAATACTCCACCCCCGGCGACGTGCGCGGCTTCGACGCCCACACCGGCGAACAGGTGTGGGTCTTCCAGACGGTGCCGCAGGAAGGCGAGTACGGCAACGACACCTGGGAAAACGACGCCTATCAGACTTATGGCCAAGCCAATGTGTGGTCCGCCATGAGCGCCGATAACGAGCTGGGCTACGTGTACCTGCCCGTCAGCAGCACCACCCACAACCATTACGGCGGCGAGCGCCCCGGTTCCAATCTCTTCAGCCAGACACTGGTCTGCCTCAAGGCGGCAACCGGCGAGCGCGTCTGGCACTACCAGTTCATCCACCACGGCCTGTGGAACTACGATCCGCCGGCACCGCCGGTCCTGGCCGATATAGAAGTACAAGGCAAAGCGATCAAAGCCCTAGCTTTGGTGAGCAAACAGGCATTCTGCTACGTATTAGACCGCACGACCGGCGAGCCGGTCTGGCCCATCGACGAACGCGAGGTGCCCCAGTCAAAAACCCCAGGCGAGCAAAGCTGGCCGACCCAGCCCTTCCCCAGCAAGCCCGCGCCCTACGACCGCCAGGGGCTACAGGAAGAAGACCTGATCGACTTTACGCCCGAGCTGCGGGAAAAGGCCCTGGCGATCCTGCAAAAATACGAGCACGGCCCCCTATTTACTCCACCTAGCGAAAAGGGCACGCTGGTATTGCCTGGAGGCTTGGGCGGCTCAGACTGGAGCGGCGCGGCGCTGGTGCCAAAAGAGAACGTGCTCTACGTGCCTTCGCGCACCCGCCCCGACATCGTGCGGCTGGAAAAGGTGGAGGGCCTGCGCACCTTTTCAGATTACGCCTTTTTCAAGGACGACTCCGAATACGTCGATGGCCTGCCGCTGACTAAGCCTCCCTACGGCCGGATCACCGCCATCGACTTGGACACTGGCGAGCACGTCTGGATGAGTCCGGTGGGCCAAGGACCGGTCAACCACGAGGCCCTGCGCGACCTCGACCTGCCCGCTATGGGCTGGTTCCACTACAACTTTATACTCGCTACCGAGACCGTGCTAGTGGTGGTCTCGCAACGGCCCGAATGGTGGGGAGACGTCAGCGGCGACGCCTTTGTCGAGAAGGGGCCTTACCTGCGCGCCTTCGACCTAGATACAGGCGCGGTGCTAGCCGAGATGGAATTCCCCGGCCAGCCCAACGGCAGTCCCATCAGCTATATGGCCGACGGACGTCAGTATATCGTATTTCCAATCAACAGCGACGATTGGGTGCCGCAGCTTTTGGCGCTGGCGTTGCCGGAGTGAAGGTCATCCCCTCGGCAGCGGCAGTTCCACCTTCGCACTTCCCTCGACCTGCGACCACAGCGCGGCTACCATGATCTCCAGCACGTGCCGTCCGCGCTCCGCCGGCGACGAACTGCGCGCCTCGCCCTGTATCGCCTGCGCCAGCTCCTGCACGGCCGGAATCAAGTTCGCGCCAAACGGACTGGCATAACCGCGACCCGGCGGCGGAGACACCGCCTCGGGCGTCCCCTCAGAGGTATCGGTTTTCCAAGCCATACACTGCTGATCGGTCACCCAGAAGCGACCATCCGTGCCCTGTAAGTCCAGTTCGAACATCTGCGGCGTCCGCTTGGCGCAATTAATCAGCCCGCGCACCCCATTGGCAAACTCCACGATGATCGTCGATCCGGGATCGAATTGCGGGTCCCTGCCGCCCCGGCCATCGTACACCGGGCCGTAGTCCTCAAACCCGCGCTCGTGCGCAGCGAGCACCCACACCGGCTCGGCGTCCGCAAAAAAGCACACCGCATCCACCAAGTGCGTCCCATTGCGAAAGAGCATGGCGCGCCGGCCGCCTAAGTGGGCCACAATCCTCGTCAGGCTGCCGATCTCGCCGCTGCGGATGGCCGTGCGCACGGCCTGATAGGACGGCAGCCAACTGCGCGTATGATCTACTGACAACACCGCGTTGTGGCGAGTGAGTGCGTCGATGATGCGGTCGGCGTCCTCGGCCGTGGTCGCCAGCGGCTTCTCGCAGAAAATGCCGCGCACACCTGCGGCCACCGCATCGCAGACCGGGTCGGCATGGAGGTGATCCGGGGTGGCCACGCTCACCACGTCGAGGCGCTCCTGCGCCAACATCTCGCGGTAATCCGCGTATTCGGCGATGGATCCTCGCTCGATCTCGGCCCGCTCGTAAAAGCGCGTCAATACCTCCGGGTTTATGTCGCAGACCGCCACAAATTCGTATTCCGGGGCGCGGGCGTACGCGTATCCATGCCCTCCACCTACGCCAGCGCCAATAACAGCCGCACGCAACTTGCCTTCAGCCATTTTTCGTTCCTTTCTCAAGTGTTCATGTACCCGCGTACAAAAGCCGCTGACGTCGCCACCTGATCCTCTTCAAGGCTGTGCAATATCAGCGACCCGTCAAAACCTATCTGCCGCAAGCACGCCAAGTAATGATCGTAGTCGAGCAACCCCGTACCCGCGGCTTGGTGCCCAACGTCGCCATCCTGCTCCAAGTCCTTGGCGTGAGCCAGCCTAATCGAATCCCCGAGCAGGCCGAATGCCTCGTCTAAGACCTCGCGCATCCTCGGTAGCTGACCAGCGTGGAATAAATTGGCTCCGTCGATAACCACCTGCAAATGCTTGGATTGCACCTCGTCGAGCAAGCGCCGCGCCTTCTGCGCCGAATCCACCACATTGTTGACCTCCGGCTCAAATACGAGAGTCACGCCCTGCGCCTCGGCAATCTCCACGGCTTCTCCCATGGCCGCGACCATCTCGGCCCATGCAGCCGGCGTGCTGTTGTCGGGATGGCCGCCCCACAGCCAGTCGGGATTGCGCGTACCCGTGCAAGAAGTGATCAGTTCCGTCCCCAACTTGCCACTCGCAGCGGCCAGCGCGGCCAGCCACTGCATCCCAGCGCGACGCTTTTCCAAGTCGGGGTCGATGATGTTGAAGGTTCCCGACAGCGCAGCGACCTCAATGCCGCGCGTTGCGTGCGCAGCGCGGATGCGCTCGCAATCCGAGTCCGTCAGCGCCGCCGGATCAATGCCCGCAGCCGGCAAATCGAGCTGCACGGCCTCCAAACCAGCAGCCTGCACCCCGTCGAGGCTCTCTTCCAGCGTCGGTCGCTCAAAAACCTTGTGAAAAATCCCTAGCTTCATGTCGAGTCCCTTTCTCGTAGGTGCGCCGACAAAAAATAACCCCCAGCGGCGGCCCAACTCTATAAGGAATGGACGCCAGTGGGGGGAATAAAAATTTTCGAGAATCAGCGATTGATGAGACGTTTTAGGCCGCTATACACAAGGAATACAACGCCAGCACCGCCGAGTGCTTTGGCTCCCTCGCTTAGTATTTTCATCGCATTACCGACTTGGGCCTCGCTCCCGAAAAATACCATGTAAAGTAGCAGTAACAGTACGGCCGCAAAACCGCCGACGATTAGCCTCGCCAGTTGGTATCCCCTCTTAATTCTGATCATTTTGTACGTCTAGCTGTCTGGAAAGAAAGCCGTAATGGCGTTGGTTCTCTTGCTGGCTAACTTCCAAAAAGCGGCCAGCAAGCTCGATCTTTTCGCGCTGTACAGAAGCCATTTCGGCAACAAGCTGCCTATCATCAGCCGAAACTACTTCTGGCCGCTCGCTATCGGTTTTGCCTGATCGTGACGCCATCAGGAATCTACTTCGCCCATTAGCGAGTGCCCCCTGAGTTGGGGAATGGTCGGCAGTTCGCCCGTCAGCATATCCAAGTATAGCTCTGGGTCCATGGCCACAATATCAAACCCATTTCCAAAACGCGATTTGATGATTTTATAAATCAGCCCGGCTCCTTCCGGCGTATTTCTACGCCGCTGAACCTCCTCAAGAGCTTCTCTTTCAGTCTTTCCGCGAATTATCTGCATGACGGTCTCCTTTCTCTGTACAAAAATAAGCCTAATAAGGTCGTCCCGGTCAAGAAAATCTCCCTCAACGCAAAAACTGCAATGCGTAGAGCCGCGCGTCCCGCATCTCAAAGCGCAGCCGCACCGGCGTGCCCGCTAGCTTCCCAATGGGCTCCTGCCAACTCACCTCCTTACACACCCCATTGCCCATCACCACCTCGGACGCTTGCATCGCTTGCCCGTTTTCATCGAGCACTTCCACCCGCAACCACCCTCCGGCTCCCCCGTCGAAGTTCAGCACCAATCGCTCGCCGGCAAACTGCAACAGCGGTGTCGTGAAAGACCCGCCGCCATAGCCAGCCTCCGCCGCCACAAACCCATCTAGCCGCAGCGAGGCGCGAAAAATCCCGCTCGCTCGCGCCTGCTGCTGGTCCTCCCTGCCGCCGTGCCGCCGCGCCGTGCCATTGTAATAGAGCCATAACTCGTCGCCCACCGGAATAAACCACGGATTGGCAAACAGCATCCCGCTCAACAGGCCGCCGTCCCATCCCTGGCGCAAAAAGGCCCGGCGCTCCCCCTGCCGCTGCCAGTTAATCCCATCGCGGCTGCTGAGTAACTGCACATCCATGGTCGCCGGGAAGTCGTCCTCACCCCAGTGATAGTACGCCGCCGGCAGCATGAAATAGGCGTCCTGCGCCGCATCGTACTTGGTGGCGCAACTAGTGTAAAAGTCGATATTGGGCCGGGGATCGTCGCGCTGGAACGGCACCGGGATCTGCAAATCCTCCTCATCCGCTTCAAAGACGATCTCCTGATCGGACCAATGCCTAAAATCGGGCGAGGTTATCCGTCCAACGCAGCGGTACGATCCCTTGCCCCCGGCCTCGGCTGCTTCGGACAAGTGCTGGGTCTCCCTAACCCGCGTATAGCCCACGTACAGTTCAAGCCGGTCGTCCCAGAAAAACATATTCTGCGTGTCGCACATCGTCCGCGGCGGATTCGGCTGGTCTGGATAGTACTGCCAGTGTAGCCCATCAGCCGAGTGCATCGCCCACAGTCCTGGCTCGACGCCCTGCGCCCGCTCTTCATCCGTTGGCTGGAACTTAGTCCACAACTTGTAGCGTTCCTCGGCTACCGCCCGCTCGTCGCGCAACACAGTCGCCCCCTGCATGCTCTGCTGCTCGACCAACGGCGCGACGATATTGTTGTCCCGGCTGCCGCGAAATTCCACTAGGCCCAGCCCGGGCTTTTCCCAGTGCAGCCCATCCGTGGACTCTGCGTAGCCCAGCCGCCGCGCCCCCTCCATCGGCAATCCAGTCTGCATAGTCGCGTCGTACCACATCCGCCACTGGCCATCCGCCTCCCGCCACACCGTGTTATACGCCCCAATCCCCCACTCCTCCCACGCCCGATCCGGCCGCAACACCGGCTCTAAGTGCTGCACCGGCGTCCCCATTTGCAGCGCGATCCCCTCGCGCTCGGCAAAAAACCGCTCGTCGATAAAAAGTTGCTTCCTGTCGCCTATATCTAACATGGGACTACTCCTTGGTGGGGACGTGTTTAATGCGATCGAATGGATCGGTTGATTACGAGATACATCGTGATGAAGTTTGCGCCCCATACTGTATCCCGCCAATGAATCCAAGGCAAGGATCATCGAACACCTTATTGACAGCTCGGATCAAGCCTCATAAATAATAAGGCCGTTAAAACCCAATTTTTCTGGATTACACCGGTGAGAACCGAAGGAGTAAACATGACTACAACCCGCGAAGAACTCGTCTTTGCCGATGCGTTCGACGGTGCCCTCGATCCCGAGTGGACTTGGCTGCGCGAACATCCCGGCTTTTGGCGCTTGCAGGACGGCCTAGAAATTCGCGTCGAACCAGGCGTGGCCCCTACCGTGCAAAACGCGCTTCTGCGCCCAGCCCCAGATCGCAGCACGGCAACCTGGGCCATAGAAGTGACCGTGTACAACCACACCCACCCCATCCAGCAGTACGAGCAAGCCGGCATCACTTGGTACCAAAACGGCAAGCCTATCTTCAAGCAAGTCAAGGAATTAATCGACGGCGATCTCTACATTATTCCCGGCCGCAAGCCCATGCCCACCCAGAGCGTGCGCCTGCGCCTCGTCGTCACCGCCGATTCTTGGGAAGCCCAGTACCGGCCCGAGGGTGCAGACCAATTCCACACTGCGGATCGGGGCGAGTTGCCCCCGCCCGGCGACGATCAAGTCAGCATCCAATGCTACAACGGCCCCGAAAACGCCGAGCACTGGATCCGCTTTCAGGACTTTCAGATCAAGCGCCTCGGCTAGCGAAACCAGTCGTAATTCAACCCCAACGACCGATCCTGCAACGGCAACTCCACCCGCTCCCCACCCTGCGCTGCGGAAACCTTCAACGCCACCTCTACCTCTAAGGCCACGCCCACGCGCCGCCCCGAATTCTTCGGCTCATCCATCTCCCCGGCCAAACACCGCATCACATCATCCACGCAATACACCGCCCCGTACGGCATATTGAACTGCGGCTGCGGCCAATCCAACTCCGCCACGGCCGACCCTGCCGGCCCTTCCACCTGCTGCCACAACCGCCATCCCTTGCCGTAGTCGAAAGCCATCTCCCCACGCGCTCCACACAACCGCACCCCCGGTGCTCCCTTGCGGAAATGCACCACCGTCCCGTCCGCAGCCACCAACATCCCCTGACCGGCAAACTCGTCGCTGCCCGACTCCCGTCGCGGCTGATCCCCCG
This sequence comes from Gemmatimonadota bacterium, assembly GCA_009840005.1. The sequence goes on from VXOR01000077.1 coordinate 21,493, forward strand.
TACCGACCACCCAAGCTGGAGGCGCGTCGAGGAAATACGACCAGTTCTGATGCTGCGCCCCAGCACCCGGAGCCTCGATCGACACCAGTTCGCCAATCGCCCCTTCTGCAAGCAGCGCCTTAGCCCGCGCAAACGAAGGATGCGTCGTGGTAATCGCCCCGCAACACAGGGGTACTCTCGCCTCAGCGCAGACACCTACCATCCGGTCCACTTCCTCTAGCGTATGCACCATCGGCTTTTCCGTGACGATGCCCTTGGCCCCGCACTCGACGGCCAGACAGGTAAAATGCGCGCGGTATTTGGTATTGGTACACACCGCGACGATCTCGGGCCGCTCCTTTCGCAGCATGGCCTCGGCGTCCTCGTAGAGCGCTTCAATCCCATAGCGCTCGCCATAGGCTTTCAGTCGCTTGGGATCGCGGTCGGCGGCAATGACCGTCTCCACCTCGGGCCGGTCCCACAGCGCCTCGGCATACGAGGTGGGATTGCCCTCGTCGCCGGGATGGTCGTAGTGGTGGAATTTGCGATGGATGTCCAACGGCGGCGTGGGCCGGTCGATATCGTCGATTTCAAAGCGATCTCCGATCCGGGCGGCCAAATCGTAGAGCAGGCCCATCCAGCCTAAACCGATAACTGCGGCGCGATACATAAGCAATCTCCTTTAGATATAGCAATCCTGAATGACTTGAAAATTCGGGCAGCTCATCTTCCTGTGCATCTATTTAGCGTCCATCTGCGCCATCTGCGGATGATCTTATAAATGATGCAGGATGCTATAATCAATCGGCCCGCAACACCGCGTTGTGCGCGGCCAGATCCCAAGTCTCGTTGTACACCAGTGGCTGAGCCCGTTCGGGCGGATAGCCGGGGGGCGGATTATTGGGATCGAGCAACTCCAGCCGATCGCGGCCCCGGGACTTATCGAGCCACGCCCGCTCCTCGGGTGCAGCTTGCACCGGACGCCGCAAAATAAACTCCACCCGGTCGCGGCGCGAGAAAGCCGCATGGGCGACGAACACCCGATGTACATCGCTTCCATCCCAAGTAGCCAAATCCGGCAGCAGTACCGGGCCGGTACAGATCTGGTACTGACCATCGTCTGCGTTGAGGTTCATGACGTTGATCGGATATTCGAGCTCGACCTCAATGCCACTCGCCGCATCCTGGTACACCGAGCGGGCGTTTTGCGCATCGCCGGCAAAGGTCGAAGCCACAATGGCGTCGGCTTCCTCCAGCGCCTCGGATGCGGGATAAGAGCGGATGTCGATGGTGTAGTCCTGATACGCATCCGCCAGCGAACGCGCACTAACCGCCTCGGGTTCCGTACTCGGCCGCTGGGCAATCGCCGGAATCGAGGAGCGGCTAAAGGCCATCCGCCACTCGCCGCTGGGGATCTGGAACAGGTTTTCGCTGGCAATGGTGTATTCGCTGCGGCAGGGTGCGCCCAAAAAGAGTTCGGCCAGCTCGGACCCGTCGCCGTCGCGCAAAACGCAACGGGCTTCCAAGGTAAAGCGCACGTGATAGACCTGACCGTGCTCACCGACGAAACCGCCGGGCCACTTGTAATACGGATCCGGCTTCCAGGGATGGGCCTTCCAAGTAAAGGACGAGCGGGGAAAATTAATCATCGCCATCTCCTGCCGGGGAACTTGCCCCGGCTGCTATGAGTTCACATCTTACTGCGCCAGCTTTTGTAGTATAGTAAAAGGCATCCTTAAGTACAAAATGCCCGATTCACTCTCACATCAATAGCCAAGGAGAATTCCATGACTCGCCCTAATGCACTCCGTTTCGCCTGGGTTGCTGCCCTAACGTTCGCTCTTTCCGCCGAGGCAACCTTGGCGGAAACCTACGTGGTCGATGCCTCGCACTCTTCGGTCGATTTCAGCATTCGCCACCTCGTCGGCCGCACCAAGGGCCGCTTCGGCGACTTCAGCGGCACCATCAGCTACGACGCTGCCAAACCCGCAGCCTCCAGCTTCTCTGGCACCATTCAGGTCATGAGCATCGACACCGGCAACGAGCGCCGCGATGGCCACCTGCAAAGCGACGACTTTTTCGGGGCCGAAACCTACCCCACAATCACCTTCGAATCCACTGAAGTGACTAGCACGGGCGAAAACACCCTCAACGTGAAGGGCAAGCTGACCATGCACGGTACCACCAAAGAGGTCACCCTGCCCATCGAGATTCTCGGCACTGGCATCAATCCGCGGGGTGGCAAGGCGCAGATCGGCCTAGAAACGAATTTTTCCATCCTCTGCTCCGATTACGGAGTCAATAGCTGGGAACGCTTCAGCGCCGTGCTCGGAGACGAAGTAAGAATTCAGGTATTGATCGAGGCCAACGCAGAATAAGCCAGGGACGCGGGAAAGCCATGAAAATACTCATTACCGGTGCCGCCGGAGCGGTCGGCTCCACGCTGGTCAAGGGGATGGGGCAGCGCCACCAATTGCGCGGTTTTGACCGCGTGGAAATGCCCGACCTAGCAGACAGCCAGGTAGGCGATGTGGCCGATTACGATGCTTTGTTGGCAGCCGCCGAGGGCATGGAGGCCATCATCCATTTGACGGGCGTCGATAGCGAGTGGGAAAAGGCCCTGTCCAGCAATTTCATCGGCACGTACAATATGTTGGAGGCAGCCCGCATCCAAGGAGTACGTCGGGTGGCGTACGCCAGTCGCGCCGGGGTACACGGCCCCCTGCCCGAGGACGTTATGCGCCGCGTTGATATGCCTCCCCAGCCCTTGGGCTACTATACGGTCAGCAAGCTATTCGGCGAGCACATGGGCTATTCCTACGCCCAAAGGCACGACTTGGAGTTCGTCGCAGTACGCATAGGCAATTTCAGCCTCAAGCGCGATCAGCCCGAGCACCCGCACCAACTCAGCCACGGCGATGCCGTGCGGGTCTTTGAGCAGGCCGTGGTACACCCCGGGGTGCGCTACGAGATCGTGTACGGAGTGTCGGACAGCACTTGGCCGCGCTACGACCTCGACCACGGACGGCGCGCCATTGGCTACTATCCGCAGGATAAATCAGACTGGCGACCCGAGGAGGAATAAGCTGTGATCAAATTGAGCACAATGGCCCGCGAGACGCCCACTACCACCATTGATCAGGTCGTCGAACAGGCCCGGCAGTTGCAGTTGGACGGCGTCGATTTCCATTTGTCGGGCATGGACCGCAGCGTCGAGTATATCAACCACGTCAAGAGGCTCTGTCTCAAGAGCGGCTTAAACATCGGCTATGCCGGGGCTGGCAGCTTTGTAGGGCTGCCCGAGGACCGAGCCAAGCGGATGGAGCAGGGTCGCGCCGATGTCGATGCCGCAGCTTTGCTAGGAGCGCAGGTGCTGCGCGTTTTCGCACGCCACAAGTGGCCGAACACCGTCGAGGAACAAGAGGCCCTGTGGCGTCCTATGATCGAGGATTTCCAGGCGATTGCCGACTACGCGGCTCAACGCGGGGTCATGATCGCCTTGCAAAACCACGACAACGGCAGTTTTGCCATGACCGCGGATCAAGTGTTGCGCATCCTGCGCGAGACCGAGCGCGATAATTTCAGTTTTCTGTTGGATACCGGACAGTGGCTGGGGGCCATTGGCTCGCATCCGCGCGGCGAGTTCGATCCGAACGTCGATTTGTACAAAGACTATCTGGAGCCGACCGCGCCTTTTGCCACGTACGTGCGGGCCAAGATCTACAAGATCGACAGCGGCGTTGAGGAATTTATCGACTACAGGCGCGTGTTAGAAATTCTGCGCGGGGTAAATTTCAACGGCACGATCGGCTTAGTCTTTGAACTAGGCGAGTTCAACAGTTGCAGCCACGAGGAATGCATGCGCTTGGCCGCAGCCCATTTGCGCGAAGTGATCGCCGCTAGCTGATACAGCATTCCGTTCCATGCACCGCTCACCTTATCGCCTTATCTTCGTTGGGCCAACTGAAAGAAATAGCCATGTCCGCACCTGATCCGAGCACCGCCAAGCCCCTCCTCTTTCAGCAGAGCCGCGTCGGCTACGTCGATATAGACGCTATTGACCTACCCCGCACCAACGCCGCCGGTAAGCCGGTAATTGACCCGACGCCGGAACAGAGGTACTTGTTCGACACCCAGGGTTGGCTGTTGATCCCCGGTCTGCTCAGCGAGGACGAAGTCGAGGAGATGCGGGCCTTTTGCTACCGCTTGCACCAGCAGCCCGAATCGCTGCCGGAGCCGCAGCGCAGCCCTATCGGCGGTCCTTTAGAAGAGCTGACCGACCACCCTTTTATCGTCGGTTTTATGAACGAATTCCTCGCCAATCCCGATCTGTCGAGCCAAGACTGCTATGGTTTTCGCATGGAATCGACCAGCCTAGCTATGCGCCAGACCGGAGAAGGAGGCTTTGGCCCTCACAACGGCAATGGCCTGTGGCGCTTGCCCGGCGACGGACACAACTACCACTGCGTGCCCGGCAAGGCGCGCAGCAGCTTAACCTGCGTGGTGTGGGAATTGAACGAAGTCGAGGCCAGTGGCGGCGGCACTCTGTTCATCAACGGCAGCCACAAGGCCGCCTTCCCTTTGCCCGCTAGAGCCCAGCAGAGCCTCGACTCAGACCTTTGGACTCGATACACGTGTCCGGCCGGCTCCCTACTCCTCTTCGCCGAGAGCACCACTCACACCGCTTCTCCGTGGGGCAGTACCAAGCACGAGCGCTGCGCCATCTTCAGCCGCTACAATTACGTCGATAGCAAATGGCACAAGTGGCAGCCCCATCCCGAGGCGCTCGAAGCCATGCCGCCCAAGCGCCGCACGCTCTTCCGGCCCGTCCACGTCGAGGGCAATCTGATATAGTACGCGATAGTAGAGTCGAAAATTAGTGATCGTCGCCCGAGTAAATCCACATAGATTGAGTTGCACCAGCCCGTTCAAAACCAAGCTTATTGTAAAAGTTGATCGCCTCGCCGTCCGCCACCAGTATGTGCTGATGAAAGTCTTCGTACATCGACATGAGTCTGCTCATCAAGGCCGAACCAATTCCCCGTCGTTGATAGTCTGGATGAACCAGCAAATGGGGATAGTACACAACTAAATGACCATCAGAGATCGCATTGCCTAATCCGATCAAACGATCTTCATCCCAAGCAGTCCATAGCGAATGTGAGTTTAGCAGGCCGTTGCGAAGCGCCGTCGGCTTCTTGGCCGCGGACCAATCATTCGCTACATACAGTTCCCGTATGGCTTCCAGCGAAATATTCCGCGTATCGCTATAGGAAATCGATGCGCTAGTCATACGCATTCGCCCATTAGCCAATTTCCGTCGGCACCATGCAACCGTAGTAAAAGAACTCTCCGGTTGTTTCAACTGAACCGCGCCAGCCGAGATCGCGCAATTGCCGTTCCAACTGAGCTGGATCGTGGAATACCTTTACGATGTTAAACGTCCGGCCATCGTTCAGCTTCCGTTCCATTACGCCAGAATCGTCGATTGCAGCGTGATCCCGTGCAGTTGATTCCTGAATTGCCAGACCATCGACAAAGAAAGCTCTGCCCCCCGGTTTTAGGGCGGCGCGAACCATCTCCCATAACCGATTGAATTGCTGCGCTGGAACGTGCGACAGCCAGAACCCAAAAAAGACAAAATCATACGTTTCGGTCGGCCACCACTCAAAAAGATCCGCCACCACATACTGCACCGGAGCATTACCAATCTTGGTGCGATTGATCGCAATCGTCTCGGGAGAAGCATCTATAGCCGTCAGATCAGCGGCACCCTGTGCCAGACATACTGTCCACAATCCCGTGCCGCAAGCAAGCTCAAGACACTTGCCGAACGGCCGCTCCCGCTCCAGTGCCGATCGCACAGCATCCAGCTCTGCATGCCACTGGGATTTATGCTCGTCGCCCCGGTCGTATCGCCCCTGGCGCGAATGCCACTCGTCATACTCGTCAGCGCGTGCCCGGTAATAGGCGACTTGTTCCTGCAGAATTGATTTGTCAACCATAGTTTACCTCCCAACTCTTTGTCGAACTTCAAGAATTTGCTGCTCGTTTAGGCATGTGCCGTCACAATGGGTTGAAAATAGCCAGACTGCTCAGGCTCGTGCCATGCGACCCTTGCAAATCCGGCTGACTCCAAGGCCGCAGTAAGCTCGTTGCGTCTTATTGCTCTGTAACGAGTCCTAATCTCCTTCACCCGCCACTCACTCGCCGCCCGACTCATTATAAAAAGCCGCAGTAGATAGGTATCTGATTCCTTGGACCAGTCCCAGATCTGAAACACTATTGCTTCTTCCTCATGTGTACCGCCGGGATTCATAGCTATAAACGATGGTTTCTCAGCGAGCAACCGATCGTAATCGCGAATACTAGCAACAAACAATCCTTTGTCGGTCAATACGTGCCGGATGTTTCGCAGAGCAAGCGTTAAATCTTCGTCAGTCAAAAGGTGTGGCAGGGAGTTGTCGCAGCTAATCACTACGTCGAATTGCCGGTCAAACGCACATTCCAACTCGCGAACATCGGCAACCGCAAATCGCACATTTAGCCCCCGCTTGGCTGCTTCTGCTTCCGCCCGTGCGACCGCCTTCGGGCTGAGATCGGACGCAAAAACTTCGTATCCTCGCTGCGCTAGACCAATTGCCTGAGTGCCGATTCCGCAGGAACAGTCTAGGACAATCGACGCACTTGCTTTCGACTCACATTGAATCAACTGATCTAGCACGGATGCCTGCCGTTCTATTCCCGATTCCCAATCTGCGTAAACGTGATGGTAATCAGCGGCTAGATCGTCGTAAAAGCGTTCGACAGATTCACTCACCTTTATGATTTCTTCTTGACTGAATACTATCTTCCGTCCGAGAACTCCACATACTCAATCTCTAATGGCTGCTTGAGCCGCCGCTCCAATTCCAGCAGATCCGCTCGGTCGTCCGGCACATCCTTCTCCATAATCCCATCTGGATGCACTGTCACCGTAGTCGTCACTCCCATAAAGGCCTTCTCTGCCGTCGTCCGCGACACCTGAATGCCGTCCTCTGAAATAGCCATGCGAGAATGGGCAATACGTCCCTCGCCAATAACCCGAAAGAGAAGAGCCAACACGCCAGACATTGGACGCCCTGTAACCCCCCCAATCTCATCGTACACAGCCCAATCCCCAAAATCCAGCAAGCGATAGGTCATTACCTGCCAATTAGTCACCTTAAAACGCGGCGTCGATAGCGTATCCAAGTACGAATACCGGTCTGGCTTACCCGGCCCGTCCTCCCAGCTAATCCGCACATTTACAGCCAGTTCCGGCATCGGCCCTTCCACCACTTCTCGAATGACTCGATCTAGCCGATATTCCACTTCCATATTCTGTCGGTGTTGATAGCTCAGCAGCGCAAACTGCGGTGCTGTATGCTCCGTCCGCCCAGTCACCACCAAAAAAGCCCGGAACCAATCCTCATACCCGATAAACAGCGGCAGTCCATCTGGATCGCGCTCCCTAGCTTGCCGCGCAAGATAAAACACCGCTTCCGCCTGAAACCGCGCGCCATTGGTCGTCGCGGTCGGATCGTAATCACCATGCTGCCGCATCGCCTCCAACACCTCCGACCGATCCACCACATTATACGCTCCCTCTACACCTGCCAGCGGACCGGGCAGTAGCAAAAAACAGAGGGCGGTTGCAATCCTCAATCTCCCGCCGACATTACCTATCGCTCGGGAATTCCACATAATCAATTTCCATTGGCTGCTCAAGCACTCTCTCTAGTTCCAGCAGATCGGGACGACCAGCCGGCACACCCTTCTCTATGATCCCATTGGGATAGATCGTCACCGTAGTCATCACTTTCATAAACGCCTTTTCTGCCCTCGTCCGCGACACGTGAATGCCGTCCTTGGCAACGGCTATGCGAGAATGTGTCATGTGTCCCTCGCCGATGAGCCGAAAAAGAAGAGCCAATACGCCGGACTCTGGGCGCGCTGTAATCCCCTCAATCTCATCGTAAACAATCCAATCCCCAAAATCCAACAAGCGATAGGTAATCACCTGCCGATTGGTCACCCTAACACTCGGCGTCGAAAGCGTATCTATGTACGAATACCGGTCTGGTCGGCCCGGCCCATCCTCCCAGCTAATCCGCACATTCACGGCCAGTTCCGGCATCGGCCCTTCCACCACCTCGCGGATGACCCGATCTAGCCGGTAGTCCACTTCCATATTCTGTTCGTAGCGATAGTTCAGCAGAGCGTACTCTGGTGCTGTGTCCTCCGTCTGCCCGGTCACCACCAAAAACGACCGAAACCACTCCTCGTGCCCAATAAACAGCGGCGGGCCGTCTGAACCGCGCTCCTCAGCTTGCCGCGCAAGAGAAAGCACCACCTCTGCCAGCCACGCGCCATTGGTCGTCGATGTTAGTTCATAACCACCATAATGCTGCCGCATCGCCTCCAACACCTCTGACCTATCCACTACATTATACGCTCCTTCTGCACCTACCAATTGATCTGGTAGTGACAAAAGACAGAGGACGGTTGCGATCCTCAAACTCCCAACGTATTGAAAGCTGGTCATAACCTACATCCGTCTGCGTAAAAGGTTTTTGTATCTATGGGTCATTGACGTGCAGATCGTCAAAACGGCAATTGCAAGATTCCTATTGCAGTAGTTCGCCCGGGATGCGCGAGCCGGGATATCCTTTTTCTGGGTCGCGCTCGGCAATGATCGCTGGCACTTCGTCGGTCCAATAGTCGGGAACGGTATCCGGACGCCGGTGCCAAGCCAACACCAACGTGCGGCGTTCGTCGGTCTGATTGCGATACGCCGAGTGCAGCACGCGGGCATCGGCCAGCACCAAATCGCCGGCCTTGACGCAGACATCGACCTGGTCGGGATGATCGCTGAACATGGTCGGGTGATCTTCTTCTATGAAACGCGCCCCTTGCTCGTGGGCTGGCACCATTTCGTCGTGCAGGGAGATGCGCTTGTGGTGCGTGCCGGGGATGACTTTGAGGCAGCCGTTTTCCGGCGAGGTGTCGCTCAAGTAGTAGGACACAAAGATAATCTGCGGCCACGGCGAACAGCTCAAAGGGTCGTTCCACTGCATCCAGTCCTGGTGCCAGTACAGGGCCGGCTCGCCAGGGTCTTTGGTCAAGAGGATGATGCCACCTGCGCTGGCAAAGTCGCCTAGGCCCATCTGTTCGAGAGCGCGGCGCGTGGGAGGCCAGTCGAGCAGCTTCTGGATGGTCGGGTTGTCCTCCCCGCGCGCGGTGACGTGTTGGCCCTGGTACTTAAAGTCGGGCGGCGGCACCCAATCCTCCATCATGCGCTCGGTCTCGTCGTGCAATTCCCGTAAGAATTCGCGGCTGAGAATGTTATCAACCACGCAGAATCCATCGCGCAATAACTGTTGGCGTTTTTCTACAGCTTCTTCAGGAGTCATCGAAAACCTCGTCGAAAGGTGTGTGATCAGTGCTTCAATTTTGATAAGGCTCGGTGCGGCCTCCGGTCAGGGCGCGGTCAAAGCTCGGACGCATCAGTTCAGTTAAAACGGGCGGTAGCTCGCCCCGCTGCGCTTTGAGTGCCCACAGCGGCGGCACGGCGTGGGGCGGCTGCACCAAGCCGGTGCGATCGTCGGCTTTTTTATACGCATACAGGGTACACCAACGGGTCTCTTTGTCCGCTCCCTTGGGAGCTACGCCGTGTGCTCCGTGCGACAGGCAGCAGACGACCGAGCCGGGCGGCAGTTCAAGGTGCTCGATGGCCAGCGGCTTCCCCGTGATAGGATGGACGCGCCCCTTGAGCCAACCGGCTTCGATCTCCTCGTCGGTGGCCGCTCGGCAGTTGTCCGGGTCGCGGAACAGGTGGCTGCCGCGAATGAGCTTGAGGCCGCCATCTTCGGCGGCGCTAAATCCCTCGGGATAGCACAGGGTGAGATTGGTATTAGGCTGGGCTTGGTACTCGGTCACATCGCGGGTGGAGCCGCGATCGTAGCCAGCACCGATCTTGTGACTGTGCCAACTGCCGCCAGCATACCCTGGCGGCCGCGTGAGGAGCTGGTTGTGATCGAAATACACGGTTTCCGTGCCCAAGCACAGCTTCTGTAGGTGCAACATCTGCGGATGGGTCAGCACATCCATGAGGAACGGGACGTGGCCAGCGGGGAAATACTCGGTAAAAACGCTGTGCCGCCGCAGGGTCAGCACGCCGGCCTCGTCGGTTGTTTGCGGTGCTTTCTGGCTGCCGCCCAAGGCACCATCAATGGCCTCGGTGCTCAGTTGGCACTCGGGCGGGCGGCGACCCAAGGTACGCCAGTCTATTTGGCTCCAGTCCGCCTGCAAAAGGGCGTCGTTGCGCTGTTGGCCGTACTGCAGCGCCTCAGTCCAAATCTCAATGACGGACGGGGGCATGATGCCCCGCAGTACGGCGTACCCATCGCGCAAATAGACATCGCGGTCGAATTGAGCCTTTAGCTTGTCCCAGTCAAAAATATCGCAGCGCTCGGCCTCCAAGCGGTCCCAGTCTTCTGCCGTCCATTGTAGAGGTGTCGGCTCATCGCCGAGGAAGTCCGGCCGACTCACCCGAGCCAAATCGCTGGTGGAACAGTGTAGAAAGCGCTCCCACAACGGATCGGCCAATTGGTCTTCGAGCAAAGGATTGGGAGGCATTGACATCACGAGCTCGTCACCTCGTCAACGCCCTCAAAAAGCGACGGGAAAAAGCGATGCGGATCGGCCGGCTCGCCAAAGAGGATCTGCTGCCGCCGGGTCAGGCTTCGACAGCTCGGCTGAGCTCGCCGAACGCCTGAGCTCAGCCGAAGGTCGGCCGGCGGTTGCACACGCCTATTGGTCCAGGCCATTTGCGAGACGCAGTACTTGTAGAGCAAGGCGCGCCGCTGGTGGTGCCCGTGCCAAGCGGCCGTCCCGTGAGTCAGGGCTTCGGTGAACAAGGTGACGGAACCAGCCGGGGCCGAGGGGATAATCACACAGGGGGCCTGTTCGGGCGCGTCGGCAATGGATTGCGGCAGTATGAAATTGCTCTTGTGACTGCCGGGAATGCAGCAAAAGCCACCGTAGTCCGGCCCAGCGTCAGTCAAGTTCCAAGTCGCCACGACAAAGCCGTTGAGAATTTGGTTGTCGCGTAGGGGATGGTACTGGCCCGGCTGCGCCCCAGAGGTGGGTGCCGTGGCGCCGTAATCGCTGTGCAAGACGCCTCTGGCCATGCCGTGGCGCAAACACAAGCCGTAGATCCGGTCGAGGCGGAAGCAATCGCCCAAGCGGAAGCGCAGTACGGGCATGATCTGGGGGTGGTCGAGCAGGTCGATAAAGGGCTGGCCCCAGTCCAAAAAGCCCGAGCCAGCGGGCGCGGACCCAAAGCGGTTGCCCTTTGCCGGCGGCAGGTGTGCGTCGAGCAAGTGATTGAGAGCGGCCACTTGCTCGGCGTCGAGGACGTTTTCGAGCACCAAATAGCCCTGCACGTCGAATAGATATTGCAGCGTTTCGAGGTCGTTCATGGCTCTTCAATGAGGCCGGGACGTCTCCACCCCGGAAATGGCGACAGACCTCACACGGCTCGTTAAAACCTGCTGCGCTTACGGGATAACTTCAAAGCCCATCTGTCGAAAATGGTGGTCCAACGTCAATGCCCGGCGAATTCGCAGTTCTCGCATGAGAGCAAAGCTGCAGCAGTCGGTAAAGGAGAATTCCTTATCCCGATAGCCGAAGAACAGCGACCGCGCCCGTTCTCTGCGCGGTTCGTCAATAGACTCGATCCGCAGTCGAACCGAGCCATCGATTTGCTGCCACCAAGCTTCAGCCGCATTAAGACCAAGGCGAAACCGGACGGTCGTCAAAGTCTCGTCGATCACATAGTCGGTCGTCGTCAGTACGCCTCCTGACGACAGCCATCGATCCCGAGCTTCTCGTACAGCCGGGCCCGCCGTATCACGACTATCCGCGGCTGCAACCCATGCGGCCGTATCCACAAACATTTGACTCACCGGTACAGCACCTCGTCATGCCGTGCGGCAGCGTCCCCCGATTCGGATGCACCAACGGCTGGTGCCTGATACAGCGAATCCGATTCTAGTGGCGCGCTTTCGAGCGGTGGACTGCCAACCGGGACGATGTCAAAAGCCGGACGACTGCGGTATAGAACGGTAAATCGCTCCCCGTGTCGCACTTTTTTAACGACATCCTGTAGGCGCTCGCGGAGCTGTTTGGCGCTGATCACCTCTGGCATAGTCATGCCCCTTTCACAGTTCAACTCAAGATAATCTTTTCTCGGAAGCGATACAATCACCCAAACGCTGCTGGTGCGCTTTAATGAGGCCGGGGCGGCGCAACCCCAGAAATGCAGCACAACCGCTCCTTTCAATAATATCGGAGGGATTCAAGATCGCGGTCCCGCAGTTCGGAAATAGTGCTCAACGCCTTTCGGCATCAAAGATTGCTGCACCGGCCCACCACGCTGGGAGACATACGTCTCCTGCCGAGGTGCTCAACGCCTTTCGGCATCAAAGATTGCTGCACCGGCCTGATCGTGCAGGACTTCTGCCGCGCTTGGGTGTGCTCAACGCCTTTCGGCATCAAAGAGAGTTTCACACACGCGCTCCATGTAGTCCGCCAGCTCGCCCTTTTTGTGCTCAACGCCTTTCGGCATCAAAGAGAGTCGCACTCAGGAAATTGTTGACCGTGACATTGTTGGGTGGAGCGTGCTCAACGCCTTTCGGCATCAAAGATTGCTGCACAACCCGCGCCTTGGTTATACTCGATATAGACGTGGTAGTGCTCAACGCCTTTCGGCATCAAAGAGAGTCGCGCTCTACCCGTGTAACCATTTGTTTTTTGAAGACAAATATCCCTGTATGTCATGCACTTCCTCGAATCTGGTACATGGCCCCATCTCACTACACCGCTCAGCCCAAGAAGTGCTGATATTTCTGGTACTTACAAGCGACAAGCGTCTCACAGTAGCCTATGCCTATCTAAATCACTGAAATTACTTATGATACCCATATTTTCCCTCATGCGGCTTTTGTCCATCCAATGGTGCTTGCCGTCCCAAAAGAACACTAAACGATGTCGAACCGAGGTGGCGGCTCGCCCCACGTTCTCCCTTCAGTCCGCTCTACGATCTTGCAGCTCAGTGAGAGCCGGATCACGAGCAGGTCATCCTCCTCGTCCATCACCTTCTCCAGTTCATGCCGCGCCTGTTCCATCTGCATTTCCTTCATCAGAAAGCCACACCTGTTTCCGCACGCCTGTTAAGGTGGCTCAATTTGGGGAAGTTGCCTTCTATCGGGAGAGGTAAGGGATACAGTCCTCAGATCTCCGGTCACATAACGAGTCCCTTTGGATCCGACATGGTCCACCCAAACAGGCAACGTGAGCCGGCCTCGCTCTGAGCAGACGAAAATCGCGCCTGTCTCTTCTGCGCTTCCAAGAAAGAGCTTCGCTTCGTCAACAAGATGAGTGCTCTCCCCAAGAGAAAGCCCTCCAAACCGTTCAATCAATTCTGGACGAGTTAATGCGTCCTCAACCCTCTGCTCTAAATATGGCGCACTTTCTCGCTCATCTGAGGAATCCACCCACAGGACAAGTTGCGCTCCAGTGAGGAGTTCCTGTTGAGCAGGAGTCCGATTATTGCCGTCTCCCATGTACTGCGGTCTTTTGGCATCACCTTTGCCTTGTGTAAGGCTCTTCGTCCTCCATACTGTTCGGAGTATAGTGCTTTTTTCCGGTCTCCCAATCAGGACGGGGGCAATTCGACAACCGATATGACGACAGCGATCTGTCTCACCCACCAGAGAGAGGAGAAATCCATAACACGTGGAAGGAGGTGGTAACGGCTCTGTCTCCAGATATTCACGGGCCAAGCCCTTGCGAAAACACGCAACTGGAACTGTGACATAGACCCCAATCATGCTCTTAGCTCCCGAGTCTAGCGATTACGTCTTTCGCAGCATTACGCACTCCCGGAAAGACGACTGCTCCCATTTTTTCCAGTAGTTTCGCCGTCTCTGTTGTAGCGAAACTGCCTCCTATGACGAGTTCCGAGGTGTCTATATCCTCAGCTTCGACACGGGTCTGCAAAGCGGGAGCATCAATTGTTTGGCCGTCTTGTTCAAAAATGTAGAGGATACGTGGGGCAGGATCATCGGTTAGACGGAAAATGACGCTCTCCGGCGAAAAATCGAACAGAAAGCGGCCATGATTTCCGGCGACCTCTGCAAGTTCACATAAGGCGGTAATGGCAACCTTTGCCCGGTCTTTCTTGCGGAGTCGTTCGGGCGTTAGTGCAATCCCGTACTGATAGCGGGTCGCGTGAAGTTCGGTGCCATAAGGAACTGGATTGTTCCCTTTCTTTGCCGCGCTTGGAGTTGCCCCAGGGCTGGCTGCATTAAACGTCACGTCACCTGCCCAAGGCAATAAAGAAATCGCTCGCGTCACTTCGAGGACAGCACGCCGGACATTCGTGCTACCCGCTTTTCCTTCTTCCTTTGCTGCTTCGGCAGTCATGTAGCCCAGTAGATCATCATCAATAAAGGTTTCGTCATTGGCTTTTTTCCAACCCTTGAATTGATGATCTTGCCAAGTGTTTGTCCGTTGATCCTCATCCCAGCATCTGTTCGTCTTCTCGACATCCGCCAAGCGGCGGCGAAGAGCGAAGCGAACTGCTTCAGCACTCACCGTCGTATGGACCTGTCCTTGCCAGAGCAACTTCTGAAGGGTGGTAATGTTGCCATCACTTTCTCCACGGTTGTTCGCAGCGGTTCCGTGATGGGTGACAATAGCGGCAAAAAGATGTTGGCTCATTCTCTATTCCTCCGTTTCTTCGTTTTCTTTAGCTTGCGTTAGGTCAATGTTCTCCTGCTCTTTCCCTTGATAACTGGCGAGAGCAATTAAGGCTAAATCCCGCGTGAGTTGCCACTTCTCAGTGCTCAGCAGAGGCAAAACATGCGGCCAAGCTTCACGTAACACGCTATTGGAACCAGCCCGACTCCATAGGTCGGCGAGTGCATGTCTCAGAGCATTGGCAGTCTTGGCTCCGACAAAAGCAAGGCGTTGACGTTCATACTCGCGAGTCATACGGTTTTTCATTGCGGCTCGATTCTGGACATTCTCGGCTGCAATGCGTCCGTACCGACATCGCATCGCCTCATGTACAGCTCGGACGATTATTTCTTCTCCAGGGTGGTCCCACTGAATTTCTTCGGTCATCGTATGTAGTCCTCCTCTCTCGAACTTCAGGGCGTGGCGGATTGGTTTAGGCTTTTTCATCGATTCATCCTTGGCTGTCATGAGCCGACTAAATCCGGCATACCAAGGGCGTCCCGAGGCAAGGTTTTCAGCGATAAATGGCCGAGCGTAGCTTTTGGGCCAGAAATACTCGCCTTTCTTATTCTGTCGCGGCGAAGGGGGAGCGAAAACGGCCATAGCAATCTCGAACTGGTCAAGCACGATATCTGTCGTGTCAACGCTAACTTCAGTTACCGCAGAGGGGGGTTGTAGGCGTGAATTCCAGTCGGTCGGGCAACACCAGACACAACGGAGGCCAGAAAGCGTCTCACGGTCAAGGAGATTCCTACTCCGTAATCGAATTTCCGCTTGAAGGGCGGCATCAGCCACGTTGGCGATTTGGCAGTCTCGCGCACTCCTAGGGATAATGGTCGGCAAAAAATATTCCACTTCTGACAAAGTGTTCAGATCGGGTATCAGCAAAGCCGCGCCAGGTTTGAACCTCCGGCTTCCTCGATCATTGACTTTTTTCCCGCCTGCTTTCAAAGCCATAGTCCCGACAGGTGCAAAAAGAAGGGGAAGCAGCAGCTCCGCTGCTTGTGTCGCTTGACTCGTATTATGGGCAGCGTGCCGCTGTATTGCTCCGGGAAAGAGAGTGCGTGTCAGCCCAATCTGGCTTTTGAGACTTCTCACGAGAAGGCTACTGCCATCCCTCTGATGTTTGTACCATGATAGGGGTACGGAACGGTAAGAAACGAGATGTTCGTCAACTTCGTAGGTTCTTTCTATCGCTGTCTCGCTTCCTCTTGAGGTGGGGCCATGGTCATAAAAGCTCAGCAATAATCCTTCATGCAAAGCCGCCCGTACTTCGAGTGACGGAGGGAGTTCCCCATACTGTCCTGGTAGATAGATGAGGTCCTCTTGGATCTGAAAGGCAAGGTTGAACAGCCGATCAAAGAACGGCTTTGCTTCCTCCGCTTCTTCCCAAGACAAAATTACAGAGCGTTCATCAACAATCCACTGACCAAGAGGGCGTTCCACCTCTGGAATACTCTTTTCGATCCAACGTAAGGTACTGACCAGTCCCCCCAGCCCCGCTCTATGAAGAGGGGTCATTCCTGGTGCGAAAAGATCACATGTCAACGATTCCATCTGGCTCCTCTTTCTGGGTCGTAACTGATACATTCAGGTGGAGGCACCTTGGCGAACGCCACTTGAGGCCATTTTTTCCACTCAAGCCAATTAGGTATGGTCATCGGAATGCGAACTCGGACAGGGTCTATTCCCCCGTGTTCCACTGCGGCCGCGTCTTCCTAAAGCAGAACGGGCAGCCCTGGTGTGCTTTCTCTGAGCTGACGCGGCATTGTTTCAAATCCGCCATTTATCCAAGCACTTTCCAGTCGTTTTTGCTGTCTCCCCTCATCTAACGCGCTCCACGTCTGCGCTAGGTCGCTTTGAGAGATAGCCCTCATTCCGAGGCGTTCCAGCCATAGACGAGGGACGGTAAAAGGGTTCGGTTCCTCTTGACTCTTATACGGGGCATCAGTGTCAGGTTCGATTATGAGAAAAGGTTTCGGAGGCTTCGGATTCTCCGACGTCGAGCGTCGATTGAGACGGCCTAAGCGCTGTATGAGCGACGGAACCGGGGCTAAGTCCGTCATCAATAGATCGGCCGAGAGGTCTAGGCTCATTTCTGCTACTTGTGTGGCAATAGCAAGCACCGGCCCCCTTTGGCGAAAAGTAGAAATAATTCGGCCATGCTGCCGGACGCGGTCTTCGTATCGAAAGCGGCTATGATACACGAGTGGTTGAAAGCCTCGCTCAGAAGCCTCGTCCGCAAGGCTGAGAGCACAGCCCACCGTGTTAGCCACCCACAAGATTTTCTCGTTATCTCTGAAGCTCTGCTCTACTACACTCCACGGGTCATCACTTAGCACTCTTTGGTAGCGAGGGAGTGTTTCTAAGTCCGTCGGACCAGAAATGGTTTCCAGAGATTCACCAATTGAGGAGAGCGCCTCCTTGAGGGCATCAAGCTGTGATTGTGGTAGGCTTGCTGTCATCAGCAGACATGGTACGCCGCGACAGTTCAAGAGGAAACGGAGTAGGCTGGAGAATAAGCGCTCATCATAGGCATGGATTTCGTCGAAAACAAACGCCGCATCGACGAATGCCGGCCAAGCATACAGTCCCCTCCGTTGATTCTGTGTCAAGCCGAGTACGGTATCTACCGTGCAACTGGTAATGGAGGTAGACCATGCCTCAAGCGCAGCGAGGGGATTAACCTGCTCTCCTTCATCATCGACTCCAAGCAATTCCAAGTCCACAGCAGCCCGGCTGTGAACGAGCTGGGTGTTCAACGTTGGATCAATCAAATAGTCGCGAAAACCTTCCGTGGCTGTTCCTGTTGTCGGATAAAAAAAGAAGAGACGTTTTCCGGGAGCCCTTTGGGCCGCCCAGATATACGCCCCGAGTGTCTTTCCGCTTCCACATCCGGCTTGAGCAAGGACAACCCGTGTTGTTGTCTTTCCAAGTGCTTCTTGGAACGGCCTGAGAGGCATTGCTTGCAAACGTTCATCAACAATTTTTTGGAGTTGGCCTGATGTGGGTTTTTGGCCCAAGACTTTCCGTATCCAGCCTGAAATCCTCTCCCCTTCTTTCGGTAACGCTGATCCAGCGACATCAGCCGCAATGAGACATGCTTTCATAGCGGCAAGGAAGCGGCGTTTATCATCGTTGCAAGAAGCCCAGAATGCGGCGGCTTTCCTTCTTGCCCGTCTCAAAAGTTGATGGGGAGAGGTTGATCCGAGAAGTTGCCAAGTAAGATTCGTCAAAGTTGGCGGATCATTGAGCCTAAGCCATTTCGCCCCAACTGAGAGAGTGTGCTGGAAGTCGGCATGTTCGATAAGAAGTGATAATCGGATTCCCGTTCCTGCGGTTGGTTCGTCAGGTGGAAACTTCCGATGGTGGCCGGCAATGGCCCAGAGCAAGAAAGACAGGTCTTCAGCTTCCTTTAGAGCTGTAGATAGCCATTCCTTCAGGGGTGTCTCCTGAATAATGAGGAACGAGAGAGCTTCATGACGAATCGCCTGTTTCTGCTTTCTCTCCTGCCTCACCATGTTCTGAAACTGGTCGTTCGCCTTACCCAAGTCATGACAAAAAGCGGCAAAGAGAACGGCTTGACAAAAGCGTTCTTTCCATATCGCTCTGGGTAAACCGATGGCAGATAGTTGAGCATCAGCAGTTTCATCTAACAAAGTCTGTGCCGCAACTATGACATTTGCTGTATGGCCGGATAAAGTTTCGGCCCCACGTGGCGCATCTGGAGTTTGACTGCTCTTCGCCAGCAGCCTCTTAAAAGCCGTCATGCCGAATATCTGTTCGGCACAAAAACCCCACAGCCCATCCTTCGCCTCCCACCGAGTCCACGCTCCTGCAACAGGATAGATTCCTCAGCCGTCAGTTCCGTCGCCAGCACTGAGTAGCCGACGATTCTCTTGTTTTTGATGCGAAAAATGCGGCGGGTCGGGTCGCGGCCATCACTTCCCCTAGAATTTTTCGGCACACGGAACACCTTACCGCGAATGCCGAGGGCGGCTGCTTGACGGGCAATCTCGGCGTCGAAGCGGGCCGAATCGTCGCCATTCTTGGTGGTGGCGATCCGGCAGTGCAATGTAGCCGCCGGAACCAGTGCCCGCGTCTCACTGACGCCGACGCGCAGCTTGTACCCGTCCAAATCGAGACTTTTTCCGGCTAGCTTCAGGGAACGCGACAACAGATCAGATGGCAGGCGCAGGCCGAGGCGGGCGTTGGGGGCGATCAGCCACTTGCCATTTCCTAGGGGCGTACCGCGAACGGTGTGCAGACCGATATGCGGATTGCCGTGCATCCACTGATCTTCCTCGGTCTCCAGAATGCGGGAAAGCGCACCATACAGCGCGTATCCATGATCGCTGGGCACTTCCGTGCCAATGACGCGAAACAAAATGTCCAGTATTGGGTTCATGTATTATATCACCATTGGATTTATCGGCTTGGTCAAATTCTATGTATCTCGTTTCCCCGCAAGGAGTTCGCCCACTACTTGATCCATTTCGCACTTGCTTTTCCGCAGCAGCTCAATTTCATACGGCGTCAGCATCCGGTACCCGGGCGAGGGGCCTATTAGCCGCTGGAGTTTGACCACCGAAGGGGGGACTCTTGTGTTCTCGTCCTTACTCCCTGAAGGCTGCTCTGCGTCGTTGCCCTTAGCCATCTTCTTTCGCTTCATCGCCCCCTTCCTCACTCTCACCATCCCCTTCCTCGCTAGGCGGCCCCCCAATCCGCAGAACATGCCCATCCAAGTCCTCCACCAGCATCTCCCGCGCCCCCCAAGGCTGGTCAATAGGCTCCTGCGTTACGACCGCCCCCGCTGCCACGTATTCCTCGTGCAGCTTGTCCACATCGCCGACGTTGTAGTAAATCCACACAGGTCGGGCACCCTGAGAATTCTCGGAGAGAAAGACATGCACCTCGCCATTAGATATGGAGGCAAAGGTCTTGTCCTCTTCCTCGGCGGGCCAGTCCCAGTCCTTGTTGAAACCTAAAACCGTAGTGTAGTGCTCAAGGCTCGCCTCGACGCTTGCGACGTTCAGGATCGGCATCATCGCGGTGAACGCCGTGGGCCCGTGACCATTGTCGTGTTCCTCATGGGCATCGGCGATAGAGCTAACGCCGACGGCGATTCCTGCGACTACTGCTGCTGCGACAATGCTGTGCCCTCGCATAATTTTCCTCCTGTGGGTGAGTTCAAGCCGATAGAATTCGATTGTACCGGGTGCGTTGAACTCGGTCAATGTTGATAGCCGCCCCGGCGCGAAGACGTTGGAGACAGTGCAGCCATCGGCTCAGAGCTAGCCAGCCCCGCTTCACGCTCGCTCGACGTCAAAGGCCGCCAAGTTGCGCTCATCCTTGCTGAACTCCACGCCGATCAGGTAAATTGGCTGCCCCAAGGCGCGATACTTGTCCGCGTAGCGCCGCGCCTGCAACTGCGCCAGCGCCGCACCTTCAGACGCCAGTTCGACCACCTTGAACTCAAATAGATAGACGCTGCCGTTGAATAGCACCGCCATGTCTAAGCGGCCGTGGCTACTGCTGTCTTCCACCCTGATGTCTAGGCCCAATCCCGCGAAATAAGAGTAGAACACACTGGCGTAATAGCCCTCGTACCGGGCGATGTCGTTGTTGGTGTACCACTCATAGGGAATGCTGGCGAAGAAGGAATGGAACAGCGTCTCCAGCCCGGCGAAGTCATTGACTTCTAACAGCCGATACAGCCGCACACTGTTGGCCTTCTGTCGCGTCGCATCCCTCACTAGGTAGCGCAACAGGTTCTCGTTGAGGCTTTGGCGCACCACCCGGTTGGGATAGCCTAGGCGATAGAGCCTCATACCGCCGAGATCTCGCTCCTCAGCAATCGTCAGATAGCCGGTCTGGAATAGCAGGGTCTCGGTGGCCATGTCTTCTACATCGAAGGTGGAAAGCATCTCGCTACTGCTCAGCATATTTCCCAGCGCTAGGGAGCTCACCCGGCGCTTGCACAGGGTTTCGACTAGGAATGTCGGCGTGTCGGTTTCAAACCAATAGGCACCGAACTCACGACGGTCCAATAGCAGGAGGATGTAGAAGGGGTTGTACACCCTCTCGTCGCCAAGCCAACAGTAGCCATTGTACCAGTCGCGGACCTGGTCCCGGTCCAAGTCGAGGAGTTCCGGCGCGAATACGGTATCCAAGTCCGCGTCGGTGTAGCCGCAGATAGCCGAGTAGCGGGGATCTAGGGTAATGTCGATCAGGTTGTTGAGGCCGGAGAAGGGGCCGGCCATAGAGAACTTGATCACTCCGGCGAGGAAGGTGAAACGGATGTGCGCGTCGCAGGTCTTGATCGTCGAGTACAGGCCGTGCAGAAAGTCGCGGTTGGCCCGGGCGATGTCCGGTACCTCTAACGTATCCAAAATCGGCTTGTCGCATTCGTCAACCAGCACCGCTACCCGCTGGCCGTGCTGCTGATGGAGGGCCTGCACCAAGTGGCGGAAGCGAGCCGAAGCCTCCGCGTAGGGCGAGGCCACACCCGCTTCCGCCTCAATGGCGTCCAACTGCGCGGCCACGTCGTCGCGCAACGCGTCTGGCTCGTGAAATCTCGTACCGCTGAAGTCCAGCCGCACAACCGGATACCGCCTTGACCAATCCCAACGGTCGTGGATGGCCAACCCCTCAAACAGCGATTTGTTACCCTCGAACACCTCCTTGAGCGTGTCCAAAAACAGGCTCTTGCCAAAACGGCGCGGACGCGACAGAAAGTAGTGCTTGCCCTCGTCGATCAGCCGGCAGATGTAGCCAGTCTTATCGACGTAGTAGCAGTCTTCCTCGCGGATCTCGCGGAAGGTTTGAATCCCGATGGGGAGTCTGCGTTTAGTCATGGTGTGCCTCACTCCAGACAGGGAATCCGATGCTATTCCTTTATATCGGCCAAAGTACCGCGCACGCCAAACCCGGTCAATGTTGACAGCCGCCCCCCGGCGCGAAGATATTGGAGGCTGTTCATCCCAGCCCAGGAGACGCGCAGTGCCCAACAAACCGCCGAATGTCGTCCTCGTCTTCGCCGACCAATGGCGCGCCCAAGCCTTCGGATACGTCGGCGACCCCAACGTGCAAACCCCCAATTTGGACGCCCTAGCGCGCCGCAGCGTCAACTGCACCCACGCGGTGTCAGGCTGCTCGGTGTGCTCGCCAGCGCGAGCCTCGCTCCTGACCGGCCAATACCCCCTCACGCACGGCGTCTTCGTCAACGACGTAGAGCTAGGCCAAGACGCCACGAGCATCGCGCAGGCTTTCAGCGCAAGCGGCTACGACACGGCCTATATCGGCAAGTGGCACGTCAATGGCCGAGGACGCTCTAGCTATATCCCTCCCGAGCGGCGCCAAGGCTTCGAGTACTGGAAGGTGCTCGAATGCACCCACAACTACAACCATTCTGCGTACTATGCTGGCGACTCGGATGAGCAACTCGTGTGGGAAGGATACGACGCCTTCGCCCAAACTCGCGACGCCCAAGCGTACCTCCGCGATCGCGGAGACAAACCCTTCTTACTGGTCCTATCGTGGGGCCCACCGCACGCCCCCTATCACACGGCCCCAGAAGCGTACCAAGCCCTGTACGATCCAGCCGCTATCGCCCTGCCGCCCAACGTACCCGCCGATTGGGCCGAAAACGCGCGACAGTGGCTCGCCGGGTACTACGCCCATTGCACGGCCTTGGACGACTGCGTCGGCATGTTGCTCCAGACCTTACAGGAGGAAGGGCTAGAACAAGAAACGATCTTTCTGTTCTTCTCGGATCACGGCGACATGCTCGGCTCGCAGGGCATGGACAAAAAGCAAAAGCCCTTCGAAGAATCCATCCGCGTACCGTTCCTGCTACACTATCCAGGCATGGACGCCGCCGAACTCGACGCGCGAATCGACCTGCCCGACATCATGCCGACCATGTTGGGTCTATGCGGCCTACCGATTCCTTCCACCGTGGAGGGAATCGACTTTTCCGCGTACCTACAAGGCGACCCAGATCCCTCGGACGGAGCCGCACTCTTGCAGTGCCCTCATCCCTTTGGGCAGTGGTGGACCGGCACTGGCGGCCGGTCCTACCGGGGCCTGCGCACCCGCCGCCACACGTACGTGCGCGCCCTAGAGGGGCCGTGGCTGCTCTACGACAACGAGGCCGATCCCTTCCAACAGGACAATCTCGTAGGACAACCCGGCCAGCAGGATTTGCTCGACGAATTAGACGCGGCCCTCACGCGCCGCCTCGCCGCAGCCGACGATCCCTTTCTCCCCGGCCCAACCTATCTCGAACGCTGGGGGTATCAAGTAGATGCACGAGGTACCGTTCCCTACACTGGATGAGAAGTGAAACATGACCCCATCCTTTTCCTACGCATCTTTCGCGGCCTCAGCCCTCTTTTCGATGGCCTGCTCGTCGTCGCCCAGCGACTCGCCCTCGGCAGCTTGCGGTGACGGGCAGGTGCTCCAAGTCGGGTTCTACGCCTTTTTCGCGCCGGTCAGCCACAGCGCAAACCCAGAGCCGGGCACGGCCGGGTTCGACGAGCACCTCGGATACGAAGCGGATTTGTTAACCGGTCTAGAGATCATGGACGGCGCGGGACTGTCCTTTGCACGCCGCGGCATCGCCGTGTGGGACGATATATGGCTTCAATCGACCGGGCCGGAGTACGACTTGGTCGGCGGCGGCATTACCATCCTCGACTCCCGCACCCGCAATGCGGCAGGCGAACACGTCGTAAACTTTACGTCTGGGCACATTACCTTTCGGCAATCACTGCTGGTGCGGGCCGAAGACGCCGAGCACTTTGCCAGCCACAGCGACCTGACTAGCGAAGATCGGGTGGGTGTGCTAAGAGGCACCACGGGCGAGTTCCGCCTGCTGGAGCTGACCGGCTTCGTCGATGCCCAAGGCGCACTCGTCGCGGGTACGCGCATTGAAACGGCCGAAGGCGAGCTCCTTGCCGACGGCACGGCCGCTTACACCATCACCGCGGCTGGTGCATCGGACCATCTCGCTGGCCGGACGCGGCTGGTGCCGCCCACCGCCGACATGCCGCAAGTGATTTACCTCGGGCAAGAGGCCGGCGAGGTGGAACTGCTGGAGGCCCTAGAAAACGGCACCATCGACGCCATCGCCCGCGGCGAAATCGGCAACCGCGACGCCAGCGTTTCTTCCGACGGCGAGTTTGTCGTCGCGGCCCTCGACACGGCCACTGAGTGGGGTGGGTTCGCGCTCGCCGTGGAGGACGCCGACCTAGCGGCCTGCATCGACGACAAGATCAACTACCTGACCGACAGCCGGCGCATTGGCTACGGAGAGTGGCGCGCCAATCCAGCGATTTTCGCCGAGCGCGCCCAACAGTGGAACCCCTAAACAAAGGAGTACGACATGTATAAAGCTGGAGTTATTGGTTGCCGCGGCATTGGCGTGGCCCACGCCACCGGGCTTGTCAGCTCAGACCGCGCCCGCCTCGCAGCCGCTTGCGACCTCGACGAAGCAACCCTTCGCGAGTTTGAGCAACGCTGGCCGGACGAAAACCTCACCCTGTACCGCGATCACCGCGAGATGCTCTCCCGCGAATCGCTGGACATCGTCACCGTCGCCACCTCGGATCACCGCCACGCCGACTTAGTAGTAGATGCGGCCAACGCCGGGGCCAAGGGCATCTTCTGCGAAAAGCCGCTGGCCACCAGCCTCGCAGACGCCGACCGCATGATCGCCGCTTGCGACGCCAACAACACCACTCTGTCGGTCGATCACACCCGGCGCTTCATCCCCCTGTGGCGCTACGCCAAAGAAGAGATCGTCGATCAGGGCGTTATCGGCCCGGTGCAATACGTCATTGGCACGCTCTCCGGCCCGCGCGCCATGCTCTTCCGCAACGGCACTCACACTCTCGACGCTATCTGCTACTACGCGGCCGCGCAGCCTCAGTGGGTAGTGGCCGAACTGGAAGAAGGATACGAGGACTACGCCGAGTACCGCGGCGACGGCGGCCACGTACCAGCCACTGAGCCAGGTGCCAACGGATACATCCACTTTTCTGGAGGGGTGCGGGGCTTCTACATCGGCGGTTCTAAGACCACGCCAGCACCCAAGCAGCAACTCGAAGTGGTCGGCACTACCGGACGACTAATTATGGTCAGCGACGGCGGCACCCTGTATCGCGGCGAAGAGCCAGAACCCCTCGCGCCGCCGACTTGGCCGGTCGAGGGCATTCCCGCCGGTATCCACGAACTGATCGCCGCCATGGACCAAGGCGTCGAGTCAGTGTCGCCGGGGCGAGCGGGGCACACCGTAGTAGAACTGATCATCGGATTTTTAGAGTCGCAAAAGCAGGGCAACGTGCCGGTGCCCATTCCGGTGCCGAGAGCCTAAGCTGGACTTCGGCTATGATGAACGGTGGGTACAAGTGGACTCCGATCCTCGACTATGAGAACGATCCGGCTGCCTTGGAGCAGAAGGAACTCGATTCTCTCGCCGCGGTATGGGAAACAGAGCGCAGCCGACTAGAAGACTCGGAGGCACTGTCCGAGTTTAACCGGAAACTGCACCGTGAATGGGCGATCGAAACCGGATTGATAGAACGAGTGTACGACTTCGACCGTGGAGTCACAGAACTTCTGATTGAGCGCGGCATTGACGCGACGTTGATCCCTCACGGTTCCGGCGACGACCCGGAACGGATTGCTTCCATGATTCAAGATCACGAGGCGGCTATCGAATATGTATTCGCCTTCGTCAAGGAAGAGCGAGCACTCTCCACGAGTTATATCAAGCAGCTTCACCAACTGCTGACGCAGAATCAGGAGACAGCAGAGGGAAGGGACCATCTCGGGAAACGGGTTCGGATTCCTCTGCTACGCGGCGATTACAAGAAACGACCGAACAATCCAACCGGACGCGGCGGTGTAATCCACGAATACTGTCCACCAGAGCAAGTCGCTTCCGAGATGGACCGGTTGATCGAAATGCATCGAGCTCACGAAAAGATCGCTCCCGAAGTCGAGGCCGCTTGGCTCCACCATCGCTTCACGCAGATCCATCCCTTTCAGGATGGCAATGGCCGGGTAGCGAGAGCACTTGCTACGCTCGTTCTCGTCAAGGCACGCCGGTTTCCTCTGGTCGTGCGGAGCAAGATAAAAGGCGAGTACCTGGACGCTTTGGAGGCAGCGGATCGCGGTAATCTATACCCACTTGTCAGTTTTTTTTCGGAAATCCAGAAACACGAGTTTGTCCGGGCACTTGGTTTGTCGCGTGAAGTTGAGAAGGACTTCCGCGCCGAGGATTTGATCCGCGCCACGCGCCGGGAATTGGAGCATCGTCGCGACACCCTCACGGGTGAATGGAACACGGTCAAGGATCAGGCAGAACATCTGCGGCGGGAAGCCGAAAAGCGGATGAACGAACTGAAGGAGACAATAGAGACCGACATGGGAGCCGTCCTCGACCATGTTCATGTATTTGTTGACGGAGAATCCGACCACGGCGAACGCAGCCACTATTTCCGACAACAGATTGTGGGTGGGGCGCAGGTGCTCGACTACTTCGCTAATATGGAGTCCTATCGCGCTTGGGTGCGCCTCGTCATCCACAATGCGAACCAGAGCCAGATTCTGCTTTCCTTCCATGGAATCGGACGCGAATTCCGCGGGGTACTTGCCTGTTCGGCGGTGTTCTTCCAGCGAGTTCAGACGGACTGCGAAGAACGGGAGACGAGTCCGGCCAAGGTGCTTTCGCGCAGCTTGTTTCAGGTCAACTATCGGGAAGACCTAGCGTCCATAGAAGAGCGATTCCGCGTTTGGCTCGAAGAGTGTTTAGTGGCCGGACTGCGCAACTGGCGCTCTGCTGATCTCTAAAAGGCGCTTGCGCGTTGGGTGTCGGGTTAGCGTCCACGATGATCGTCATCCCATCCCCGCCTAACCCAACTCCACCACCACCCGCCCATCCTCCACACACACCAAATAGGTCCGCACCCGCACCTTCTCGGGCTCGCAGAGCGAGCGGCCCGTGCGCACGTCGTATTCCCAGCCGTGCCACGGGCAACTCAGGATCTCGCCGGCACGTCCCAAGACGATCTCGTCTCCAGGATGCCGCGCCAGCGCCGTGCCCCCAACCCGACCGTCCGACAGCCGCGCCCCTTGATGCGGGCAAATATCGCGCAACGCGTACCAGGCATCCCCCTGCCGCACGATAGCTAAGCCCCGCCCCTCGACCTCGACCCGACGGACCTCGCCGTCGGCAAAGGCAGCGACCGGCCCTACGTCAACGCGCCGCAAAGCCATAAAATGCCTCGGCATTATCGACCATGATGCCCTGGCGCATCGCGCCGTCAATCGCCGGCGGCAGGGCGCGGGCCGGCGAGTCAAAGTCCCAATGCGGATAATCCGTGGCGAACATCAAGAAATCCTCGCCGCCGATCATGTCGATGATGTGCAACAGGTGCTGGGGATCGTCCGGCTCTTCCATGGGTTGGGTCGTGGCGCGGCAGTGCTCGCGGATGTATTCGCTGGGCCGCTTCTTCAGCCACGGCACCTCGCTGCGCAAACCCCGGTAGTTTTTGTCCAGCCGCCACATCAGCCCAGGCAACCACGCAAATCCCCCCTCGACCAGCGCGACGCGCAGTTCCGGGAACTCGCAGAACACCCCCTCGCAAACAAGGCTAATGACCTGCGCCTCAAAGGCTTGCGACATAGCCGTGTGATCTTCGATGTAATAGGAAGGCCAGCCGCAGGCCGTGATGGGCTGGCCGCTGCCGCCGAAGTGGATTCCCACCGGCAGGCCGACCTCGCAGGCCGCGGCAAAAATCGGCCGGAACTGTCGCTTGCCATAGGGCGCGCTCGACCGCACCAACAGCAGCGCCTGCACAAAGCGCGGGTCCGCCGCCGCCCGTTTGATTTCCGCGGCCGCGGCCGCCGGGTCGCTGGCATTGACCACAATCGAGCCGCGCCAGCGCGGATCGCAGTCGAGCCAAGCGCGCGCGGTCCACTCGTTGACCGCGCGCATCAGCGCGTTGGCAAAGTCGAGGTTGTGCAGGGCCGTCATGCCGTAGAGCGGATTGAGCACGGCTATGTCAATGTCCCAAGCGTCGAGCAACTGGGTGCGGGCAAAATCCGGATCGCCGCCCGGCCTTAAGCCCGAAGGCGGCCAAGCATCGCGCCGCGCCGCTTGGGCAAACCCCTTGGGATAGGTTGGCCCAGGCGGGCCGCTAAACCCGGATTGCCGCACGTACGCCTGCCAGCGCGCCGACAAATAGGGCATGAGATCATCGATGGAGTTCGGGTAGTTGTGAACGTCGCAGTCAATCAGTGAAACGTCAGCCGAGACGGCGTATTCGGTTTGGGACATGATAGCGATGGGTGGTAAAGGGTTGTAGGGGCGTCCCTTGTGGACGCCTATACTTTAAGGCATAATTAAAATGAATGCGAACATGGACCGGTGCGGCATTGCAAGACGCCGCAAGCGCGATGTTCTACCAAAACTGACAGCCAAGGCACAAGAAAGGAGAATTGAGCATGAGTGAACCTATTACCCAAGCCCAAGATCACGATCGGCGCATTGGCCGTTTGGAAGGGATCTCCGAACAATTGACCGTACGCTTAGACAGCCTCGAGCGGTCTCAGACGGCCGGGTTCGCCGAAGTGAACCGCCGACTCGACGCTCAATTTCGCTGGCTAGTCGGCATCCAGATAACAGTATTGCTTGCATTGGCCGTGCTGATCTTAGGCCGCTTGTCCTAAGAAGCGGCCTTAAATAGTGCTTACATCACTTGCCGACCTCGAAGCGCGCTATCGCCGCGCTAGCCCGAACTCCCGCGCCCTTTTTGAGCAGGGCCGTTCCTATACGGCCGGTGCGGCCAAAGGCGCGTATTACTACCCGCCCTATCCACTCACCATGGCCCGCGGCCAAGGCTGCTACCTGTGGGATGTCGATGGACGGCGCTACGTCGATTGCGCCAACCACCACACGGCCCAAGTCCTCGGGCACGGAAACGAGCTTGTGGAAGCAGCCGTGCGCGAGCAAATGCAAAAGGGCATTGCCTTGGGCGCGCCCATTGGCATCGAAAGCGAAATCGCCCGCGCAATGTGCGACCGAGTGGATGCGCTGGAGCGGATTCGCTTTGTCAACTCTGGAACCGAGGCCACGCTGCACGCGATTCGCCTAGCGCGAGGCTACACGCAGCGCGGCAAAATTGCCAAGTTCGAGGGCGGCTACCACGGCAGCCACGACGCCGTGGAAGTCAGCGTGGCCCCGCCCCTAGACCAAGCCGGCCCCGCCGATGCGCCCATCGCCGTGCCAACAGCCGGCGGCATGTCTCCATCGGCCGCGTCCGAAGCCATCATCCTCCCCTACAGCGATCCAGAAGCCGTCGAACGGCTCGTCGCCGAACACGCCAGCGAACTCGCCTGCGTCCTCTTCGACCCCAAGGCCGGCGTCCTGGACATCCAGCCGGATTTTGCCCGCGCCGTGCGCGACATCACCCGCCGCCACGGAATTTTGCTCATCTTCGACGAAATCGTTGGGTTCCGCACGAGCGTCGGAGGACTGCAAGAAGTGTACGGCATCGACCCGGACCTAAGTTGCTTTGGCAAGATCATCGGCGGCGGCTTTCCGGTAGGGGCCTTTGGCGGCCGGGCCGACCTGATGGACCTGTTCGACAACTCACAGCAAGCCACCGGCTTTTTTCAGAGCGGCACCTTTAGCGCACATCCCGTGGCCATGGCTGCTGGCCTAGCGACCCTGAACGAGCTGACGCCGCAAACCATCGCCCATTTGAACGCACTCGGAACGCGCTTAAAGGACCAACTCAACGCGCTCTTTGCCGACCGTGCCATCGCCGCTCAAGCGGTCTGCACGGGGTCGGTCTTCAGCATCTATTTCGCCCGCGGCCCCATCGCCAACTACCGCGCTCTCGCCGCCACCGACAAAACCCTCATTCAACCGCTCTTTCTCTCGCTCATCGAACAGGGGTACTTCCTCGGCCCAGGGCTGGGCATGTGCGCGCTTTCTGCGCCCATGGATCCCGGGCACATCGACGGCTTAGTCGCCGCAGTGGGGAACGCGCTGGCGGAGATAGCCTAATTTGGAGCAAACCATGTCCGTACTCAGCCCCGAACAAATCGCCCAGTACCAGCAGGACGGGTACACCATCTTGCGCAACGCCCTCTCCGCAGAAGACATCAGCGTACTCCGCACCCATATCGAAGGGATTGCCTCGGGTAACCTACCCTTCCCAGAGGCGAACATCGAGTTCGATCCCAACGCGCCCCGGCAACGCCACATCGATCACTTGCGCAAGATCAACGGCCCGTCCGATTGCGATCCGTTCTTCCGCGACCACGCCACGCGGGAGCCCCTCCTCACCGCAGCCGCCGACCTGCTCGGTCCAGACGTCAAGCTCTACGGCGACCAAGTTTTTATCAAGGGGCCAGGTGGCCTAGAAAAGACCTATCACCAAGACTCCGCGTACTTCCACATCGAGCCGATGGCCATCGCCACCGCTTGGGTCGCCTTAGACGATGTAACCCTTGAAAACGGCTGCTTGTGGGTCGTGCCGGGCAGCCACCGCGAGGGACTAATTGACCACAGCGAGGTGTGGATGGTCGGCGAGCGGCAAGACAAGAAAGTCCCTGACGCAGCCATCGACCACCAGCGCGAACAGCCCATCCTGCTGCAAGCGGGCGACTGCTCTTTCCACCACAGCCTACTCTTGCACCGCTCTGGCTCCAACCAAACGACGACGCGCCGTCGCGGCATGGCCACCCACTACATGAGCGCCCGCTCGCACTGGACGGGCCGCCCCGAGGACAAGCCCGAATACCCTCTTCTGCGTGGACGGGAACACGCCGGCTGCGTGTAGAAAAGAGTCCAATCTACGCACAAACGCAAAGAGGTTGCCGCGAGGACGGAATTATGCTGAGAGACGACGAATTGGTGGAACTTATTCGCCGTGGCGAAAGCGACCGCGTGGAATTCACCGAATCTACTACAGACCTGGACAAAGTCCGGCAAGCGATCTGCGCTTTTGCCAACGATCTGCCGGACCACAGGCAGCCCGGTGTCTTCTTTATGGGCCTCAAAGACGATGGGAGCAGCGCGGGCCTGACAATTGACGACAAACTCTTACAGAGGCTCGGTGGCCTGAGAAACGATGGCAAAATTCTTCCTTTCCCAGCCATGGAAGTTGACAAGAGACTTCTGAACGGCATAGACGTTGCCGTGATACAGGTAGAGCCTTCGGACAATCCACCCGTTAAAGTCGATGGCAGATGCTGGATTCGAGTTGGCCCAAGACGCGCCCAAGCCACTGCGGGGGAAGAACGCCGTCTAACTGAGAAAAGAGCTTGGGGCAATTTGCCGTACGATGCTCATCCGGTACCCCTATCATCCATAGAGCGCGATCTAGACTTAATGAAATTTAGCAATGAATACCTACCGGCCGCTGTTTCGCCAGAAGTTTTACGAGAAAATGACCGCCAACTGATAGAACAACTGCAAGCCTTGCGTCTGACCACGCCAGATGGGATACCCACGGCAACGGCGCTCCTCATGTTGGGAAGAGACCCGCGCTATTGGTTTCCCGGCGCGTACATTCAATTTGTCCGCTTTGCAGAGAATGAGCTTTCCAATACCACGCTCGATCAAGCCGAATTATCCGGCCCGCTCCCAGAACAATTGCGAGCACTAGATCTCCTGCTCAAACGGAACATTGGAACCGCCCTTGACCTCCGGGGGACAACCCATGCAGAAAAACCAGACTATCCATTTGACGCGCTGCGAGAGCTCGTCCGCAACGCCGTAATTCACCGCACCTACGAAAGCTATACTCCCGTGCGCGTCACGTGGTTTGCCGACAGAGTGGAAATCCGCAACCCCGGCTCGGTATATGGGGATGTCACCAAAGAGAATTTCGGACAGCCCGGGGCTACGGCCTATCGCAACCCCACTCTCGCCGAGGCCATGAAAACCTTGGGGTTTATGCAGCGTTTCGGCATCGGGATACAAACGGCTCGTAACGCATTGGCGGCAAACGGTAACCCACCGCCTGAATTTGACATTCAGGATACCTTCTTTTGTGTTACAATACACCAGCAAAACGAACAGCCATGAAGACCGTCGCGTTTTTCAACAACAAGGGCGGCGTGGGCACGACCTCTTTGGTCTATCACCTCGCGTGGATGTTCAGCGAACTAGACTATCGCGTCGTCGTCGCCGACTTCGATCCGCAAGCTGACCTGAGCGGAATGTTTCTGGGCGAAAGCGGGCTCGAATCCCTATTGGAAACGAAGAGCGGCAAAACGGTAGATGCCAACTTCGCCTCCCTGTTCAAAGGAACGGGAGACATCGCCGCGCAACCTCATATCGAGAAAATTGAAGAACGAATCGGCTTATTGGTTGGCGACCTCTCGCTTTCCACCCGCGCCGGGGAGTTCGCCGAATGCTGGTCCAAGTGCTTGGATGGCGAAGAAAGGGCGTTTCGCATCACCACCGCCTTTGCGCGGCTGGTAGCCACTGCCAACGACCTGTTTGCAGCGGACTTGGTCTTGATAGACGTCGGACCAACCCTCGGGCCTCTCAACCGGGCCGCGCTAATCGCCAGCGACCACGTAGTCATTCCGCTCGCCACGGATTCGTTTTCTTTGCGAGGTTTGTGCAACGTAGGATCGACATTGGCTGATTGGCGAAAGGCCTGGAGAAAACGCATGGACGCAAAGCCCAACAATCTGGATTTTGTTCTGCCCAGCGGCAACATGCAGCCGCTCGGATATATCGTCAGACGTCGCGTCATCCGCTTGGACCGTCCCGTGCAGGCATTGCACAAGTGGATTAGCAAAATACCCAAAGAATACAGACGGGCCGTGCTGCAATGCGACGCGTCAACAACGCCGACCATCGACACCGATGAGTATCTGCTGGCGAACTTGCAAGAATACCGCTCACTCATGCCCCTAGCTCAAGAGGCGAATAAGCCCATGTTTATGCTGAAACCAGCTGATGGTGCTCTGGGTGCCTATATGAATGCGGTCGTGAGTTGTTACCAAGACTATCGCTCGCTGGCACAAAAAATTAGCGACAAGCTGGCCACGTCCAATGATGCCTAACCCCCTCTACCTCCAAGGCAGTCTATTCGCCCAAGACCTCCTCGACAGCTCCATTACAGAATTTCCCGAGTGGGAGGCTTACGACGATCACGATCTCGCCACATTCGAGAGCGAGGTGCAGGCGCTCTTCGACCGCTTCCCCACGGACGGTAGCCCCAACGAAACCCAAACTGAGGATGACCTAATCTGGCCGGTTTTGCGCCTGCTCGGCTGGACTGAGAGCTTGCGGCAGCAAAACCTGAGTGCCAAAGGGCGCGAAGACGTGCCGGACGGGCTGCTATTTGAGGATGCTGCGGCCAAGGACCGGGCTAACAGACTCACCCAAGAATGGAAGCGGTACGAACACGGCCTCGCCATCGTCGAATCTAAGCGGTGGATTTTGCCACTTGATCGCGGCGACGATAAAAAGGCCGCGCCTTCTACCCAAATGCTTCGCTACTTGCGCCGGGTAGATGACTTGGCCAATGGTAAGCTGCGCTGGGGCATACTCACGAATGGGGCGCGCTGGCGGCTTTACTATGCGGGTGCGCGTTCCGTCGCCGAGCAGTTCTACGAGATCGATCTCATGCAGACCCTCGACCTGCCGAATGAGCGCAGCCACTATCTAAAGGTGTTCGCGCTGGTCTTTGGCCGCGCGGCGTTCCTGCCGGACGACGATGGGCGCACCTTGCACCAGCGCATACTCGACGAAGGACGATTCTACGAAGAGCGCGTAGCCACCAGCCTTTCCGCGGTCGTCTTCGATCAAGTTTTCCCCCAACTCGCTGACGCTATTTTCAAGGCCGCGCCCGCCGCGTCATTATCCGAGATACGCAACGCCGCCCTAACTCTGTTCTACCGCCTGTTGTTCATAACTGTACGCCGAAGACCGCGACTTGCTGCCCGTGAGAGACGACGCGTATGACGACTATAGCCTGCGCCGGGTGCGCGACGACATAGGCAAGCGCAAGGGACAGGGCGATGTATTCTCCAATACAGCCGCTCGCTACTGGTCGGCCATCCGCGACCTATGCCGCATCATCAACGAGGGCGACGCCTCCATTGGTCTGCCGCCTTACAACGGCGGCCTGTTCGACCAAGAGCGCACACCGCTTTTGTCCAGCATCCAATTGGGCGATCAGGTCGTGGCCGATGTGATTTATGCCCTGTCCTTTGACACCACATTGGAAAGCCAACGCTACATCAACTATCGCAACTTGAGTGTGGAGCAGCTTGGGTCTATTTACGAGCGGCTGCTGGAACGCGAACTGGTGCAGAAGGCAGGCGGCATCGACGTACGGCTCAACGTCTTTGCCCGCAAGGGGTCGGGCAGTTACTACACGCCGGACGCGCTTGTGAGCCTGATTATCAAGGAGACTGTTGGCCCACTCGTCGAGGGGCGCAGTGCCGAGCAGACATTGGACTTGAAAATCTGCGACCCGGCCATGGGGTCTGGACACTTTCTGACGAGCCTAGTCGATTACCTGAGCGACCGCGTTATCGAGGCGATGGCCGCAGTCGATGTTTCGCCGCTGGCGGCCCGCATCGAGGCCATGCGCGAGACGATCATGGTGAATGCCGAAAAAGGCGGCTGGCGCATTGATGCCGAGCGGCTCGACGACCGCCACATTGTGCGGCGCATGGTGCTCAAGCGATGCGTGTACGGGGTCGATAAAAATCCCATGGCCGTGGAGTTGGCCAAGGTATCGCTGTGGCTGCACACCTTTACGGCGGGCGCGCCGCTGAGCTTTCTCGACCATCACTTGCGCTGCGGCGACAGCCTGTTTGGGGGCTGGGTCAACAAGGCGATGGACGACGAGAACGCGCTCTTCCTACAAGGCCCGATCAGCGAGGCGACCCGCATGGCTGAAGCCATGCAGTCGATTGAGGAGTTGACCGACGCCGAGATTGAGGAGACGGATCGCTCGGCTGCGCTCTTTGCCGACATGCAGGCCGGGACGCAACCGTTGGCGGATTTCCTTTCGTTGGTCCATGCGTTTGCGTGGCTAAACGTGCGGGACAAAGAAGACAAAATCGCCTTGCAAAACTTTTTGTCGAGCCGGTTGGGAGACCCGGTCGCCATTGCGGCTGGCGAACTTGCCCCCAAGACGGACGTGCCCGAGCCCGAGCGGTTTGCGCGGCTGTTCGCACAGGCGCGGGTACTGATGGACGAAGAGCGGTTTCTGAACTGGCAGGTCGCCTTTCCGGGTATATGGCAGGATTGGGAGGGGCCTAGGTTGCACGGCGGCTTTGACGCGGTGATTGGCAATCCGCCTTGGGATCGGATCAAGCTGCAACAGGTGGAGTGGTTTGCGGCGAGGCGACCAGAGATTGCCAAGGCGCAACGAGCTGCTGACCGCAAGAAGATGATCGCTGCTTTGGAGAAGGCCGGCGATCCGCTGGCCAAAGAATTTGACCAAGCGAGCGAGCGCACTGCATTTACGGCTCAGATGGCGCGGGCGTCCGGCGACTATCCCCTATTGTCTGGCGGCGACGTGAACCTCTACTCCCTGTTCGTGGAACGGGCAATGACGTTGGTGAATGCCCAGGGCATGGTTGGGCTGCTCACGCCGTCTGGCATTGCGTCTGACAAGACGGCGGCGAAGTTTTTTAAGGGAGTGGCGACCGAGGGGCGGCTGCGGGCACTCTACGATTTTGAGAATCGGCGTACGCGATACAAAGAAAAGCCCTTCTTCCCGGATGTGGACAGCCGGTTCAAGTTCTGCGCTTTTGTCGCAAGTTCGGCACCAACCGAAAATCCAGCTAAGTGCGCCTTCTTCCTCCAGGACGTTGCCGAACTCGACTCCCCCAAGCGTTGCTTCCCCCTAACGGCGCAGGACTTCGCCCGCGTCAATCCGAACACTGGCACAGCTCCCATCTTCCGCTCGCGGCGGGATGCGGAATTGACGACGGCAATCTATTCGCGCCTGCCGGTTCTAGTAGATCGCTCGAAGGGTGAGGAAATCAAGGCGTGGCCGGTGAAATACGTCCGTATGTTCGACATGACCAACGACTCCGACCTGTTCCGCACACGCGCAGAGCTAGAGGAGCAAGAAGGCGCGTTTCCCATCGGCGGCAACCGCTTCGGCAGTCCAACTGGTGAGTGGGTGCCGCTGTACGAAGGCAAAATGGTGCAGGCGTATGACCACCGGGCGGCGAGCGTTGTCGTCAACCCCGAAAATCCGCACCGACCAGCGCAGCCCGTGCCCGCAATCCCGGAGCAGCAACAGGATCCCGACTGGCTGCCTGATCCACAGTTCTGGGTAGCGAGAGACGCAATTTCGGTTCCTCACGCATCATTTTTACTCGGCTTTAAGGACGTGACGGCACCGACTAACGTGCGATCGATGATTGCGACTTTACTCCCAAATATCGGTGTTGGGAATACGCTGCCGGTTATCATAGGGACAGATGAGGAGCGCGATATAACTGCCAGCGGGGCTGCAATGTTGTTGGCGAATCTCAACGCCATTCCACTTGACTATATCGCCCGGCAAAAAATTCAAGGCCAGCATCTTAACTGGTACATAGTCGAACAACTTCCTGTCGTCCCTCTCGCCCTCTACGAGTCCACCCACTTCGGCCCCAAAACCGCCGTCCAAATCATCCGCGAAGCCGTCTTGGAACTCACGTACACCGCCCACGACATGGCCCCTTTCGCCCGCGACTTAGGCTATGCTGGCGATCCCTTCGTCTGGGACGACGACCGCCGCTTGCAACTCCGCGCCAAACTCGACGCCGTATTCTTCCACCTCTACGGCGTCATCGACCGCGACGACATCCGCTACATCTACTCCACCTTCCCCATCGTCAGACGCCAAGAAACCGCCGCCTACGGCAAGTACCGCTCCTGCGACCTCTGCCTCGCTTATATGAACGCTCTTGCTTCGGATCAACCGGACGCCGACGTTTTTGTATGATAAGCCGTTTTGGCTCTCGTCAGCCGCCGCAGGAGTCAGCCGGCCGTCATTTCCGCGCAAGCAGGAATCCAGTTCATTAAGGCATGACAGACCACTGAGACATCCGTAAAAACCATGAAAATCGCAGAAATCGACTTTCCTTCTCCTCTATTGTCCGCCTTGCGCGATGGCGAATTGGTCATTTTCGCCGGCGCAGGCGTCTCAAAGGGTAAGCCTGCGTGTCTGCCACTATTCAAAGAGTTGGCGGAAAAGATCGCGCAAGGAACCGGCGAAGTATTGCGAGAAAAAGAATCAGAGAGAGAACCAGAGGACCGCTTTCTCGGCAGACTTCACCAAAAAGGCGTGAAAGTGCATGAGCGAGCCGTGCAGGAGCTTTCCCGCAATAATCCCAAGCCGACTGATCTGCACCGAGACCTTTTGCGGCTCTATCAAAAAAACGGCGAGCAAGTTCGCGTCGTTACCACTAACTTCGACCTCTTGTTTGAGGAGGCGGCACAAGCCGTCTTCGGTGCCGTACCCGAGATATTCCGGGCACCGGCATTGCCGCTAGGACGAGATTTCAATGGAATCGTCCACGTTCACGGTGCCCTGAGCCATCGCCAAGGGATGGTACTCACCGATGAGGACTTCGGTCGTGCGTATCTGACCGAGGGATGGGCGAGACGCTTTCTCGTCGAATTATTCCGTCGCTTCCCCGTCCTTTTCGTCGGCTACCGCCACAACGACATGATTCTGAATTATTTGGCACGTGCGCTCCCTCCTGACGAGACGAAACCGCGTTTCGCCCTGACGGATGATAACGACTTGCAGCGTTGGAATGCGCTTAAGATCGAATCCATAGGTTATCCTAAAGATCAACACGAGGTTCTTTACGAGGGCGTCTGCCGCTTGGCAGAGTATGTAAACCGTGGCGTTTTAGACTGGCAGAGGGAAATTACTGACCTCGCGGAAAAACCGCCTCCTTCCCTAGACGAAGAAGCAGCCGATCTCATCGCCGATTCCCTCTCGGATGCGGTACGGACACGGTTCTTCACTCAAGCGGCCACCTCGCCTGAATGGATCGACTGGCTCAGCAAGCGTGGGCATCTGGATCCGCTTTTCGGCACTGACGACCTATCCGAACCGAGCGCGGTACTAGCCGGTTGGTTAGCTGAGAACTTCGCCCACGATCAGGCTTATAAGCTCTTTCTACTGATTGCCCAACATCAAATGCAACTGAACCCGTCTTTCTGGTATCACTTGCAATGGGCTATAGGGAAAGGAGAGAAGCCGCTGGACGAGGACACTCTATCTCGTTGGGTTTCGTTGCTACTCGAAACCGCTCCAGCAGATATGAACTGGCCTATGTGGCTGGAGATCAGCAAGCGCTGCAACGATCAAAACTTGATGCCGGCCTTGTTGCAGATTTTCGCTGCAATGTTGAAAAGTCGCCTTCTATTGAAGGGCTTCAAATGGCCCTCTGACGATGAAAACGATCAGATGCTAAGGATAGATGTCGATCTGCCGCTAGCTTGTGATCTCTACGAACTCAATGAACTCTGGGAAAAAGGACTCAAGCCGAACCTATCTCAAGTAGCTGAACCATTGCTCTCGCTGGTCGTCCAGTATTTCGAAGACCGGCATCGCACCCTGTCCATGTGGCAACAGCCAGACATAGGGGATTATATAAGTTGTCCAGCCATCGAGCCCCATGCCCATGCCCAAAACATATCTGTCGAAGACATTGACATTTTGACTGACGCAGCGCGAGACTCCCTTGAGTGGCTAGCGTCGAATCAGGCCAACGTAGCAGCAGCATGGTGCGATCTCCTAATTTCCTCCGATATACCGCGACTGCGCCGTTTAGCGGTACACACATTATCCGTGCGCTCTGATTTGACGGCGGACGCCAAAATAGACTGGCTGTTGACGCGTATCGGCCTATACGACTTGAACGCACACCATGAGACTTTTCGGGCCGTGAAACAGACCTACCCACAAGCCAGCCCAGCACAACGCGAGAAGCTCATCGAAGTTGTATTGGCTTATCGTTGGCTAGGTGAAGACCTCTCTAACAGAGAAGAGAACACGGCGTACAGGCACTTCAATTGGCTGTCTTGGCTTCACGACGTAGATCCCACTTGGACCTTGGCTAAGACTAAGCTGGATGAGGTATGGAAGAAGTATCCAAAATTTAAAAAACCAGAACATCCAGACTTCATATTTTTGCCGAAGTCGGTAGAAACGAAAAGTCCTTGGAGCGTTAAAGAATTGCTGGCAAAACCAGCAGGCGAGTGGCTCGAAAAATTGTTGTCTTTCCACTCAAACGACCCCTTTGACGAGCATCTACTCCAAAGTGCCGTAGGAGATGCGGCGAAGCAAGAGTTCAGATGGGGGCTCGACTTAGCAGATGCACTGGTCTCAAGGGAAAATTGGGAAACTAACTTCTGGACTGCGCTGATACAGGCTTGGTCGGGAACAGTGCTTGACGAAAATCAAATCCGCACAGTCATCCATCACCTGAAAAATGCCAATTTGTATCAAAAACATGGGCGTGAGATTGCCTACATACTTTACAATTTAGTAAGAGATGGCGGCAGGCCTTATGCGTTAGAATTGCTCCCGCAAGCGAACAAGATCGCCGCAGCTCTTTGGGCCAGTATCGACCGAGAACCGCCTTTCTATGAAATGTCGAATTGGCTGAGCTCGTCCTCTGCAACTCTCGCCCTGTTCTGGCTGGAAAGCCTATCTCTATGGAGAAAACAGCAAGACCCGGTCCCCAATAGACTTGATGGCGAGTATTTAGCGGCACTGTCGAAAATTGTAGAAGATCGGACGATAGGGAGAAGATTTGGCAAGACCATTCTCGTGGGGGAATTTGTGTTCCTGTTAGCGATCGATGAGAACTGGACAAAGGAAAATCTGCTACCGCTTTTCTTTAAGAAAAACCACAGGAATGCCGACGACTATAAAGCGATCTGGAATGGTTTTTTGACTTTGGGACGTCTCACCCCTCCCGTAGCGGAACTTCTGGGGGAAGCATTTCTCGAAGCTGTTCAGTATATCAACAGCGATTTATCTGATCGGCGCGATAAATTTATCGAAGCGTATGTGACCATGATCGGATATTATGTCAATAACCCCAGCGACGAGTGGATCCCTAAGTTTTTCGCTCACAGCGACGCAAAGAGTCGGCATATTTTTGCGTCTAAGATAGATAATCACTTGTATCGCATGGATGAGGCGCGACAGCAAAACTATTGGCAACGCTGGCTGAAACGCTATTGGCAGAACCGTTTGGAAGGTGTGCCAAAGCCTCTCGAACCGGATGAAATCAAAGGTATGCTGAAATGGCTTGCGCACTTGACAGGGGTGTTTTCCGAAGCCATCGATTTGGCAATCAAGATGCCGAAAATCCAGGGGGATGCAGGGGGAATGCTCTACGGACTTGAAAAAGGCGATCTACCGGACGCTCACCCCGAGGCGATGGCGCGATTGGTGATCTATCTAGATTTGCCCAGCTATGATTGTGAACTTATCCACAGGATCCTCCAGTCGCCGCTACCGCCAGAACTCAAGACGAAGCTCCAAGAACTCGACGCCAAATTAATCAACTGACGTTACGCAGTGTTCTACTCGTCGGCGTCTAGCAGGTTCTTAAAGGCTTCGAGGCTGGGCACCTGGATGGCCGCCCGATGCAACCGCTTGAGGCGCTGTACATCGTCAATGGCCCCAAGGCGCACGGCCAAGCGGCGCACGGCCTCCGGTTGAAAGCGCAGTTCCAACACTTCTTGGATGCTTTCGCAGATACCTTGCTCAATGCCTTGCTCAATGCCTTGCTCAATGCCCTGCTCAATGCCTTGCTCAATGCCTTGCTCAATGCCTTGCTTAAGGGCCTTCTCCGTGAAATACTGCACTACCGACGATTCATAC